>CAWEEP010000044.1:0-51596 GCA_963808125.1 Candidatus Dormiibacterota bacterium
GTCGATGATCTGCTCGTAGCTGAGGTGGTCGGGCCCGCCGATGGAGACGACGCCGCGGCTCGGCCCCCTCTCCAGCGCCAGCGCGATGCAGCGCGCGACGTCGGCGGCCGCGATTGGCTGGAAGAGGGCGCGCCCATCCCCCGCGATGGGCAGGGAACAGAAGGGCGGCACGCGCCGGACCAGCGTGGCCAGCTTGGTGAAGAATCCGTCGCCCGGGCCGAAGATGACGCTGGAGCGGATGACGGTGTACGGAACCCCGCTGATGCGCACCGCCTGCTCGCCGGCCCACTTGCTGTCGAGGTAGGGATAGCCGGGGTCGGTGCCGGCCCCGATGGCGCTGAGGTGGACGAAGTGGCCGACCCCCGCCTCCGCTGCCGCCGTCGCCGCGTTGGCCGTGCCCAGGCGGTTGACCGAGTCGAAGGTCTGCCTGCCCCCGCTCGACGATGATCGCGGCGAGGTGCACCACGGCGTCGCATCCGGCGAAGGCGTCGGCGAGGCCGGCGCCGGTGACGAGGTCGGCGGAGGCGACGCTCACATCGGCCCCGGCGATGCCGCCCTTGCGGACTCCGCGGGACACAAGGACCACCTCGTGGCCGCGGCGGTCGAGCAGCCTGGCGACGTGGGTGCCGACGAATCCGGTGCCGCCGGTGATGGCGATGCGCATCGTGGAGCTAGCATATTCGATCGTCGCCGCAGCACGTGATCGGCGGTGGGACGTCGACTGGCGGCGCTGATCCACTCCCGCTGCGAGGCCCCGGCCGTGGGCCTGGCGGTCGATCTGTAGAGTGGCGCATGCGACCCCCTCGCACCCGGCCCGCAGCTCGACCCGCCACGCCTTCCAGCGCGCGGTTCTCGCCGCGGCGGCGGCGCTGCTGGCATGCGTTGCCGGCTGCGGCAGCGCGACGCCGGCGCCGTCACCGGCCGCAGCCACGGCGGCGGCGAGCGCCTCGTCCTCGCCTCCCGCGACGACGGCGACGCCCGCGGTCGGCTGCCCCTCCGCCGCCACCGTCGCTGCCGCCCTGGACCTGACGCCTCCGGCCCCGACCGCGACCGTCATGCCCGAGGGTGTCCTCTGCGATTACCCGTTCGGCACAAAAGACGTCCTCATCACCCTGATCCCCGGTGTCACCGCGTCGATCTTCAGCACGGCGGAGGTGGCGGTGGAGACGTTTCAGAAGCAGTTCACCGGGGTGTCGGCGATCACCTTCTCACCGGTGTCGGGAGTGGGCGACCAGGCGTACTCGTACTCGTACCTCGACGGCGGTGTCACCGAGGACGGCATCCTCGCCGTGAACGGAACGGATTACGCCGGTGTCTCGTGCACCGGGACGACCGTGCCGCTGAAGCAGATCGTGGCCTTCGTCACCCAGATCCTGGGGGGTGACCGGGGCGCGGTCGCGGAGCGTTCCCAAATCGAGCGCGGGCGGTTCCGGCTCGGTCGCCACTTCCCTGCGTCGGGTCATTCGGCCCTAAGCGGTGCGGGACTTCGCCCGGGTTCGGATGGTACAGTTATCACATGACTCCTTTGACCACGATCGACGGCCCATCCCAGCCGGCGCGGAAGCGCCTCTACCAAGTCGCGGGAGCGGCGCTGTTCTGCTGCCTGGCCCTCGCAGCCTGCGGCAGTTCGAGCACCGGCTCCTCGACCGGCACACCCGGGGGCTCCACCCCCGCCGGGTCCACCTCCCTGCCCGCGTCGACGCCGACGCCCGCGTCGGCCGGCACGCTGTCGTGCCCGTCGGCCAGCACCGTGGGCGGCGCGCTCGGCATCACCGTCCCGGCGCCGAGCACGGGCGATACCACCGGCACCGAGATCTCGTGCAACTACCTCGCCGGCACCTCCGACGTCCTGATCGTCGAGGACACCAGCGTGGCCGCGTCGTACGTCGCGTCGGCTGAGGCGTCGCTGGCGGCCAGCCAGGCTGGCCTTGCCTTCACCTCCGTGTCCGGCGTGGGTGATTCGGCGTACTCGTACTCGTACTCCATCGGCGGGTTGACCGCGCAGGGCATCCTGGCCACCAAGGGATCGACGTTCATCGGCGTGTACGCCACGGCGACGACGGCGACCCTGGACCAGATCAAGTCCCTCGTCAACACCCTCCTCGGGTAGGTGAGGCGGCGCGCCCGGCCACAGCGGCCGGGCGCGCCACGCCCCACGGCGCGGAGCAGAGCGCCCGGGGGGAGGTGAGATAGAGTCCCTCGCATGAACTCTCTGTCATCTCCCGAAGGCTCTCTGTCCCGGCCGCGGCGGCATGTCCTGCGCGGCGCGGCCGTCCTCGCGCTCCTCGGACTGGCGGCCTGCGGAGCCTCCAGCACCTCCTCGTCGGCGAAGGCCGGCACCGCGGGAGGGACGCCGACCCCCGCGGTCTCCACGCCGACGCCCTCCACTGCCGCGACGCTGTCCTGCCCGTCCGCGGCCACCGCCGGAGCGGCCCTGGGCCTGACCCTCCCGGATCCCACCTCGACCGCCCTGGGCTTGAGCGGTGTCGAGTGCAACTACCTGAGCGGCACGTCCGACGTGCTGATCATCCTGGTGAACGACGTCCCGGCGGCCTACCTCAGCACCGCTGAAGCGTCGTTCGCCGCCACCCAGTCGAATCTGAACTTCACCGCGGTGTCCGGCATCGGCGACGAGGCGTACTCGTACTCGTACGCGCTGGGCTCGAACACCGCCGAGGGCATCCTGGCGGTGAAGGGGACGAGCTTCGTCGGCCTCTACTGCACCGCCACGACCGCGACCATGGCCCAGGTCCAGGTGTTGGTGAAGCAGCTTCTCGGATAGGCTCGCCCGGACCGGTCCTGCCCCGGCGGCAGACGGCGGAGGCCCGGGATGCCGCCCCGGGGCTCCGGCCGCCCGCGGCATCTCGGCTCTGTCGCAGATCGCTGACGCCTCCTCTCCCCGGCGGCCCCCCTCCTATGCTCACGCTGGACTTCCTCCGGCCGTTCAGGAGACCCCGATGCCCGATGCCGTCGACGACCACGACAGCAAGACCGACCGCCTCACACGCTTCGGCGAGAGCAGGACGGGACACGCCGCCGAGCACCTGGTGCCCTTCTCAGGGGCCATCTCACGCGACACGGAGCAGGTCGCTTCCGATCTCGACGAGGAGGATCGCCGCGACCAGCAGATGTACCAGGAGGTCGACAAGGACTTCCACGCGCAGCCTCCCGCCGAGGCGATCGGCGTTGACCTCACCGCCATCAGGGCGGTCGATCCCCAGTTCGACGACTTCGCCTTCCGCTCCATCGCCAGGGAGACCTTCAACAAGGTGCGCGAGGCCCGCAGCACCGAGCACCTCGATGAGGCGGACGCCCTGCTCAGCCCGGCAATGGAGGCTGAGGTGAAATCGGAGGTCGGCGGCGACGTCGCCGCCCATCGTCACCATCTCCTCCCCGGGCTCGAGGTCGACGAGGCCATCATCGTCGAGGCGGCGGTGACGGACGGTCGCGAGGTGATCGACGTCCGCCTCGAGGTGGCCGGCGAGGAGCTGGAACGCGACGACGCCACGCTCGCGGTGGTCTCCGGCGACGACACGGTGCGCCGCTGGTCGGAGCTGTGGCGCTTCGAGCGCGACCCCTCCGTGGACAGCTCCCAGACCGACCGCGAGCACACGCTGAAGTTCGGCGACGGCGGCTGGCTGGTGGCCCATGGCGGCTGGGTGGTGACGACGATCGAGCGGCTCCCCGCTCCGCCGCCGGCCGCGCCACCGCTGGCGCCCCCGACCGCCTAGCCCTCGCTCCTCATCGAGCGTGCGGCGGCCTGCCCCCACCGGGCGGCCGTGCCGCCTCGCCGGGATCGTCGCGAGCCCACCACGCCGGCGTCCGGCCGGCGGCATCGCGCATAGAATCGAGCCCACCACCCCCCTCAGGAGAGATGTTCATGGACGCTCGTGTCATTGGCACCACCATGCCGGTTCTGGAGGTGGCGCTGAATCCAGGCGAGGCCGTCTTCTCCGAGTTCGGCGAACTCTCGTGGATGACCGCCTCCATCCAGATGCGGACGTCCACCCAGGCCGGCGGCGGCGGTGGCATCGGCGGCGTCTTCAAGCGTGCCGTCGGTGGCGGCTCGCTCTTCATGACCGAGTACACGGCCCAGGCCCAGCCCGGCCTGGTCTCCTTCGCCGCCAAGGTGCCCGGCTCCATCTTCCCGATCGACGTGGCGCCGCAGCCCGGAATGACCTTCATGGCCTGCCGCCATGCCTTCGTCTGCGGCATGCAGGGCGTCGTGCTCTCGGCCGGGTTCCAGCAGAAGCTCGGTGCCGGCATCTTCGGCGGCAACGGCTTCATCCTCCAGAAGGTGGCCGGCCAGGGCCGTGCCTGGATCGAGCTGTCAGGCGAGGTGCTGACCTTCGACCTGGCTCCCGGCGAGGTCATGCGGGCGCATCCCGGTCATGTCGGCCTCTTCCAGGACACCGTGCAGTTCGGCATCACCACGGTTCCCGGCATCAAGAACAAGTTCTTCGGCGGCGACGGCATCTTCCTGGCCCAGCTGACCGGCCCCGGCCGCGTCTGGCTGCAGTCCATGCCGCTGCCGATCCTGGCGCACGCCATCGGCGAGTATCTCGGCGATCAGGGCGGCGCCCAGAATGCGGTCGCGGGCGGTGCCGCCGGCGGCCTCATGGGCGGCCTGATGGGACGTCAGTTCTAGCGACGTCGCGGGATCCGGATGGATCCCACGACGGCCGGGCGGCGCCCCCCTCGACGGGGGCGCCGCCCGAGGCGGACCCCTCCGAGGGGCCCCCGCCGCTACTCGGCGGTGACCGCCGCCGCAGCCTCCGGGGCTGGCTCCTGGCCGCGCCGGCGGAACTCGACGATGGCGTACTCGAAAGCGTCGGCGAGGGCGATCCAGGACGCCTCGATGACGTTGCCGCTGCAGCCCACCGTGCTCCAGCGGCGGCGGTGGTCGCCGCTCTCGACGAGCACGCGGACCTGGGATGCGGTGCCGTCCCGCCCGTCGAGGACGCGCACCTTGTAGTCGAAGAGCTGAGTGGCGGCGATCTCGGGGAAGTCGGGGGTGAGCGCCTTGCGCAGTGCCGCGTCGAGGGCATTGATGGGGCCGTTGCCCTCGGCGGCGGTGTGCACCACGCGGCCGTCCACCTGGACCTTGACGGTCGCCTCGCAGACGACGGCCCGGCCCTCGCGCTGCTCGACGAGGGCGATGAAGTCGATGAGCGTGAACGGCGGGCGGTGGCCCTGGGCGCGGTGGACCAGCAGCTCGAAGGAGGCCTCCGCCCCTTCGAAGGAGTAGCCGAGATGCTCCAGATGCTTCACCTGGTCGGCGACCTTGCGCGCCAGGGCGGGATCGTCGTCGAGGTCGACGCCGAAGTCGGCCGCCTTGGTGACGACGGTGGCCCGGCCGGAGAGGTCGCTGACCACCGTCTGGCGGAGGTTGCCGACCAGCTCGGGCTCGATGTGCTGGTACGTGTAGGCGGCCTTGGCCATGGCGTCGGCGTGCTGGCCGCCCTTGTGGGCGAAGGCGGCGGTGCCGATGTAGGGGGCGTAATGGGGCGGCGCCACGTTGGCGATCTCGGCGACGTCGCGGGCGATGGTGGTGAGCCGCCGCAGCTGCTCGTCGCTCACCACCGGGATGCCCATCTTCAGCTGGAGGTCGGGGATGAGGGTGCAGAGGTTGGCGTTCCCGGTGCGTTCCCCGTATCCGTTCACGCAGCCCTGGACCTGCACCACGCCGGCGCGGACGGCGGCCAGGGAGTTGGCGACGGCGCAACCGGCGTCGTCGTGGCAGTGGATGCCCAGCACCGGGCCGAAGCGGGCGACCGCCTCGGTGACGACGCCTGCGATGGCGTCGGGGAGGAACCCGCCGCGCGTGTCGCACAGCACCACGCGCTCGGCACCGCCGCCCAGCGCCGCCTCGATGCAGCGCAGCGCGTAGTCGGGGTTGCTCAGATGCCCGTCGAAGAAGTGCTCGGCGTCGAAGATGACGCGGCGGCCGTTGTCCACCAGCCAGCGCACCGAGGAGGCGATCATGCGCAGGTTCTCGTCGTGGCTGGTGCGCAGGACGTCGGTGACCTGGCGGTCCCAGCTCTTGCCGACCAGGCAGAGCATGGGGGCGCCGGAGTCGAGCAGGACGCGCAGCTGGGTGTCCTCGTGCGCCGCGACGTTGGGGCGGCGGGTGGCGCCGAAGGCGGAGAGGACCGCATGGTTGAGCTGGTGACCGCGCATCTGGGCGAAGAACTCGGTGTCGGTGGGGTTGGCGCCGGGCCATCCCCCCTCGATGGCGGAGACGCCCAGCAGGTCGAGCTGCTCGGTGATGCGCAGCTTGTCGGAGACGGAGAAGTTGAGGCCGACGCCCTGGGCGCCGTCGCGCAAGGTGGTGTCGTAGAGCTCCAGACGGGTCATGACGGGGTCCCCACGGTGGCGAGGTGGCGGCCGGTCTCACGGCGCACGGCCTCGCCGATGGCCCGGGTCGTGGCCGTGCCGCCGATGTCGCGGCTCAGCACGTCCTCGGTGATGCAGTCGTCCACGGCCGATTCCACGGCCTGGGCGAGGTCCTCGCGGTGCAGCGAGTGGCGGAGGAGGAGGGCCACGGAGAGAATGGCGCCATAGGGGTTGGCGATGCCACGCCCGGCGATGTCCGGCGCGCTGCCGTGGATTGGCTCGTAGAGGCCGGGCACCCCGTCGCCCAGGGATGCCGAGGGCAGCATGCCCAGGGAGCCGCCGAGGGCGCCGGCCTCGTCGCTCAGGATGTCGCCGAAGAGGTTCTCCGTCACCACGACGTCGATGTCGGTGGGGCGAAGGATCAGCTTCATGGCGAAGGAGTCGACGAGCTGGTGTTCCAGGGTCACCTCGGGGAACTCCGCCCAGTCGCGTGACGGTGTCGCGCCACAGCTGGCTGGTGATGAGCACGTTGGCCTTGTCGACGGAGGTGAGGCGGCGCCGGCGGCCCATGGCCAGCGAGAAGGCGATGCGCGCGACGCGCTCCACCTCGGCGACGCTGTACACGGTGGTGTCGCGCGCCGTCTCGGTGGGCCCGCTGCCCGTCCTCTCCCGCGGCTCGCCGAAGTAGGCGCCCCCGGTGAGCTCCCGGACGATGAGCATGTCGGTGCCGCGCACCACCTCGGGACGCAGGGTGGTGTGGTCGGCGAGGCGCGGGTGAACCCGCACCGGCCGCAGGTTGGCGAAGACGCCCAGCCCGCTGCGCAGCCCCAGCAGGCCCGCCTCGCAGCGCTGCTTGCCGCGGAGGTGGTCCCACTTCGGTCCACCGACGGCGCCGAGCAGGACGGCGTCGGCCCCCCGGCAGGCGGCGAGGGTCGCGTCGGGGAGAGGCCGGCCGGTCTCGTCGATGGCGCGGCCACCCACCGGGCGCTCCTCCACGGCGAGGTCGAGCCCGGCCTCGTCGCAGACCAGCGAGAGGACGGAGAGGGCCACCTCGGTGACCTCCGGCCCCACGCCGTCGCCGGGCAGTGAGACGACGCTGACGCTCATCGGCCGCCTCCCGGGGTGGCCGCCGCCCGCGCCGCGGGCTCCGCCTTCGGACGGAAGAGATCGGGCATCCAGGCCGGCCGTCCCGCCTCGAAGGCGGTGATCTCCGCCTCGTGCTGGAGCGTCAGACCGATGTCGTCGAGGCCGTCGAGCAGGCAGTGGCGTTCGAAGGCGTCGAGGCCGAAATGGAAGCGGAGGTCGCCGGCGGACACCGTCTGCGCCTCGAGGTCGACGACCCCTGTGACGCCGGGCTGCTCGGTGGCGAGGTCGAGGAGCTGGCGCACCTCGTGCTCCGGCAGGATGACGGGGAGCAGACCGACCTTGAGCGCGTTGTTGCGGAAGATGTCGGCGAAGGAGGGGGCGACGACGGCGCGGAACCCCTGGTCGGCGAGCGCCCACACGGCGTGCTCCCGCGACGATCCGCAGGCGAAGTTCTTCCCCGCCACCAGCAGGCTGCCGCTGCGGTACTCGGGCTGGTTGAGCACGAAGTCGGGACGCTCGGCGCCCGTCTCGTCGTACCGCCAGTCGTTGAAGAGGAAGGGGCCGTACCCCGATCGCTCGATGCGCTTGAGGAACTGCTTGGGGATGATCTGGTCGGTGTCCACGTCCGAGCGGTCGAGGGGGACGAGCACACCCTGCTCGCGGCGGAAGGGCTTCATGAGCGTGTCTCCTGCCGGCCGGCGAGGTCGCGGATGTCGGTGAAATGCCCCGCCACAGCGGCCGCCGCGGCCATGGCCGGGGAGACCAGGTGGGTGCGGCCGCCGCGACCCTGGCGGCCTTCGAAGTTGCGGTTGCTGGTGCTGGCGCAGCGCTCGCCGGGCTGGAGGATATCGGGGTTCATGCCCAGGCACATGGAGCAGCCCGCGTTGCGCCATTCCGCTCCGGCGGCGCGGAAGATGCGGTCCAGGCCCTCGGCCTCGGCCTGCGCCCTGACCTGGGCTGAGCCCGGTACCACCAGGGTCCGCACCCGATCGCTCACGTGCTGGCCGGCCAGCACGGACGCGGCGACGCGGAGGTCCTCGATGCGGCCGTTGGTGCAGGAGCCGATGAACACGGCGTCGACGGCGATGTCCTCGATGGCGGTGCCCGCGGTCAGGCCCATGTAGTCGAGCGCCCGGCGCCCGGACTCGCGCGCCGCAGGGTCGCCGAACGCCTCCGGGTCGGGCACCCGCCCGGTGACGGGCACCGACTGCGCCGGGGTGGTCCCCCAGGTGACGGTGGGCGCCAGCGAGGTCGCGTCGATGACGACGCACCGGTCGTAGACGGCGTCCCCGTCACTGCGCAGTTCCGCCCACGCCGCCACCGCGGCGTCCCAGTTGGCGCCGCGGGGCGCGTGCGGGCGTCCCTGCAGGTAGGCGACGGTGGTGTCGTCGGGGGCGATCATCCCCGCCCGGCCACCGGCCTCGATGGTGAGGTTGCACAGCGTCATGCGCTGCTCGACCGAGAAGCCGCGCACCACCGGCCCGGTGTACTCGACGACGTGGCCGGCGGCGCCCGCCGTGCCGATGGTCTGCAGCACGCCCAGAGCGACGTCCTTGGCCGCGACCCCCACGGGCAGCGATCCCTCGATGCGCACCTCCATGGTCTTGGGGCGGAACTGGCGGAGGCACTGGGTGGCCAGGACGTGCTCGACCTCGGAGGTGCCGATGCCCAGGGCGAAGGCGCCCAGGGCGCCGTGCGTGGCGGTGTGGGAGTCACCGCAGACGATCACCGTCCCCGGTAGCGTCAGACCCAGCTCGGGGCCGATGACATGGACGATGCCCTGCCAGCGGTGGCCGATGCCGAAGCAGGTGATGCCGGTCTCCTCGCAGTTGCGGCGCAGCGTCTCCATCTGGGCCCGGCTGATCTCGTCGCCGCCCCTTGCGGGATCGTCGGTGGTCGGCACGTTGTGGTCCATGGTGGCCACAACATCCTGGGGACCGCGCACCCGGCGGCCCTCCAAGCGCAGGCCCTCGAAGGCCTGCGGCGAGGTCACCTCGTGGACCAGATGCAGGTCGACGTAGATCAGCGCCGGGGCGCCCGGCTCCTGGCTGACCACATGGGCATCCCAGATCTTGTCGAAGAGGGTGCGTCCGCTCATCGGCCCGCCGCGCTCCCCGAGGTGCCCGCGCCCATCCGCTCCGGGGTCACCCGCGGGGCGGTGTCGGCCTGGTCGGACAGGCGGTTGAGGGCGTGGATGTAGGCCTTGGCGGCGGCGACGATGATGTCGGTGTCGGCGCCGTGGCCGGTGGCGAGCTTGCCGGCGCGGCGCAGCCGGACCGAGACCTCGCCGACCGCGTCCATGCCGGCGGTGATCGCCTGGACGGCGAACTCCTCGAGCTGGCCCTCCACCTGCACCAGGTTGTCGATGGCCCGGTAGGCGGCGTCGATGGGCCCGTCGCCCATGGCCACCGCCTCGCGGCTCTGACCGTCGGGCAGGAGCATCCGCACCGTCGCGGTGGGCAGGAGGTTGGTGCCGCAGCTCACCTGGAGGTGCTCCAGCCGGAAGACCTCGGCGATGCCCTGACGCTCGTCGGCAACGATGGCCTCGAGGTCGCGGTCGGTGACCTCGCGCTTGCGGTCGGCCAGCTCCTTGAAGCGGATGAAGGCACGCTTCAGGTCCTCGTCGTCGAGACGGTAGCCGAGTTGGGCCAGACGCTCACGCAGCGCGTGGCGGCCGCTGAGCTTGCCGAGCACCAGGCTGGAGCCGGCGCCGACCTCATTCGGCTCCATGATCTCGAACGTGCGGCGGTCCTTGAGCATGCCGTCCTGGTGGATGCCCGCCTGGTGGGCGAAGGCGTTGGCTCCGACCACCGACTTGTTGGGCTGCACCAGCATGCCGCTGAGTTGGGAGACGAGCCGCGAGGTGCGGAAGAGCTGGGTGTGGTCGAGCTTGGTGGCGACGCCGAAGACCTCGGGGTGGAGCCGGACCGCCATGGCCACCTCCTCGAGCGCGGTGTTGCCGGCGCGCTCGCCGATGCCGTTGATGCAGCCCTCGACCTGGCGCGCTCCGGCGCGGATGCCGATGAGTGAGTTGGCGGTGGCGAGGCCGAGATCGTTGTGGCAGTGGACCGAGAGGGTCACGCGGCTCAGCGCCGGGACCTGGACGTACATCCACTCGATGAGCTGACGCCACTCGTCCGGCGTGGCGTAGCCGACGGTGTCGGCCAGGTTGATCGTCCCGGCCCCCGCCTCGATGCATCCGTTGATGATCTGGGCCAGGTAGTCGGGTTCCGTGCGGGTGGAATCCATGGCGGAGAACTCGACGTCCTCCTGGAACGACCTGGCCAGCCGCGTCATGCCCACCGCCCGCTCGTACACCTCTGCCTGGGTCATCCGCAGCTGACCCTCGCGGTGGATCGGCGAGGTGCCGATGAAGACGTGGATGCGGGCCCGCTTCGCCGCCGTGAGTGCCCTGGCGCAGGCGCGGACGTCCTCTTCGAAGCAGCGGCTGAGACCGGCGATGACCGGGCCCTCGACCTGTTCGGCGATGGCTGTGACGGCGGCGAAGTCGCCTGGCGAGCTGTAGGGGAAGCCCGCTTCGATGACGTCGACGCCGAGCCTGGCCAGCTGGTGGGCAATGGCCAGCTTGTCGGCGCTGCTGAAGGCCACGCCGGGCGACTGCTCGCCGTCGCGCAAGGTGGTGTCGAGGATGACGAGGGGTTCCAGCGTCTCCGGGGCCTTCCTGTCGAGCAGCGGGTTGCCCAGGCTGGCCGACCCGCCGATGCTGTCCCCGGAGCTCGTGGGTACGTCGGAGCTCATGGCTTGACGGCCTCCCGTACGCTGCCGTCCCCGGTCAGCGGCTTCTCTGTCCCGGTCTGCCCGGGCTCCTCCATCCCCGGTGCCGTCTTGGCACCCAGCCAGGTCATCTTGGCGCGGATCTCGGCGCCGACCTTCTCCACCTGCAGGTGATGGTCCTCGTCGCGGTACTCGATGAAGTTGGGCCGGCCCAGCTCGTTCTCCTCGATCCAGCGACGCGCGAAGGTGCCGTCCTGGATGTCGCGGAGGATGCCCTTCATGGCCTCCCGACTGCCCTCGTTGATCACCCTCGGACCGCTCACGTAGTCGCCGTACTCGGCGGTGTCGCTGACCGAGTAGCGCATGTAGGAGAGCCCGCCCTGATACATCAGGTCGGTGATCAGCTTCAGCTCGTGGAGGACCTCGAAGTAGGCGAGCTCGGGCTGGTAGCCGGCGTCGACCAGGGTCTGGAATCCCGCCTTGACGAGCGAGGAGACGCCGCCGCAGAGCACCGCCTGCTCACCGAAGAGGTCCGTCTCGGTCTCCTCGGCGAAGGTGGTCTCGAGGACGCCGGCCCGTGTTCCGCCGATGCCGCGTGCGTAGGCGAGGGTGCGCGCCGGGCCCTGCCCGTCGAATCCTGATGGACGGCGAAGAGGGCAGGGAACCCCCTGGCCGTCGACGAAGGTGCGGCGGACCAGGTGGCCGGGGCTCTTGGGGGCCACCATGCTGACGTCCACCCCGCGGGCGGCTGGGATCAGCTCGTAGCGGATGTTGAAGCCGTGGGCGAACATCAGCATGTCGCCGGGCCTGAGGCTGGGAGCGACGGCGCTGTCGTAGAGGTCGCGCTGGCCCGTGTCGGGGGTCAGCACCGTGATGACGTCGGCCTCGGCGCAGGCCTCGGCGGGGGAAAGGACGCGCAGCCCCTCGGCGAGCGCGGCCGCGCGGCTCTTGCTGCGTCTCGGCAGCAGACCCACCCGGACGTCGAACCCGGAGTCGCGCAGGTTGAGGGCGTGCGCGTGGCCCTGGGAGCCGTAACCGAGGATGGCGATCTTCTCGCCGAGAAGGGCGGCCGGATCGGCGTCGACGTCGTAGTACATGCGGGCAGTCATCTGCAGATGGTCCTCTCTGTGGTGCCGGCGGATGTCGTGGTGGTGGTGATCATGGCTCGGGTGCGAGTGTCCTCAGATGTCCCCGGTGAGGTCGGCGGCGGGCCCAGCGGCGACCGGGGAGGGACGCGAACCTCCGGCCACCGCCTCCTCGCCGACCTCGTAGTCGACGATGCGGATGCGGGCCTGGTCGCCCCGCACCAGCGCAACGGCGCCACTGCGCGCCATCTCCATGATCCCGTAGGGGCGCATCAGCTCGACGAAGTTCTCGATCTTCTCGCTGCTGCCACTGATCTCCACGATGAGGGAGCTGGCGCCGACGTCGACGATCCTGCCCCGGAAGATCTCGACGGTGTCGATGATCTCTGTCCGGCGCCCCGGCGACGTGTGGACGCGCATGAGCAGCAGCTCGTGGGCCACGCTGCGCAGCCCGGTGATGTCGTCGATGGCGATGACGTCGATGATCTTGGCCAGCTGCTTGGTGGCTTGCTCCGCCTGCTGGCGGCCGACGTGGACGGAGATGGTCATGCGCGAGACCGTCTCATCCTCGGTGGGCCCGACGGCCAGCGAGTCGATGTTGAAGCCGCGGCGGCGGATCATGGATGCCACCCGCATGAGCACGCCCGGCTTGTTCTCGACCAGCACGGAGAGGAGTCGCGTCTGGCTGATCTCAACTGGCCTCGACGAAGTCGAGCATCCCGCGGCCGAGCGGGACGATCGGGTAGACATTGGCCTTGGGATCGATGTCGAAGTTCATGAGCACCGGCCCCTTGTGGGCCAGGGCCGCATCCAGCATTGGACCCACCTCCTCACGGCGCGACGCGGTCATCGCCTTCATGCCGAAGGCCTCGCCGAGCTTGACGAAATCAGGGATGTGACTGAGCTCGCTGGCGCTGCGCACACCCTCGTAGAAGTCGTCCTGGAATTGGCGGACCATGCCCAGCGAGTCGTTGTTGAGAATCAGGATCTTGACGTCGATGCCATTCTCGACCATGGTCGCCATCTCCTGCATGTTCATGACGAAGCCGCCGTCGCCGGCGACGCAGAAGACGGTGCGGTCAGGATCGGCCAGCTTCACCCCCATGGAGGCGGGGAAGGCGTAGCCCATGCAGCCCGGCCTCCCGAGTTGAGGAAGAGGCCCGGCTTGGAGTAGTTGAACCAGAGCGCCGCCCAGATCTGGTTGAGACCGACGTCGGCGACCACGATGGCCTCATCGTGGCAGCGGCTATACATCTCCTCCAGGACCTCCTGGGGCTGGAGCAGACCGTTGTTGCTGATGTAGTGGATGGGGTGCTCCTCCTTCCACTGGTCGATCTGCGTCAGCCACTGGTGCTCGCGCTTGGGCTCGACCAGGGCGGTGAGCTGGCGCAGCGCGTTCTTGGCGTCAGCGACGACGCTGACATGGGGGATGACGTTCTTGCCGATCTCGGCGGGGTCGATGTCGATGTGGATGAGGTGCTCCACATTGGGGGCGAACGAATCCAGCCGCGTGGTCACCCGGTCGTCGCAGCGCATGCCGACCATGATCAGGACGTCGGCGTTGCAGACGGCCTTGTTCGTGTAGCCGGCCCCCATGAAGCCGACCATCTGCAGCGCCAGTGGGTCCTGCAAAGGGAAGGCGCCGGTGCCGAGCAGGGTCCAGCCCACGGGGATATTGGCCCGGTGGGCCAGCGCCGCCAGCTCCTCTTCGGCCTGCGAGATGAGGACGCCGCGGCCGCAGAGGATGACCGGCCGCTTCGCCTCCTTGATGAGCTTGGCGATGGTGCGGAGCTTGGCCGGGTCGGGCTCGGGGGTCGGCGGGAAGGAGCGCATTCGCACCGGATCCTCGGGATAGTTGAACTCGGTGAGGGCGGCCTGCAGGTCCTTGGGGAAGTCGATGACCACCGGGCCGGGACGGCCGGAGCGGGCGACGTGGAAGGCCTCCTTGATGGTGGGGGCGATGTCCTCCACGCGCATGAGCAGATAGGAGTGCTTCACCACCGACATGGTGGAGCCGATGACGTCCGACTCCTGGAAGCTGTCGGTGCCGATCGCCGACGTCGGCACCTGGCCAGTGATGGCGACGACCGGCACCGAGTCCCCGTAGGCGGTGGCGAGCCCGGTCACCAGGTTGAGCGCCCCGGGGCCGCTGGTGGCGAAGACGCAGCCGACCTTGCCGCGGCGGCTGCGCGCGTATCCGTCGGCGGCGTGGGCGGCGCCCTGCTCGTGGCGGACCAGGATGTGGCGGATCTGCGGGAACTCCGGGAGGTAGCGGTAGAGCGTGAGGTTCGCCCCGCCCGGGTAGCCGAAGATGGTGTCGACGCCCTCGCGGATCAGGGACTCGAGGCAGACCTCGGCGCCGGTCATGCGGCGAACGGGCGCCGTCTCGGCGACCTGTCCGTTACTGGTCATCGCTGCATCCTCCTAGCGGATTGTGGAGAAAAGAAAGGGGCCCCCTCTGGGAGGGGGCCCCTTCGCTTCTTCCGGTCTCGGTGGTGAGCTACGTGCGCACAACCCCGGCCTGAAGCCTGGAAGCCCCGCTCCTAATCAGGAGCAGGCCCAGCAGCAGTACCAGGGCGAGGGCGTAGGTCATCGTGGTCGGGAGCATACAGGGGCGTCGAACAGCCCGTCAACCCGGATCGGGTGACGAGCGGTTAACGGTGGACGGGGCCGCCGAGGAGCCCGGCAGGGTTGGGCGCGGCGCCCGGCGAGCCCCGGAGAAGCCGCGACGGGCCTGGTAACCTTCGACGCCATGACTGAGAACGGCCCCACCCGCAACAGCGCAGCGATGCTGCACGGTCCCGATCGCGCTCCGGCCAGGGCGATGCTTCGCGCCATCGGCTTCAGCCGCGAGGACCTGGAGAAGCCGATCATCGGTGTCGGGCACTCCTGGATCGAGACCATGCCCTGCAACTGGAACCACCGCGTTCTTGCGGAGCAGGTCAAGGCGGGCATTCGCGCCGCGGGCGGGACGCCCATGGAGTTCAACACCATCTCCGTGAGCGACGGGGTGACCATGGGCACCGAGGGGATGAAGGCGTCGCTGATCTCCCGCGAGGTCATCGCCGATTCCGTCGAGCTGGTGACGCGGGGCCACAGCTTCGACGGCCTCGTGCTCATCGTCGGCTGCGACAAGACCATCCCCGCCGCCGCCATGGCGCTGCTCCGGATGGACCTCCCCGGCCTCGTCCTCTATGGCGGGACCATCGCCACCGGCCGGCTGCGCGACCGCGATCTCACGGTTCAGGACGTGTTCGAGGCCGTCGGCGCCTACAACGCCGGCAAGATCGACGACAGGGAGCTGAGGGCCGTCGAGGAGGCCGCCTGCCCGGGGGCCGGCGCCTGCGGCGGCCAGTACACCGCCAACACCATGAGCTGCGCCCTGGAGTTCCTCGGGCTGAGCCCGGCGGGCGCCAACGGCGTGCCGGCCCTGCATCCCGACAAGAAGGCCGTCGCCGAGGCGGCGGGCCGTCTCGCTGTGAAGCTCGTCAACGAGGGCGTCAGGCCCAGGTCCATCGTGACCCGGGACGCCCTGGAGAACGCCGTCGCCTCGTTCTCGGCGACGGGTGGCTCGACCAACGCCGTCCTCCACCTCCTGGCCATCGCCGCGGAGGCGGAGGTGCCCCTCGACATCGAGGACTTCCAGACCATCTGCAGCCGTACCCCGGTCCTCGCCGATCTCCGGCCCGGCGGCCGGTTCGCGGCTGCCGACATCCACGGCGCCGGAGGCCTCGGTGTGCTCATGCAGCGCATGCTGACCCTCGGCCTCCTCCACGGCGACAGCCGGACCGTCGACGGCAGCACCATCAGCGAGATCGCCGCTCACGCCCGGGAGACCCCCGGTCAGGAGGTCATCCGTCCCGCCGACCGGCCCGTCAGCGCCCACGGGGGCATCGCCATCCTCCGCGGCAACCTGGCCCCCGGCGGATGTGTCGTCAAGCTTTCCGGCCACGACCGCGTCGGCCATCGAGGCCCGGCCCGGGTCTTCGACTCCGAGGGCGAGGCCTTCGCCGCCGTTCGGGAGGGGAAGGTGCGGGCCGGCGACGTGGTCATCATCCGGTACGAGGGGCCGGTGGGCGGACCCGGGATGCAGGAGATGCTCTCGGTCACCGGCGCCATCGTCGGGGCGGGCCTGAGCGACCACGTCGCCCTGGTCACCGACGGGCGCTTCTCCGGTGCCACCCACGGGCTGATGGTGGCCCACGTGGTTCCCGAGGCGGCCCTGGGCGGCCCCCTGGCGGTGGTTCGAGACGGCGACATCGTCCGCCTCGACGTGGCCGCCCGGGAGCTCTCCGCCGAGCTTCCCGACGGCGAGATCGCGGCCCGGCTGCGGGCCTGGACCCCGCCCGCACCCCGCTACCGCCGAGGTGTCTTCGCCAAGTACGCGGCCACCGTCTCCTCGGCCAGTCAGGGCGCCGTCACCCTTCCCGGGGAGGTCCCTCTCGCCGTCGCCGAGTAGCCCTCCGAGAGCTATTGTACGGAAACGTACGTAGACGTACAATTTGGCCCGTGAACCCCACCGTCAGCGCCACCGACGCCCGGACCTTCCTGCCCGCCATCCTCGACCGGGTGGCCAAGGGAGGGGAGGTGACCATCACCCGGCACGGCGTCCCCGTGGCGGTGGTGGTCCGGCCGGACGCCTTGCGCGTCCGCCGCTCCGGCGCCGCCATGGCCGCCGCCTCGACGCTCAAGGACGCCCTGGCGCGGGCGCACCGGTCGCCCCTGCCAACGGCCGGGCTGTCGGTCGAGCGCGCTGACGAGCTGGCGGCCGACGTCCGGTCCGGGCGCGCGTCCCGCTGAGTGGACGCCTTCGATTCGGACGTCCTCATGTACGCCGCCGCTCCGGGCCACCCGCTGGGGGCGAAGGTCGCGGAGCGGTTTCCCATCGGGCCGCCGGCCCACGAGGACAAGCCGGTGGGAGTGGGCTCGGTGCTGCTCGTGCCGGAGCTGCTGAGCGCGCCGCTGCGGGCCGGTGCCGAGGCGGAGGTGGCCCGCCTCGCCGGCCTCCTCGCCCGTCTTGACCTCCGCCCCGTCGACGGCCCCACCGCCCAGCTCGCAGCCGCCCTCGGCGCCGCGTACGGATTGACGGCATCCGACGCAATCCACCTGGCGACGGCCATCCGGGCGGGGGCGAGCCGGTTCATCACCAACAATCAGCGCGACTTCCCCGCCTTCATCTCCGAAATCGCCGTGGTCTATCCGGGCGACCTCTGAGCCCGACCCCAAGGGCGGCTCGAACCGCGAAACCCGGGATCGGGAGACGGGAGAGCCGGGAACCTGAGACGTGGCACCTTCGGATACGCTGACCCGGTGCGCTGGGACGAATTCACCCGGCAGTGCCCCGAGATCGCTCGGCTGGGCGAGGAGCGGCTGCGCAACCGGGAGCTCTGCCTCGTCGGGACGCTGCGGCGGGACGGCAGCCCCCGCATCAGCCCCGTCGAGCCGGATTTCGTGGACGGCGAGCTGATGCTCGGGATGATGTGGCAGTCGCCCAAGGTGCGCGACCTCATGCGCGACCCCCGCTGCGTCGTCCACAGCGCCGTGTCCGATCGGAACGGGACGGAGGGCGATTTCAAGCTGTACGGCCGGGCTCTCCCCGTGGACGATCCTGAAAGGCGTGCCCGCTACCGCGCGACGATCAAGGCGCGGATCGACTGGGAGCCCACGGAGCCCCGCTTCCACTGCTTCGCCATCGACGTGGCGTCAGCCGGCTTCGTCATCTTCGGCGACGCCGGATACGGGCTCGCATGGAGTCCGGACGGGGGACTGCGCCGCTGGGCGACATCGGGGTAGCCCGGCCTGGCGACCCTTGACGGCGTGATGTGCCGTATGAGAAAGTACTTTCCTCGTCAGAAAGTATACGGGGATTCGACATGTACCCAACCCCCACCGAGGCGGCCGAGCTGGTGACCTCAGCCGAGGCGGTTCGCGCCCGCGTGGAGCGCAGCGCGCCCCGCCCGTCGAGGGTGAACCTCGGCTGGGTCGTCTTCATCCTGGTGATGATCCCCCCGTTCGACGTCGTCGATCCAGCGGTCTGGGGGCCGGTCGCGGGGGTCGTCGGTGGCGCCGGGCTGGTCGCCACCTGGATCTACTACGCGCGACTGACCAGGCGCGTCAGGGTGCACCGGTCAGGGCGGTGGCTGCTGCCCGCCATGACCTGGACGATCTGGTACACGGGCGTCTGCGTCCTCGCCTGGTGGCTCCACCCCAGCGTGGGGTTCGCCTACCCGGCCGCGGCGGTCGCATCGGCACTGCCCCTGGTGCTTCTCTCCTGGCGGCTGGATCGGCGGGGCCTGTGACCGAGCACCCCCGCTGGCGCCTCAACGAACTGATCCACCAGCCGGTCCGTTTCTCGATCATGGCCGCGCTCGCTGCCGCCGACGAGGTCGAGTTCGGCTTTGTCCGCGACACGGTCCAGATCAGCGACTCGCTGCTCTCCCGGTACGCCGTGCAGCTCGAGGACGCCGGCTACGTGGCCGTGCGCAAGGGCCATGTCGTCAGGCATCCCCGCACCTGGCTGGCGCTGACACCGGCGGGACGGGAGGCCTTCGCCGCCCACCTGGAGGCGCTGCGCGCCATCGCCGGTCTCGATGCGGAGCCGGTGACGGGCGGCGGGCCGCCGGGTGAGCATCACGACGCGGCCCGCCCCGCCCCGGACGGCGACACGCTCGAGTTGCGAGAGGCCGTGGCCGGCGCCGACGACGCCACCGTCACCCGCCTGTTCATCGAGTACCTGACCTGGGCGGGCCGGCGTCTTCTCAACGAGCACGCCGTCGACGACGTGCTCACCGACACGAGTCGCGTGCCGAAGACCCTGCGCGAGTTCCGGCGCCCGCGCGGTGTACTCCTCCTCGCCGAGCGCGACGGCGAACCGGTCGGGGTGGGAGCCGTGCGGCGCCTCTCCGACGGCGTCGTCGAGGTGAAGCGCATGTATGTTGTCGCCGCCTGCCGCGGTCTGCATGTCGGCTCGGCCATCCTCGACCGCCTCATCAGTGAGGCGCGCGGCATGGGGGCGGTGACGCTGCGACTCGACACCTGCCGCTTCATGAGTGAGGCTCAGCGCCTCTACCGCTCCCGAGGTTTCGTGGAGCGCGGGCCATACGAGGGGACCGAGATTCCGCCGCACCTGCGTCACCACTGGATGTTCTTCGAGCGCGGAATGTCGTTGGCAGCAAACGGGAATACCACTTCAACTCCCGCCGACTGAGGACCGACCACTCAGATCATGCGGCGGTCCATGGCCCAGCGCGTCAGCTCGTACCGGCTGGACAGCTGCAGCTTGCGCAGGACCGATGACACGTGCGTCTCCACCGTCTTGGCGGAGACGTTCAGTCGCACGCCGATCTCCTTGTACGTGAAGCCGCGGGCGATGTGGCGCAGCACCTCGCGTTCGCGCGGCGTGAGCTGGTCGAGCTCGGGATCGATGGCGGTGGGCAGCTCACCGCGGAACGCATCCAGGACGAATCCTGCCAATCGTGGCGAGAACACGGCATCGCCGCTGCGGATGCGGCGGATGGCGTCGGCGAGCTCCGAGGGTGCGATGGACTTGGTGACGTAGCCGCGCGCGCCGGCGCGGATGACGGCGATGACGTCCTCGGGTGCGTCGGAGACGGAGATGGCGAGGAAGTTCGTCTCCTCGATGCCGAGGCGGTTGATGGCGTCGGCGACGGTGGCGCCACCGCCACCGGGGAGGTGGACGTCGAGCAGCACGACGTCGGGCCGGGATGTCGTGATGCCCGCCACCGCATGGTCGACATCGCCGGCCTCGCCGACGATGTCGAATTCTCCCTCCAGCTCGGCGCGGAGCCCGCTGCGGAACAGCTGGTGGTCGTCGACGAGGAACAGCCGCGTCTTTGCGCCGGGCGGGCTCATGCCGCCGTCCTCGGCATCTGGAGCTGGACCTCGGTACCCTGGCCCGGGCGGCTGACCACGGTGGCCGTGCCGCCATGGCGGCGCATCCGCCCGATCACCGACTCGGCGATGCCGCGGCGGTCGGCGGGGACGGCGTCGATGTCGAAGCCGCTGCCATCGTCGCGCACGTAGGCGGTGACGCCGTCGGCGTCGGCCTCCACGTAGATGGAGACGCGGGGTGCCCCCGAGTGACGGGCGGCATTGGTCGCCGCCTCCTGGCAGGCGAGGAGCAGGGCCCCGATGTGCTCGGTGAGAGGGGCGTCGCCGACCACGACGGTGTCGACCGTCACGTGTTGGAGCTCCTCGATGCGGGATGCCAGCGCGTCCACGGCGCCGCGCAGATCCTGCTCCGTCCAGGGGGTGGGGCGGCGGTCGAGCCAGGCCCTGAGCTCGCGTTCCTGGCGCCGGGCCAGCGCGGTGATGTCGGCCGGGGCCTCGCTCCGCTGGATCAGGGCGAGGGTGTGCAGCACCGAGTCGTGGAGATGGGCGGCGATCTCCGCCCGCTCTTCCGAGCGAATGCGCTGGCGCCGCTCCTCCGCGCCGTCGCGTGCGAGGCGGAGGATCCAGGGACCGAGGATGAGGCCCAGCCCGGCCGCGGTCACCACCACGGCGAGGAGTGCGATGCGTGTGGCCGACAGGGCGCGGTTGGCGACCAGGAAGATGGTCATGCCCGCGGCGATCAGCAGCCCGCCGCCGGCAAGGCGCAGCGCCGAGACCCTGCCGCCGAAGACGGCAAGGGCGGGGTTGCCGGGGAGGCGCTGGCTGATGCGAGCCCAGCGGTTCCGATCGCTCTCGTCACTGCGGGCCCAGATCAGGGCGGAGCCTCCGGCGGCCAGGGCCACCGGCCAGGCGAGTGCATCGCCGAGCCACAGGCCGATGCCCTGGAGGACGAGCAGCCCGCCGATGACGATGCATCCCACCGCGACGATCTGTCGGGCACGGGGACGCGCCTGGACCTGCGGGGCCGGCGTCGACGCGTCCGGCTCGGCGCTGAGGGCCCAGAGAACCAGATAGAGGACGATGCCGGCCCCGTCGGCGGCGGTCAGCACGGCGAGGCCGAGGCGGACCAGCAGGGGGTCGATCCCCCAGGTTTGGGCCAGGCCACCGGCCGTCCCCGAGAGGACGCGGTCGCTCCGGCTGCGCACCAGGAAGGGGCGGCGTCCGGATCCCGTGGGGCCGTCCGTCTGTGCGGGGTCGTGCGTGGCGGACGTGGCGCTCACGGTGTGAAGCGTGACACGGCACGACGGTCCCCGACATCGGGTGACACCCGGGGAAATGCCGGTCCGCATCAGGGATCATCCAGGGACTCCCCGGATGGATCTCCGGCAACGCGGGGTCCACGCTTGGGCTGTCGACGGGAGACCCCGCCTCGACCACGACGACCACCGGCCCCAGGCTACGACACCAGGAGATCGACGATGGAGGAGACACCCCAGCCGGACCCGGCGTCCGGAGCCACCCCGGAGGCGGAGACACCGCCTGCTGGCGCCACGCCGTCCTTCGGCGGAACGGCTCCACCCCCGGCGTGGGAGGTGCCCCCGGCCGGAGCGGTGCCGCCGACCTGGGGGGTGCCCCCCTACCCCGGGCCGGTACCGCCCCACCCCCTCCGGGGCCGCATCTACCGCAACCGCAACGAGCGGATGCTGGCCGGTGTCGCCTCCGGTCTCGCCAAGCATCTGGACGTCGACCCCATCTGGATCCGGCTCGCCTTCGTCGTCCTCACCTTCACCGGCGGTTTCGGGGTGATCCTCTACATCGCCGGTTGGGTGCTCATGCCCGAGGAGCCCTACGGTGGGATGCCCGGCGCGACCGGGCCCTATCCACCCGCCGGCATGCCGCCGGCGCACCACGCCCACGGCCAGGGAAGCGACGCCCGCCTCTTCCTCGGGGTCGCCTTCCTCATCATCGCGGCGATCGTCCTGGCCGGCACCTTCGAGTTCCACGACTGGGGGCTGATCTGGGGCGCCGCGCTCATCGGCATCGGCGTCCTGCTCCTGGTCGGTGACACGGGCTTCGGTCGGTCCCCGGCCGCCTCCCCCACGGCTCCCGCGGAGACGCCGACCGGGTTCACGCCGTTGGTGCCCGACCTCTCCGCACCGGCGGGGGCCGAGGTCCCAGCTTCGGCAGGTGCCCGCACGGCGTTCCCCGGCTCCACGCCCTACGGCCCGCCCCACTACGGCTACGGCCCCTCGGACGCCTCCGGCTTCGGCCGGGCGGCGTACGGGGCACCGCCCTGGTCCTCCGCGGTGCCGCCGTGGACTCCCGCGGCGACCCGGTGGACCACCCCCGTCCCTCTCACCTCCGGCGGCGTCCGTCTCGGAACGCTGACCATCGCCCTGCTGCTGCTGGTCACCGGCGTCGCCGCCCTCCTCGCCAACGCCGGCGTCCTCCACATGACCGTGGCGCTGGGATTCGGCCTCGCCTTCATCGTCCTGGGGGCCGCCCTGATCATCGGCTCGCGGTTCGGCCGCGCCCACTGGCTCATCGGCTTCGGCATCTGCCTGCTGCCCTTCGCCGCGGCGGCGGTGCTCATCCCGGAACCGCTGACCGGAGGTGTCGGTCAGGTGCGGTACGCACCCCAGACCGTAGGCGCGCTCCAGCCCGCCTACCGGCTCGCCGCCGGCCAGCTCACCGTCGACCTGAGCGGTATCGACGTCGGCTATCAGAGCGTCACCGTCACCGCCAGCGACGCCGTGGGCCAGCTGATCGTCATCGTCCCCGACGGCACCGCCGTCGATGTGACCAGCAAGGTCGGTGCCGGGGAGATCGACATCCTCGGCGGGACGAACTCCGGTGTGCAGATCGCCGCCAGGTCCAACGCAACCACGGGCGCGGCGACCACGGGGACCCTGGTTCTGAACCTGAGCGTGGGGTGCGGTCAGATCACCGTCGAGACCGCCAGCGGATTGGCGGCGCGGGTGCCCGCCGGCGCTGACCAGCGGGCGGTGGCGGCGGATGTGCACCGCCTCCTGGGAGGACGGTGATGCGCAGCCATCGGACCGATTGGTTCTCTCTCGTCTTCGGGCTGATCTTCGCTGGTGGCGGGGTTCTCCTCGTCACCGATCGGAGCGATTTCGTCCGTCAGCTCTACTGGGTGGCGCCCGTCGTCCTCATCGTCGTGGCGCTCTGTCTCATCGGCTCCGCGCTGATGGACCGGCCGCGGCCGGTCCAGGGGTACCCGGCGGCGCTGCGGGAGCCGTGGCCGGTGCAGCCGGAGCACCCGCTGGCTGGCACTCCTGGAGGCGGCGCCGAGCCGACCGGCACGCCGGCCACGGCCACGGAGGGCGCCCCGGAGGCCTGACGCGAGGGTCCGGATCGTGCTCGTCCCGGCGCGCCGAATCCTGCTACCATCGGCCGCGATGTTCGCGATCGCGTCGCGGTTCTCCTTTTACTTCGAGTACGCCTCGCCGGCCACTGGGCCGGCGCGGGGTTCTGCTGAGTAAGTAGTCCTGCGCCGAGATCCGGGTGGCCGAGAGGCCCGACCCGGATCTTGCGAACCGGGCCGGTCCTCACAAGACAGCTGGAGGCTCCGATGCTCACCGACCTGCTCAACCCCACGACGACCTCTCCCGCGCGCCGCCGCGTCACCATCGGTGACGTGGTGTTCGGCGGCCCGGCGGTCCCGGTCATCGCCGGGCCCTGCGCCGTGGAGCCGGAGTACGTCGGCCATGCCAGGGCCATGCACGAGGCCGGGGCCTCGATGCTGAGGGCCAGCATCTTCAAGCCGCGCACCAGACCCGGCAGCTTCCAGGGGATGGCCGAGGAAGGCCTGCCGCTCGTTCTCGAGGCGCGCCGGCTGACCGGGCTGCCAATCCTCGTCGAGCCCCTTTCCGAGGAGCACGTGGAACTCCTCGCCGGCAAGGTGGACGCGTTCATGATCGGCGCCCGCTCCATGCAGAACACCCCGCTGCTGCGCGCCGCCGGGCGCTCCGGCATGCCGGTGGTGCTGAAGCGGGGCATGGCCGCGACCTACGACGAATGGCTCGCCGCCTCCGAATACGTTCTCGCCGAGGGCAACGAGAAGGTGATCCTCTGCGAGCGGGGGATCCGCACCTTCGAGACGGCCACCCGCAACACGCTGGACGTGTCGGCGATCCCCGTGCTGCGAGAGCGCACCCCACTTCCTCTCATCGTCGATCCCAGCCACGCCGCCGGGCGTGCCGACTGGGTGCCCGCGCTGGCGCTGGCCGCCGTCGCCGCCGGGGCCGACGGCCTGCTCATCGAGTCCCACCCAGTGCCCGCCGAGTTGTGGAGCGACGCGGCCCAGGCCATCACCCCCGGGACCCTGGAGGCGATCATCGCCGGCGTCGCCGTGCTGGCGCCGATGCTGCGGTCCGGGGTGGCCACCGAGCTCTCCGAGCAGCGGCAGATCATCGAACTCGCTGGACATCGCGCTGGGAGCGGTGCTGCAGAGCCGCGCCGGAGCGGTCCGCCGGATCCAGCAGGACAAGCGCCGTACCGGCCTCCCCGTCCGCGACCTGGACCGCGAGCAGGAGGTCATCGCGCATCTCGCCTCCCGGACCCCGCGATTCTCCCGTGAGGCCGTGGCCCGGGTCATGACCGCCGTCATGGACGGCTGCGTCGAGGCCTCGGGCCCCTTTGTCGCGGCCGAGGAGACGACGGCCGGCTGAGATCCGTCCGCCTCAGGGCTGCCGGGGGGCGCGCCGCCCCTGCGTCTCGTCCCGCTGCCGGCGGCGGGTGACGCGGCCGCCGGGCGCCTCCGCGCCGAGGCCCTCGAAGGTGACGCGCTGGGCGAGGTCCCAGAGCCGGTCCGCCTGCTCCTTGGGCCCGAGCCACCCGTTCAGCTCCAGGCCGGTGAGGCCGTGGACCTGGCCGAAGAGGAAGAGGGCCAGCTGCATGGCGTCGCCGCCTCCCACGACGCCGGCGTCGAGGCAGCGCTGGACGCCCGCCACCAGGGCGGTGAACGTCCCCAGGGCGGCCGTGGCGTTCGGCTCGGCGGGGTGGAACTCCGGGAAGGGGCAGCCGAACATCAGGTCGTACAGGTGGGGGTTGGCCAGGGCGCCGGCCCGGAACGCCTGCCCCAGGGCGAGCAGGTCGGCGGTCGGGTCCGATGTGGGACGCAGCTCGGCGAAGCGCTGGGCGAGGCGGCGGAAGCCCTCGTTGAACATCGCCTCGACCAGGCCCCACTTGTCGCCGAACAGGCTGTACACGGCGGAGGGAGAGGTCCCCGACAGCTCCGCCAGGCGGCGGACCGTCAACCCCGCCGGTCCCTCGGCCACCAGCAGGCGGCCCGCCTCGTCGAGCAGGCGGAGCTTCAGCGCCTCGTCATGGGTCCTTGGTCTCGCCACTTGACACAGTGTATCCGAACGTGGTTCTATAACATAGTTTTCGATCAACGTTCCAGAACCATCAACCTGAGGGGATGCCGTGGCCAAGGTGATCCGCGGCCGCCACACGGCCGACGTCGAGGGGGAGTTCGTCGTCTTCCTCGTCGGCATGCGCATCAACCGCTACTGGAAGATCCACAAGTGGCTGCCGGTGGCGCTGGCCATGCCCCGCATGCTCCGCGCCCTGGAGCGCGACCCGGGCAAGGGGATGCTCGGCTACCGGCTGCTGCCGGGACTGCGGGTCATCACCGTCCTCCAGTACTGGCGCAGCTTCGAGCAGTTGGAGGCGTTCGCCAGGAGCCACGACGAGCCCCACCGGGGCGCCTGGCAGCGGTTCAACCGCTCGGTCGGCGCGGGCGCTGATGTCGGCGTGTGGCACGAGACCTACCGCGTCCCGGCCGGCGGCTACGAGTGCCTCTACGCCAACATGCCCGTCTTCGGCCTGGCGGCGGCGACCGCCCATGTGCCCGTGGTCAAGCGGGGGCAGTCGGCGGCACGTCGGCTGGGCGTCGACGTAGGCGACAATCCCGGGGAGCCGGTGCCCGGGGCACGGGTGGGCGACCCCGACAAGGATGAGACCCCGCAGGCTGCGGCCTGAGCGCGAGGAGAGATGGCGGACATCGAAGTTCTGGGGTTGGTCAAGCGCTACGGCGACCTGATCGCCGTCGACAACGTCAGCTTCAACGTCGAGCACGGGGAGATCTTCGGCCTGCTCGG
This sequence comes from Candidatus Dormiibacterota bacterium, assembly GCA_963808125.1. Classification (GTDB taxonomy): domain Bacteria; phylum Chloroflexota; class Dormibacteria; order Aeolococcales; family Aeolococcaceae; genus CAWEEP01. Next base: position 26,219 of record CAWEEP010000044.1, read on the forward strand.
TCCCAACGGGGCGGGGAAGACGACCGCCCTGGAGATGATGGAGGGGCTCCGCGTCCCGGATGCCGGTGCGGCGCGTGTCCTCGGCACCGACGTCGCCGGCAACCCGCGCGCCGTGAAGGAGCGCATCGGCGTGCAGCTCCAGCTCACCGCGGTGCCCGACTTCACCACCGTCCGCGAGGCCATCCAGCTCTTCGGCTCCCTGTACGAGAAGTCGCGCCCGGTGGCGGATCTGCTCAGCGAGTTCGACCTGGAGCAGAAGGCCGACACCTACACCAACAAGCTGAGCGGCGGCCAGATGCAGCGCCTCAGCATCGCCCTCGCCCTGGTCAACGATCCGGAGGTGGTCTTCCTCGACGAGCCCACCACCGGTCTCGATCCCCAGGCGCGCCTCAATCTCTGGGTGGTCATCGAGGGCCTTCGTGAGCGGGGCAAGACGGTGGTGCTGACCACCCACTACATGGAGGAGGCCGAGCGCCTCTGCCGGCGGGTCGCGATCATCGACCATGGCCGGATCGTCGCCCTGGACACGCCACCGCGTCTCATCGCCGAACACGCCCCGGGCACCACCATCGAACTCGACGCCGTCCCCGGCCTCGACGCGGCGGCTCTGCAGGCGCTGCCGGGTGTCGACCATGTCAGCATCGACGAGCGTGTCAGCATCGCCACCCGCACGCCGGAGACCGTCCTCCACGCCCTTCTCGACCCCGGGGCGCCCTGGGCCGACGTGGACTCGGCGGACGGCGGGACACGGCAGGGAGTCCGCGACCTCATCGTCCGACAGGGAACTCTGGAGGACGTCTTCATCAGCCTCACCGGTGGGAGCCTGCGGTCATGAGAGGTTTCCGGGCGCTCGTCGTCAACCAGGTGCGTGCGTCGTTCCGCGACCGCATCGCGCTCATCTTCACCCTCGGCCTCGCCGTGCTCTTCATGGTGATCTTCGGGCTGCTGTTCGGCGAGAACAGCCTCAGCATCAGCCTCGACGCCATCGACAACGATCACAGTGCGACCTCACAGCAGTACCTCCACGTCCTCGCCGCGGTGCATGGCGTCACGCTCAGTCAGAAGAGCCATTCCGCCGCCTTCACCGACCTCAAGAACGACAGCGTCGCGGCGGTCATCGTGGTGCCGAGCGGTTTCGGCGCTGCGCTCTCGCATCAGGGGCCGTCCCAGCAGGTGGAGCTGTACGAGGCCAACACCACCTCCTCCACGGCGACCGTCTCCGACGACGTCGTGGCCCAGGTGACGGCGGGATTCGCCGGCGGCGGCACCGCCACCGTCTCCCTGGCCTCACCGCGCACGGCGCAGGTGAACGTGGTGACGCAGATGGATTACATGCTGCCGTCGATGATCGCGTACATCATTCTCTTCAGCGGCGTCAACTACGTCGCCATCGGTCTGGCGGAGATGCGCGTGCGTCAGGTGCTCCGCCGTTTCCGCGCGACCCCCCTGCGGTCGAGCACCATCCTGGTGTCGCAGATCGTGGGCGGTGGTCTCATCGTGCTGCTGCAGATCGCCGTCCTCGTGGTCCTCGGCCTTGCCGTCTTCGGGGCTCGCAGCTACGGGAGTTGGCTCCTGATCATCCCCCCCATCATTCTCGGCACGACCGCGTTCGTCGGCATCGGATTCCTCATCTCGAGCGTCGTCAAGACGAGCGCGGCGGCCCGAGGTCTTGCGGCCATGATCACCTTCCCGCTGATGTTCCTGAGCGGCATCTTCTTCCCCATGGATGCACTGCCCAAGGTGGTGCAGACAATCGCCCGCATCCTTCCCCTGGCGTGGGTCAGCGACGCCCTGCACCAGGTGATGAACAGCGGCGCGGGGTTCAGCGCCATCACCACCGACTGCCTGATCCTGGTGGCGTGGACGGTGGTGACCTTCGCTCTGGCCACGTGGCGGTTCCGCTGGGAGTGACCGGCTGATCGCGGTATCTTCGCCGCAGCGTCCCTTCTTGCAGCGCGGGCGCGCCGGCGACATACTGCGGGCCGATGACGTCGACCGCGAGCCACCTCGTTCTCGGCTTCGCCGCCGTCGCCCTCCTGACCGCGGGCTGCGGCGGACCGGGCCCCGGCCTCAGCCAGGCGCAGGCCGTGAAGGTGGCCCGCGTGGATGCGCAGCAGGCGTCGAGCACACCGGTCACCTTCGTCTCTGCGGCCTCCGGCCCCTTCAGCGAGTTCGCCGCTTCGGCCGTGACCGATCCCGGTCGCGAGGTGTGGGCCGTCGTCTTCCGCGGCACCTTCCCTCCCGTCTCCTGCGGACCCGCGGCCGTCCCGCCGGCAACCCAGGCGCCGTGTCCGGCCGGCAACGCCACCATCCAGATCGTCATCGACTACGTCACCGGGAAGTGGATCCTCTCCGAGACGCCGGCTGGATCCGGCTGACGCCGGTTGTCTGGAGGGCGGCGACACAACCGCCACTGCCAGACGTAACCTTGCCGCGTCCGCGGCCCTCTGCGCCACCCTCGAGGGGAAACGATGACTTCGCAACCGCCGCCCCAGGACCCCGCTCCGGGGCAGATGCCGTCGCCGGGGTACGGCCCCGGCTGGGCTCCTCCTCCCGGCTCGGTTCCTCCTCCAGGCTGGGCCCCTCCTCCAGGCTGGGCCCCTCCTCCCGGCTCGGCTCCTCCCCACGGCTACTACCCGCCGCCCGGCTACTACGGCTACGCGGACCCGTCGGCGCCCTATGGGCGGCACCCGCTCACCGGTGAACCGTTCTCGGACAAGCAGAAGCTCACGGCAGGACTCCTGGAACTCTTCCTCGGCAACTTCGGCGCCGGACGCTGGTACCTCGGCGACAACGGCATCGCCGTCGCCCAGCTGCTCACCTGTGGCGGCTGCGGGATCTGGGGTCTCGTGGACGCGATCATGATGCTGACGGGGAACGTGCGTGACAAGTACGGCCGCCCGCTTCGCGACTGACGGCATCCGCAAGTTCGCGGCGCGACGGGATCGCCGCCTGGAGATCGTGGTGGCCGGTGTCGCGGCCCTCAGCTACGTGGCCATCGCCGATCCGCACCGCCCGGGAACCCTCCTGCCGCGCTGTCCGACCAAGTTGATCACCGGCCTCGACTGCCCCGCCTGCGGCGGGCTCCGCCTCGCCCACGACCTGCTCCACGGAGATCTCCGGAGCGCCCTGCACGACAACCCCTTCCTCCTGCTCTGCAGTCCGGCCCTCGCCGTCCTCGTCTGGCGTGGGCGGCAGGTCCGGAGGCCCGGCTTCGAGGCGGTTCCCGACCGGGTCGCGTACTCGCTGGCCGGCGCCGCCCTGGCGTGGACGGTCGTCCGCAACCTCCACGGCTGGCCGCTGAAGCCGACCGTCGCCTGAGGGCGGGGCCGCTCGCAGGACGCTTCGCAGGGGTGACCCAGGGGTAGTGGGTCAGTTTGAATCGGGGGGTCGAGGAGCCTCACGGCGGGCTCTCAGGACCATGGGAATCGCAAGAAGAACCGCCAGCATTGCCCAGAAGACCAGAACCAACCCCAGAGCGCCAAGGAGAGTGCGGCCAACGGTCCCCGGACCAGATGGCACAAGGCCGAGAAGCAAGAGCACTAATAAACCGCTCGCGAGGAACCACCATTGGCGCGTGATCAACCAGGGCATGCCTCGATTCTCTCATGGATCGCGGCCCACCCAACCAGCAGGGCCATCGCTGGGGTCCGGCCCCCCAGCGTCGAGCCCCGCCCGATCAGACCTGACCCGCTGCCCGAATTCAAACTGACCCACCACCGACCCAGGAGGTCCGTGGACGTGCGAACAGACGTTCGCTATACTCGGGACTCCCGGTCTCGCTCCCGTCCGTCCGCACTCCCTGAGCCGGGGCCATCGAAGGCGAAGGAGCGATGTCCACCCCGCTGTCCCAGGCCCTGGCGACGTTGCGGCGGCGCTACGGCGATGCCGTCATCCAGTCCGGCGACACCCTGAGCCGGACCGGCTCCGTCTGGCCGACGGGCCTCCCCACCCTCAACTCCCGGCTCACCGCCGGTGGTCTGCCGCTGGGCCGTCTCAGCCTCCTGGCCGCCTCGCCGTCGCCGGGGGCGAGCGGCCGCCTCACCTTGCTCCAGGCCCTCAGCGCCGCTGCCAGCCGGGAGCGGACCGCCGTCTACCTCGATCTCGCCGGCAGCCTCGACCCCGGCTTCCTCGCCGACCTCGGCGCCGACCTGGAGGCGCTCCTCGTGGTCCGCCCGCCGTCGGGACGCTGGGGGGAGGGGCTGTCCATGGCGCGCAGCCTGGTCGTCGCCGGAGCCCCCTGGCTCGCCGTCGCGCTCCCAGCGGTCGCCCCCGGCCGGGACCCCGGCTGGGAGCATCGCCTCACCGGCCTGGTCGAGGCGGTGTCCGCGCGCCAGGCCGTCTGCCTGGTCGCCGCCGCAACGCCCGTGCCTCTGGCGCTCCGCTATGCGACCTCGCTGACCCTGGGGTGCGAGGCGACCGGATGGCAGGAGGCCCACGGCGATGTGGTGGGGCTGCGCACCCGCCTCACCGTGCTCGCCAGCAAGGTGGGCGCGCCGGGGGAGACGGCCACCCTGCTGCTCCGCTACCCGCGGCCGTTCGCCACCGCCCAAGTGGTGGGCTGGCCGGCGGTGGTCGATCTCTCGGCCATGGCGGAGCGAGCCCCGTCCCAGATCGCGGCCGCGGCCGGATGACTCCCCCTCCCCGCGTCCTCTGCGCCCGCTACCCCCACCTGGCCCTGGTCGCCGCCTGGGGCAATCACCCCGAACTGCGCCACGAGCCGGTGGTGGTCGGCGGGGCGGCCGAGCTCCGCCTCCCCGTTCTCGCCGCGTCGTCGTCGGCCCAGGCCGCCGGGGTCCGGCCCGGCCAGCCGCTGCGCGAGGCCCAGCAGCGCTGTCCCGCCGCCGCCTTCGTCGCCGCCGACCTGGTGGCGGTGGCCCGGCTCCGGGAGGCGCTGCTCGACCGGCTCTGCCGCCTCGCCCCCATCGTCGAGGTCGGCGACGAGGCCGCCTACTGCGACCTGAGCGGGCGCCATGCCGCCCATCCTGAGGAGTCCGGGTGGGCCATCGCCGTGGCGCGGAGCGTCACCGACCTGCTCGACGACGACGGCGTGGCCGTCGGCGTCGCCGCGTCCCGCCTGGTGGCCGGGATCGCCGCTGGGACGGCGGGATCACGCCGTATCCGCCGCATCGCCCCCGGGGAGGAGGCCGCCTTCCTGGCCCCGCTCCCGCTCGTCTCCCTTGCCGTCGACGCCGGCATCGCCGGCCGTCTCGTCGCCCTCGGCCTCGACTGCGTGGGCGCCGTCGCCAATCTCTCCTCCGCCGATCTCCAGAGACAATTCGGCCTTGCGGGGAAGGACCTCTGGCACCGCGCCCGTGGCGAGGACGGGGTGGGGGAGTGGCCGCCGGTGCCCCGGAGCGGGGTTCCCGGTGACCCGCCGGATGCTTCCCCCCTCATGGCGGGAGGGGCCATGGGCCCGCGGCGGCTCGGCGAGCGGCTCCTCCTCGAAGGCGGGATCGGCGACCTCGAGGCCCTCCGCTTCGCGGTTCACCGCTGCGCCCTGGAACTGGGGGAGCGGTTGCGCCGTCAGGGCCGCCGGGCTGCCGTGATCACCCTGGTCTGCGAATTCGACCAGGCGCAATCGGCGGAGTTGCGGATCGCTCCGCTGCAGCCGCCGGGAAACGGGGCGGAGCTGTGGCCGGTGGCTCTGGAGCTGCTCGCCGGGCTGCGGGTTCCCGCCCCGGTGACCGCGGTCCGCCTGGAGATCGAAGGGCTGCAGGGCCAGGTGGGCCGCCAGGTCGACCTCTGGCGGCACGGCGACGCCGCTGGGGAGGAGATCAGTGGGGCCGCGTCACGGCTCCGCGCCCGCTTTGGCAGCGCGGCGGTGCGGCGCGCCGCTCTGGCCATCGACCCCGGCGACCTTCCCGAGCGCCGCTTCCGCTGGGCCAACTCGGGGGCGGAGGCGGGCGAGGGCGGCGATGCACCGGCGAGAGGAGCCGCGCTTCACGGGCGGAGGGAGCCGGCGGTGCCGGTGATGCCGGCGCTGCGGCGATGAGGGGGGGACGGTGACGGAGCTCTTGAGCGGCACCGCCGAGGTGCGTGTCGATGCCGCAGGGGACCTCCGCGCCGTCCGCCTCGCCGGTGGCTGGCGGGCGGTGAGCCGGGTCGCCAACCGGTGGGTGGTCGAGACCGACTGGTGGCGCACCCCGGTGCGGCGCCACTACGTCCGCCTGCTCCTGGATGGACCGGGAGGTGGCCGCCAGGGCTCGGGCCCGGGCGGCGCAGCGCCCAAGGAGCCAACCCCGGTGGACTGCGTCGAGCTCTACCGCGACCTGGAGGCCGGGGATTGGCACTGGTCCCGCCGCTATGACTGAGGCGACCTCAGATGCAAGAAGGCCGCCGGCCGTGGGGGACCGGCGGCCCGATCGGGGAGTGGGGTTCGCCTGGCCTATTTGTTCGCGCCGAAATACACACGCGGATAGTTACACGGATTTGTAGCAGATGTCAAGCAGCTTCGCCGAGCTGGCCGCCCGCTCTGCCTTCTCCTTCCTGGAGGGGTCGACCTCGCCGCGCGACCTGGTCGCCGTCGCCGCCCGGTTGGAGATCGGCAGCCTCGGCCTCTGCGACCGCAACGGCCTCTACGGCGCCGTCGCCTTCATCGACGCGGCCCGCCACGCCGGCATCCGGCCGGTGGTGGGCGTCGAGCTCGACCTGGTCGACGGCGGCCGCCTCCGCCTCCTCGCCCGCAGCCGACGCGGATACCGCCAGCTCTCCCGGACCATCAGCGGCGCCCAGCTCGCCGGGGTCAAGGGACAGCCCCGGCTGCGCATCGCCGGGCTGACGGGGGAGGGGAGTGGGGGTCCGGATCATCCCCTCCTGCCGGCGCTCGGCACCACAGGGATGTCCGCTGTCCCGACACTCCTCTCGGAGCCCGCCGCCCTGGCGCCGCGCCCGCGCCGCTCCCGGCGCCCCACGCTCCCTCCGCCCTCACGCCCGGCGGCCCTCCGCCCCACCGCCGGCCCCATCACCACGGGCTGGCCGTCCCTCCCCTCGACCCGCGAACGGATGGACGGCCCGCCGGCGGTGGTCGACCCCGCCGACCTCGACGACTGCGTCGCCCTGGCCGGCGGCCCCGACAGCGCCGTGGTGGCGGCGCTGATCGCCGGCGACCGCCGCGGTGCCCAGCGCCTGGCCGACCGGTTGCGCGAGGCGTTCGGACGCGACCGGGCGGCGCTCCTCGTCACCAACCACCTCCATCCCGCCGACCGCTGGCTCGCCGCCGAGGTCGCCGAGCTGGCGGAGCGGTCCGGCCTCCCCCTTATCGCCAGCAACACCCCGGTCCACGCCACACAGGACGACAAGCCACTCCTCGACGTGCTCACCGCCATCCGCCATCGCACCACCCTCGACCGGGCGGCGGCGCACGGGCTGCTCCTGCCCAACCGCGAGCACCGCCTCCTCGACGAGGCGACGCTGCGCTCGCGGCTGGCCGCCTACCCCGAGGCTTTCGACCAGGGCTCGCACATCGCCTCGCAGTGCGGCGTGGAGCTGGACTTCACCGACGTCCGCTTCCCGGGCTTCCCCGTCCCCGACGGCGAGACCCCCTTCTCAGTCCTCTACAGCCTCTGCCAGGACGCCGTGCGCCGCCGCTACCGGCCCCTCACCCCCGAGGTCGCCCGCCGCCTGCAGACGGAGCTCGAGGTCATCGAGACGACCAACCTCGCCGAGTTCTTCCTCATCGTCCACGACATCATGCGGTGGGCCAGGGAGCACAGCGTCCCCGGGCAGGGGAGGGGCAGCGCCGCCGACTCCATCGTCGCCTACCTGCTCGACATCACCCGGGTCGATCCCATCGCCCACAACCTGCTCTTCGAACGCTTCCTCCATGTCGATCACCAGGGCACGCCCGACATCGACATCGACTTCTCCACCGATCACCGCGAGCAGGTGATCCAGTACGTGTACGAGAAGTACGGAGCGGAGCGGACGGGGATGGTCGCCAACGTGGTTACCTTCCGCCCCCGCCTCGCCGTGCGCGAGGTGGGCGCCGCCATGGGCTTCCCCGAGACCATCCTCGACCGCCTCGCCAGGGCGGTGGGGAACTGGTACGAGGGCGGTGTCGAGGCCGCCATGGAGACGGCCGGCCTGACCGCGCAGGCCGTCTCCGGCGCCCTGCCCTGGCAGCAGTTCCTCGACATGCTCGCCGCCATCGAGGGGATCCCGCGGCATCTCTCCGTCCACGTCGGCGGCATGCTGGTCACCGGCGAACCGCTCATCGACGTCGCCCCGGTGGAGCGGGCGACCATGGAGGGCCGCGTCGTCGTCCAGTTCAACAAGGACGACGTCGAGGATCTCGGCCTCATCAAGATGGACCTGCTGGGCCTGCGCACCCTCTCCGCCGTCGCCGAGTGCCTGGAGATGATCGAGCGGACGCATGGCGCCCGCCCCGACCTGGACCGGCTCACCCTCGACGATCCCCGCGTCTACGACATGATCTGCGCCGTCGACACCATCGGCGTCTTCCAGATCGAGTCGCGCGCCCAGCAGCAGGCTCTCCATCAGTCCCAGCCGCGGGAGTTCAACGACCTGGTGGTGCAGGTCGCCATCATCCGCCCCGGTCCCATCCAGGGCGACGCCGTCAACCCCTATTTGCGCCGCCGCCAGGGCCTGGAGCCGGTGACCTACCTGCACCCGACGTTGGAGCCGATCCTGTCAGAAACAAAGGGAGTCATCCTCTACCAGGAGCAGATCCTTCGCATCGTCATGGACATCGCCGGCTACACCGCCGGCGAGGCGGACCGCTTCCGCAGGGCCATGAACCGGCACCGCTCCCGCCTGGAGATGCAGTCGCTGCACGACGACTTCGTGCGCCGCTGCCTGGAGCACGGCGGTATCGCCTCGGGCATCGCCGAGAAGCTCTTCGCCGGGGTCGCCGGCTTCGCCGAGTTCGGCTTCTGCAAGTCCCACGCCGCCGCCTTCGCCCGCACCGTCTACGAGACGGCCTGGCTACGCCTGGAGTACCCCGCCCACTGGCTCTGCGCCCTGCTCAACGCCCAGCCGATGGGCTTCTACCACCCCTCGGTGCTGGTCGACGACGCCAGGCGCCGCGGCGTTCGCACCCTGCAGGTGGACGTCACCCGCAGCCGGGCCCGCTGCACCGTGGAGCCGCTGGAGGCGGCGGAGGTGGGGGACTGCGCCTGGGCGGTGCGCCTCGGTTTCAACCACGTCGCCGGCCTCGGGCCCGCCGGTCGCGCCGCCTGCGAAGCCGCCGTCGACGCCGGTGCCATCGACTCCGTCGCCGCCTTCTGGCGGCACACCAAGCTCACCCGTCCGGCGATGGAGCAGCTGGTCCGCTGCGGTGCCTTCGAGTGGGTTCATCCGGGCCGGCCACGCCGGGAGCTGCTCTGGGAGCTGGCCGCCGCCGAGGGCTCGCTGCCGCCCCGAACCGGGCGGCCCCGCCCCGCTGCGCCGCCGGCGGGTCCGCCGAGAGGCCGGGGCCACATCGCAGCTCCGTTACCGGCGGCTGTCGAGCCCCTCGGTCCGCTCCTCGAGCTGCCCGCCCCGGCGCCGCCGCTGCCGCCGATGAGCGAGCGGGACCGGGTGGCGGCGGAGTACGCCGTCAACGGGGTGAGCACCGGCCCCCACCTGCTCGCCTTCCTCCGCGAGGCGCTGAATGCCCTGGGGTGCACGCCGCTGGCCGGGATCCGCGACATCGCCGACGGGACCAGGGTCAGGGTGGCCGGCCTGGTCATCGCCCGCCAGGCCCCGGTCTCCGCCAGAGGCTTCCGCTTCTACACGCTGGCCGACGAAGGGGCCCACCTGGACCTGATCTTCAAGCCCGACGTGGCCCGGCGCACCCGGGAGGTGGCCGGCTCCAACCCTCTGCTCATGGTGGAGGGCGAACTCCAGTCCCGCTCCAGGCGTCTCAATCTGGTCGTCGACACCGTCACCGCCCTCGACGGCGACGGCCGTCCCATCACCGCCCCCGGGCAGGGCGCGGAGCTGCCCTGGAAGCCCCCCGCCTCCCACGACTTCCGGTAGCGGCGGGGGTGAGGTGTTGACGATTAGTAACGTCGTGGGCTCATTGCTCCGATAGGCACGGATCGCCACCACCCTGCCTCCTAGGCTGGCAAGCAGGTTCACCCGTTCCCTGCCGGCGAGGAGGCCGATCCGTGGAGTTCGAGCAAATCTGTCCTGCCTGCGCGACGATCAACGCGACGGACGCGTCAATCTGCACCAACTGCTCGTCCACACTCTCCCCCCCGGACCAGCGGGCGGCTGCCCCACTGAACGCCGCGAAGGCGACCACGGCGCCGCCCGTCATCCGTTCCGCGAAGGGTTTCCGGATCTTCGATGGCGGTGGGCTGACCGTCCCTCGCACTGCTCCGACGGCTCTCTCCATCGTGGAGCAACCGGAGCAGGCAGCGGCAACCGCCCAGGTCGGCACCCAGACGGCCCTGCTCGAGGCGACCCGGCCGGCGACGCCCGCCCCCGAGGCGATCACGCCCCCACCGGCCCCTCCCGGTCTCCCCATGCCGGTGGCGACGAGCGTGAGCGACGGCCAAGCCATGGGCAACGGCTGGCCCAAGGCTCTCCGAATCCCCGCCTCACACGAGCTCACCTTCGCCGTCGACGGGGCGGTGATTGCCCCTCCCGACTCGGCACCCGCGGCCCCGCCGGCCGGAGCGCCGACCGCTCCAGCGCCCGCCTCCCCCCTCGCCTTCCATGTCGACGCCGCCACCGTGCCGTGCCCGCCTCCATTGGCCTTCCAGACCGCCGAGCCCACCGCCCCAGCTCCCACCGGGGAGAGCGGTGGTCGCGGCTGGGGCATTCGCGAACAGCGTCCGAATCCGACGGCGAACTGGAGCACTGCCCCGTCGTCCGTCCGGGAAGACCCCGGGTCCTCCGCCTTGGGCGTGCCGCGACAGATCTCAAGCCCGCCCCAGGTGGCGGAGGCGGTCTCGGGCGACGAGGTCTTGGAGGCGGAACTGCGCTCCAACGGCACGGCCCGCGTCCTGCGCATCGGAATGCTGGTCCTGCTCATCGTTGTCGTCATGTTCGGTGCCCTCATCCACTTCGGCGGGCACTGAGCCCCATCGTTGGGGGGTGGGGCGGTGACCCGGCGCGGGTGACGTGGGATTGCATCTCGCGTCACTCCCCGCGTCGTACGATCCCGTCGATGTCTGACGAGACGCGGGGCATGGAGAGGCTCGCCTCCGCCGTCGACCGGCGCCGCATCGCCCTCATCGGGCTGCGTGGCGTCATCGGCGGAGCGGTCCGGACCGGCGAGATGATCCGCACCCTCACCGCCGCCCGCCGCAACCAGCAGGTGCGCGCGGTCGTGCTGGAGATCGACTCCCCGGGCGGCAGCGCCAGCGAGTCGGAGGCCATCTACCTGAGCGTCCGGCGCCTCGCGGCGGAGAAACCGGTGGTCGCCTGGATTCGCAGCACCGGCGCCTCGGGGGCGTACTTCGCGGCCTGTGGCGCCAGCCGCATCCTCGCCTTCCCCTCGGCGATCGTCGGCTCCATCGGTGTCATCTCCGTCCGGCCCGTCGCGGTCGAGGCGATGCGCCGCCTCGGCGCCGGCGTCGAGGTCACCAAGACCGGACCCTTCAAGGATCTGGGAGCGCCCTGGCGGGAATCCACCCCGGAGGACCGTGCCCAGGAACAATCGCTGGTCGACGCCATCTTCCGCCGCTTCACGAGCGCGGTCGCAGGAGCGCGCGGCTTCGACGACGCCGAGCTGGCCCGCGTCACCACCGGCGAGGTGTGGCTCGGCGACCAGGCTGTCGGCGTGGGGCTGGTCGACGGGCTCTGCGACGACGAGGAGGCGGCGATCCGCGAGGCCCAGCAGCTCGCCGGCCTGCCCCACCACAGGGTGGTGCGCATGGGCGGGCGGCGGACCCTGCTGCAGCGGCTGGGCCTTCCCGGGGCGGGCATGGGCCCGCCCGGAGCGCGCTGGGTCGCCGAGATCGAGGGATGGCTGCGGGCTCCCCGGGTGCGGCTCTGACCGGGCCGCCGGATCTCCTCCGATCCGAGGAGCGATGGCGGGCCAGGCTTGGCGAGGACGCCTTCAGGATCCTCCGCCGCCGCGGCACCGAAGCCCCCTTCACCGGCGCCTACGTCCACGTGCGCCAGGCCGGCAGCTACCACTGCGCCGGCTGCGGCGCGCGGCTCTTCAGCTCCGACCAGAAGTACAAGTCAGGGACGGGATGGCCCAGCTTCTGGGACGTGGCGGAAGCGGGCGCGGTGACGCGCCATCGCGATTGGTCGATGCTCGTCCCCCGCACCGAGGTCCGCTGCGCGCGCTGCCAGGGGCACCTGGGCCACGTGTTCCGGGACGGGCCGGCGCCGACCGGCCATCGCTATTGCATCAACTCGCTGGCACTGCGCCTGGAGCGCGCCCCGCGATCAGGCCATGGCGCGCCGGTAGCAGCAGGTCCCCCACCAGAGGGCGACCAGGGCGGTGGCTCCGACGACGGCGAAGCCGGCCGCGACCCTGCCTGACGCCACCCTTCCGGCGGCCAGCTCACGCGCCGCCTGCACCGCGTAGTACATCGGGTTGGCGTGGGCCAGGCCCTGCAGCCAGCCGGGCCCCAGGGAGAGGGGGAGGAGGACGCCGGCCAGCAGGGTGAGGGGGAGCTGGAGCCCGGTGACGACGGCGGCGAGGCTGCCGATCTGCTTGAGGGTGATCCCCAGAGCCGCCGAGCTCGCCGAGACGGCGGCGGTCAGCAGGGCCAGCAGGACGAGGAGGACGGCGAGGCCGCCCCAGTGCGGCTGGAAGCCGAACGGCGTGGCCACGAGCAGGACCACGGCCGCGGGAATGGCGAACATGACCACGTCGCGCAGCGCGGTCCCCAGCACCAGGGCCAGACGGCTCGCCGGCGTGACGCGAAGGCGCTCGATCACCCCGGAATCCAGTTCGTTGAGCACGACCCAGCCCGCGCCCATGCCGGACCCGAAGGCCATGAGGGCGAGGATGCCGGGGACGAAGACGTCGAGGACGCTGCCCCCGGGGAAGCCCGGGCCGCCCGCCAGCGGTTTGAGCAGAGGGGCGAAGAGGGCCAGGTACATGAGCGGGACGCTCATCCCCATGAAGATCCAGATCGGCTGGCGCACGGCTTCGAGGAGGCGCCGGCGGGTGAGCAGGGCGGTCTGAAGGACGAGCGTCATGATGCGATCGCCTCCGTCGCGGCCGGCCCTGCGGCGTCGCGCAATGAGCGTCCCGTCTCGTGCAGGAAGACGTCGTCCAGCGACGGCTCGCGAAGGCTGACGCCGACGACGTCGACGCCACGGTCCCGCAGTCGGTCGAAGATCGCCGCCATCCCCGTCGTGGGGTCGTCGATGTCCACCCGGATGGCACCGCCGTCGACCCGCGACCGGCGGACCAGGGGCTCGAGCGCCAGCTCGCCGGCCACCTGGGTGAGGTCGGCCGCCCCCGGCCGGGTGGTGATGGTGACCCCCGCGGGGTACCGCCTCCTCAACTCCTCAGGCGCCCCCTCGGCGACGACCAGACCGCTGTCGATGATGGCGACGCGGTCGCTGAGCTGGTCCGCCTCGTCCAGGTAGTGGGTGGTGAGGAGGATGGTGGTGCCCGTGTCGCGGAGCCCGCGCAGCTGGTCCCAGAGATTGGCGCGATTCTGGGGGTCGAGTCCCAGGGTGGGCTCGTCGAGGAAGAGGACGTCGGGGCGGTGCACGATGCCCAGCGCCACCTCGAGCCGGCGCCGCTGTCCCCCGGAGTAGGTGCGGACGATGCGCCCGCTGAAGGGCCCGATGTCGAGAAGCTCGATGAGCTCGGCGGCGCGGCGCTCCGTCTCCCCTCTGCCCATGCCATACAGGCGGCCCTGCAGGATCAGGTTCTCCCGTCCGGTGGCCTCCCGGTCGGCGCCGCCGAGCTGGCCGACGTAGCCGATGTGCCGCCGCACCCGGGCGGGGCGGCGCCGGACGTCCAGGCCGGCGACCACGACCTCGCCGGAGTCGGCCGGCATCAGGGTGGTGAGGATGCGCAGAGCTGTCGTCTTGCCCGCCCCGTTGGGGCCGAGGAGACCGTAGATCTCGCCCCTGGCGACCGACAGGTCGATGCCGCGGAGGGCATCCACGCGCCCGCGTCGGGTTTGGAACGCCTTGCGCAGGCCGGTGACGTGCACGGCGGAGGGCTCCGCCCGCGTTCCCGCCGGTGCGGCCGGGTCGCCCGCCGGCGGCGCCGCGCTGTCTCGGGGTGTCATGCCGCCGCCTTGGTCAGCCGCACCTCGAGGCCGATCCCCTCTGTGGTCACCTCGCACGTCCCGAACCTGGTCCCCGCGACCAGGCGCTCGAAGCGGGCCGGCGAGTAGGCGCGGCGGCGGAGCATGGTGCCGAGGATCAGCCTGGTCATGAAGGCGCTGATCGGCTTCAGCCCCATCCCCCGCACCTCCCGGGCGATGTCGGCGTTGGAGGCGTCCCGGTTCATGTCCTGGATCACCGCGGCGCCGCCCGGCCGGAGCACCCGGTGCATCTCGTTGATCGCATCGGCCGGGCGCTTGAAGTTCTTGAACGCCGCCTGGCAGACGACGAGGTCGAAGGCGTCCGCCTCGAGGGCCATGGCGGACACGTCGCCCTGCCGGAAGTCGACGTCCACACCGGCGCGCCGGGCGGTATCGGTGGCGATGGCGACCATGGTGCGGCTGATGTCCAGCCCGGTCACCCGCAGGCTGCGGGGCCGCGCCATCTCGACGGCCTGATAGCCGGGGCCGAAGGCCACCTCGAGCACGGCGGCGCCCGCCGGAAGGGCGGCGGTGAGCCGGGCCGCCTGGCGGCGGCATTCGGCGATCTGGCTGGCGGAGCCGCGATTGCGGGCGTACCAGCGGGCCATGCGGCCCTCCATCTCCGGGAGCCGGCGCCGCCGGACCTCGCCTCCCACAGCGGCTGCCGGGCTGGGATACTTCTCTTGGCTCATGCTGAGGCTCTTCATCAGTGATATCTTAGTTACTAAGCTAACCAGATAGTAAGCAGAGCCACCGATCCATGTCAAGCCCACCCCCGCAACCCATCGCCACTCGCGCCGATCTCATCGGGCGCCTGACCACGGCCGTGCGCCGCCAGGTCGCCTGGACCGTCCTCCACAACCAGGCGATCGCCGACCGCCTCGGCCTGGGGGTCACCGATCTCCACTGCACCAACCTGCTGGCCATGGAGGGCCCGATGGCCGCCGGGAGGCTGGCGGACCTCCTGGGGATCACCACCGGGGCGGTCACTGGCGTGCTGGACCGCCTGGAGCGGGCGGGGATCGTGCGCCGGGAACCCGACCCCACCGACCGGCGGCGGGTCATCGCCCGGCTGATGCCCGAGGGCATGGAGCGCGTCGTCGCCGAGTACGCCGCCATTGGCACCGCCGTCGAGAAGCTGTACGCCGGGTACGACGACGCCCAGCTCGCCCTGCTCACCGACTACGCCACGCGCAGCGCTGCGGTGACGCAGGCCATCACCGCCGGGCTGCGATCAGCCGACCAGGCCAAGGGCGAGTACTCCGACGGGCTGTCGGCGCCGCTCGGGGTGGTGAGCGCCGGCCGCCTGGAGATCGTCGGCAACCTCTCCAAGTTCCGGATGCGGGCCGCCAGCGGGATGCCCGAGCTCTTCCGGGCCCGTTTCGACCGCCGCGCCCCCCGGGTGCGTGTCCAGGGCGGGACGGTGACGATGACCTTCCCCGGCCTCTTCGCCGCCGGGGTGGGGCGCGGCGAGATGCTGATCAACGGGGCCATCCCCTGGAACGTGGAGATCCGGGGTGGGGCATCGGAGGTCGACGCCGACCTGGCCGCGGCCCGGGTCACGGGCTTCAGCCTCACCGGCGGCGCCAACCACATCGGGGTCCGCCTGCCCCGCCCCGAAGGCACCGTGCCGCTGCGCATCCGCGGCGGCGCCAGCCGCGTCACCCTCCTCCGACCCGCCGCCGTGCCCGTCCGGATTCATGTCAACGGGGGATTGAGCCGGCTGAGCATCGACGGCCGGCAGCTCGGCTCCACGGGCGGCCCCGCCACGCTGGACAGCCCCGGTTACGACCAGGCGACCGACCGCTACGAGCTGGAGGTCAGCGGCGGCGCCAGCAAGATCTCGGTGGCGGCCCTCTGATCCTTCGCGCGATGAGGCCAGCTGGTGGTTCGGGCGACCACGCCGTGTAGTTAAGGTATACTTGACATAAAGTCAGGTTGACCTAAACCCGGCCAGCTCCCGGGTTCAGGCAGGAGATCGCATGGCCGTCGCCCTCGCCCGCCCCGACGCCGCCCTTCCCGGCGCCCCCGCCGGCGAACTCGCCGCCCGCATCGACCGGCTACGCCTCGAGCGCAACGCGGTCATCCTCGCCCACAACTACCAGCTTCCCGAGGTGCAGGACATCGCCGACTTCGTCGGCGACTCCCTCAACCTCTCCCGCCTGGCGACGGAGACGGACGCCGATGTCATCGTCTTCTGCGGCGTCCACTTCATGGCGGAGACGGCGGCGATCCTCTCGCCGCAGAGGACCGTGCTGCTCCCCGACCTCGAGGCGGGGTGCTCGCTCGCCGACACCATCACCGCCGACCAGCTGCGCGAGTGGAAGGCCCAGCATCCGGGGGCGGTCGTCGTCTCCTACGTGAACACCTCGGCCGAGGTCAAGGCCGAATCCGACTACTGCTGCACTTCGGGCAACGCCGAGGCCGTCATCCGTTCCATCCCCGAGGACCGGGAGATCCTCTTCTGCCCGGACATGTTCCTGGGCGCCCACCTGGAGCGGGTCACGGGACGCCGCATGCACGTCTGGATGGGCGAGTGCCACGTGCACGCGGGGATCGATCCGGAGCGGCTGGAGGAGACCCGCCGCCGCCACCCGGACGCCGAGCTGCTGCTCCACCCCGAGTGCGGATGCACCTCGGCGACGCTGTACCGGCTGGGCCGCGGCGACCTGCCCGGGTCCAGCTGCGTCGTCGCCTCCACTGAGGGGATGGTCCGTCGCGCCGTCGAGTCGCCCGCCTCCACCTTCATCGTCGCCACCGAGGTGGGCATCATCCACCGCATGAACCTGCTTGCTCCCGGCAAGCGATTCCTGCCCGCGTCGGAGGACGCGGTCTGCCCCTACATGAAGAAGATCACCCTGGAGAAGGTGGCCACCTGCCTGGAGCGGATGGCACCACGGGTCACCGTCCCCACGGCCGTGGCGGACCGGGCCCGCCTCTCCCTGGACCGGATGGTGGCCATCACCGGGTAGGTCGGACGCCCGGGCGGGCCGGGCGAACCCTCCCCCTGTCGCCGCATCGGGAACTCGGCCCACTTGGGGCTCTGGAGACACGCCGCCGCCCGCTATGCTCGGCGCCACCGATGTCCCGCCGCTACAAGAACCTCTACGTCCTCGACACCTGGCGCCGCTATGGCAACTGGCTGATCGTCCTGGCCCTCGTCGGCCTCACCATCACGCTCATCTACACCCTCAACAAGAAGGCTGACGCCGGCACCCCCTGGCTGATCGTCTCCGCCGTCTGCCTCGGCTTCTCCAGTTCGATGTGGCTGCGCCAGCGCTTCAGCTACGTCCAGCTGCAGGGCGACCGGCTGCTCATCCGGGTCTACGCCTCCAGCTGCCGGGTCGAGCTCGCCGACATCCGCCGGGTTCGGGTGGGCCGCCTGCTCGGTGCCATGGACAAGCCGGATCGGCGCCGCTACCTGCCGCGGGGCCGGGCGGCGGAGCGGCGCTGGCACGACCGGGAGGCGTTGCTCTTCCGCCTTCGCGACCCCGACAACGGCCGGCTGCGCCGCGTTCTGGGTCGCCGCTGCGTCTTCGACGACGAGGTGGTGCTCCCCCTCGCCGACGCCGGGAGCCTCCTCCGCGAGATCGAAACGGTGATCAGCCCGCGACATGACCCAGTCCCCACCGGCCCGCGCCCTGTGGGACCGCGCCGGAACCGACGGCGCCGCTGACCGACGGGTGGATCCCCCATGACAGCGACGCCTGAGGAACCCCCCGTGTCGCCGCCGGGTGAGCCGTCGGAGGAGCAGCCCGAGGAGCCGAAGGGCGAGACGCTCGAGGCGCCGTCGGACCTGCCGTCCCCAGGGGCGTCCGGGGGGCCGTTGGAGGAGACGGAGGACGAGACGGAGGAGGAGACCGAGGAGGGGGCCGCCGAGGAACCCGCACCCCCTCGCCCGCCATCCCGCGACCGCCCCCTGGTCCGGGCCGGGTTGCGCGGCTTCCTGGATCTCAGCCGCACCGACCTCCTCCTCGTGGTGGCGCTCACCCTCCTCGCCTTCGTCCTGCGCTTCGCCAGCCCGATCCTTCCCAACTTCCTGGGCGGCAACGCGACCCCGCAGCCGGCCGTCCAGGTGCTCGGCGTCGGCCACGCCTTCAACAGCGATCCCAGCGCCTGCCAGAACGTCGCCATCGGCAACTCGACGATCAAGGCCTGCGGCCAGATCTTCGACGAGGTCTACTTCCCGACCGACGCCGCCGACGACCTGCACTCGCCCGCGATCAGCTACTTCGACCCCGAGCCGCCGCTCGTCAAGCTGCTGATGACACCGTCGATCGCCTGGATCGGCTTCAACACCTGGGGCTGGCGGATCACCCAGGTGATCACCGGAAGCCTGTTCGTCGGCCTCATGTACCTCATCGCACTGCGGCTGCGCCGGGACCGCTTCTTCGCCGTGTGCGCCGCGCTCCTCGTCTGTTTCGACGGGCTCGCCTTCGTCGAATCCCGCACCGGTCTCATCGACATGCCCGCCATCTTCTTTGTCGCCATCGTCTACTACCTGTTCTTACTGCACTGGCAGGCCCGTACCCGGCGGCAGTGGCGCATCACGCTCTACCTCACCGCCCTGGCGCTGGGGCTCGCCTTCGCCGCCAAGCTCACCGCGCTGGCGCCGCTCGTGGTCATGGGCGCCCTCATCGGCTTCCGCCTGCTCGCGCCGTACGCAGCGGCGCTGGTGCCGGCGCTGCGCAGGCTGGCCGGACCGCGGCGCGCCGAGACCGTGCTGTGGAGAGAGGCGGCGGGACGGCGCGCGGTGCTCCATTACGGGGCCGGCGTGATCCTCGTCGGCGTCGTCTTCTGCGCCGCCTATTCACGCTACGACACGATCTCGCATGACGACGTCTACCGCTTCGTCGCCTGCAACCCGGCCGTCCCCGGCCTGACCACGGACCCCCTGCACCCCGTCGACTTCCTCCCCGTCCCGGTCACCGTCATCGACGGCATCACCCTGCCCAACCCGGCGCAGGCCATCGCCAACATCGAGGATGTCAACTCGGCGAGCCTGCAATACCACGAGCACGAGTGCCACGGCCATCCCTACGCGTCGCGCTGGTACACGTGGCCGATCATGGAGCACCCCGTTCTCTTCTACGCGCAGAGCGACCATCTTCTCGACGCGCCCAGCGTGGCGGGCACGGCGGTGATCACCGACATGGGCAATCCTGCGGTGTGGTGGCTGGGCATTCTGGCCCTGCTCTTCTGTGTCTGGCGCATGATGGCGGGCCCAACCAAGCTCCGTGTCGGTTTGGGGGCGCTGATGGTGGCCAGCCTGACGACGATGATCATCACCTTCCACGCCGCCGAGCCGGCCATCAACGCCTTCACCGGCACCCAGCCCGGCCCCATCCATCCTCCGGGGATCCTCTTCGACCTCGGCTTCCTCGGCATGGCCGTCTTCTGCGCCTCCGGCGTCGTCTTCGCCGTGGTGTCCCGCCGCTTCGTGCCCAGCTTCATCGTGCTCGGCTACATCGCCAGCTGGATGATGTGGGTGCCGGGCAACGAGCAGCGGGTGCTCTTCTTCTACCACGCGCTGGGGATGCTGATCTTCGTGGCCCTGGCGCTCGCCTACGCGCTCACCGCCATCCGCGGTGTCAGGTTCCAGGCGCGGGGCCGCTGGTGGTCGCTTGCACCGCTCGCCTACGCCGTCATCGGCGTCGTCATCGCCAGCTTCATCTTCTTCTACCCGGTGTGGACGGCCATCCCGCAAACCGCCGCCGACCACGTGATGCGGGTCTGGGTCTCGACCTGGTAGCCGGATGGCAACCCTCTCGAGCGTCGTCCTCCTCACCCTTCTCGGCGCCCTCTCCGCCTTCGCCCTGGCGGGCACCTTGCGGAGTTCCCTGCGGCTCTGGGAGCGCGCCGCCGTCGGCATCACCGCCGCCATCGTCCTCGACAGCACCGTCTGCTTCCTGCTGAGCCTCGGCATCGGTCTGGGACCGGCGTCGATCCTGCTGGCGCCGGTCGCCGTGACCGCGATCGCCGCCGCCGCCGCCCGCTTCCGCCCCGCCGCCCTCCTCGAGCCGTGGCGCGAGTTCGTGGGAGGACGCCCAGGTCCACGGCAACGCCTCCTGGCTGATGGCGACCGTCGCCGCCGTCGCCGCCCTCGCCCTCGTCCTGCTCTTCTCCCGCGCCATGTACCAGGACGTGACCGGCAACCTCCTCACCGGTTACTGGCTGCCCGACTGGTCGCAGCACCTCATCACCGCGTCGAGCTTCAGCGTCGCCGGCAACCTGCCGCCGCAGAACCCGATCATGAGCGGGACCCCGCTCTACTACCCCTTCATCCCCGACTTCGCCTCGGCCATGCTGATGCGTCTCGGGCTCTCGGCGGGCACCTCCCTCTGGCTGCCGCAGGTGGTGCTCGGTGTCGCCGTCGTCGTGCTCGTCGTCAGCCTCGCCGAGCGCCTCGGGGCGCGCCGGTCGGTGGGAGTGCTGGCCGTCCTCATCTGCTTCATCGGCGGCGGCATCGGGTTCGCCGGTACTCTGCAGGACGCCTGCACGGCTCGCGGCGACACCACGCAGCAGTGCAGCCTCGGGTATGTCGTCACCCATCCGCTGCAGGGCGTGGGCATCACGGCAGCCACCGTTCGCGGGGATCCCCGGCGTCATCGCCGATCAGCCGCGCACCTATGACGGCAATCCCGTGCTGCAGCCGCAGGGGGCCAAGCCCGTCTTCACCGACCAGGAGTGGTACACACCCCTCTTCGCCTGGTGGCTGCCCCAGCGCACGCTGATGATGGGCTTCGCCGCCGTCCTCGCCGTGCTCACGCTCCTCTTCGCCGCCTTCGACGGACTCCGCGCGCGCCTCTGGGACGTCGGTGTCGCCGGCGTGCTGACGGGACTTCTCCTCGTCGTGCACGTCCAGAGCCTCTTCGCCCTCGCCATCATCGCCGCGGGTCTGGCGTTGATGCGATGGCGCCGGGGCTGGCTGCTCTTCGCCGGCGTCGCCGCCGTGGTCGCGGCGCCACGCCTGGTTCAGCTCGCCGCCGCCCCCCACGGCAGCGCGGCGCTGGGCAACCAGTACCCCTGGCTCGAGCCAGGCTGGATGTCGAGCGCCATCAACACCGCGGCGCTGGGCCACGCGTTCACGCCGTCCGCGCTGGTCACGGCCATCACCGACTCGGTCCAGCTGCCCTTCAGCGGAGGCTTCTGGGCCTTCTGGTTCGTCAACCTGGGCGTCGCCGTGCCCCTCTGCGTGGCCGTGACCGTCGCCGTTGTGGTGCGCCGCTGCACCGGCCGGCGCCTCGGCGACGGCGGTTTCCTGGGCATCCCCGCGCCGCTGCTCCGCTTCCTCCTCGCCTGCATGCCGGTCTTCGTCGTCGCCAACGTCGTCGTGCCGCAGAGCTGGGCCTGGGACAACACCAAGCTGCTCACCTACTGGTACCTGGGCGCAGCGCTATTGATCGGGGCCGTCTGCGTCCACCTCTGGCGCGGCGTGTGGCGGCGCATCCTCAGCGCCGTCATCGTCGCCAGCGTCCTCGCCACCGGCGCGCTCGGCGTCGTCCGCCTGCTCCCCTTCACGCCCAGCGACGTGTCGGTCACCGGCCCCTACACGGTGGCCACGGCGGCCGAGGTCAGCCTGGCGAAGGAGGTGGACGCGCGCACCGCCGCCAACGCCGTGTTCCTCACCCCGGGGAGCTTCGACGACCCCATCCCGCTGCTCACCGGGCGGCCGGAGGTGATGGGGTACACCGGCTGGCTGTGGAGTTACGGCCTGGACTACGCCCAGCGCCAGCGCGATGTGGCGCAGGTGCTGGGTGGCTGCGGCGACACCGCCATCGGGGGGTGCCAGGCGATCCTCACCGTCCTGCAGCGCTACGACGTCAGCTACGTGGAGATCGACACCTCCCAGCCGGGGGTGAACGGCGCCTGGTGGGCGGCGCAGCATCTGCCCGTGATCGCGACCGCGCCGGGGATCACCGTCTACGATGTGCGCGGGTACCGGTGATGCAGCCACCTCCATGACCTCGCCCGTCGTCGACGCTCACCTCCATGTCATGCCCGACCGCGTGCTGCGCGACGTCGCACAGATCGCCGCCGCCGAGCCGTGGTTCGCCGCCTGCCACGTGGGCAGCAAACGCCTCGCCGGGGAACGCGAGCTGCTCACGTACCTCGACGGCGAGGAGATCGACCGCGCCGTCGTCTTCACCTGGCCGTTCGCCGACCCCCGCCTCTGCGCCGAGGCCAACAGCTTTGTCGCCCAGTTGCAGCGCCGCCACCCGCACCGGGTGATCGGCTGCGGCATCGTCCAGCCGGCGGCGCCCGACGCCGCCGCCGAACTCGAGCGCTGCGCCGGTATGGGGCTGGCGGGCATCGGCGAGTTGAACGCCGACGCGCAGGGATGGGACCTGGAGGGGGACGGAATCCTCCTGCTCGCCGCCCGGTCGGCCTCCCTCGACCTGCCCTGGACCCTGCATTGCAGCGAGCCGGTCGGCCACGACTACCCCGGCAAGGGGACGGTGACCCCGGAGCGCCTGGCCCGCTTCGCGGCGCGGGTGACCGGCCTCCGCCTGGTCGCCGCCCACCTGGGCGGGGGGCTGCCCTTCCACGCCCGCATGCCGGAGGTCCGCGAGCTCTGCCGCCGCCTGTGGTTCGATCTCGCCGCCATGCCCTTCGTGTACGGCCCCAGCGCCGTCCGCGACGCCGTCACCCTGGTCGGCGCCGACCGCCTGCTCCTCGGCACCGACTTCCCCCTGCTCGGCGTGGCCCGGTACCGGCGGGCCCTGGATCAGGCCGGAGTGGACGGCGCGGAGATGCGCCTCATCATGGGCGAGAACGCCGGGAGCGTCTGGCAGCGCTGAGGCGGCGGCGGAGGCCGGCGGTCCTGGTCAGGGTCCCGGTCACGACGGGGGCAGGCCCAGGGCGGCCCGGGTGGTGTCGCCGGCGGCGATCGCCTTGGTGCCGTCGGTGGTGATCTGCGCGCTCCAGGTGGTGTAGCTGGAGGCGCTGCCGACCCCGTTCAGATCGGTGATGACGGCTTCGTCGTCGCTGATCAGGGTGTTGATGTCGGCGGCCGCCGTCCCGCTGGCCCCGATCCCCTGGACCGCGCTGTCGAACGTCGTGAGGGCTGCCGCGTACGCGGAGGCCGGAGCCACCAGGGCGCTGGTCTGGGTGACGCCCACGATGGCGCTGCTCCACTGCAGGTAGGCGGCGTCCACGCCGTTGGCGGCCTCGAGGTACCTCTCGGCGACGGTGGTGGTCGATGCCGGCGTCTCGGTGGACCCCGATGCCGAGCCCGCCGGTTTGGCGCTGGAGCTGCCGCATCCGGCCGCGAGGACCGCCAGCCCCGCCAGAACGAGGTGTCGCGCCTTCATCACCTGACCCCTGTGATCGTGGATTCCGATCCCATGACATCGCCGTCCCTCGGGCATCCCCATTCCGGCCGGCCGCCCGGGTGGCGTGGCAGCATCGTACGCCGTCCAAAGTTTCCCGCGGGTCGGCGCGGTGCCGGGCTCTAGGCGGTCGCCTGCTGCTTGACCTCGGCGTTCAGCTTGGCCACGGAGTCCTTGGCGTCGCCGAAGAGCATGAGGGTGTTGTCGGCGTAGAACAGATGGTTCTCGATGCCGGCAAACCCGGGGTTCATGCTGCGCTTCAGCACCACGACCGTCTTGGCCTCGTCGACCCGCAGGATCGGCATGCCGTAGATGGGGCTGGAGGGCTCGTTTCGCGCCGCGGGATTGACGACGTCGTTGGCGCCGATGACCACGGCGACGTCGGTGTGGGCGAACTCCGGGTTGACCTGGTCCATCTCCTTGAGCTGGGGGTAGGGGACGTCGGCCTCGGCGAGGAGCACGTTCATGTGCCCGGGCATCCGGCCCGCGACCGGGTGGATGGCGTAGAGGACGCGGACGCCCCCGCTTCTCCAGCTGGTCGGCCAGCTCCTTGACCTCGTGCTGGGCGCGGGCGACAGCCATGCCGTAGCCGGGGACGATGATCACCTGCTGGGCGTAGCAGAGGAGCACCGCCACGTCCTCGACGTTGGTGGGATGGATGGTCTTGTCGCTCCCCAGCGCCGCCGCTGCGCCGCCCGCGGTCACCTTGCCGAAGGCGCCGAAGAGGACGTTGGCCAGCGACCGGGCCATGGCCCGGCTCATCAGCAGGGTGAGGATCGAGCCCGAGGCCCCGACCAAGGCACCGGCGACCACCAGCGCGTAGTTGCTGATGACGAATCCGGTCACCGCCGCCGCGAGGCCGGTGAGTGAGTTCAGCAGGGAGATGATCACCGGCATGTCGGCGCCGCCGACGGGAAGCACCGAGGCGAGGCCGAGCAGCAGGGCGCCGGCGAGGAAGACGATGAGGAGAACTCCCCATGCCCCGGTCACGACGATGGCGGCACCGATGCCGACGAGCGCCCCCAGCAACAGCGCGTTGGTGGCGTGCTGGAGCGGCCAGGTGATGGGGCTTCCCCGCATCAGCTCCTGCAGCTTGGCGAAGGCGATGATGCTGCCGCTGAAACTGATGCAGCCGATGAGGCAGCTCAGCAGGATGGTCACCGAGTTCGATGGTGCCCACGCTCTGGCCGCCCGCCGTGATGTGGTGCCAGTCGCCGAGGGCGACCAGGGCGGCGGCGCCCGCGCCCATGCCGTTGAAGAGGGCCACCATCTGCGGCATCGCGGCTATCGCCACCCGCTTCGAGACGACGGCGCCGACCACGGCTCCGGCGGCGGCCGCCGGGATGACGTACTGCCAGCCGGCGTGGACCAGGCCGAGGGTGACGCCGATGGCGACCAGCATGCCCAGACCGGTGACCGGGTTGCCCCGGCTGGCGGTGGCGGGGAGGGTCAGCTGCTTGATGCCGATGATGAAGAGGGCGATCGCCACCAGGTAGCTGAGGGTGGCCCAGTTGGGCAGCATCAGTCCTTCTCCGCCGGCGGCTTGGGCTGCGGTCGTCGCGTGTGGAACATGCCGAGGATGCGGTCGGTGACGACCCAGCCGCCGACGACGTTGAGGGTGCCGAGGAAGACGGCCGCGGTGGCGATGACGGCGCCCATCTGGCCGCGGGCGGTGGCGGCGATGGTGATGGCACCGACGACAACGATGCCGTGGATGAAGTTCGTCGCCGACATCAGCGGCGTGTGGAGGATGGAGGGCACCTTCGAGATCAGCTCGACGCCGAGGAAGACGGCGAGCACGAAGATGAAGAAGCCGATGACAACGGCGTCGGTCTTGTTCACGCGATCACCCTGGGCGGCCGC
>CAWEEP010000045.1:0-16072 GCA_963808125.1 Candidatus Dormiibacterota bacterium
GATGCGGACCTCGTCTGCGTTTGCCGGTTCGTTTTGACTTGATACGTAGTCTTGACTGGGAGGCGGAAGTGAAGGTTAAATCGAGGAGGCGGCGACCGTTCTCGTGCCGCTTTCCTGCAAAAACTCGACCCGGCGAACGGTCCCACGAGGATCAAGTATGAAAAAGCCAAGGGCGCGTCACGGCAAGGCCAACAGCACAGCATCCGACTTCTACGCGGAAGCGGAGTATGCCGATAGCATATTTCGTACGTCCCGGCGGGACCGCTGACGAGCGAATAAGTCGGCGGCGGGCTGCCGGTGGCATTGATGGAAGAAGCGTAGGCCGCCAGATAGGTGGCGTTGGTGGCGGGAAATTGCGTGAGCACCGGCGGGCTGTCCGGCACCCCGAATTGCTGGCTGCGCCAGACATCGCTCACGTCGTAGCCATTGGCGTCCACGCCGCCCATCACGATCAGCCGGCCCAGACTATCCACGCCCATGGCGGCGAGGCTCAAGCCTTCGGGCAGCGGCGTCGAAATCGTCCAGGAATTGGCGGCGGGATCATAGACCTGAACCACATTGGTGAGACGCCGCCGGAAGTGCCGCCGGCCACATAGATTTTTCCATCGGGGCCGAGCGTCGCCGCGCTGCCGGCGACGGCGACCGGCATGGCCGCCATCGTGCTCCAACTGTTTCCGCTCACGGAGTAACGCAGCACGGTGGCGGATTCCATCCGGACGTCGGTATCGGTCAGTCCGCCGAAAATGTAGATGTAGTTCGTGCGGTTGAAGACGGCGGGAAAATTGTATACGCGCCGCCGGCAGGCTGGCGATGTAGGTCCAGGTGGGTGTTATTGTCCAGATTGTAACGCTCGGCGGATGAAGCGGATTGCCGTTGTCGTCCAGCCCGCCAAAGGCGTAGGCGTTGCCATTCCTGGTCGGGCGCATAGCCGAGATAGGAACGGGCGACGTTCATGGAAGCAAGGACGGGCGGCGTGTCGCCGGAAGCTGTAGGCGAACACCGCGCTCTGGGAGTTGGTCCCGTCGCTGCCGCCAAAGATGACGATCATTGCCATCGCTCACCACGGCTCCGGGCGCGATGTTGAGGCTGTAAAACGGCGAATAGTAAGTCCAGTAGTCGTTCGTCGCCGCCAAACTGATGGGATAACTGACCGGGAAAAAATAATATTCGTAGACGTCGCCGCCCGTCAGGAAATTCCTGCCGCTGGTGAGGACCGTGGCCGCCCGCTCATGGGCGTCTAGGGCCGGTCCGGGAAACCAGGTCAACGGCGCGGCGCACAGGCCCGCGCCCGCCAACCACGGCGTGATTCCGGCCAATAGAAATTTATGAAACCGGTTCGTTTTCATGACGACTTTCCTCGGTTGATTTTGCCGCCGGAAGACACATACCACCTACACCAAAATTGCCATCGTTCCGGCAAATAATGTCAAAGGAGGACGGTTGCCGCCGTTGTCAAGCGCCGGAAAAAACTTTGGGGAAACCGGCCCCGCCGAGGTCGGGACTTGCAAATGAATGGGTGGCGTGGCGCAAGCTGCCGACAATTGTTCGCAAGCGACCGGCAGCGGTGAGTTGGTTTTTCTGCGAAGGTTTGCCACTAAAACAAAACGCGCCTTCACCCTGATTGAACTTCTGGTGGTCATCGCCATCATCGGCATTCTGGCGGCGCTGCTGCTGCCCGCGCTGGCCAAGGCGAAGGAAAAGGCCAACCGCACCGCCTGCCTCAGCAATCTCCGGCAGTGGGGGCTTACGCTCGGCATGTATGTGGATGACAACAATCAGGTGCTGCCCGATTTCAGCATCGCCAACAACACGCCCGGAGCACCCAGCGGTTACGACCAGGATAATATTCACTGGTCCGACCTCGCCACCTTTGCCGCCGGGGGTTACGGCAACAGCGCCTGGTTCAATGCCCTGCCAACCTATGCCGCGCAGAAGGCGCTTTCGCAATACGCGGCCAACCCCACTAATTTCGTGAATGGCCATAATATTTTCAATTGTCCCACCGCCACGCTTTGCCCGCCGAAAGCAAACGCGGCGAGTCCCGTTTCTCCAACGATGGCAGATCAATTCAAAGGACTTATTTCTCCCGCCTCCACGCCCCCGACGTGATCACGGCCCCGACATCTTGTGGTTCCGGCCTGACGCCGGCCCCAGATGTTGACGGCGAGCTGAGACTGCGGGGAGAATCCGGCGAATGAGACTGCGCCGGGTCGTTCTCAGCGGGTTCAAGACGTTCGCTCACCGCAGCGAGATCCGGTTCGAGCCGGGCATCACCGGCGTCGTCGGGCCCGAATGGCAGCGGCAAGAGCAACCTCGTCGATGCCATTCGCTGGGCGCTGGGGGAGACCAACGCCCGGGAGCTGCGCGGCAGCCGGCTCGACGAGGTGATCTTCGCCGGCGGCCAGGGCAGGCCGCGGATGGGCGTGGCCGAGGTCGAGCTGGTCCTCGACAACGAGGATGGGGGCCTTCCCGCCGACGACGCCGAGGCGGCGGTGAGCCGCCGCGTGGTGCGGGGCGGTGAGGTCGAGTACCGGATCAACGGTGAACGGGCACGCCTGCGCGACGTCGAGCGCCTGCTGGGCGGGACCGGACTGACGCAGCACGGCTACGCCGTCGTGGCGCAGAACGACATCGAGGCGATCATCGAGGCGACGCCGCGCCAGCGGCGCAGCCTGGTCGAGCAGGCGGCCGGCGTCCGCCCCCTGCGCATCGCCTGCGATGACGCCCTGCGCCGGCTGGACCACGTCGACGTCGCCGTGCAGAGGCTGGTCGACCGGCTCGGGGAGACCGAGCCGCGCCTCCGCCTGCTCGCCTCGGAGCTGGAGGCGGCTCTGGAGATGCGCGGCCTCGCCGGACGGCTCGGCGAGCTGCGCGGCAGCCTGACGCGCGAGGAGTGGCGCTCGGCGCGGGCGCAGCTCAAGCAGGCCCGGCGCCGGCTGGAGGCCGCCGAGCGCCGGCTCGACGCCGCCCGGCTGGCCGACTAGGGTACGCCGAACGGCTCGACGCGGAGCGTGAGAACCTGGAGCGGGCGCGGTCGGCGCAACGGCTGGCGGCCCAGCAGCTGGAGGCGGCGCGGGTCGCGGCGGAGCGTGCCGGTGGTGAGACTTGCCGGTTCAGTGACCGCATCACCACGAGCGTCCTGCGCCGGGCCGACGCCCGCGTCGACCTCGTCCGGGCCCTTCTCGACGATCGCGAGGCGGGTGGAGCCCTGGTGGACCTGGCCGGGTCCGGCGCCGACCTGCGCAGGCGCGTCGAAGGACTGGAGGCGTCGATCAGCGAACTCGAGGCCCTCAGCACCGCAGCGGCGGGCGAGGCCGCGGAGGCGCGCCAGGCCCTGGCGGCCGCGGACGCCGACCTCGCCCGGGTGGGGGAGAGCGCAGCGGCCGCCCAGGCGGCCGGACGCGAGGCGGTGGCGCGGGCGTCACTGCTCGAGGAGGCCGCGCGCTCGCAGACCGAGGAGCTCTCAGAAGTTGGGGCGGCGGGTGGCCGAGCTGCGCTCGATCGCCCGGGCCGCGGAGGCGCGCCTGCGCGAGACCGAGACCGTCGCGGACCGCGCCGAGAAGGCCGCCGCGGAGGGCGCCGCCGCCCTGGAGGCGGCCCGCGCCACGCTGCGGCGGGCGGAGGCGGGGCTGCTCGCCGCCAGGGAGGCGACGGCCCAGTCGATCACCCGGGCAGCCAGCCTCGAGGGCCAGGTCGAGGGCGCCCTGGGAGGCAGCGGGGCCGTCACCGCCCACGCCGCCGAGTTGGGGGCGGCCCGTCTCATCGACTCCATGCGCGTCCGTGATGACGCCGACTCCGCGGCGCTCGAGGCGGCCCTGGAACCGCATCTGGGGGCCTGGATCGTCGCCGACCTCGACCTCGCCCTGGGGTTCCTCCGCGCCGCCGAACTGCGCGAGGAGGTGCTTCAGGCCGGTGACGGCGGCACGGAGGCATCGGGCGCCGAGGCGTTGGATGTGGAGGGGGCCCGAGCCGCCCTCTCCGCCGTCCTGGTGGCACCGGGGGCGGGACTGGCCGCCGCCCACTGCCTGGCCGGGACATGGCTGGTCCCCGACCTGGTCAGGGCGCGACGCGTGGCCGCCCGGGGAGCGGCGCGGGCGGTGCTGCCCGACGGCACGGTCATCACCGCCGCCGGCATCCGGGCCGGAGGCGGGCACGGCGCCACGCTCCACCTGGTCGAGGTCGCCCGCGAGGCCACGACAGCGGCACGCGCGGCCGTCGAGGCGGAGGCATCGGCCGACGCCCTGGTGCGGCGGCTGTCGGCGGCGGTGGGCGTCGCGGATGGCGTGGCCGCCACCGCCATGGCCGAGCTCAGCGTCCGCCGCCGCGAGGTCGCCGAGGCCGCCACCCCCGCCGCGTCGGCGCAGGCGGCGCTGGGGATGGAGGAGAGGCGCCTCCCCTCGTTGGAAGCGGAGGTGAGCCGCCGCCGGGAGAGCGCCGCCGCGGCCCTGGAGGCGGCCACCAACGCGGGGGTGGAGACGGCCCGACTACTGGAGCAGGCGGACCGTGGCCGGTCGGCCAGGGAGCGGGCAAGCCGGGACGCGGCCGATCGCGACAGCCGGGAGGCCTCGCTGGCGGCCCGGCTCGCCGCGGCGCGGGAGGAGCTGGCCGGGATACGCCGGGAGCACGACGACGTGGAACGCCTGCGCTCCGACGGCCTGCGGCGCCGTGCCGAGGCGGCCGGACGGGTGACCCAGGCGGAGGCGCGCGTGGCGGCGGCGGAGACCGATGTCCTCACCGCCCTGGCGCGGAGCGGTGACGCCTCGTCGTCGGCTCACTCCGCGGCCGGGCACGTGGCGCAGGCGGAGGAACGGCTGTCGCGGGCGAGCCTTCCGCTGGCCCCTCTGGAGGCGGGCATCGCGGCCGCCGAGTTGGAGCGCTCCGAGGTCAAGATCGCGGTGGCCCGCGCCGAGGATGAGGTGAACGCCGCCACAGACGAGGTGGGCATTGCCGAGATGCGCGTCGCCGAGCTGACCGACTCGGTGCGCGACGAGGTGGAGGAGGACGCTCCGGAGCTGGACGCGGCGGCCGCGGAACGCGCCGAGCGGGAGATCACCCGCCTGGAGCGCCGCATCGCCGCCATGGGCCCGGTCAACGCCCTGGCACCCGAGCAGCACGAGGTGCTCGCCGAGAGGGTGTCCAGGCAGCGAGCGGATCGCGAGGACCTGGCCGTCGCCGCCGGCGAGATCCGCAACCTGGCGCGGCGGCTGAGCACCGAGGCGGGGCGCCGCTTCGACGCCGTCTTCGGCGCTGTCAGCGTGCATTTCGCCGGGCTGTTCGGCGAGCTGTTCCCCGGGGGGCGGGCGACGCTGCACCTCGAGGAGGCTGAGCTGCCGACCCCGGAGACCGACGGCGCCGGGGCGGCGCCCGATGGCGAGCGGCTGCCGGGCATCGAGATCCTCGCCCAGCCGGCCGGCAAGCGCCTCCAACCCCTCAGCCATCTGAGCGGTGGAGAGCGGGCGCTCACCGCCATGGCGGTGATCTTCGCCCTCGAACACGTCAACCCCTCGCCGTTCTACGTCTTCGACGAGGTGGACGCCGCTCTCGACGACGCCAATGTCGCGCGCTTCACGCGACTGCTCACCCGGCTGGCGGAGCGCCAGCAGTTCCTCGTCGTCACCCACAATCACATGACCATGGCGGTGGCGGACGCGCTCTACGGGGTGACCATCGACCGCGAGGGGGTCACCACCGTGCTCTCGGTCCGGCTTCCCGCGCGCGGCGAGGAGACCGCCATCGCCGTCGGCGCGGGCCGGTCGTCGCTGCGCCGCGTCGCCTCATGAGCGGACCCGAGCTGCACCCGGGCAGCGGCGCCGATCCCCTGAGGGCGGCGGGGCGGCGTTGAGCGCTGACATCAGCCGCAAGCCGGGGCGGGAGGCGTGGTGGCGGCGCATGTCGCGGCGCATGGACCGCGCCTCGCTCAGCTTCAGCGAGCAGGTCCGCGACACCGTGCTGCTGCGCCACGATCTCGACGACGCCTTCTACGAGGACCTCCTCCAGGTCCTGGTCGGCGCCGACTGCGGCCTGGTGATGTCGGAGAGGCTTGTGGGGCAACTGCGAACCAGGGTTCGCGACGAGAAGCTGGCTACCCCCGAGCAGGCCCTGCGCGCCCTGAAGGCGGAGATGCTGGAGGTGCTCCTTGCGCGGGACCGCCGCCTCGATCTGGAGGGCATGCCCGCCGTGCTGCTGGCCGTCGGCGTCAACGGCAGCGGCAAGACGACCACCATCGGCAAGCTCGCCCACCGCCTGCACGCGGAGGGCCGCACCACGCTCATCGCCGCCGCCGACACCTTCCGCGCAGCCGCCATCGACCAGATGCGGATCTGGGCGGATCGCAGCGGCAGCGACGTCGTCGCCCACCAGCCCGGGGCGGACCCGGGGGCGGTGGTCTTCGACGCCCTTCAGGCGGCCATGGCACGGCGCATCGACTGCGTCCTGGTGGACACCGCCGGCCGGCTCCACACCAAGGCCAACCTGATGGCGGAGCTGTCCAAGGTGCGCAACGTGGTGCAGCGCCTCATCCCCGAGGCGCCCAACGAGGTGCTGCTCGTCATCGATGCGCCGACGGGGATGAACGCCATCAACCAGGCCCGAGTCTTCGACCAGGCCCTGAAGCTGACGGGGATCGTGCTCACCAAGCTCGACGGCAGCTCGCGGGGCGGCACCGTCCTCGCCATCGAGGAGGACCTGGGCATCCCCGTCAAGCTGGTCGGGCTCGGCGAGGGCATCGACGACCTCAACGTCTTCGAGCCGAAGGCGTACTTGGACGCCCTCTTCGCCGGGGTGCTGGAGGGACCGTCCCCGTAGCGGGACGGCCCCTCGCGGCCCCTCGTCCGCCGCTTTGGCGGTCGGCCGCTTCACCCGGCCGGGAACTGAAAAGCTCAGGCGGGGAAGAGCCCGTCCACGGAGAGGTACCGCTCCCCGGTGTCGTATGCGACGGTGAGGATGCGCGCCCCGTCGCGGACCTCGGGGATCTTCTGAGCCACCGCGGCGAGCGATGCCCCCGAGGAGACGCCGATGAGGATCCCCTCTTCCCGCGCGGCCCGCCGCGCGTACTCCATGGCGTCGGGCGGCGCGACCTGGATGACGCCGTCGAGGAGGTCGACGCGCATCACACCGGGGATGAAGCCGGCGCCGATGCCCTGGATGGGATGGGGGGAATGCGTGCCGCCGGAGAGGACCGGTGACAGCGTGGGTTCGACGGCGAACACCTGCAGCCCGCTCCACTTGGGCTTGAGCACCTCGGCGATGGCGGTGATGTGGCCGCCGGTGCCGACGCCGCTGATGATGTAGTCGAGCCCATCGGGGAAGTCCTCGAGGATCTCCTGGGCGGTGGTCCGGCGGTGCGCGTCGACATTCGACGGGTTGTCGAACTGCATGGGGATCCACGACTTGGGGGTCTGCGCCTGGAGCTCGTTGGCGCGGGCGATGGCGCCCTTCATGCCCAGCTCGCGGGGGGTCAGCTCGAGCTCGGCTCCGTACGCCTTCATCAGCCGGCGGCGCTCGATGGAGAAGGACTCGGGCATGCAGAGGATCAGCCGGTATCCCTTGACGGCGGCCACCAGGGCGAGGCCGATGCCGGTGTTGCCGCTGGTCGGCTCGATGAGCACCGACCCGGGCCCGATGCGGCCGTCCTTCTCGGCGTCCTCGATCATCGCCAGGGCGATGCGGTCCTTGATGCTGCCGCCGGGGTTCACGCGCTCCTGCTTGACCCAGACGGTGACCCGCGGATCGAAGAGTCGGTTGATGCGCACGTGCGGGGTGTGGCCGATGGTCTCCAGGATGCTGTCGTGGGGCATGGGGCGTCTTCCTCTTTGAGCCGCTTAGATGGCGTAGTCGGAACTGGCCAGCGTGTCGGCCACGCTGCGCACGGAAACCTGGCTGGTGTGGTGCACGAACGACCCGGCGGGCACGCTGGTGGTCAGCCAGACGTTGCCGCCGATCACCGTGTCGTGGCCCACCGTGGTGTCGCCGCCGAGGACGGTGGCGTTGGCGTAGATGACGACGCCATCCTCGATCGTCGGATGGCGCTTGGAGCCGGCCGCCGCCTTGGAGACGCTGAGCGCCCCCAGCGTCACGCCCTGGTACAGCTTGACGTTGTCGCCGATGATCGCCGTCTCGCCGATGACGATGCCGGTGCCGTGGTCGATGCACAGGGAGCGCCCGATGCTGGCGCCGGGATGGATGTCGATGCCCGTCCTGCCGTGCGCCGCCTCGGAGAGGAGGCGGGGGAGGACGGGGACGCCGAGGGCGTGCAGCTCGTGCGCGACGCGGTGGACGGCGATGGCGAGGAAACCGGGGTAGGCGACGATGACCTCGTCGAGGCTCTCCGCCGCCGGGTCACCCTGCATGATCGCCTCGGCGTCCCCGCGGAGGTGGGCATGGATCTCGGGGAGCTTCTCGATGAAGCGCGTCGCCAGCGCCGCCGCGTGCTGGCGCGGGACGACGCTGCCGAGCATGCGCGAGAGGTCGCCGCGCAGCAGGGTGAGGCGGGCGACCAGTTGCTCCTCGGTGGCCTCGACGTCCGCGGTGTGCTGAGGGAAGAGGAGGCCGAGGACGCTCTCGATCAGAGAGTTGATCTTCCGCTTGGAGGGGAGCTTGGCGACGGCACCGCGGCGGCCCTCGATGAGCGCCCGGGCGAAGGCACCGTCGAACTCCTGGGGATCGCTCGACATGGAAGCCTCGGTCAGCGTCGGCATGGTCGCTCCTGAAGCCGGAGAGGATGCATGCCGCTCTGGCATGGCATCGGTGACATGCCATTCTCCGCGCTCGGCGCCGGACTGCGAAGCCCGGGTGGACGGCGCGGCGGGCGATGACGCGGTCATGCAATAAGACTATCAGAGTAGTAGACAATGGAGCCACGGACGTCTGGCCTCCCCCGGCCCGCGAGCCGCCGGGTGGCGGCGCGGCGCCCGGAGGCGGTCGGATCGGTACACTGTCCAGGCTTTGCCCTTGACAGCGACGATGAGCTCCCGTGACCCGGCCGCGCCGGGCGACGGCGCGCGCGAGGCGCTGGCCCGGAACGCCCGCCTGCAGCGCCTCCTCGACGTGTACGAGCCGCTCCTCACCGAGCACCAGCGGCTGGCCTGCCACCTCCACCTTGACCAGGATTGGTCGTTCAGCGAGCTGGCCGAGCACCTGGGCTGCAGCCGCAGCGGCGCCCACGACCTGGTGCGGCGGGCGCTGGCCCAGCTGGAGCACTTCGAGCAGAGCCTGGGGCACGCCGCGGAACTGGCCCGCCGCGACGCCGTCGAAGCCGAGCTGAGAGCTCGACTTGCCCGGCTGCACTCGCGGGTGGGCTGACATGTTCGACTCCCTCTCCGACCGGCTCAGCGAGATCTTCAAGTCCATGAGCGGACGCGGACGCCTGACCAAGGAGGAGGTCGAGCTCGGCATGCGCGAGGTGCGCCTCGCGCTGCTCGAGGCCGACGTCAACTTCAAGGTGGCCCGCGCCCTCGTCGACCGCATCCGCGAGCGCGCCGTCGGCGCCGACGTCCTCGAGTCGCTGACGCCGGGGCAGGTGATCGTGAAGATCGTCAACGAGGAGCTGGTGACGACGCTTGGCGGCGAGCAGCGCAAGCTCCACTACCAGTCGCAGCCGCCCACGGTGGTGATGCTCATCGGCCTCCAGGGCAGCGGCAAGACGACCACCTGCGCCAAGCTCGCCCTGGCGACACGGCACGAGGGTCACCGCCCCCTGCTCGTCGCCGCCGACACCCACCGCCCGGCCGCCGCCCAGCAGCTGGAGAAGCTGGGCAAGGACAACCAGATCCCGGTGGCCATGCCCGACGGCAAGAGCAAGCCGGCCGACCTCTGCCGGCGAGGACTGGACGAGGCCCGGCGGTTCAACTGCGACGTCGTCATCCTCGACACCGCCGGCCGCCTGCAGATCGACCAGGTGATGCTGGACGAGCTGAAGGACATCAGGAAGAAGCTGACCGTCCACGACACGGTCCTCGTGGTCGATGCCATGACCGGGCAGGAGGCGGTCAACGTCGCGCGCGAATTCGACCATCAGGTCGGCGTCGACGGCGTGATCCTGACCAAGCTCGACGGCGACGCCCGCGGCGGCGCGGCGCTCTCCATGAAGGAGGCGATGGGCAAGCCCATCCTCTTCACCGGAGTGGGGGAGAAGGTCTCCGAGCTGGAGCCCTTCCAACCGGAGCGGATGGCCTCGCGCATCCTCGGCATGGGCGACATCCTCACCCTGGTCGAGCGGGCCCAGTCGCAGATGACTGAGAAGAAGGCGGAGGAGGCGGCGACGCGCCTTCTGCAGGGCCGCTTCACCATGAACGACTGGCTGGAGCAGATGCGCCAGCTCCGCAACATGGGCCCGCTGGAGGGCATCCTCGGCATGCTCCCCGGTGGCCGGCAGATGCTCAAGCAGGCGGGCGGCATGGTCCCGACGGAGAAGGACCTGTCGCGGATGGAGGCGATCGTTCTCTCCATGACGACCCACGAGCGCATCCATCCCGAGTTGTTGAAGAACTCGCGGCGCCGCCGCGTCGCCCTGGGCAGCGGCACCACCATGGCGGACGTCAACCGGCTGCTCAAGGGCTTCGAGCAGATGCAGTCGATGATGAAGGCGATGGGCGGCAAGGGAACCGGCAAGGGTGTGCGCAGCAAGGCCCGCATGCTGCGCCAGCTGCGCGGCATGGACCCCTCGCAGTTCGGGCTGCCCACACCGTGATGACGCCGACGACGGGGGCGGCGATGCGCCCCACGATGAGAATCACCCACGCGATGTCACCCGGCCACCAGTGCCGGGTTCAGCAAAAGGAGACGCCTTGGTCAAGATCCGGCTGAAGAGGATGGGGACGACAAAGCGTCCCTTCTACCGCCTGGTGGTCGCCGACTCGCGCAGCCCGCGTGACGGCCGCTTCATCGAGGCACTGGGCTTCTACGACCCCCTCCCCGTGCCCGCGTCGGTGCAGATCGACGCCGAGCGCGTGCGCGAGTGGCTCCGAAAGGGCGCCCGGCCCAGCGACAGCGCCCGCGACCTCCTCGTCGCCCAGGGCATCCTGCCCGCCAACAGCCGGCGCAGCCACGCGGCAGCCACCGAGGTGGTGGAGACACCCGAGGTGAGCGACGCGCCATCCGCGGTGGCCGCGCCGCCCGCTGCGGAGGCGGCACCGGAGGTGGCGGTCGAGCCTGCCGCCCTGACGACGGAGGAGACGGCTGCCGCGGCGGAGGCCATCGAGGAGACCGGCAAGTGACCGACTACGTGGATCTCACCCACTTCATTGTCGCCCGGATGGTCAGCGCCCCCGAGGCGGTGAGCGTTCGCGCCCTGCCCCACGGCCGCACCACGATCATCGAGGTGGGAGTTGCCGAGTCCGACATCGGCAAGCTCATCGGCAAGGGCGGCCGCAACATCGACGCCGTCCGCGCTGTGGTCCGCGCCGCGGGCCTGCGTGCCCACGAGCGGGTCCAGGTGGAGGTCGCCGAGCAGCGATGAGCCGCGGACCCCGAGGAGCGGCCGGCCCCCGCCCGTCCAGCCCCGACCTGCTCCGCGCCGCCCGGGTGCGCCGTCCTCACGGCGTCCGGGGCGAGCTGAGTGTGGAGAGCCTGGGTGGCGACGCGCGCCGCTTCCGCAGAGGGGTGAAGCTGACGGTGGAGCAGACCGGCAGCGTTCTCACCGTGCGCTCCGCCCGCGGCGCCGCCGGTGACGAGCTGCTGGTCAGCTTCGAGGGGATCGACACCCCCGAGGCGGCCGCGCCGCTGCGGGGCGCCTACCTCTGCGTCCGGCCGCAGGCGCTCCGGCACCTCCCTCCTGGAGAGTGGTTCGTCTGGCAGCTGGTCGGCCTCGCCGCCGTCGACACGGAGGGCCGCGTCCTCGGCGAGGTGGCCGACGTCGAGCCGGGAGCGGCCCACGACATCCTCGTGGTCGGCACCGGGGCGGCGGAGCGCCGGTTCCCCATGGTGTCCGCGTTCGTCACCGAGGTCGACCTCACCGGGGGGCGCATCGTCCTCACCCCGTGGGACGAGGAGGAATAGCAGCGATGCGCTTCGAGATCCTCACCATCTTCCCCGAGGTCTTTCCCGGACCCCTCGCCGTCGGCGTCGTCGGCCGGGCGCGTGAGAATGGCGACGTGGTCCTGAATGTCCACGATCTCCGCGACTACACGGAGGACCGGCACCGCCAGGTCGACGACATCGCCTTCGGCGGTGGCCCGGGGATGATCCTCAAGCCCGAGCCGCTCATCCGGGCGGTGCGCCGGCTCCGTGCCGAGGTGCCCGGGCTGCGCACCATCCTGCTCTCCCCCCAGGGGCGGCACCTCGACCAGGAGGTCGCCCGCGAGCTCGCCGGGGAGAGCGCACTGCTCCTCGTCTGCGGCCGCTACCAGGGGGTCGACGAGCGCGCCCGCGAGGAGATCGGCGAGGAGCTGAGCGTCGGCGACTATGTGCTGAGCGGGGGGGAGGTCGCCGCCATGGCGGTGGTGGACGCGGTCGCCAGGCTCCTCCCCGGCGTCGTCGGATCCCCCGAGTTGCTGGCCGACGAAACCTTCTCCGAGGCCGCCGGCGGCGGCCTCGAGGCCCCCCTCTACACCCGTCCCGCCGATTTCGAAGGCCGGATCGTCCCGGAGGTGCTGCGCAGCGGAAACCACGCCGCCATCGCCGCCTGGCGCCGGCAGCAGAGCCATGAATCGACAAGGCGCCGGCGACCCGATCTGTTAGGGTCCCGCACGATAGCTGGAGGAACACAGTGAACGTCATCGAGCTCCTGACGCGCGAGCAGGAGAAGCCCGAGGTGCCGGTGCTGCGCAGCGGCGACACGGTTCGCGTCCATGTCAAGGTGGTCGAGGGCACCCGCGAGCGCATCCAGGTCTTCGAGGGCGTCGTCATCGCCGTCAACGGCAAGACCGGAACCGCCATCAGCTTCACCGTGCGGCGCATCGCCTCGCACGGCGTGGGGGTGGAGCGCACCTTCCTCCTGCATTCGCCGCGGATCGACAAGATCGACGTCCTGCGCCACGGCGAGGTCCGGCGCGCCAAGCTCTACTACCTGCGTGAGAAGGTGGGCAAGCGCGCCCGCATCCGCGAGCGCCGCCAGCCCCTCGGCGCCGAGGCCGCCGGGGTCACCCACGCCCGGACCGCCGTGTCCGCGGTCGAGGATGCCGCTGACGACGAGGTGCCGACGCCGGCCGAGGTCACGGTCAAGGACGCAGCCGCCGCTGCCCCTGCCGCCCAGCCTGACGCGGAGGCCGAGCCCGGCAACGTCTGACCGTCCGCGAGGACGACGCAGGCCTCGTCGTGTTGGAGGTGACGGCGCGCCGACGGGCGCCGTTCCGCCTGCCAATGGGGGCGGTGGACCGGCGCCGGCGGGCCAGGGCCGCACCTTGCCGTTGGACGCCGGCCGCAAGGCGACCGGACGCCTCGATCAGGCGTGCCGTGTCGGGCAGGGGCCGGCCGCCGCGTCACATCTCAGAGCCGTCGAACCGATCCCATTCCGTGCCCGAGAAATCGCGCTCTGCTCCCCCCTCCCCTCGCCGGGACTCGAACTCCGTCACCGCCCAGGTGAACGCGGACGGATCGGGCACGCTGTCGGCCTTGCTGCTCAACAGCGGCGGCAACGGCGAGACTGAGACCGGCACCGAGAGCTGGATCTGCGTCACCGAACCCGGCGTCTGAGCTGGGGGCGATCACGGGAGCGTGGCGGGCGGGCTCTGGTCCCGGGACTTCCGCTCGTGGACGCGGGATGGATCGGTGACCCCGAGGGTTCTCCGGGGCCCGGCAGCGCTGCCGCGGCTACCCGGCGAGGTCGACGCACCAGTCGTTGCAGCGCATCGGGTGCCCGGCGGGGTATTCGACCTCGCACTCGCCGAGGTTGGCGAACCCGAGCCGGGCGCAGAGGGCGTTGGACGGCGCGTTGGCGAGCGCCGGGAAGGCGTGCGCGTGCCGGCGCGTGTGGTCCCGCCGCAACGAGTCGACGAGGAGGGCCGCGGCCTCCCCGGCGAAGCCCTGGCCCTGGTGCTGCGGGAAGATGCTCCAGCCCACCTCGTGCACCTGCTCATCCCGCCAGATCCGGTTCCACCAGCCGAGGGTGCCGATGACGGTCAGGACCGGGATCAGTCGGACCGTGTAGATGAGACCGTCGCCGGAGGCGCCGACCCCGAGAGAGCGGTGATGCGCCTCGAGGATCCGCGCGCGATCCTGCGGGCCGCCGAGGTGGCCCATCATCGCCGCGTCGGAGAGAAACCTCTCCGCGACCCACAGGTCCGCATTGGACCAGGGGCACAACTCGACCCGGTCCCTGCCGGACCTGGCGGGGCTCACGGGGTGGCGGCGCCGGTCTCCCGGTGCGAGGGGACGCCGCGGTCCTCCATCTCCCAGGCGTGGTCGAGGAGGTGCCAGGCGATGCGGCGCGCGGCGTACCGGGGCGGCCAGGGGGCGCGGTTGCTCTGCGGCGGGGGTGGGCCCGTGCGCAGGGCCGCGGCGATGGCGGCGCGCATGCCGGCGATTCCGGCAGCGTCGGCGCGGACGGCCTGCAACTCGGGCAGCCCCAGCTTGGGGGCGCACAGCCTGGCCTCGGTCTCGACGACGTGATCGATGATGGCGTCGCGATCGCGCCCGCCTCCGCGCGGCCCCTTGCGCAGGGTCGCGGGGCTGGCGGCGGCGATGCGGTCGAAGAACCTCCAGCACGCCTCGACGAGGTCGATGAGCCGCGCCGGCTCGCCGGGGTCCGCCGGGGCGGCGTCACCGGGGGCCGGCATGTCGGGTGCCCCGAAGTCGGTGGTCGCCGAGCCGGGCACCCTCCCCACCACGGTGAAGGTGGCCGGGTCCGGCATCTCCAGGCCGGCGTCGCGGGCGATCGATGCGTAGCGGGGGGCGTAGGCGAGGAGGGCGGCGACCGCTCCCGCCTCATCCTTCGCCGGGCGGCACCATCCCGGCCAGTCGAGCGCGGTCGCGAAGGTTCGACGCGAACCGGCTTCGATGTGGACGCGGATCTCACCCATGGGGCCCGAACTCTAGCGCGAGGTCTGCGGAGCGCCCTCGCGGCCGGATCTATGCCCACGCCGTGATCCGGTCCCTCTGCCCGGTGCGGAGGCTTCGCGGTGTCGCCGATGCGGTGCGCCGGCGCGGGGCCGGGGAACCGGCCGGGTCAGCTGACCCGGGTGCCCGGGCGGCGCCCCAGGAATCGGACACCCTTGACCTGAAGCTCCTCCGCCTCGACGGGACGGGCCAGCCACCATCCCTGGCCGAGCTCCGCTCCCAGGTCCCGGGTCTGCCGGGCCGCCAGCTCGTTCTCGACACCCTCGGCGATCACCGACGCCCCACTCGTCGCCGCGAAGGAGACGACGGCCCGGATGGCCGCCCGCGACCCGGAGTGCGCCGCGGTCATGGTCAGGCTGCGGGCGATCTTGATGAACTCCGGGTTGGCGGCGGCGAGCAGTTCGAGGGTCGAGTGGCCCTCGCCGACGTCGTCGAGGGCGAAGCGGACCCCGTGTAAACGGTACGAGGCGAGCACCTGGCGGACCCGGGCGAGGTCGGTGATGATCTCCCGCTCGGTGATCTCCAGCACCAGCAGGTCGGGCGGGCCCCAGCGGCCTTGAGGACGAGCATGAGCTGGTCCGCCCCGTGGACCGGGTCGAGCAGGGTGAGGGCGCTGACGTTGAGGAACAGAGCCCGGCCGGGCTGCAGGCGCCAGGGGGCGTCGGCGATGGCGATCCGGCGGCATAGCCAGTCCAGGTCGCGGATGCGCCCGATCCGCTGGGCCTCGGCGAAGAGGTCCTCGACGCTGTCCCCGGCGGCCATGTCGTGCGGACGCGCCAGCGCCTCGTTGCCGATGACGGTGCCGTCTGAGAGACGGCAGATCGGCTGGTACACCATGCGGAGGTCGTGCTGGGTGAGGGCGCGGTCGATGCGGGCCGCCCACGCCGAGCGGTGTCCGAGGCCGGGGGGAAGATCGACCTCGCCGCCGGAGACGCGGTCGCGCCCGCCTGCTTGGCGAGGTAGAGGGTGGGAGTTGGGAGTTCGGGCCACCGCCCTGGGGTCGGCCCCGGGTTCGCCGACCGCCCATCCCACGCTGACGTGGAGCAATACGTAGTAACTGAACGAAAGGCACCAGAACAGA
>CAWEEP010000046.1:0-16538 GCA_963808125.1 Candidatus Dormiibacterota bacterium
GCGAGGAGGATTCGTCAGGGGCCAGGCGCTGCGTCGACGCCCTCGTCGAACTGCACGGCCAGGCCGCCCGCGAGGACGTCCGCGACCTCTTCTATTCGGTTTTGGAGATGAGTGAGTTCCTCGGCGTGCTCGACGCCGCCGGCGCCCCGGAGCAGCGCCAGATCGGCGCCAACCTCAACAAGTTCGGCGAGCTCCTCGAGGACTTCTCCGACTGGAGCGACGACCGGAGCCTGGCGCTGGCGTTGCGCTACCTGGAGGTGCTGCGCAACAGCCATGCCGCCGACGAGATCGCGGCAGTGGAGTCGGCGATCCCCGGCATCAACCTGCTGACCGCGCACGCCGCCAAGGGCCTGGAGTGGCCGGTCGTCTTCCTCGCCCGCTGCAGCGAGGAGCGCTGGCCGGGCTCGGGCGGCTTCAACGCCCGGCTGTCCCTCCCCGACGAGCTCGTCCCCGAGCCCGCTCCCGAGGGGGAGGTGAGCCGCGACGAGGAGCGCCGCCTCTTCTACGTGGCCGCGACGCGCGCCCGGGACCGGCTCGTCTTCGTCCACGCGCGGCGCTACCAGCACTCCTTCCGCGACGAGCGGCGCAGCCAGTTCCTGGCCGGCCTGGATGCCCAGACCTGGGTGGTGCGGCGCCACATCGAGGGCGCCCAGCCGCCGGCGCCCCGCCGCGCGCCGGAACTGCTCGGCGTGCCCCCGGCGGCCGTCCGGGCTTCGGTCTCCGACCTCGCTGCCTTCCGCGAGTGCCCGCGGCGCTACGCCTACCGCAGCCTCTACCACCTGCCCGTCCCGCAGTCGCCGCAGCAGTGGTACGGCACCCTCGTGCACAGCGTCCTCCAGGCACTGGCCGCCCAGCGCCAGAGCGGGCTCGATCCCGGTCCGGACGACGCCGCCCGCCTCTGGAGCGGCGCCTGGGCCTCGGCGCGGGGACCCAAGGGAGCCCGGGCCGAGCTGCGCGACCTGGGCGAGAACCAGCTGCGCCGCTACGTCGCCTCACCGGCGTGGCGGGAGGCGCGGATCGTCGGCGTCGAGCAGTCGTTCGTCCTCAGCGTCGGCGCCGGCGACTTGACCGGCCGATTCGACCGAATCGACGAGGCGGACGGTGGGCGCGTGGTGGTGGACTACAAGACCGGGCCGCCCCGGGGGGAGGAGGAGCTGCAGCGCGATCTTCAGGTCCGCGCCTACGCCGTGGCCCTGGCTCGCGAGCGCCGCAGCGACACGGCGACCGTCGAGCTGCACTGGCTCCAGACCGCCGAAGTCCACCCGGCTCACCTTCGACAACCGGTCCCTGCAGAGGTTCTTCGTCCACGTGGACCGGTCTGTCGGCGACCTCGCCGCCGCCCATCAGCAGGGCAGCTTCCCGCCCAAGCCGAGCAGCTACCGCTGCCGGCGCTGCGAGTTCCGCACCGTCTGCGACGAGGGCCGCGAGGTCTGAGCCGTCGCGGGCGGCGGCCGCCGCCCACCCCGCCGGCGGGGGCTCAGATCCAGGGGCCGGGGGGCGCGGGGGGCGACACCAATGGTGGTGCCGGGATCCCGGTTTCCGCGGGCGCCCCGCCCGTCTCATCGGCGTCGAGCCAGGCGAGCGGACAGTGGTCCCCCTCGTGATAGGCGACGAAGAAGGGGGGGCCGTTGGCCGAGGTCTGCCGCATCGGGATCACGCGGAAGCCCACGCAGGGTGGCGCCTGGTCGGTGACGAAGCTCGGGCAGCGGCCGTCGGCACCGGGTCCGGTGCAGATCTCGACGACGCGCCGGCTCCTCGGATCGAGGATGAGGAAGAGGCGGTCGGCGGAGCTGTCGGTGGGCTTCATGGGGTTCCCTGCATCGTCCGCCCGCTCCCCGGACGAAACCAGCGCCGAACGTCCCGGCTTGGGGCGGGTGCTCCGCCTCTTGCGCCCGCGGAAACACCCCGGCTCGGCCCCAAACGGTAGGGCCCGTCGGCCCCCACGCCAGGGGACGTTAGTCCCGGGTTTCGGGTATCATCCCGTT
The DNA here is from genome assembly GCA_963808125.1 of Candidatus Dormiibacterota bacterium. GTDB lineage: Bacteria > Chloroflexota > Dormibacteria > Aeolococcales > Aeolococcaceae > CAWEEP01. Next base: position 1,986 of record CAWEEP010000046.1, read on the forward strand.
CAGATGAGGCCCCACTCGGGGCTCGAGCCGCAACCGTGGGGGTCACGTCGTGGATGCTCCAGCGCCCTACTTCCATTGGGGATTCATCCTCATCTCGCTCCCCAACCTGATCCTCATCCTGGTCATGTTGCTGCTCTTCGCGGCGGCCCTGGTGGTGCCCTTCCCCCACCACGGCAAGCCCGCCACCCGCAAGGACGAGAACGGCGATGCGTGAGCAGGGCGGGTCCTCCGCGGAGCCCCTCACCGCCGGCAGCACCGATGCCGAGGAGAACCTGGGGTGGACCGGGGCGGTCGCCAAGCGGCTCGAGGGCCGCATCTCCCTCACCCGGTTCCTGCCCACCCACCAGCCGTCGTATGTCGGCTCCTGGATCTACATCTTCGAAGTCGTCACCATCGCCGCCTTCGTCTGGTGTGTGGCCAGCGGCATCGCCCTGGCTTTCATGGGATCGGCCTGGTGGCACGTCTCGGCCCTGGGTCGGTTCGTCAACAGCATCCACTTCTGGTCGGCGCAGATGTTCTTCATCTTCATGGTGCTGCACCTGTGGGGACAGTACTGGGGCGCCGGCTGGCGTGACGGACGCGCCAAGACCTGGATGGTCGGCTCCGTCATCTTCCTGGTCAGCATCGTCACCGCCTTCACCGGCTACCTCATCCAGCAGAACTTCGCCTCGCAGTGGATCGCCGTCAACGCCAAGGACGCCGTCAACTCGACGGGCCTGGGGGGCTTCTTCAACGTCCTCAACTTCGGCCAGATGTACGGCATCCACGTGATGCTGCTGCCCATCGCCATCACCCTGCTGGTGGTGTGGCACGTCGTGCAGGTGCGAAGCCGTGGCGTGGTGCGCCCGATCGGCGACCCGTACACCCCCGAGGCGCCCGCCGCCGTGGAGCCCCAGGCATGAGCGCGGGCTCGCGCCGCAAGGACGGAGCCGGGGCGGGATCGGGAGACGGCCAGGGGCCGTACTACCGCGGGGTCCGCATGGTCCCCTACGACCTGATCAAGGAACTGGCCATCGCCATGGCCGCGGTCCTCGTGCTCGTGCTCATCCTCTCCGCCGTCCTCTCCTCCCCCGACGTCCCGTCCGCGACGATCCAGGCCTGGTCGAAGGCGGACCCCGTCGACTTCGTCACCACCTCGGCCATGGAACTGGCGGACCAGACCACGACGGCCCAGTACGGGCCGCCGTACAACAACGGGACCGGCTCGGTGCAGAGCATCGGATTCATCCAGCCGCAGACGTGGGCCGAGTCCACACCTCGGTGAACCCGCCGGTCGACTTCGTCCTCCGCCCGCTCTCCGAGTCCACCGCGGGCGACGATCAGCTGGCCGCCGCGCTGACCACTTACAACGGCGCGAGCGCCGCCGGGCAGCAGCAGTGGCTGAACGCGTACCTAGCGGCGCTGGGCAAGGCCCAGCTGGTGAACGGCCAGGTGAGCGTGCCGTCCGGCGACTACGGTCCGGTGCCGGCGCTGATGGCCAGCATGCTCAGCCTGGGGCAGTCGGGGGCGCTGGACGGGCTCCTCCTCACCAGCGGCCACTTCTACCAGACGGACTACTCGAAGCCGCTCCTCTTCATGGCCGACGGCGGCTACCTCCCCGGGCTCGCCGCGACGCAGAAGCTCACCGGCTCGCAGTGGGGCATGATGAACGAGACGGGCAGCTACCCCGGACAGGCGTGGCTCTGGCTCTACACGTTCTGGTACCAGATCCCACCGTTCAACTCGGCGAGCAACGCGGACCTCCTCGTCGTTCTCGTCATGACGGTGATGAGCCTGGCGCTGGTGCTGGTGCCCTTTATCCCCGGCATCCGCGACCTCCCCCGCTGGATCCCCATCCACCGCCTCATCTGGCGCACTCATTACGCAGATCTGGCGCGGACCGCACGCCACGCTGAGAAGGCGGGTCCCACCCCTCGCTCGGACTGATCCCGAGCAGGACGGCGACCGGTCAGCGACGAACCCCGTCAACGCACCGAGTTGCGAGGCTCAGGAGCCGGGGGCCGCTCACCGCACGGTGCGGCCCGACCGGCATCAGGGCCACTCGGTCGGCTGGCTCTCCTTGCGCCTGGCGACGAAGGCGGCGACCTCAGCGCGCCTCTCCAACCCCAGCTTCATGAGGATGTTGGAGACGTAGTTCTTGACGGTCTTGTCGGCCAGGTGCACCTGCTCGGCGATCTGCCGGTTGGTGAGGCCGTCGGCGACGAGGACGAGGATCTTGCGCTCCTGCGGCGTCAGGTCGTTGATGATGTCGCCAGGGGTGACCACCTCGCCGCGCAGCCGGGCCAGCACCCGCTCGGTGACCTGGGGATCGAGCAGGGAGTGCCCCGCCGCCACCTCGCGGATGGCGCCGACGAGGTCGCCGCCTCGGATCTGCTTGAGGACGTAGCCCGACGCGCCGGCCATGATCGAGGTGAAGAGGGCCTCGTCGTCGGCGAACGAGGTGAGCATCAGGACGTGGGTCTCCGGGTGGGAGGAACGGATCTCCCGACAGGCCTCGATGCCGGAGCGGCCGGGCATGCGGACGTCCATGACCACAACATCGGGGGAGAGCCTGGCCACGGCCTCGATGGCTCCGGCGGCGTCGCCGGCCTCGGCGACCACCTTCAGGCCGGTCTCGGGCTCCAGGAGCCGGCGCAGACCGAGCCGGACCAGTTCGTGGTCATCACAGAGGACGACCCGAATCGGGGAGACCTCGCTCATGGGCCGAGTGTACCCCAGTCGGGCCTGCCCAGCGGCCCGGGGGGAGGGGCACTTCACCCCGGGGCTCCGGGCATCCAAACGGGAGGCCGGGCGGCACCCCCCGCCGGGCGGGGCGCTCAGCCGGCCGCCACCCCCTCGGCCGGAGCGGCCGGCTGATCCGCCTCTGGCCGTGGCTTGGACACTCGGTGACGGAATTGAGGATCGGCGAAGGCGATGACCGCCAGGATCAGGGCCATCAGCACCACCGTGCCCAGGACCCACAGGCAGGCGACCAGCCACTGCACCACGCTCATGGCTTCCTCACCGCCTCATCATCCTCGTCCCTCGGGTGCGGGTGGCGGACGGGGCCCGGCTCGGGTCCCGGTGCTCCGGACGGCACCTCCTCCGGCCGGCCCCCGCTGTGACCATCGTGGACCGGGAAGTCATGACCATCGGCCCACGACATCACGGCCCGCAGTCCCGTACGCTGACGACGTGACAATCGAGACCATCTCCCCCACCCCCATGTCCCTGGCCTGGACGGCCGACGCCCCCCTGATCGACGGCGCCGCCGTCACCATCCGGCCATTGCGGCCCACCGACGCCCCGGCGCTCCGCGCCTTCTTCGCCGCCCTCTCGCCGCAGAGCGTGCGCCTCCGCTATTTCTCGGAGCGCCACAAGCTGACCGACGAGGAGCTGTTCGCCCTGACCAATGGCGATCCGTCGGCACAGATCCACCTCGCCGCCCTCCACGCCGATTCGGTGGTCGGGGTCGCCAACTGCGTGGTGACCACGCCCGGTCAGGCCGACGTCACCTTCGTGGTCAGCGACCAGTTCCAGGGACGCGGAGTGGGCTCCCTGCTCCTCGAGTACCTCGGTGAGCTGGCCCCCGCCCTGGGTGTCACCCACTTCCGGGCCGAGACGCTGCCGGAGAACCACGGCATGCTCGACGTCTTCCGCCACGCGGGATTCATCGAGCGGGTCGGGCCGGAGCAGGGCGGCCTGGTCGAGATCACCCTCGACATCAGCGACAAACGCGGCGTGCGGGACAAGGGCGGCGAGCGCGAGCGCCTGGCCGCCGTCGCCGCCGTCCGCAGGATGCTGGAGCCGAAGAGCGTCGCCATCGTCGGCGCCGGCCGGGCGGCGGGCAACATCGGCCACGACATCCTCCGCAACCTCCTCCGCGGCCCGTTCAGCGGGCGCGCCTACCCCATCAATCTGAAGGTCGACAGCGTCTGCGGCGTTCCGGCCTATGCGAGTGTCGGCGACGTCCCGGCGCGGATCGACCTCGCCGTCATCGCCGTCCCCGCCTCGGGCGTCGCCGCCGCCGTCCGCGACTGCGGCATCGCCGGGGTGGGGTCGCTGGTCATCATCAGCTCCGGGTTCGCCGAGATCGGCGCCGAGGGCGCGGCCCTGGAACGGGAGGTGCTGGACATCGCCCGCCACTACGGCATGCGGGTGATCGGCCCCAACTGCATGGGCGTCGTCAACACCGACCCGGCGGTGCTGCTGAACACGATGTTCGCCCCGGCGGAGCCGCCGCCCACGGGCAACGTGGCCTTCTTCACGCAGTCGGGCGCCCTCGGCGTCGCCGTCATCGACGCCGCCGAGAGGATGGGCATCGGCCTGTCGAGCTTCGTCTCGGCGGGCAACAAGGTCGACCTCTCGGGCAACGACTTCATCCAGTTCTGGGAGCAGGACCCCCGCACCGACGTCATCCTCCTCTACCTCGAGTCGTTCGGAAACCCGCGCAAGTTCGGGGAGATCACGCGGCGGGTGTCGCGGCGCAAGCCGATCGTCGCCGTGAAGGGCGGGCGCAGCACCGCCGGGGCCCGCGCCGCCGCCTCGCACACCGCCGCCCTCGCCTCGCCGGACGTCTCGGTGGAGGCCCTCTTCCGCCAGGCGGGCGTCATCCGCGTCCCCTCGCTGGAGCAGCTCTTCGACGTCGGCCGGGTGCTGGCCTCGTCCCCGCTGCCCGCCGGCAACCGCGTCTGCGTCATCGGCAACGCCGGCGGCGCGGGCATCCTCACCGCCGACGCCTGCGAGGCGGCCGGGCTCACCCTCCCCGAGCTGAGCGAGGCGACGATCTCGCGGCTCCGCGAGGTGCTGCCGGCGGCGGCGGCGCTGCGCAACCCCATGGACATGACGGCGATGGCCACCGGCGACGTCTATGCCGCCGCCCTGCGCGCCGTCGTCGACGACCCGTCGGTCAACTCGGTCATCGGCATCTTCACCCCGCTCAACGTGGACGCCAACGCGGTCGCCCAGGCCATCTCCTCGGTGGCCAAGGAGTCCACCAAGCCGATCCTCGCCGCCCTCTTCGGCGAGGCCGAGAAGCTGCTCCGCGGCCGCCGGGAACTCCCCACCTTCGCCTTCCCCGAGGCCGCCGCCTACGCGCTCGGTGCGGTCACCGAGTACGCGGCGTGGCGCAAGCGCGACCCGGGCCACGTCGTGGTCCCCGCCGACATCAACCTGGCGGCCGCCCACGACATCGTCCAGCGGGCCCTGGCGGACAATCCCACCGGGTGCCAGCTCGGCCCCATCGACTGCGACGCCCTGATGCGCGCCGTCGGCGTCACCATGCCGGCCACGGAGCGCGCCGACACGGCCGAGGCGGCGGTGGCGGCGGCCGATGCCATCGGCTATCCGGTGGCCCTCAAGGCGGCCTCCCCTGATCTGGTGCACAAGACAGAACGCGGCGGCGTCGTCACCGGCCTGGATTCCGCGGGGGCGGTGCGGCAGGCTTTCGAAGAGATGCACCGGCGCCTGGGGAAGGAGATGGGGGGGGCCATCCTCCAGCAGATGCTGGCCGCCGGGGTGGAGACGATCGTCGGCGTCGTCCGCGACCCCCACTTCGGACCGCTGCTCGTCTTCGGCTCGGGCGGCACCGCGGTGGGTCTGAGCGGAGACCAGGCGTTCCGAGCGGCCCCCCTCACCGACGTGGACGTCAGCGAGCTGATCCGTGAGCCCCGGGGATCGGCCCTGCTGTTCGGGTACCGCGGCAGCGTCCCGTGCGATACCGACGCCCTCGCCGGGATCATCCAGCGGATCAGCGCCCTGGTCACGGCCATGCCGGAGATCGCCGAGATGGACCTGAACCCGGTGATCTGCAGCCCCAAGGGGGCGGTGGCGGTGGACGTGAAGATCCGCCTGGAGCCCTCGCCGCACGATCCCCTGGCGGCGACCCGCCGCCTGCGGCGCCCCTCGACGCACGCCTAGAGGCGCCGGCCCACCCGTCCGGCCCATGCCTCTGGGGGCGTGGGCCGGACGCCGGGCCTCTCCCCGCTGCCCGCGGCGCCGCCCAGGTAGCCGGGGCCACGCCCCGTTCGGCCCGTCCGGGCGGCCGGTATACTCCCCCGATCGACCCGCTCAGAGTGCCGCGATGGCTCCGCGCCCTTGCCGTGGCCGGGCTCGCGCTCTGCCTCGCCGCCGTCTACCTGCAGGCCGGGTGGCGGCACAACGACCCCGTCGTCTACCAGTTCTACGCGCAGCATTTCTGGGAGAGCCTGGCCCACCCGCGCCTCCCCACCGAGTATCCGCCGCTCTCTGTCCTGCCCTTCGGCCTGACCCTGCTGGCACCGGGAGGCAGCGGCCTCGACGTCTTCGCCCTCGGCATGCTGGCCCTCTTCGCCGCCGGCTTCCTCGCCTTCGAGCGCTGGGCGACCGACGCCAAGGCCTGGACCTACGTCATCTACGCGTTGCTCGCCGGGATGGGCACCCTGATCTTCCGCTACGACCTGCTGCCCGCCCTCATGGTCGTCGCCGGCATCTGGCTGATGGAGCGGCGCCGCTTCTGGCCCGTGTACGTCCTCATCGGCCTGGGCACCCTGCTCAAGCTGTTCCCCCTGGCGCTGCTCCCCGTCGTCGTCATCGCCCAGTGGAGGGCGGAGACGACCGCCAGCGACCCGCGGCCGTGGCGGCAGCCGGCGCTGGGGGTCGGCCTCTGCGCCGTCATCGTCGCCGCCGGTTTCGGGGGCGCCCTGCTCATCGATCCCACCCATGCCCTGGGATCGGTCAAGTACTTCCTGCAGCGACCGGTGGAGGTCGAGTTCGATCCCGGCGACATTGATGTGGCTGGGATCGCTCGCCGGGGTCTCCATCACCGCCGTCTACAGCCACAGCTCCTTCGGATTGACGGGCTCATTGGGACCGGCCGCCTCCGCGCTGTGCGACGCCGCCCTCGCCGCCGGCGTCCTCTGGGTGCTGTGGCGTCAGGTGACTGGCCGCATCACGGCGTCCTATGCCACCGTCAGCGTCCTATTGGTGGTGCTCTGCACCAGCCGCGTCCTCTGCCCCCAGTACCTGCTCTGGGTGATTCCGGCCCTCGCCGCCGTGCAGGGATTCCAGTGGCGCTGGATCCCCGCGTTCGCCCTGACGGCGCTGATCTTCCCGTTCCTGTGGCACGTCGCCGTGCACACCGACCCGGCCGGCTACACCGACGGTCTGCTGCCGGCAGTGGCACTGCGCAACGTGCTGCTCGTCGCCGCCGCCGTTTCGTTCGTCGTGGCCACCGCCTCGCTCCAGCTCGCGCCCCGTGCTGGCGACCTGACGGCGCCCGCCCGGAGCGGCGGGCTGAGGCCACGAAGAGGGCCGCCACGGGCCGTCCTCCCCAAGGTCCCGCTAGACTGACGCCGTCCTCCCCTGGCCGCTCGATCTCGGCGACCACCACAGTGACCGACATGAGCCAGAACGCAGCGGAAAGTCCCGGCACGCCCGTCCACGGCGGCCGCCTCATGGCGGACCGCCTCCGCGCCAACGGCGTGGACCTCGTGTTCACTCTGGGCGGTGGCCACATCGTCGAACTGCTTGACGGCTGCATCGACGCGAAGATCCGTGTGATCGGCATGCGCCACGAGGGCGCAACCACCCAGGCGGCGCAGGGGTGGGCACTGGCCACCGGGCGCACCGGCGTCGCGGCGGTGACCGCCGGGCCCGGATTCACCAACGCCCTCACCGGTTTCGCCGACGCCGGGGTCTGGAACGTGCCACTCGTCTTGATCGCCGGCCGGACGGCGCTGAAGCGGCGCGGGCGGGGCGCGGTCGGGGACCTCGACCAGCTGGCCATGATCACCCCCATCGCCAAGTGGGCTGCCTCCGCTTACGCCGCCCCGGGGATCGCCCATCTCACCGACGAGGCCCTTTACCGGGCGCGGAGCGGACGTCCCGGCGCCGTCTACATCGAGGTGCCCCACGACGTCTTCCTGACCCGCACGCCGCCAGCCCAGGCGGAGGTGGGCTTCCCCGACCCGGCGCCCGTCCCGGCGGCGGCGCCGGCCGACGTCGACAGGGTGGTGGAGGCGCTGCGACAAGCCTCGCGGCCCATCGTCCTGGCGGGCGGCGGCGCCTTCTGGGCCGCCGCCGGCGAGGCCATCGCCCGCTTCTGCGAGACGGCGCAGGTCCCGGTGACGACGACCAGCGCGGCGCGCGGGCTGGTGGCCGACTTCCATCCCTGGTGCCTCGGCTCGCTGGTCCACGCCGGCGTCGCCCTGGCCTCGGCCGACTGCGTCCTGCTGCTCGGCAGCACCTTCAACGCCAACCTCATCTACGGCGGTCCACCTCTCTTCACCGACGAACAAACCGTCATCCAGGTCGACGTCGCGGCGGACCAGATGGGGGGCAACCGCGCCGCCGACATCTGCGTCGCCGGCGACGTCCTCCAGGTGATGACCGAGCTCGCCGGTCGCGCCCCGAGCAGCAGGGGCGGCACCACCTGGCGCGACCAGGCGCGGGAGCTCGTCCGGCTGTCGGTGGGGATGTGGGACCAGCAGGTCGAGGCCCACCGGGGACCGCTGGTGCACCCCGGAGCACTCGCCCGGGAGGTTGCCGCCTTTGCGCGCTCGGAGCTCGGCGGCGCGTCCACCCTGGTGGCCGACGGCGGCGACACGCTGACCTGGGCTCTCGCCTACGCCGATGCGCAGGCGCCGGGACACCTGCTATCGACGACAACCGCCCTGGGGACACTCGGCGTCGGCCTCCCCTTCGCCCTCGCTTCCCAGCTCGCCCGGCCGCAGGAGCGGACCATCCTGATCACCGGCGACGGCGCCTTCGGCCTGTCGGCAATGGAGATGGACACGGCGGTGCGACACGGGCTTCCCGTCATCGTCGTCGTCGCCAACAACGGCGGCTGGGGCGACGTGCGCCACCACCAGCGTCAGGCGCACGGCCGGGAGATCGCCAGCGGCCTGGCCCAGACCAGGTACGACCGACTGGCGGAGGCCCTGGGGGGGTATGGGGAGCACGTGGAGGGCATCGCCGGGCTGCGGCCCGCGCTGCAGCGGGCGGCGGCCAGCGGAGCGCCCGCCGTCATCGACGTCGGCACCGATCCCGACGTGATCTCGGCCCTTCTCGGCGCGATGATGTCGCTCGGGATCATGTAGGGCCCGGAAGCGGCTGAACCGGGCGGTTGGGGGCGGCGCGGCACCCCTCTCCCCCACCGGATTGTGATCCGGGGGAGTGGCGGTCAGACCCCCGGATGCCCCACCATGTCGGGGAGTTCAGCCATATTCAGAGCCTCGGCCGCAGCCAGACCTCCCGGAGGAGCGCATGACCCAGACCACCATCGCCAAAGCCCCCGCCGGCCCCCTCTCAGGTCATGACCTCGACCTGATCCACGCCTACTGGCGGGCGGCCAACTACCTGTCTGTGGGACAGATCTACCTTCTCGACAACCCCCTGCTGCGAGATCCGCTCAAGGCGGAGCACACCAAGCCCCGCCTCCTCGGCCATTGGGGCACCACCCCCGGCCTGAACTTCATCTGGGCGCACATGAACCGGGTGATCCGCAACTGGGATCTCAACGCCATGTATGTGATCGGCCCCGGTCATGGGGGCCCCGCGGCGGTGGCCAACGCCTACCTCGAGGGCACCTACAGTGAGGTATACCCCCGCATCGGCCGGGACACCGAGGGCATCAAGGCCCTCTTCCGCCAGTTCTCCTTCCCCGGCGGCATCCCCTCGCACGTCGCCCCGGAGACTCCCGGCTCGATCCACGAGGGCGGCGAGCTCGGCTACGCCCTCTCGCACGCCTACGGCGCGGCCTTCGACAACCCGGACCTGCTGGTCTGCTGCATCGTGGGCGACGGCGAGGCGGAGACCGGCCCCCTGGCGACGGGCTGGCATTCCAACAAGTTCCTGAACCCGGTGGAGGACGGCGCCGTCCTGCCCATCCTGCATTTGAACGGCTACAAGATCGCCAACCCCTCGATCCTGGCGCGCATCCCCGAGGAGGAGCTGACCGAGCTCCTCGAGGGCTACGGCCACAAGGTCCACTGGGTGTCGGGTGACGACCCGACCGAGATGCACCAGTTGATGGCGTCGACCATGGACGTGGTGGTGGCGGAGATCACCGCCATTCAGAAGTCGGCGCGTGAGGGTGGGGACACGACGCGGCCGCGCTGGCCGATGATCGTCTTCCGCACCCCCAAGGGGTGGACCGGGCCCAAGACCGTTGACGGGCTGAAGACGGAGGGGTCCTGGCGGTCGCACCAGGTTCCCTTCAGCGAGGTCCGCACCAACCCCGAGCATCTGGCGCTGCTGGAGTCGTGGATGCGCAGCTACCGCCCCGAGGAGCTGTTCGACGAGGGCGGCGCGCTCATCCCCGAGCTTGCCGACCTCCCCCCCAAGGCCTACCGCCGGATGAGCGCCAACCCCCACGCCAACGGCGGCCTCCTGCTCCACGACCTGGTGCTGCCCGACTACCGCGAGTACGGCATCCCGGTGGCCAAGCCGGGGACGACGTTCACCGAGCCGACCAAGGTGCTGGGCACCTTCCTGCGCGACATCGTCACCGCCAATCTCCACGACTTCCGCGTCTTCGGCCCCGACGAGACCGCCTCCAACCGGCTGCAGGCGCTGCTCGAGGTCACCGACCGGCAGTGGGAGGCCGAGACGCTACGCACCGACGACCACCTCGGCCGCGAGGGCAGGGTCATGGAGGTGCTCAGCGAGCACCAGTGCCAGGGATGGCTGGAGGGCTACCTGCTCACCGGGCGGCACGGCCTGTTCAACTGCTACGAGGCCTTCATCCACATCATCGACTCGATGTTCAACCAGCACGCCAAGTGGTTGAAGGTCACCCGCGAGATCCCCTGGCGCCGGCCCATCGCCTCGCTCAACTACCTGCTCAGCTCGCACGTCTGGCGGCAGGACCACAACGGTTTCTCCCACCAGGACCCCGGCTTCATCGACTACGTGGTGAACAAGAAGGCGGAGGTCATCCGCGTCTACCTGCCGCCGGATGCGAACACTCTGCTCTCCATCGCCGACCACTGCCTGCGCAGCAAGAACTACGTCAACGTCATGGTCATCGGCAAGCAGCCGTCGCTCAACTACCTCACCATCGAGGAGGCGGAGCTGCACTGCGCCCGCGGCATCGGCATCTGGGGCTGGGCATCCAACGACCAGGGCGAGCCGGACGTGGTCATGGCCTGCTGCGGCGACGTGCCCACCCTGGAGACGCTGGCCGCCGTCGACATCCTGCGGCGCGAGCTGCCCAGCCTGAAGGTCCGGGTGGTCAACGTCGTCGACCTCATGCGCCTCCAACCCGACACCGAGCATCCGCACGGCCTGCCGGATCGCGAGTTCGACATCCTCTTCACCAAGGACAAGCCGGTCGTCTTCGCCCATCACGGCTACCCCTACCTGATCCACCGCCTCACCTACCGGCGGACCAACCACGCCAACATCCACGTGCGCGGCTACAAGGAGGAGGGCACCACGACGACGCCCTTCGACATGGTCATGCTCAACGACCTGGACCGCTTCCACCTCGTCATCGACGTCATCGACCGCGTGCCCGGCCTGGGCACGCGTTCCGCGGAGCTGCGCCAGCGGATGGTGGACGAACGGGCACGCTGCCGCGCCTACACCCGGCTTGAGGGTGACGACGAGCCGACTGTCCGCGACTGGACATGGCCGTACTGATCACCGCGGATCGAATCGGGGGAAGTGCGGCTGCTGCCGCGCCCCCCGGTTAGCGGCCCACCGTGCGCATCCTGGTCGTCAATGCGGGCTCCAGCAGCCTGAAGCTTTCGGTCGTCGACGACCAGGATCAGCTCCTCGCCTCCGAGAACCTCCCGCTCACGACGGGACGCCTCGACGACGGGGCGCTGCGGGACGCCATCTCAAGGGACGGCCCCATCGACGCCGTGGGCCACCGCATCGTCCACGGCGGCACCGATTTCGTCGAGCCGGTGCTCGTGGATGCCCGCGTCCTGCGCCGCCTGGAGGCGCTCACCGACCTGGCGCCGCTGCACCAGCCGAAGTCGCTGCGCGGCCTGGAGATGGTCAGCCGCCTGCTGCCGGACGTCCCCGCGGTCGCCTGCTTCGACACGGCGTTCCACGCGCTGATCCCGGCTGCGGCCAGCACCTACGCGCTGCCCCCGCAATGGCGCCACCGCTGGGACCTGAAGCGGTATGGCTTCCACGGCCTCTCCCACGCCTACGCCTCCCGGCGCGTCGCCGAGATGATGGGGCAGGACCTCGAACCGCTGCGCATCGTCACCTGCCACTTGGGCGCCGGCGCCTCGCTGGCGGCGGTGCAGGGGGGGCGGTCGGTGGACACCACCATGGGTTTCACGCCGCTGGAGGGTCTGGTCATGGCCACCCGATCGGGCAGCGTCGACCCGGGTCTGCTGCTCTGGCTGGAGGAGCACGTCGGCATGCCGCCGTCTGAGCTGGCGGCGACCCTGGAGCACCGCTCCGGCCTGCTCGGCCTCACCGGTAGCTCCGACATGCGGGTGATCCTGCAGAACGAGACCGACGGCGACGCCGACTCCACCCTGGCCGTCGCCGTGTACCTCCACCGGCTCCGCGCCGGCATCGCCAGCATGGTGGCGGCGATGGGCGGCTTCGACGCCGTCGCCTTCACCGGCGGTGTTGGCGAGCATTCCCCAACGCTCCGAGCGAGGTCGGCGGAGGGCCTTGCCCACCTGGGTCTGGCCCTGGACGCCAAGGCCAATCTGGACGGGGCCCCGGACCGGGACATCGGGGCGGCGGGGGCACCGGTCCGGGCCTTCGTCATCGAGGCGCGGGAGGACGTGGAGATCGCGCGCGGGGTGCGCTGGGTGCTGGCGAAGCGGGAGACCAACCCGGGGGCGGAGTAGCCAGCAGGCTCAGGCGACCGCCCGCGGCTGGACGAAGGGATACGGTCGTCCCTCCCGCCAGGCGCGCAGCGCCGGGTGGTCCGCCCACTCGAGCGGCACGATGCGGCCCGCCAGCGAGGTCACCGCGTGGGCGTCGAGACCAACCGCCGCGCAGGGCACGTCGAGGTCCCGGCGTGGCGTGGAGAGATACGGGAACGGGTGACGCTTGCCGACCACGACCAGGGTCTGCACGCCGGGGAGCGCGGCGCAGGGGACCAGCAGCGCCTCGATCCCGGGGAGGCGCGCGAGCAGATCCGCCAGCCAGCGCGAGCAGGCCGGGTAGCTGAACGGCGGGCCCACCAGCGCCGCGGGGTCCAGCCCGCCGGCCGCCGCGGCGTCGAAGTCGAGCTCGACAACGCGCGACAGCCGCACGCGGAGGGCGAAGACATGGCGGCGAAGCTGGCGCAGCTCACCGGCGGTGTGGGTGCCGGCGTGGCGGGCCTGCTCGGCGAGCGGCCCCATGGGGTGGGTGGAGAGGTACTGGACGGGCTGCGGCTGAAGGGGCCCGTGCCAGCGGCCGGCACCGAGGTTGGGCGTCCACCACAGGGGCCGCATGCCGCTGATGCCGCGATACACCACGAGGTCGACCGGACCCGCGGGCGGAGCGGTTCCCAGCGCGGGCCGGCGTCCCACGGTCGGTCCAGTGATCGGGCTCATCCGTACCGGAGGGTGGCGGTGAGACGGTCGAGCCGGGCGTCTGCACCCGTCTCGACAGAGCGGATGAGTTCCACGGGGGCTCGTCCTTCGAGATGGGGGGTTGGCCGCCCCAGCCACGCGATCACCCCCTCCGGGGTCAGGGCGAACCCGGCCTCGTTGACCACCCGGGCCAGGCGCCGGATCCGGGCCGCCTCCGCGGGTGCTGGGCGGGCACCGGCATGCAGATAACGCTGCATCGTCCGCAGCGAAACACCGACCATCCCGGCGATCGTGGCCTGCGAGAGGCCCAGCGTCCCAGCAAGCCAGTCCAGGAGCTGGGCGGGCGACCGGTCGGCACCCACCGGGAGGCCCTCCGAATACGCGAGCAGGCACTCGAGGACGGTCTCCAGGTCATCGATCGCCGTGTCCTCGATCTCGGCTCCCCTGGTTCCACTGCGGAGCAGCCAGCCGAGACGCTGTAGAGCAGCGGCCAGCCGCCGCGCGATCGAGGGGACGGAGTCGATGGCCGCGTCGAGTACCGCTCCGAGACCGGGCTCCACCTGCATCCACCGCTTCGCCTCGGAGCCGGTCACGCCATCGGCCTGGAGGCGCGTCATCAGAGCCTCGACGCGGTCCGACAGCTCGGTGAGCTCGGGATCGGAGACGGGGTGAGGCGGAGCCGCCGCCAGCATGGCGCACATCTGTCGTATCAGTATGCCAGATCAGCGCCACCTCTGCCCGTCGCGCGGTGTCGTGCAGGGCGGGCTGGCGACCGACCGGGCAAACGAGTTCTGCACGAGACGGGCGCAGCCCGGAGGCCCCGCTGGAGAAGCGGGTTGGCACCCGCCGCGGGCGCTGTCAGTGCCGCTCGCTCATGACCCGCCGGCAGGAATCCCGTCCCACTCCAAGAGGTCCGGGGGGATCTCAGCGGCCCAGCCGGTCTGTGTGCTCAGCGCAAGTGCTGAAGGAACTCCTGGGGGCTCAAGCCGGCCTGGGGGAAAGCTCGCCAGGGTGCCGGTCGCCAGGGTGGGGTGCATGCGCACGACGCAGCGCCGTCCTGTCAACGGATTCCGATACTTGCGGTGGCTGCCCGCTG
>CAWEEP010000047.1:0-43928 GCA_963808125.1 Candidatus Dormiibacterota bacterium
ACCTGCGTGTGGCCGGCGGACCACGCCGCCCATGTCGCCGCCGCCCAGGCTGAGACCGCGGCCTCCCGGGCCTCCGGAGAGGCGCCTGCGACGTCGCGAACCGTGAGCGCGTACGCGGCGGGGCGGAGGAGGAGGAGGAGCGGGTAGTCGCGGTGGGCCCCAGTCGCCGATCAGATGGCGGAGCCGCATGCGGGGACGCCGCGTTCGATCGCTGCGCAGAGGCTCATCAGGTGGACGGCGACGGACTGCCGGTTCCGGCGGTCCGAGGTTCGTCGGGTGCTGGGCGGCGTACGCATCGACCATGAGCTGGCCCGCCGTCGCGGCCAACAGGCCCGGGAGGGACCAGCGCCACTCCAGGAGCGTGCCGTACATGGCCCAGCACCCAGGTGCTGCGAGCATGTACGCGTGCACCGGTCCGGCGGCGTCCGGGACCGAGGCGCCGCAGCCGGAGCACACGACCTCGCTCATGGGGCGACGGTACTGGAGAGTGGCCGGATCGCGGCGGCGTGTAGGGATCCGGGGATCGACACCGAGGGCGGGACCCTCATCAACGCCGCCGCCGGAGCCTCGCGCGCTGGCCGTGGCGTCGCGGCCCGCCGGCGGTCCAGGGCGGCAACGCTGTCTCTGCTGCACCCCGGCCCCTCCCTGCTGGTGACCGCCTGCTTCGTCGCGGCGGTGGCGGCCGCCCGGCACCGGGTGCCGGACCTTCCCACAGGCGTCCGCCTGGTCCTGGTGATGCTGCCGATCCAGTTCGCCATCGGCGCCCTGAACGACCTCTGCGACCGGGAGTCAGATCGGGTGACGAAGCCGCGCAAGCCGTTGGCGAGTGGTGCCGCGGCTCCGGGGCTGGCCGTGGGGGTCACCATCGGCGGGCTGGTCCTGGGCCCCGTCATGGCGGCGATCCTCCCCCCTCCCCACGGTGCTGCCGGCCGCCACCGGTGCCGGGGCGGGCGTCGCCTACGACCTCTGGCTCCAGCGCGGCCTCCTCTCCTGGTTCCCGTACTGGGTCGCCTTCGTGGCATTGCCCCTCTGCGCCTGGGCCACCGTGGGCCACCTGGACCGCCGCGCCGCGATCGCCGTGCCTCCCCTGGCCCTGGTCCTGGCGCTGAGCCTGCACCTCGCCAACGCGAGCCCCGACGTCGGCCGACGATCGTCGGGCGAGGCGGGCCTCGCGGTCCGCCTGGGGGAGAGATGGTGGCGCCGCTGAGCCTCATCCTCGCCCTCGTGGCCGGGGTGGCTGCGGTTCTGGCGGCCGCGGCATTGGGCCAATCGGCGGTCGTCGTGTCCTGGGCGCCCTCCCGCTGCTGGGAACTGCCGCCGTCCTCGCCACCCTGCGGAGTGCTCGCACCTTCCCCGTGCTGGCCTGCGGCACGGTCGTCCTGGTCGCGGTCTGGCTGCTCGCCCTGCCCTGAGGTTCCCCGGCGGCGGTGCGCTAGTATGTGAGCATTCAACAATAGAGGGAGGTCCCTATGGCCAACGACGTGTACGAGGCGGCGCGGACGGTGCTCGCCGTCCGCGAGTACCAGGATAGGTCGGTGCCGGACGAGGTGATCGGCCGCATCGTCGAGTCGGCGCGGCTGTCGGCGAGTTCGATGAACCTGCAGCCGTGGCGCTTCGTCGTGGTGCGCGAACGCGCCCATCTGCAGGAACTGGGCAGGCTCGTGAGGAGCGGCCCCTACATCGCGAAGGCCTCCTTCGCCGTGGTGGCGGCATACGAGACCTCGAGCCGGTTCGGCGTCTCCGATTTGAGCCGCGCCATCCAGTCGATGATCCTCAGCGCGTGGGATGAGGGCGTGGGATCCAATTGGACCGGGTTCGGTGGCCTCGACTTCCGTGCGAGAGGACGTGGGCCTGGAAGACGGGTACACCGTCCTCGCCGTGATCCCGTTCGGCTACCCGGTCAAGGCGGTCGGCCTGGGGAAGAAGAGACGCAACCCGCTGGGCGATGTGGTGTCGGCGGAGCACGTCGGAACCGCCTTCAAGTAGGGGCGGTCGCTTCTTCGCGCTGGGCTCAGCCGGCGATGCAGGAGCCGTCATCGACCGGCTTGGTGCGCCCCTTCGCGGCCTGGATCTCCCCGGTGAACTCGGAGACACCGAGCGCGTACCCCTCGTCCGCCTGGACCGTGCTGACCGCGAACGTCACCCCGATGACCTGGCCGTCCAGGTTGACGAGCGGGCCACCGGAGTCCCCGGGGATGACGTTGGCGGAGACGACCACGATCTGCCGGTTGACGTAGGTGTCGCTATAGATGTTGAGGCCGTATGCCTCCTCGGTTCCGCGGACAGCGGCTCCCGTCGAGGACTCGTTGCCGCCCCCCGGGTAGCCGATCACCGCGCCCTGCGTCCCTGCGGAAAGGGGACCGCTCCTGATGGGCAGCGACGCCATGGTCGCGCCGGGGACGTAGAGGATGGCGATGTCGATGTTGGGGTCGAAGAGGACCACCACCGCCGCGTGGACGCCGCCCTGCGGCGTGTCCACCTCCTGCCGGTATGAGCCGGCGACGACGTGGGCGTTGGTCAACATCAGGTTCCCGCCCACCGGCCAGGCCGAGCCGGCCTCGGCACCACCGCATCCATAGGCGATGACCCGGGAGGTCGCCTCGGTGGCCGCCCGCACGCCGGCGGTGTCGATGCTCTTCGGCAGCGGCTGGTTGGGCAGGTCGGGGGTGAGGCTGGCGAAGGGGTTGGGCAGCTCGTCGTTGCGCAGGAACTGCTGAACCTGGGAGAGGAAGGCGGGGGACGGGGGGCGGCGTCCTGAAGGGCGTGCTCGATCGCCGAGCCACTCACCTGCTGGCTGATGACGGTGAGGGAGCTGTCGGCGAACGTGAAGCCGAGGAACCAGGCGGCGAAGAGAACCCCGAAGCCTCCGGCGAACGTCCCCGCCACGGAGTCCCAGGTGGCGAAGCGCGTCCGCATTGTCGCCATCCGGGCGCGGAATCCGACCGCCGTCCCGATCCCCTGGATGATCAGCAGGCAGGCCAGGAAGATGCCGGCGGCGATGAGGGGCTGGTTGGCGCCTCCGGGCTGCGGCGAGAGGGCCCGGGTGATGGGCGGCGCCACCAGGGCTCCAACGACGCTCCCCACCACCAGCCCGGCCATGGAGAGGCCGCCCCAGGTCAGCCCGCGCCGGTACCCGGAGAATGCGACGGCGATGACCAGGACGACGATGACCGCGTCGAGGATGTCCACGGACCGGGAGTCTGACCTGGATCGGTGAGTAAGGGTTGGGGCCGGTGCTGAGACCGGGGTGGTCGAGCGTCGTAAGGTCCGTGATGGGTGCTGGCGCCAACTTGGGCGGGACGAGACGGCGCGACGAGCCTCAGGGCGGTGGTTGTCGGTGATCCAGGCGACCATGCGGTGCTGTGGAGCCGCCGCACGGCACGCTGACGCCCACCACAGAACACCGGCGACGGATGAGACAGGGTCAGGTGACGGGGATCAGCCGCAGGCGCTCGTAGACGGCGATGATCCGGTCGGCCCAGAGCCAGCCCCGAGGGAGGTGGAGATGGAGCCGGCGGCCGCTGCGGCTCAACCGACCGGGGGCCGCGATCATCCAGCGGCGCACCGTGGTGGCCAGACGGTGGCTGGGTTCGTCATCCTCCGCGAGGTCCTCGCCGAGAAGGGGGTCGCCGTCCGAGACGGGAGGCTTCGGCAGGGTGTCGAGGAGCACCGCCGAGAGCATCGCCACCAGGTTGACGGCGATCACCGCGGCCGCCTGCCAGCCGCGGTTGGCCCGCAGCGTCCCCAGCGGCAGGTGGATCAGGCCACAGCCCAGCTTGGCATCCTTGATCCTCTCTTCGATGTGGGCCCGCTGCCGCTGCCAGAGCTCGATCTCGGTGGCGTCGCCGGCCATGTCGGTGAGGAGGAAGCTGTAGCCGTAGACCTGGCTCACCGAGCCGTTCAGGGCCAGCTGAAGCTGCAGCAGGGGGACGGTCCGGCGACGCCGCGCCCGCCCGCTGCCCAGTTCGGCCACCTCGAGCAGACGCCGCCGGATCAGCAGGCGCAGCGGCTCGTGGGCCCATCCCGACGGCCGGTACGTGGTCTCGGCGATCTCCGCTCCCGGCATCTCCAGCGCCGGTCTCCACCCCTCCTCCGGCATCCGGTAGCTGGCCCGCCACATCGCCCGGTTGCGGGGCACCGAGACGGCGAACCGGACCCGCCGACGCCGACAGCGCTGCATGACGTCACTGCAGAAGTAGTTGCTGTTGCCCCGGACCGAGACCGGCCCATGGCCCTGCGGCAGCCGCGCCAGGGCCGCGTCCAGCAACCGGGGCGCCGTGGGCTTGGCGGCGCTGTTGCCGGAGTGGAGCTCGGCCGTCAGCACCCGGTGGCGCTCCGCCCAGGTCACCAGCTGGGACTTGTAGCTGAACCGGCCCTCGTAGTTGAAGGCCGCCCCCTGCTTCTGGCGGCCGTACACCTCGGTGGTGGTGGCGTCGATGTCCAGCGTCACCGGCGCCGTGGCATCGAGCCCCAGATCGGCGTCGAGGACATTGCCCGCCTCGGCGGTGGCGGCCAGGGCGGCCCGCAGCTGGGCCACCGTCAACCGTCGCAGCAGCTGCCCCGCCGTGGTTGGCGCCGGGGTCTCCGCCACCGCCCGCAACCCGGCCCCGGCCCCATCCTGGCGCAGCACCTCGAGATGCGCCAAGTGGTTGCCTCCCGCCATCATCGCCTCGGCCAGCGACACCAGCAGCTCGCCGGCGCTCCGCCCTCGCCGCCGCTGCTTGAAGGCCCGGACCCCCTCCACCGCCCCGTCGATCCGGGCCACCAGCCGGGTGCGCCGGATCAGCTCCCCCGACAGCAGCAGCCCGGCGAAGCCGGTGAGATGGTCATCGTCGGCGCTGATGTGGACCCGGGGGGCGGCTGCGGTACGATGCATCTGAAAAGTGCCTCCTCGTGGGGAATGTCGGGTAGTTGTTCACCGCGATATTCCCATACAGGACAAGCACTTTTCTTCATTCATACGCTCTCATCGAAGCGGCTGACTTCGATCGACTCGTCCTTACCCGCCGATTGAGGTCTGAGGGCTTGGAGGTCCCCTGCGCGTATTCGAAACCGTCACGGGTGGGGGAGAGGGCGATGCGGGGCTCCTGGTCGTGCCCGTGCCCGTCCCCGGGCGGTGGCCTATGCTCTCGGCATCGGGGCGTGGCGCAGCCGGCAGCGCGCTTGCTTTGGGAGCAAGAGGTCCCCAGTTCGAAGTCTGGGCGCCCCGACCGGCGGGTCAGCTAACGGTCAGTTTTGAATTCGCCGGGTGCACTTGCTTCGGTCCTGGGCGGGCTCGGCCGGGGACCCCGGGTGCAAAGGCAAGTGCTGGACGGCAGACCTTGGTTCGAACTCTGACAAGATCCAAAATTAGATCGAGTATGGTATCCATGCCCGGTGAGAAGGCGGCGGATCCAGCGGGCGTGCTCCGCCAGCACGGTCTGCGGGTGACAGCCCAGCGTCTGGCCGTCCTGAAGGTGGTGTCGGGCCGACCGCATGGCACGGCGGACGAGATCGCGGAGTTCGTGCGGGCAGAGATCGGTGCCGTCTCGCATCAGGCGGTGTACGACGCGCTCGGCATCCTGACTGACAAGGGACTCCTCCGACGTATCGAGCCGGCGCGATCGCCGGCTCGATACGAGGACCGGGTGGACGACAATCACCACCATCTCGTCTGTCGCAGCTGCGGCGTCACCGTCGACGTTCGCTGTGCGGTGGGGGCCGCGCCCTGCCTGGAGGCCGCCGATGACAACGGGTTCATCGTCGACGAAGCCGAGGTCATCTACTGGGGCACCTGCCCCGCCTGCCAGACGGCGGCAGGGCGACAGCGGGGCAGGAGACCGGAACCATCAGCCGCATGAGTTACATGGGTTAGGAGAGGGACCACCATGAGCAAGGAAGACGCGGGCTCCACCGCTGCCACTGCGGGAGGGGGTGCGCCGGCAGCGAAGTGCCC
Source organism: Candidatus Dormiibacterota bacterium (assembly GCA_963808125.1). Lineage (GTDB taxonomy): Bacteria > Chloroflexota > Dormibacteria > Aeolococcales > Aeolococcaceae > CAWEEP01. Next base: position 5,936 of record CAWEEP010000047.1, read on the forward strand.
GGTGATGAGCCACCCCCACGCCGCCATCGGTTCGCTGGCGAACCAGCACTGGTGGCCGGACCAGCTGAACCTGCGGCCGCTCGCCAAGAACTCGCCGCTGATCGATCCCATGGACGTGACCTTCGACTACGCGGCCGAGTTTCGCACGCTCGACCTTGCGGCAGTGAAGGCCGACCTCATCAAGGTGATGACAACATCCCAGGGGTGGTGGCCGGCGGACTATGGCCACTACGGGCCGCTGTTCATCCGGATGGCGTGGCACAGCGCCGGCACCTACCGCATTCACGACGGACGGGGCGGCGCGGGGTCGGGGACGCAGCGCTTCGCGCCGCTCAACAGCTGGCCCGACAACGCCAACCTCGACAAGGCCCGCCGGCTGCTCTGGCCGGTCAAGCAGAAGTACGGCCGGAAGATCTCCTGGGCCGACCTGATGGTCCTGGCCGGGAACTGCGCCCTGGAGTCGATGGGCTTCACCACGTTCGGCTTCGGCGGCGGGCGCGTGGACGTCTGGGAGCCTGAAGAGGACATCTACTGGGGGCCCGAGGACACCTGGCTCGGCGACGAGCGCTACAGCGGTGACCGGGAGCTTGCGGATCCGCTCGGGGCGGTGCAGATGGGGTTGATCTACGTGAACCCCGAGGGTCCGAACGGCGAGCCTGATCCGGTTGCCGCGGCCCGGGACATCCGGGAGACGTTCGCTCGCATGGCCATGAATGACGAGGAGACGGTCGCGCTCATCGCCGGCGGGCATACATTCGGCAAGACGCACGGCGCCGCCGATGCCGCGCGGTACGTCGGTCGTGAGCCCGAAGGCGCTCCGATCGAGGAGCAGGGGCTGGGCTGGAAGAACGCTTTCGGCAGCGGCGCGGGCGACGATGCGATCACGAGCGGCTTGGAGGTGATCTGGACCACCAACCCGACGAGGTGGGACAACGGCTTCTTCGACAATCTGTTCGGCTACGACTGGGAGCTGACCAAGAGTCCAGCCGGCGCGCATCAGTGGCGTCCCACCGACCGAGCCGCGGATGACACCGTGCCCGACGCCCACGATCCGTCGAAACGGCACGCTCCGATGTTGCTCACGACGGACCTGTCGCTGCGGTTCGATCCGATCTACGAGCCCATCGCGCGGCGCTTCCACGAGCACCCGGCCGAGTTCGCGGACGCCTTCGCCAGGGCGTGGTTCAAGCTGACCCACCGCGACATGGGGCCCATCACGCGCTATCTCGGCCCCGAGGTCCCCGCTGAGCAGTTGATCTGGCAGGACCCCGTCCCCGCCGTCGATCATCCCCTGGTCGACGAGGCCGACATCGCCACCCTGAAGAGCACGATCCTCGCCTCCGGGCTGTCGGTCCCGCAGCTGGTCACGACGGCGTGGGCGTCGGCGTCGACCTTCCGCGACAGCGACAAGCGCGGCGGGGCCAACGGGGCCCGCATCCGCCTCGCTCCGCAGAAGGATTGGGAGGTGAACGGCCCGGCTGAACTGGCCACGGTGCTGCGCGCTCTCGAGCGGATCCAAGCCGGCTTCAACGACGCGCAGACAGGTGGGAAGAAGGTCTCCCTTGCGGATCTGATCGTCCTCGGCGGATGTGCCGCGGTCGAGACTGCCGCCAACAGTGCCGGGTACGACCTCCGGGTTCCATTCTCGCCCGGACGCTCCGATGCATCGTCGGAAGAGACAGATGTCGATGCGTTCGCTGTGCTCGAACCGACCGCTGACGGGTACCGAAACTACTTCCGGGCGGGACAAGCGCCGGCCCGAGGAGCTGCTGATCGACCGGTCCAGCCTCCTGACGTTGACCGCTCCGGAGATGACGGTGCTCGTCGGCGGCCTGCAAGTCCTCGGCGCGAACGCCGGGCACTCCGACCACGGAATCTTCACCGGGCGGCGTGGATCGCTGACCAACGACTACTTTGTGAACCTGCTCGACATGGGCACCGAATGGCGCGCTCTCTTCCACCGAGCACGTCTACGAGGGCCTCGACCGCAAAACTGGATCCGTCAGGTGGACGGGTACCGCCGTCGACCTCATCTTCGGCTCGCACTCTCAGCTCCGGGCCATCGCCGAGGTCTACGCCTGCGGCGACGGGGAGAATAGATTCGTGCGGGACTTCGTGTCAGCGTGGGACAAGGTCATGAACCTGGACCGCTTCGACCTTCACTGAACACGGCGCGGCCGCAGGTCGCGCTCTCCTCTACTCACCTGGCCCGCGCTGCAGGGGGGATGGGCCTGCCGTCGGAGGCGAGGCCACGACGGTTCCGCCAGTCGCCAGGCCCCCGCCCAGTCCGACGGCGACAGCGCACGCGCCCACCAGCACCGCTCCGACGGTGACCCCGTTGAAGAGTTGAGCGGAGCCCAGGACGCTGTAGAGGAGCGTGCCCAGCGGCTGCAGGCCGACCGCCTGGGTTACGTAGAGACCGAGTAGACGGCCTCGGACGGCGGGGTCGGCGTCGGTCTGGATCACGGTGATGAGCGTGGTGTTGATGGCCACGAAGGCGAGGCTCACTCCCACCAGCGCGGGCAACGTCCAGCCCAACCAGGAGGAACGCGCCACCGTCGCCAGGCTCAGCGCGTAGAGCACGCCCCCACCGACCAGGAACCAGCGGCGCCCCCGGCCGCGGCCAAGGACGCTGAGCAGCAGAGCGCCGGTGAGACCGCCCACCCCGCCCACGCTGTACATCAAGCCCAGCCCGCTGGCGCCGACGTGGAGCCGGCTCGAGGCCAGCACGGGCAGGAAGGGCATGTAGGACACACCGAGCAGGGAGAGCATCGCCCCCGCTCCCATCACCCCGCGGAGCAGGGGGTCGCGCCATGCCGCGGCGAAGCCGGCGGCGACATCGTCCACCAGGCGCCGCGAGCCAGCCCCGCCCGCGGGGGCGATATCTGGGACCACGATCCAGAGCACCGAGATGGGGGCGAGATAGGCGACGGCCAGGCAGGCGAAGCAGGCTCCGGGCCCGGCGACCGCATAGAGCACCCCGGCGACGGACGGCCCCACCAGGCGGCAGACGCTCATCGCCGAGGCGGCGAGCGCCATGGCGTTCACCACCAGTTCCCGGCTGACCAAGTCAGCGACCAGCGCCTGGCTGGTGGGGAGGTCGACGGCCGCGCTGCTCCCGAAGACGACCGCGACCACCACGATCGCCCCGAGGCTGAAATGATCGGTCGAGGCCAGGATCGCCAGGGTTGCCGCCCCGAGGCCCAGGGTCGACTGGGTGACGAGGAGGATGCGGCGCCGCGGGTAGCGATCGGCAAGTGCCCCTCCCACCACGGACAGTGCCACGGCGGGGAGGCCCGATGCCGCGGCCACGAACGCCACCGCGTTGACGCTCCTGGTCTGCGTGTAGACGAAGTAGCCGAGCGCCAGGGTTTGCATCCAAGTGCCGAGAAGGACCGGCCATTGGGCCGACCAGTACCAGCGGTAGCTCCGTACCCGCAGCGCCGGGGGCAGCCAGCGAGGGCCCGCCCCCTTCCCCGCCAACGGATAGGCCGTCTCCATCTCCGTGACTCTCCGCGATTCGCAGCCCGAGAGGCTGTTGAGGATCGGCGCCAGGGTTGGGAGGGGCGCGTGGCACCTTCGGGAAGACCACCGAAGGGTTGCCGCCGGAAGGCGAGGCCGCCGCGGCGATGTCGACGCGCTTGGCGATCTCGCTGTTGAAGCGTCGGTCGAGGAGACGGTCGACGAGCGCCGAGGCTCCACCCCCGACGTCGACGAGCGGCTCGTCCGGGGTCACCCGGACGCGTCGAGCAAGGCCAGCGACACGGCGGGCTGCTCCTGGTACCAGCTCACCTCGGTCGGGCGGTCGCCCAGCGTAGATCTCGTCCCAGTGCCCGGCCACGTCGCCTGCCCCGGTCCCCATCGTCCGCCGTCCCCGGCCGGCCTTCCGCCCCAGGTCGCTGCCCTCACCGTCAGCGGGCTGGACGCCGGTACCGCGCGGCAGCGGTATATACTCAGGGGGGTGTGAGATACCCCCAGGGGTATGTAGTCGAGGGGACCATGTCCACGATCGCACTGAGCGGAAGCACTTTCTCGCAGACGGTGGCCAAGGACGGCATGGTCCTGGTTGACTTCTGGGCGGCCTGGTGCGGGCCGTGCCGCGCCTTCGCCCCCGTCTTTGGGGCGGCGGCGGCGGAGCACCCGGACATCGTGTTCGGCAAGGTCGACACCGAGTCCGAAACCGGCTCTGGCGAGGTCGCTCGACATCATGTCCATCCCGACCCTGATGGCCTTCCGCGACGGAATCCTGGTCTTCTCGCAGCCGGGGGCGCTTCCTGCACCGGCCCTCGCCAAGCTGATCGCGGCCGTCCGGGATCTGGACATGGATGCGGTGCGCGCCGACGTTGTGGCTGCCGAGACATCCGCCGAGATGGCATGAGCGAGGACGTCGAGACGATCCGCCGGCTGCGGGTTGACTATGAGGCCGGGGACCGCTTCCACATCGCTGTCCGCCAGCACACTTTGAGCGTCGATCAGCCGGAAGCAGAAGGTGGTGAGGACTTGGCGCCCACCCCCACCGAGCTCTTCGTCGCCAGCCTCGCCTCGTGTGTGGCCTTCTACGCGCGGCGGTACCTCTCTCGCCACGGCCTGCCCGTGGAGGGTCTTTCCGTCACCGCGGACTTCAGGATGGCCTCTCACCCGGCTCGGGTGGGCGACGTCACCCTTCAGGTGCAGGCCCCGGCCGAGCTGGCGCCAGCGCAGCAGTCGGCCCTCCTGGCCGTCGCCGCGCACTGCACCGTCCACAGCACGCTGCTCCACCCCCCGGAGGTTCGCATCGAGCTGGCCACGCTGACCCGGGACGCGGCATGAGCGGTCCCGCCGACTGGGATGCCCGCTACCGCGAGAGCGACCGCTTGTGGCCTGCTGCTCCCAATCTCTGGGTGGCTGAGGAGCTGGCTGGGCTGCCACAGGGCCGCGCCCTGGACCTGGGCGCGGGAGAGGGACGGCACGCGCTCTGGCTGGCCCGGATGGGATGGTCGGTCGTGGCGGTCGACTTCGCCGCGGTGGGTCTGGACCGCGGGCGCGCCATCGCCGGGGAGGAGCCGGAGTTCGGTGGGCGGATCCAGTGGGTGGCTGCGGACCTGCGCACCTTCGTTCCAGAGGCGCAGGGCTTCGATCTGGTCCTGCTCTCCTACATCCACCTGCCACCTGGTGAACGGGCCAGCCTGCTGCGCAGGGCGGCCGCGGGGCTGGCGGCGGGGGGCACCCTGCTGGTCGTGGGCCATGCCACGCGCAACGCGGCCGGCGGGGTGGGCGGGCCGGCGGATGTCGCAGTGCTCTTCGAACCGGGCGATGTCGTCGCCGACCTGCGTGACGGCGGCCTCAGCATCGAGGTGGCGGAGGAGCGGTTGCGTCCGGTCGACGGCAGCGAGGGTCCAGCCGTCGACACGGTGGTCAGAGCCCGGAGCGGGCGACGCCCCACCGAGTCGCCCCGCCCCAGAGGAGGTCACCATGCAGCTTGAGGAGACAGCGCTCACCGAGGTGCTCAAGCGGCTGCGGCGGGCCGAGGGCCAGCTCGGCGGGGTCATCCGCATGATCGAGAGCGGCCGTGACTGCGCCGACGTCGTCACCCAGCTGGCCGCAGTCTCCCGTGCCCTCGATCGAGCCGGATTCCGGCTGATCGCCTGCGGGCTTCAGCAGTGCGTGATCGCCCGCGAGGGAGGGGCGGTGGCCACGGTTGACGAGGCGCAGCTGGAGAAGCTGTTCCTCTCTCTGGCCTGAGCGCGGTGCGGTTCGTCGCATGGTGATCTGCCTGGCCCTGGCCGGCGACGGCACCGTCGACCCTCGCTGGGGACGTGCGCACAGGGTGGCGGTCGCTGGGGCCGCAGGCGGCGCAATCACTGACTGGGAGGTATTCGACGTGTCGTGGGATACGCTCCACGACACCGGCCCCGAAGGCTCCCACCACGCACGGGTCGCCCGTTTTCTCATCGAGCACCGTGTCGACGCCGTGCTGGCCCATCACATGGGCGGGGGCATGGCCCAGATGCTGGAGAAGATGGACGTCACCGTCCGGCTCGGGGTCGTCGGGGATGCCCGACAGGCGGTGGGGTCTGCCGCGTCGTGACGCGGCGCCGGCGTCTGTGCGCGGTGCCGACACGGTTAGTCGCTGTGGCCACAGAATCGGCGTCCAGGACGCTGTCCGAGGTTACAGCGCCGGTCTGGCTGGTCCCACCGCCGCGACGCCACCGTCCGCAACGGCCTCGATGAGGCGATCCGAAATGTCGCGGAGGCGGATCGTCCCGCCCGCGGCCTTGCGCAGGTTCACCAGGCAGATGGGACACATGGTGACGCAGTCCGGGGCCGCCGCTCGCAGCTGCGCGACCCGCTTGACGGCGATTGCGGCCGCCGTGGCCGGGAACAGCGATTCCGCGGGACCGCCACAGCACCAGGTCCACTGACCCGCGTTCTCCGGTTCGGCCACGGTGAGGCCGACCGATGCGAGCAGCCGGCGCGGCTCGTCGACGATCCCCTCGTAGCGGGCGTAGACGCAGGAGTTGTGGATGGCGACCGTCCCGCTCAGGGGGACGCCCACCGGCAGGCCGCGCTCCGCCAGCACCTCGAGGTAGCTGCGTACGCGCACGTCGTACTCATCCACCAGCTTCGGGTAGACGGTGCGCAGCATCGTCGTGGTGTGGGGGTCGAGGGTGATCACCTCGCGAACACCGTGCTTGCGGAGGATCCCGGCAACCCGGCGAGCGTGGGCCGCGACCGCCTCGTCCGCGCCCAGGTCGTGGGCCAGGGCGCCGCTGTACAGGTCGTCCTCGTAGAGGTAGCCGAAGGCGACCCCGGCTCGCTGGAGGAGGCGCGCCACGTTGGTGGGCACACGGTCGTACTCAGCCCTTTCCGACGCCCTCGGCCTGGCCACGATGGCGACACCGTTGACCAGCCGGTTGGCGCGGCGGGCCACACCGCTGAAGCGGGCGAGCGGCGACGCGCCGAGCCGCTGCTCGAGAGTGACCAGTCGCTCGATGTACGGGATCAGCTGGTACATCTGCCCGGTGTAGAGCACCGTCTCGCCGCCGCGGGGAATGCCGAGGTTGCGGGCCCAGGCGGTGGCCCGGCGAGCTGGGATGGGCAGCACCGAGCCACGCAGTCGCAGGTTGTCGGAGAGGATCCCCACCACGTCGCGGACCGGGAGCGGCATCAGGACCCCTCGTGGAGGAGCCAGTGACGGAGCACGCGCATGTTCTCAGTGATGTGCACCCCGGCCGGACAATTCGCCTCGCAGGCCCGGCAGAGAAGGCAGGAGAAGATGGGTCCGCTCGCGTCGTGGACCCGGTCCTCGAGACCGAGCAGCGCATAGCGGAAAAGGCGGCGGGGGAGCAGGTCGATGCCGAGTGGGCAGGCCGCGCTGCAGACCCCGCAGTTCATGCAGGCCTCGGCGTCGAAGGGCCCGATCGCCTCCAGCTGGCGGACCATGCCGGCGCTGGCCACCGCCGTCATGGCCGTCTCACGGCCGCGTAGCGGTAGTGACCATCGTCGCTCACGCCCTTCTCCTCGGCGACGTAGCCGTACTTGCGCAGGCCCATCGTCCAGACCATCACCTCGTCCTCGGGGAACCCGCTCCGCCCCGCCAGCTCAGGCACCGTGAGGGGTCCCGCGTCGAAGAGCATCTCCACCAGACGGCCGCGGACGAGCAGCTCCTCGCGGATCACCTCGCGGAGGTCGCGGCTCATCCGGCCACCCCCACCAGCAGGCCGTCGATCATCGCCCGGACCTGGGCGTCGGTGTACCCCCGCAGGTCGATGGCGTCGGCGGCGCAGACGGGGGCGCAGCCGCCGCAGCCCTTGCAGCCGGCGACGTCGATGACCGCGGTACGAGCGCCGGCCTGGGTGGCGGTCCCGGTTTCTGCCGCCGCCCCGTCCGCCGCCACCAGGCTGATAGCGCCAAACGGGCAGGCGTCGACGCACACGCCGCAGCCCGTGCAGGCCGATGCGTTCACGACGGCGACCTGGGGGTCGAGCTCGGCGACGCCGCGCTTGAGCACCGCCGCCGCCTGGGTGACCGCCGCGAGCCCGGAGGCGACGCTCTCCGCGACGGACTTCGGAGCCTGGCAGGCGCCGGCGATCAGCACCCCGTCGACCACTGTCTCGACCGGACGCAGCTTGGGATGGATCTCGTTGAAGAACCCGTCCCTGCCGATCGGCAGCTTGAGGGTGCCGATCAGCTCCGGGTTCTTGCGCGCCACCATGCCGGTGACCAGGACGACCAGGTCGGCGGCGACGATGATCTCCTCGCCGGCGGTGAGCAGGTCGCGGACGGTCACCCGCAGGCCGTCGCCGTCGCGGCTGACCGAGGGTGGCTGGTCATCGGCGAATTTCAGGTAGAGGGAGCCGCGCCGGCGGGACTCGGTGAGCATGGCCTCGTTCTTGCCGTAGGTGCGGAGGTCGCGGTAGAGGTGGTACTGGCGGATCTCCTTCCCCGATCGGCGGCGAGCAGCGCACTGTGGACCGCGGCGCTGCAGCAGAAGCGGGAGCAGTAGGAGTGCTCCTCACCGCGGCTGCCGACACAGTAGATGTAGGCGATCGTGCGGACGGGACGGCCCTCGTGCGTGATCGGTCCGTCGCTCTCTTTGAGCAGCGACGTGAACTCCGGCAGGGTGAGCACCCCGGAGATGCCGTAGCCGAACTCGCCGGCAGCGGGCTCGTAACTGTCGAAGCCGGTGGTCACGATGATCTGCCCGACGGAGAAGGTGATCGGCTCTGCCTCGGTGCGGATCGTGACCTGGTAGTCGCCGTAGGTGCCCGACTTGGCGACCAGCTCGGCGCCCGTGAGCACGGTGATCGCCTCCCGGCGCCGGATCTCCCCGTCCAGGCGCAACGCCAGGGCGCCGCCGTCCGCACCGTGGGGGTAGGTGGTTCCCAGGCGGCCCACTTGGCCTCCGAGGCGCGGCGCCCGCTCGACCAGGACGACCTGGAGGCCGACGTCGGCCAGGCCGACCGCCGCGCGCATCCCGGCGACGCCGCCGCCGACGACCAGGACCCGGGGCACCGTCTCCACAGCGGTTGGCTCCAGCGGCTCGGAGAGCCGGGTGTGGGCGATGCCCGCGCGGACCAGGCGGAGCGCCTTGCGGGTGGCACCGTCGCGGTCGTCGGTGTGGGTCCACGAGCACTGCTCGCGGATGTTCACCTGCGTGTACTCGTAGGGGTTGAGCCCCGCCCGCCGGGCCACGCCGCGGAAGGTGAGGGTGTGCAGCTTGGGCGAGCAGGACGCCACCACCATGCCGTCGAGCTGGTCCTCGGCGATGTCCTGGGCGATCTCCTGCTGGGTGGCGTCCGAGCAGGTGAACATGGCGTCCCGCGCGACCACCACGTCGGCGTCGCCCTTGACGGCGGCGACGACCTGCTCGACGTCGACATAGTCGGAGATGTTGCCGCCGCAGTGGCAGACGTAGACACCGATCCGGCGTCTGCCGGACTGGCGCCGGGGTCGGTGCGCCTTCCCGAGGGGAGCGGGGCGGTGGTCATGCCGGTACCTGCGCTCGAGCTGAGCCGCCGCCTGGGCCACCGCGGCGCCGGAGTGGAGGATCGATTCCGGGATGTCGCGTGCCCCGGAGGCGGCGCCCGCCACGAAGACGCCGGGGATGCTGGTGGCGCCGGGGTTGAGGTCCTCGTCGACCTCCGCCACGTAGCCGTGCTGATCCAGGGTCAGGGCCCCGCCAGCGAAGGGGTGGGCCGCCTCGGGGTTGGCCTGCACGCCGACGGCGAGGACGACGAGGTCGTACTCGGCCTCCGCGATCACCCCGCCGCCGTCGATGTCCTCGTAGCGGAGGATCAGGTCGCCGTTCTCCTTCTCACTGATGCCGGCCACCCGGCCCTTGACGAAGGTGGTGCCCATGCCCCTGGCCTGCTCGAAGAACTCGTCGTAGCCCTTGCCGGCGGCCCGGATGTCGATGTAGTGGACGGTGACGTCGGCCAGCGGGAGAGCGCCCATGATCAGCTGGTTCTGCTTCAGCGAGTACATGCAGCAGAACTTGGAGCACAGCGGGTTGCCCACCGTCTGGTCGCGCGAGCCGGTGCACATCACGTAGGCGATGCGCTCGGGCACCCTGCCGTCGCCCGGCCGGAGAACGGTGTTATAGGGGCGGGTTGGGGCCAGCAGCCTCTCCATCTGGGTACCGGTGATGACGTTCTTGAACCGGCCCCACCCGTACTGCGGCTTGAGGTCGGCGGGAAACAGCCGGTAGCCCGTCGACACCACCACCGCGCGGACCTCGACCTCCAGGTTCTGCGGCCGCATGGCCAGGTCGATGGCGTCCGCCGGGCAGGCGGAGAGGCACTGGTGGCACTCGGAGCAGACTCCGCAGTCGAGGCACCGGCCGGTGGCCTGACGTGCCTCGATCTCCGTGAGCGCCGGCTCGAGCTCGGCGAAATCGGTGGGGCTCGCCACCAGTCGCAAGGTGCCGTCCAGGGGCTCCCGGCGGCTGTGGCTGCGCTGGCGGGCGAGCACCTCCGCCGGGTCGACGACCGGCAGCGGCGCGTCGAATCCGGTGAGGGGAAGGCCGCGCACGAAGCGGTCGATCATGTGGGCGGCGCGCCGGCCGTGTCCTACGGCCTCGGCGATGGTCTTCGGCCCGGTCACCGCGTCGCCGGCGGCGAAGACCCAGGGGAGCGCCGTCTGCAGCGTGGTGGGGTCAGCCTGGAGCGCCCGCGCCCCGGTGGGGGAGAGGAGGGGGAAGGCGGCGGTGTCGGCTCCCATCCCGACGGCGACGACGGCCATGTCGCAGCCCAGCTCGTCGCGGGTGGTGTCGTCGTAGCGGGGCAGGAACCGTCCCATCTCGTCGAGCACCGATGTGCAGCGCTTGAGCAGGATGGCCTCGACGGACGCATCGCCGCGGAACCCGGCGATGCCCCAGCCATCGTGAAGCTGGACGCCCTCGTCCAGGGCCTCAGCGACCTCCCAGGCGTAGGCGGGCATCTCGCCGCGCCGCTCCAGGCAGACCATGTGCACCGCAGTCGCGCCCAGGCGGCGGGCACTCCGCGCCGCGTCGATGGCGACGTTGCCGCCGCCGACGACCACCACCACCTTGCCGGTGAGGTCGGGCGCGTGACCGAGCCGGATGTCGCGGAGGAAGTCGAGGGCCGCGCGCACGCCGCCGAGGTCCTCCTCGCCGGGGACGCGGAGCCGGGCCGGTTGCGGTGTCCCAGTCGCCACCAGCACCGCGTCGAACCCCTGCCGGCGCAGCTCCTCGAGGTCGTCGACCCGCTTCCCGGTGACGATCTCGACCCCGAGGCCGGTGACGTTGGCCACGTCGCGTTCGACCACCTCGGCGGGCAGACGGTACGCGGGGATGGAGAGGCGGGGCGCGCCGCCCGCTGCGGGCGCGGCCTCCAAGACCCGGACCGAGTACCCGCGCCGCGCCAGCTGCCAGGCGGCGGTGAGCCCCGCCGGTCCGGAGCCGACCACCGCCACGCGCTTGCCGTTGGGGGCGGGCCTCTCCGACCCAGGCGGGTCGGTGAGCGCGTAGTGGGTGTCGGCGATGAAGCGCTTCAGCCGCCGGATCGCCACCGGGCCCTCGAGGAGGCTCCGAGTGCAGTCCGCCTCGCAGGGGGCGTAGCAGGCGCGTCCCAACGTGCCCACCAGCGGGGTCGTCTCGGCCACCAGCGAGAAGGCCTCCTCGTACCTCGCCGCTCCGCACCAGGGAGACGTATCCGTGGGCCTTGATCCCGGCTGGGCAGGTGTAGGTGCACGGGGAGGTGCCGGGTCTCTCCACCAGGGCCTTCTGGGGGATGGCCTGGGGGAAGGGGATGTAGGCGGCCCGCCGCGAGACCATCTCGCCGTTGAACTGGTCCGGGACGGCCACCGTGCAGGCCGTCTCGCAGAGCCGGCAGCCGGTGCAGAGCTGCTCGTCGACGAAGCGCGCGGACCGGTGCACGGTCACCTGGAAGCCCTGCTCGGCGTCACCGCGGACGCTCTCCACCACCGACTGGGTGAGCACGGTCACCTTGGGATGGTGGGCGGTCGCCGCCATCTTCGGAGTGGAGATGCAGCTGGCGCAGTCGAGGGTGGGGAAGACCTTGCTGAGCAGGATCATCTTGCCCCCGATCGACGGCTCCTTCTCGACCAGGAGCACACGGTGGCCCATGTCGCCGAGCTTCACCGCGGCTTCCATGCCGCCGATCCCGCTGCCGATGACCAGCGCGTCGTAGGCGGGCGAGACCTCCATTCCAGCTACCCCGCCAGCTCGGCGAGCGACTCGGTGAAGCCGCGCACCTGGCGGGTGAACGGCTCGGCGCACACCGAGCAGATCGCCGCCATCTTCACCCTGTTTCCATCGATCCCCCGCTCGGCCATGAGCGTCTGTGCCGACTGGACGATGCGCGACGAGCGCGCCGTGCAGTCCGGGAGGTAGCCGCACTCCTCGCCGTCGGCGGCGATGAAGACCCCGTCGAAACCCTGCTCGAGGGCGTGCAGGATCCAGCCCGGCCGCACCCCACTGGTGCAGGGCAGGCTGATCACCACCACCTCCGGCGAGTAGTGCATGTGCGAGCTGCCGGCCAGGTCGATGCCCGGGTCGGAGATGGCGTTGGTCGAGAAGACGAGGACGCGGGGCGCCCGCGCCGGGGCGCCCCCGACCGCGGGGGCTGCAGTCTGCAGCATCGCGCCCGGCCTCAGCTCACTTGGCCCGGCGGATGAGGACGCGGTCGTAGCCCTGGGCGGCGACGGCGCCGAGGAAGCCGTGGCCGACCTTGCCAGACCAGGCCGCCACGTCGGCCTTCGTCTGCGGGTCGCTCGACCAGAGCTCGATGACCTCGCCGACGGCCACTCCGGACATCGCCTTCTTGGCCTCGAGCAGCGGCCCCGGGCATCCGGCGCCGCGGGCGTCGACGACCTTGGCGACGCTCAGCGCAGCGACGTCGGACTCGGTCAGCGCAGTCGACATTGCATCTCCTCTAGTAAGTCAGGGTGTTGGTCGCAGCGGTGACCTCGACGATGAGGCGGGCTGCGGCGACGATCTCCGCTCCCTCAACGAGGTCGTCCTGGTCCAGGCCCCGGCTCTGCAGGCCCGGCCAGCAGACCAGCAGCTTGCCGCCGAGCTCGGCGATGGTCCCGATGAGGCCGCTGATCGGGGTGAGGTTCGGGACCGAGACAGTCTCTGCCACCCCCTTCTTCAGCAGAAGGCAGCCCTCGCCTTGGAAGCCCATGACGACATCGACGTCCGAGGCGAGCGCGGCCGCGGCCATGGTGAAGGGCAGGGTGGCGAGCTCCGGATCGTCCGGTCCATGGGTGACCATGATCACGAGCTTCTCGGGACTCCCCATCCGCTACTCCTCCTTCCCCCGGCGCAGGAGGAAGACGAACGTCTCGCCCTCCTCGTGCCACTCGAGCAACTCATTGCCGGTGGTCTCTGCCCATGCGGGGATGTCGGCGATCGGACCCTCGGTCGGTGGAGATCACCTTGAGCACGTCTCCGTCCGCAAGCCCCTTCATCGCCTTGGCGGTCTTGACGATCGGCATCGGGCAGAGCAGCCCGCGGGCATCGACGACCACCGTCGCCTCGATCTCAGTCTCAGCCATTGTTTCCTTCCTCAAGCTGTCCTGTGCTCACACCCGCCCCGCCTACACGAAGAGGGTGAGGTGCGCGTGACGCGCCTCGGCGAGGAAGGCCGCGGCGCCGGCGAACTCGACCCCCTCGATGAAGTCCTCGGGCTCGTAGCCGAACACGTCCATGGTCATCTGACAGGCGATGAGGCGAACGTCCAGCTCACGGGCCGTGTCGAGGAGCTCGTGGATGGTGGCGACGTTCTTGCCCCGGAACTTCGCCTTCATCATCTTGGTGGCCATCGGGCCCATGCCGGGCAGGCCGAGGACCAGGTTCGGCATGGTGATCGGCATCGGCATCGCCGGGTTGCCGAGCGGCGAGACCTTGAGCAGACGCTCGTAGTCGCGATGGATGACGCTGAGGCCGTAGAAGGTGAAGAAGACGGACGTCTTCATCCCCGACGCGGCTGCGGTGGTGGCGAGGATCAGCGGTGGGTAGGCCCAGTCGAGGGTCCCCTTCGACGCGATGATCGTCGCCGTCTTGCTCCCGAGGTCGCGGGTGCCGGCACGCTCGATCTCGGACTGGACGATCCGCCGCACATCCGCCTCGGTGAGCGCCGCCGCGGGACGCCCCTCCGCGACCGCCGCAGGGCTTCCGTTCGTGTCCGCCATCTGCCCTGTCACCTCCAGCCGGCACCCTGGGGATCGCCATGGGCCGGGTGCCTGGTCCATGGGTGTGCCGGTGCTCGGAGCTTGTTGCGTCCTTGCGCCTATACGCAAGCAAAGTCTCCGCCGTCCACCTCCGACGGGCCAGGGCACAAGGTCTTGCTCGTCCCGGGTGATTGCCCCTGTCACCTCAGGCCGATCGGCCCCATGTCGGGGGCCGTTGCGCCAAGTGCGGGCGGAGACCGTGACCCGGAGGCGAGCCGGGCGCCCCCCGAGGGGTGCCCGGAGGGGAGCCCCTACCGTCGCTGCCCTGCCTTTGCCTTCCCTGCAGGTGCCGGACCGAGCGGATGGGGCTGGGGTGATCTCTAAGTTATTGCGAAAGGATGCAATGATGGTGGCGATCGGCTACAATGCCAGCGTGAGCGGCGTGACCACCATCACGGATCGGGCGGCCACTCCCCGGGAGGCCGAGGCCTTCCGCCTTCACGCCGAGCTGTGCAAGGTCCTCACCGACCCCAAGCGCCTGATGATCCTGCAGGCTCTCCGATCCGGCGAGCGATCCGTCGGCGACCTGGCCGAGTTGGTTGGGATCAGCCTTCCCAACGCCAGCCAGCATCTGTCGGTGATGCGACACGCCGGACTGGTCGCCACGCGCCGCGACGGTACGACCGTCTTCTACTCCCTGGCCGAGCCGCGGATCGCCCAAGCCTGCGATATCGTCCATCAGATCGCGTTGGAGCGCATGCGGTAGCGGGTTGCTGAGGAGCGGTCGGGCGTCGGGTATTCTCACCCGGTGCTGGGGTCGGGGTCTGGATCCGCCCGCCGCGAGGCCCGGGGAAGGGGCGCCTGGCTAAAGCTTGCCGGGCGTCGCCGAGACCTGCGGTGGGGCGTTCACGGCTCACGTCCGCGCGGTGACCATGCCCTTTGATCTCCCGGCCGAGCACGTCCTGCCCCTGCTCAGGAGGCGCGGTGGCGAGTGGGCCTCGGATGCGAAGGCGGCGTGGGGTTCCCTGACTGCGGGCGGAGAGGCGCCGGTGGTGACCTTGCCTGACCTCCAGAACTTCCTCTGGTTCACGCTGCCCACCAAGTTCCTGATGTCGGCCGACGACCCACCACGCCCAGACATTCGGTCTGGTGACCTGCACCCGCAGTGGCGGCGGCGCAAAGGGCGTCTCGCGCGCTCAGCCGGGCTCTCTCGTTCTGCGACGCGAACCAACAGGTCAACGAACTGCCAGATCCCGTGACAGGTGGCGCCCGTCGGCGGCCGGACGGCGCCTCCTGGGTGGGTCACAGTCGGATGACGGTCGGGACTCACCGGCGCCGAAGCGACGCCCTGTCGATACCTTTCACGAGGATCAGGTTTGCCGACCCCGCAAGGCTCTGGCCAGCCAGCCGTGATCGGCCACGGAGGTGCGCATGTACCAACACCAGGGCCAGCCGCTGAGCCGTCCCGACCAGCTGCCGCAGACGACGGACACAGATCGGATGCTCGATGAGCTCCACTGGGTGGCGGGAGCGCTCACCGTCATCGCCGGCCTGCTTGGTGCCATCGCCGTGCACCTCATCTTCGTGGGGACCTTTCTTCCCCAGATCGTTGCCCAGAACGATCTCGACGGCGCGAGCACCAGGAGCCTCATCGCGGTCTCGGACCTCCTCGGCTTCGCGGCGTTCTTCGCCCTGGCGGGTCTGGCCGGGCGCCCCGTCTTCTCCCATGGGCGGAGGCACGGGTAGGGGACGGAACCGGTCGACTTCCCTCCCTCGTGTCACCGCCCGTCGCTGCTCGGCTGGCCGCGGCGACGCCCGGCCGCTCCACCTCCTCAGGCGGCCCAAACGCCCCCTTCCGGTAAACTCGCCTCCGGTGCGATGAGGCCCGCTCCTCGAATCGCCGGCCGCGCCGGCTGATGGCTTCTACGGTCTCATCAACTCCCGGCGAACCGCCGCCGGGACACCGGAGGAGCGCCTCATGAACCTCTATGCCGTGGCTGCCGTCTGGATCGGCATGGCCCTGGCGGCCTCGCTCATCAGCATCCGGATCGGCGTCTCAGTGGCCCTCATCGAGATCGTCGTGGCCGCCCTCCTCGGCAACCTGCCCCACATCAGCCAGGGCATCACGCAGACGGACTTCACGACCTTCCTGGCCAGCCTGGGGTCGGTCGTCCTCACCTTCCTCGCGGGGGCGGAGATCGACCCGGTCTCCCTGCGCCGCCACTGGCGGGCGAGCCTCGGCATCGGCGCCGTCTCCTTCCTCCTGCCCCTGGGCGGCGCCTTCCTCGTCTGCCTGGGGCTGCTGCACTGGAACCTCCACGCGGCGGAGATCGGCGGTGTCGCCCTGAGCACGACCTCCGTTGCGGTGGTGTACGCCGTCATGGTCGAAACCGGTCTCAACCGCCAGGACATCGGCAAGCTGATCCTCGCCGCCTGCTTCGTCACCGACCTGGGGACGGTGCTCGCCCTCGGCCTGCTCTTCGCCAGCTACGGCCCCGGTCTGCTCCTCTTCATCGGCGTCACGGCGGTGGTCCTGCCGCTGATGCCCTGGGCGCTGCGCTTCGTCATCCGCCACTTCGGCCACCGCGTCAGCGAGCCGGAGATCAAGTTCCTCCTCCTCGTCCTGCTCGGCCTGGGCGCCCTGGCCTCCGCGGTCGGGAGCGAGGCCGTCCTCCCCGCGTACATCGCCGGCCTGGTGGTGGCGGGCACCTTCCTCCACGACCGGGTGGTGATGGACCGGATGCGATCGATCGCCTTCGCCCTGCTCACCCCCTTCTTCTTCCTGCGCGCCGGGTTGCTCATCTCAGCCCCCGCCCTGCTCTCCGGGGCCGGCGTGATCCTGCTGCTGCTGGCCGTCAAGCTCGTCGCCAAGGGGATCGGCGTCTGGCCCATGGCGGCGGCGTTCGGCATCCCCCGGCGGGAGCGAAACTACACGACCCTGCTGATGTCCACGGGCCTGACCTTCGGCTCCATCTCCGCCCTGTACGGCCTCACCCACCACCTGATAACCCAGACCCAGTACTCGGTGCTGGTGACCGTGGTCATCCTCTCCGCCTTCGTCCCGACCCTGATCGCCCAGCGGCTGTTCCAGCCGGTGCTGGTCGACGAGGACGAGGAGGAAGCGCTGGGCGCCGAGGATGTCGCCTTCGTTCATCACGCGGCGGCCGGCAAGGGCGCGGCGTGACCTGTTCCCCTGCCCACCGGCCGCCGTCATTGGCCTTCGGAGCTCACGTCTGCCGGTGCGGCACGGTGACCAGCACCAGTACTGCGACGGCCGCGCCACCACCGGCCACGAGCACGGCGGGGGACCCGGCCCCCGACGCCCAGGTTAGGGCCAGGGCGCAGAGGCCGATGAGGGCGCCGAGCGCCACGACCCCGGTCAGGCGCAGCCACTGCCGCACCTCGGCCGCTCGGCTGACGGCATGGGGCCCCCGCCACTCGCACGCGGTGTAGGCGAGCTCGGCGGTGAGTGCGACGCCTCCGGGGCGGATCGTCCGTCGCCGTGCCGCCCCCGACCGGTGCCGCTGTCCCGGCGCTCTCCACCGACGTCACCAACCTCAGGCTCCAGCAGCGAGCGTCATTCGCCAGAAGCCATCAGCCCTTTGCCGCGCGCCGGGCGGGCCTCATCGCCGCTCCGATGCCCACTCCGTGCAGAAGCCCGCCACGGGCGTAAGTCCGCGCCCTTGCTCAGGCCGCCTTATGCCTCCAGGCGATGTTGGCGGCGAGGAGGGCGACCACCGCGACGACGGCGAGGACGAGCGCGTGCTTCGGCTGCGTCCCGTAGTGGCTGGCCAGGAAGCTGGTCTTGACGACCAGGTAGTAGATGGCCATGACGATGCATGCCACGGCGATGACGATGAGGCCGATGGCGATACCGCGGTGACCCTTGCGGCTGTTGGCGATCACGGATGGGAGCCCCCCGAGTTGGTGGTTAGGTGAGCAGGATCAGGCCGATGAGGCCGAGACCGGCGCAATAGTACGCGTACGGGTCGAGGCGGCCGACCCGGAAGAAGCGGATCAGGAAGCGGCCGCTGGCATAGGCGGTAGAGTCCCGCAACGACCGCCCCGACCAGCATCGACCCCAGCCCGGCCACCCCCGCGAGCGAGGGGAGCTCCAGGAGCCCGGCGGCCAGGATGATGGGTGTCGCCAGCAGGAAGGAGAAGCGCACCGCCTCCTCGTGGCGCAGCCCGGCGACCAGCCCGCCGGCCATGGTCGACCCGGAGCGCGAGATCCCGGGGAACAGGGCCGCCGTCTGGCAGACGCCGACCAGGGCGGCCTGGACGAAGCTGAGCTCCTCGACGGTGCGGTAGCGCTTCGCCTCCAGGCCCGGGTCGCGGTGGGAGATCCCGGCGCGCCGCTCCGAGCGGCGGCGGAGCATCTCCGCGCCGAGCAGGATGCCGCCGTTGACGATGAGCAGCCCGCTGGCCAGCCGGGGATTGGCGAAGAGGTTCTGCAGGGGCTTCTGGAAGAGGAAGCCGACGATTCCTGTGGGAATGGTCCCGACGATGAGGAGCCAGGCGAGCCGGTCGTCCCCGTGGCCGACCTGGCCCGTCACCGTGCTGCGGACGAAACCGCCCACGATCCGCCCCCACTGCCGCCAGTAGACGGCGATGAGGGCCGTCGCCGTGCCGATGTGGAGCAGAACCAAGAAGGGGACGAAGCTGGGCGAGTTCTCGTGGACGGGGACGTGGAGCAGCACGGGAACGACCACGGCGTGGCCCAGCGAGGAGACGGGGAAGAGCTCGGTCGATCCCTGCAGGACCCCGTAGAAGATGGCGATCCACAGAGCCACGATCCCGGGACAGTACCAGGACACCGATTGCTCGCGGGCGAGGCGGCGCCGGGCGCTTGCCGCCGCATCGCAGCCCTGCGAGGCCGCGGTGATCTCCGCCACCCCACCCGGCCCTCGTCATGACCAGGGAAGCCCCGTACTGTCAGATGAGTTGGGGCTAAGACCCCGGAAACAACCCGGCACCCGGGGGGGCGCAGCCCATGTCGTCGCGTCGCACCACCCTTGTCAGGATTCTCGTCGGGATGCTCTCGGCCGCCGCGCTGGCCGCCTGCGGCGCCTCTTCCACGGCGTCGTCCGGCGGCCCGTCCACGTCGAGCGGCTCGACGTCAACTCCCGCACCGACCGCGACGCCGACGGCCAACGCCGCCATCATCACCGACCCGTGCCCCTCCGCATCCACCGTCGGGAGCGCTCTCGGCACGACCCTCCCGGCTCCGACCGTCGTCACCCCGGCCGCCGGGGCAACTCCCCTCTCCAGTGGCGAGTCGGGCATCGCGTGCTCGTACATCTCCCTGGGCGCCGCCAACCAGGTGGTCATCGTCGCCCTCGCCAGCGGTGTGCCCTCCGGCTTCATCACCGAGGAGGAACAGAAGCAATTGACGAACCTGCAGGGGCAGGGTGTGACCGTCAGCTTCGCGCCGCTGTCGGGGCTGGGTGACGAGGCGGCCACGTACCGGTATTCCGCCGCCGGCCTGACCGTGGAGGGGGTGCTGGCCGTGCAGGGTGGCAACTTCGTGGGCATCTTCACCGAGGGCACCTCGGCGACGCTCACCCAGATTGAGAACCTGGTCAAGCAGCTCCTCTGACCTGACCGCCCTCTCGCGGGCGGTCGCGCGATCAGCGCCCGATCATCTCCATGCGCTCCCCGGCCGGGCGGAGCGCGCGGCGCAGCAGTTCGACGGAGTCGGTGGTGATCATGGTCACCCCGCAGTCCACCACCTGGCGGGCGACGCGCACGTCGTTGACGGTGAAGGCGGTGACGGTTAGGCCCAGGTGCTGTGCTCTCGCGCACAGCTCGGGGCTGACCAGCCAGTGCTGGACGCAGAGCCCCGAGGCCCGGAGCTCCCGGCTCCGGCGGGCGATGACGTCGGGGAGCCGGGACCGCCACGGCAGGCCGCAGACGACCCCGAGGCACTCCTTCGGATCGAGGCTCGACCGGACGGCGCGGCCCAGATCGCGCAGGCTGCGCCCGGCTCGGCGCAGATCACGGTTGGTCTGCCACAGCCCGCCCAAGACCCGGCCCACGTGCTCTCGCCGGCGTCGGCCGATGGCCGGGAAGGTGGGCCAGCGCTCCGCCCGCGGCGCCCAGTCGCCCAGCTCGGACAGGGCGGCGACGCTCTCGGTGCAGACGGCGAAGTCGCGGGCGTCCCGCCGCCCGGCGAGCCAGCTGCCCAGCAGCGGCGCCACCGACGCCATCTTGAGGTCGAGGAGCAGCGGCACCCGGCGGCCGACGGCGGCCACGGCGTCGTCCAGGGTCATCAACTCCGGGTCGAGGCGCCTCAGCTCCGAGAGCGTGGCGTCGGCGACACGTGACCCCGCCCGGCCTTCCATGAGATGGGGACGGGCCACGTTGCGCGGTTCCAGGCGGTCGTCGTGGCGGACCACCATGGTCCCGTCGGCGGTGTGGCAGAGGTCGAGCTCCAGGCGGTCGAGGCCGAGCCGTGCCGCCGCCTCGACGCGGCGCAGGTCCGGGGTGCCGTGGAGGCGGTCGATGGCGAGGCCGGCGTGTCCCACCAGAGCGAAATCCCAGGGGGGCGGCGACGCCTGGCGAGACCCCGCCAAGCCGGCTGGCTCGAACGGCCAGGTGAGGGCGGTGAGAGATGGCGATCCTGGGGCACCGGCGGCGGTCCCTTCCTGCGTGGTTGCCGCACGCCGCTCGAGGAGGGCCGGGGAGCCGGGGTTCGCCACGCTCGGAGCGTATGTGCCGATCCCTTAAGGATTCGCGAATTCGCGGTCAGGATCCCGGGTGGGAGCGCCCCGCTACGCCGCCGTCTTGTCCAGGCGGTCGATGCGGTAGCCGACCCCGAACACGGTGGTGATGCGGAAGGGCAGCTGGTCGAAGCGTTCGAACTTCTCCCTGAGCCAGCGGATGTGGACGTCCACCGTCTTGTGGTCGCCGTAGAACTTGCTGCCCCAGATCCTCTGGATGATGACCTGGCGCGACTGGGCCCGGCCCGCGTGGAGGAGCAGGAGGGAGAGGAGGTCGAATTCCTTGGGCGCCAGGTGCAGCTCCTCGCCGTCGATGTGGACGGTGCGGGCGCCGCGGTCGATGCGGAAGTTGCCCACCTCCTCGACCTCGCGCTCGGCGATCTGCTCTCGGGCGGTCATCTCCGCCCGGCGCAGCATGGCGGCGACCCGGGCCAGCAACTCGTTCAGGGAGAAGGGCTTGGTGACGTAGTCGTCCGCTCCCACGTGGAGCCCGACCACCTTGTCCAGCTCGGTGCCCTTGGCGGTGAGCATGATGATGGGGATGGTCATCTCCTGCCGGAGGATGCGGCAGACCTCCAGGCCGGACAGCTCGGGCAGCATCAGGTCGAGGAGGATGAGATCGGGGCGGTGGCGCCGGGCCGCGCTCAGCGCCTCGGTGCCGGTGGCCGCCTCGCTCACCGAGTACCCCTCCTGGCTGAGGTTGTAGCGGAGCGTGTGGCGGATCGAATCCTCGTCCTCGACGACCAGGATATGTTTGGGGGGGACCGCCATCATGCGGCCCAGCCCGGCGGGACGTCCCCGGATCGGAGGTGACAGTCCGTTCTCATGAACTGCCATGATTATGCACCGTGACGATGCCGAGGCGGGGTCGCGGAGCGTTTGGAGGCGGCGCGAGAAACGTCAAGCCTGCCAAAGATTATCGCTCCGTTAACGTCGCGAAACACCGTTCAGATTATCGGACCATTAACAAAGTCTGGCAGCCGCTCCCGGGAATCGAGTCAGAGCGCTTCCGCAGCCAGTTCCTGAGTTCGTTCCTCAGCGGTTGCTGCCAGTAATGACTGATACTCGTTCGCCGGCGTCCGGCCGTGGGGGCGGCGGCGCCGCCGGTCATCGCCTTCTGGGCGCCCCGGACGGTCCCTCGTCGCTGCCTGAGCCGGGCTCGGCGGTCGCCCTGCTGGCAGCCGTCGGGGAGCAGATGGAGGGCGGCCACGGGCTGATCGCGGTGGACGCCGCGGAGCGGATCCTCGTGGCAACCGAGGAGGCCCGCCATCTCCTCGACCTCCCCGACGAGTGCGCCGGGCGCACCCTCGCCGAGCTGGGCGCCGACTACAGGCTTCTCCGGGTCCTCACCGCCTGCCGCCAGGCGGAGGCGGCGGTGGAACGCGAGATCGGCGACTCCCGGGCCGTGATCGTCGTCCGCGCCTTTCCGGTCAGCCACGAGCAGGTGGCGGCCATGGTGCTGGTGCGCGACGAGACCCGGTTGCGCCGCCTGGAGCGGGTGCGGCGCGACTTCGTGACCAACGTCTCCCACGAGCTGCGCACCCCGATCACCGCCATCCGGCTCCTCGCCGAGACCCTGCAGAAGGGTGCCGGCGAGGACCCGGAGGTCGCCGCGGGCTTCATCCAGCGGATCGCCCTCGAGGTCGGCCACATGGGCCAGATGGTCGAGGAGCTGCTGGAGCTGAGCCGGATCGAATCGGGTCAGCGCCCCCTGAACCTGGAGCCCGTCCCACTGGCCGATCTCGTCGAGACCATCGACCGGCTCCGGCCGCTGGCCGAGGAGCGCCGACTGGACTTGAGGGTCGAGGTGGCCCCGGACACTCCGCCCCTGCTGGGCGACGCCTCCCGGCTGGGCCAGGTGCTGCGCAACCTGGTGCACAACGCCATCAAGTTCACCCAGCCGGAGGGGCGGATCACCGTCACCGCCAGGCCCCTGGAGGGCGGGGGCTGGGTTGAGCTCACCGTGCAGGACACCGGTGTCGGCATCCGCCCCGAGGACCTGCCCCGCATCTTCGAGCGCTTCTGGAAGGCGGACAGCTCACGGCAGCGCGACGGGGAGGGTACCGGCCTGGGGCTCGCCATCGCCCGCCACGTCGTCGAGGCGCACGGTGGCCAGATCCGGGTGGAATCCGAGCCGCGCCGGGGCACGACCTTCATCGTCCACCTGCCCGCGGCCATCACCGCGGCGGTGCCGCCCGCCGAGGCCGCCGCTCCGGCCCCGGCCGCTCCCGCCCCCTGAGGCTGGCGGAGAACCCTCAGGCCGGCGGCGGCAGGTAGTGGGCGAACCGTACCTCGTCGTCCTCGACGTCGAGGACCCAGGTGGATCCCTTCTGCATCCGGGGCGACGGGCCGAGCTGGACGCCGCGCTCGGCCAGCTCGAAGAGGACGCCGCTGACGACGTCGCCGTGGGTGCAGGCGGCCACGTCGCCAGCCTCGATCAGCGCGCCCAGCACCTCCCGGGCGTCGGCCCCCTCCTCCAGCCAGGGCACGGCCTCGACCGGTAGGCCGCGCCGGGCCGCCACCGGAGCCAGCGTCTGGGCGCAGCGCGCGTACCCGCTGGTGAGCAGGTGGCGCAGCGGGTGGGCCTCCAGGGCCAGCACGAGGAGGTCGGCCTGGCCCCGCCCCGCCTCGCTGAGCGGTCGCTCCCGATCGTCGCCCGACCACTGCGACTTGTCGCCGGCGTCGGCGTGGCGGATGAGGAGCACCTGGGTCACAGCCAGCGCCACCGTTCCTTCTTCACCAGGGATCGCCAGGGGCCCCGCCACGCCGCGCGCCCCTTCTCGGCCAGTTCGCGCTCCCTCGCGTAGAGGATCCCGGCCACGAAGGAGGTCTCGGGGTCGGCGGCCCGGCGCAGCCACTCCCCGGCGACCACCGCGTCGTGCTGCTCGCCGAGGGCGTCCTGCAGCTCGCCGAGGATCACCCCGGTGCGTGCCGGCGCCTCGCCGGCCACCGGGGCCAGGGCGAGGACCGCGTAGCGGCAGCGCTTGGCCAGAATGCGGATGCGGTGCAGCCCCTTGTCGTCCGGCTGCGCCCCGACCCGGCCGACCTGGCGGCGGAGCTTGCGCCAGCTCGCCTCGACCAGTGGGGAGAGGATCTCCACGGCGGGGTGCTCGGACGTGTCGGCGAGCACCCACGGCTTGCCGGCGGCGGCGATCAACCGCTCCAGGTGGGCGCGGTGCTCGTCCGAGGAGACACGGCGGAGCAGCGCCTCGCGGGCGTCGGTGCGCTGCGTCTCCAACTGCGCGAGCAGCCGCTCCGCGGTCGCGGCATCCAGCCCCGGCACCCGGGCGGCGCTTCCCCGCAGGCGCATCAGCAGCACCTCGGTGTCACGGACCGCGCCGAGCGCGTCGGTGAGCGAGGTGAGATCGGCGCGCAGCGGCTCCGACCAACCCGTGTCCACCACGGTGGCGAAGGTCTGCAGCGCCGAGCCGAGGCGCCGGCAGGCGACGCGGGCCTGGTGGACGCCCTCGGGGTCACTGCCCTCCAGCACCAGCGGCTGGTTGCGGATCAGCCGGGCGGTGAAGTCGCGCAGCGCGCCGGAGACGACGGCGGCCACACTGCTGGCGGCGCCGAGGCTGTCCGCCCGCCACTCGGGCTGAGCCGCCTCGCCGAACAGCTCGGAGAAGAGCGGCAGGGAGCTCGTCTCGACCACCCCGGCACGGCGCAGCGCCGCCAGCAGGCGACGCTCCCCGGGCTCCGCCGCGCCGCGCAGGCTCAGCCGGCGCGCCCCCAGAACTGCGTGGCGGTTCTCGATGCGGCTGACCACCTGGTGGACCAGGCACACGTCGCCCATCCGGCGTCGGCTCTCGAGGTGGCGCACGACCCCCACCGGCTGGAGCGGCTCCCCCCGGAGGTATCCGTCGAGCAGGCGGACCGCCTCGGGCGGCGGCGTGTCCTGCGGCCCGTCAAAGTCCATCTCGACGCGATGGGTGACCCCGGCCACGCTGTACGAGGCGAGGGTCGCCCGCCAGCTGCGGCCCCGCCGGTACCGCAGTCCCGCCTCCCAACGCGCCAGCCGGAGGTCGGCGCTGTCCCAATGGATGCTGTGGAAACGATCCACCACCGTCTCCGTCACCGGGCGCAGCGCCAGCTGGCGGAGCCGGAAGGTGGGGCCGACCGTGAAGTCGAGGTGGCGCCGGTGGACCAGCTGGCCCGTCGTCAACCCTCCGCCTCGAGGCGGGCGAGGGCCAGCTCCTGGAGCCGGACCTGGGTGTCGACCCCCTTCACCGTGGGGACCTTCTCCCACGTGCCGCCGGAGGTCATGGCCCAGGCCAGCACGTCGTCGCTCAGGTTGACGCTGAGGATCTCGTCGAGCCGCGCCCGCAGGTCGGCGGAGCGGATGGGCAGGGCGACCTCGACGCGGCGGTCCAAGTTGCGGGGCATGAGGTCCGCCGAGCTGATGTAGTAGTCGGCGTCCTTGGCGTCGCGGCCGAAGCGCAGGATGCGCGAGTGCTCCAGGTAGCGGCCGACCAGCGAGCGCACCCGGATGCTGTCGCTCTGCCCGGGGACGCCGGGGAGCAGGCAGCAGATGCTGCGCACGATGAGGTCGATGTCGACCCCGGCCCGTGACGCCGTGTAGAGCGCATCGATGGTCTCCGGGTCGACCAGGTTGTTGACCTTGATGATGATCCGGCCCTCGGCGCCCTTGGCCGTCTCTCGCTCGATGAGGCTGAGAACCGCAGGGCGCATCGATGCCGGGGCCACCAGCAGCTTGCGGTACCTGGTCCTCCGGCTGTACCCGGTGAGGCTGTTGAAGAGCTCACCGACGTCCGCTCCAGCGCGGAGTCGCTGGAGAGCAGGCCCAGGTCCTCGTAGATGCGGGCCGTGTCGTGGTTGTAGTTGCCCGTTCCGACGTGGCAGTAGCGGCGGATGCCGCCCTGCTCCTCGCGCACCACCAGGGTGACCTTGGCGTGCGTCTTGAGGCCGACGGTGCCGTACACGACATGGACGCCGGCATCCTCCAGGACCTCGGCCCAGTTGATGTTGTTCTGCTCGTCGAAGCGCGCCGTCAGCTCGACCAATGCCACCACCTGCTTGCCCGCCTCGGCCGCGCGAGTGAGCGAGCGGATGATCGGGCTCACCGGACCCGAGGTGCGGTACAGCGTCTGCTTGATGGCGAGGACGCGCGGGTCCTCCGCCGCGCGCTCGATGAACGCCTCCACGGTGTTCTCGAAGCTGTCGTATGGGTGGTGGACGAGGACGTGCTGTTGGCGGAGGTTGCGGAAGATGTCCGAACTCGGCGGCGCCCAGGGTGGACGTGGCCTTGGCAGGCGTCACCGCCGACCAGGGCCGGTACTTCAACTCGGGGCGGTCCAGCTTCCAGACGTCGAAGAGGCCGCCCAGGTCGAGTGGCCCGGCGATGCGGTACACGTCCTGCGCCTCGATGTCGACCTCGCGCATCAACAGGTCCACGAGCGCCGCCGGCATGTCCGCTCCACCTCCATGCGCACCACCAGCGGTGAGCGCCGGCGCTGCTGCAGGACGGCGCGCACCGCCTCCACGAGGTCGTCGGCCTCGTCGTCGCTGTCAAGCTGGTAGTCCGCGTTCCGCGTCAGGCGGAAGACGTGGTGGTGACCACCTGCATGCCCTCGAAGAGGTGCCCGAGGTGGGCCGCGATGACCTGCTCGACGGGGACGAAACGCTCGCCGTCAGGGAGGACGACGAAGCGGCTGAGCAGGGGCGGCACCTTGATGCGGGCGATCCTCTCCTGGTGCGTCGCCGGTTCGGCGATGACCACCATGAGGTTGAGGGAGAGGCTGGAGACGTAAGGGAAGGGGTGCCCGGGATCCACCGCCAGCGGCGTCAGCACCGGGTAGATGCGATCCTCGAACTCGGTGTCGAGGAAAGCCCGATCGGCGTCGTCGAGCGCCTCCCAGTCGCAGAAGCGGATGGCGTGACGGTCCAGCTCGGGCCCCAGGCTGTCGAGGAAGACCCGTCCCTGGCGCTCGAAGAGCCTCTCCACCTTGGGGCGGATCGCCTGCACCTGGGCTCGCGGGCCCGACGGATCGCCGCTGGCGCCCTCGAACCCCGCGGCGACCTGCTGCTTGAGGCCGCCGACGCGCACCTGGAAGAACTCGTCAAGTCCACGGCTGGCGATGGCGAGGAAGCGAGCCCGCTCCAGCAGCGGCACGCTCTCGTCCTCGGCGAGGGCAAGGACGCGCGAGTTGAAGTCAAGCCAGGACAGCTCGCGATTCAGCAGCCGCGCCGTGCCCTGGGGGGCCGCGGGCAGGCCGCGATCGCGCTCCACGGCGAGCTCCAGCGAGGCTTGCACCGTCGCGCCGTCGACTGCAGCGGCAGACGGTTCGACCCTGAGGCGGCGCGGCACCCGCTCGCTCGCGGTGGACATGCGAGCCATTGTGCCTCAGGCCGCCCGGCCGCGGACGGGGTTCGTCACCGTCAACGGCGGGATCGTCACCGTGCCTGCGCAGCGCTCACGACGAAGTGGCTGCGCAAACCGGCCGATCGCGAGTAGGCTTGTTCGGAGCGCCGGATGCAGGTCGTCACGCCTCGAAGACTGTGGAGCGCAGCGACGGGGCGCATCGGATGGCGCGAGTGCACCAGGGAGATGGTCATGGCCAAGAAGAACACGGTCAAGGATTTGCAGCGCCTCGTCGCCAAAGCGAAGAAGGCGCATGAGCGCATGAGTGCCGAGGTCGCCGAGGCGCAGCGGCGCGTCATCCGTCTCGCCGAGGTGCTGGTCAAGCTCGAGGCGTCGCTGGCGGCACAGGGCGCGCCGGCGTCGCGCCCCGCCGCGGCATCGCGCGCCAAGCGCGGCCCGGCGGCGGCCAAGCGCCGCCCGCGGCGAAGCGAGCAGGGCACGGCCAAGCAGGGCCCCGGCGGTGAAGCGGTCCGTGGCGGCGAAGCGGGCTCCCGGGACGCGGGCTGCGGCGAAGCGCGCCCCGCCAAGCGCGCGACCACGGCCAAGCGTGCCCCGCGAAGCGGGTGAGCCGGACACCCCGCGCGCCCGGTCGCGGCACCGGCGCCGAGCGGCCCGACCTTCGTCTGAGGTCGAGGGCAGAGCCCGCGTGAGCCGGACGGACGATCAGGGTGTGGCGGTCACCGCCGCCGCCTGGCGTCTCGTGGGTGCCGCCCACACCGACCAGGGACCGTCCGCCGGGAGAACCAGGACGCCTTCCAGCTCGTCCCCTCCCCGACATCGGCCTGGGGCTGATCGTCGCCGACGGCATGGGCGGCCAGAACGGCGGCCGGGAGGCCGCCGAGGCCGGTCGCCGCCGCCACGGTGCAGATGCGGATGCCCGGCGACGGCGAGGACCCGCTGGCCGCCGTCGTGGATCTCGCCAACAAGGCGGTGGCCGGGGTCCGCCGCAGCCTGGGCGGGAATCCCGGGACCACCATGGTGGCCGCGTTCGTCAGCCCCGGCCGGCTGGCCGTCGCCAACGCCGGCGACAGCCGCGCCTACCTCATCCGGGGCGGCGTGGCCCGGCAGCTGACCGAGGACCACAGCCTGGTCGCCGACCAGGTCCGCGCCGGCCGGCTGGGTGCGGCGGAGGCCCGCCACGACCCGCGGCGCAACTACGTGACCAGGGCCCTTCTGGGCAGCCCGGTGGTGGCCGACATCACGCGGACCGAGACGGCGGCGGGCGACGTGGTGCTGCTCTGCAGCGACGGCTTGTGGGGGGCGCTGGAGGATGCGGAGATCGCCTCTTTGCTGAGCGGCGGTCCGGACCTCATGGAGGCGGCGGGCGCATCGTGGCCGCGGCGCTCACGGCCGGGGCGACCGACAACGTCACCGCCTGGTCGCCCGCGTCGATCCCGCCTGAGCCGACCACGGTCCCGCGGCCGGCCGCTCCCCGGCAGCCGCTCTCCCGCTCCCGGTATCATCGCCAGCCGCGGCCATTCCCCGCCGGGGCGGTGCCCGCAACGTCGTCAACCCACCTCTATGATCGTGTGCCATGGCACGCTCTACGCCCAGATCTGCACCCTCGTCTTCCTGATCGTCACCGTCGGTGGCTTCTTCCTCGGAGCGCCACTCAGTCGCCACGGGTCAGGCCCAGGGCAACGTCGAGGGCGTCGTCCTGCACCTGACCACGCCAGGGACGTCCCGACCTGGTCCTGCTCGCCGCCTTCGCCGCGGTCGGCTTCGTCCTGGGGCGGCGGCTGGCTGGATCGTCACCGGAGCGGCCGGCGTCGTCCTCCTCGCCCTCGCCATCCTCGGCCTGGCCATGGGCGACACGCTGTCGGGCGCCCGCTCCTTCGCCGGTCTGCACTTCACCCTGGCGGTGAACATCTTCGACCTGGTGGTCGGGGTGCTGGCCATCCTGGCCGCCCTCGGCACCGTCTTGGACGGGGGCCGACCAGCGTCATCCGCCCCACCGCCTGACGGTCGCGTCCGGCGGTCCGGCTCCGATCCCGCCACGTCCCGGGCGGTTCCTCGCCCGCGGGACGTGGCAGAGTTGCGCCTGATGGATGTCGCCTTCGCCTTCCTCGCCGACAGCGCCGTCGTGCCCCCCGACCGCAAGCTCTACGTGCTCGGCGGCGGCTTCACCACCCTGACCATGCCCAACCTCCCGGGGCGGGCCACCTTCGCGGTCGTGGCGGGCTTCCGCTTCACCGCCAGCGACGCCAAGACCGTCCATGCCGTCGAGGTGCGCCTGGTGGACGCGGAGGGCAAGCTGGTGCTCCCCCCGCCACCCTGCAGTTCCAGGCCGCCTCCATCCCCAAAGAGCAGGAGGAGATCACCGTCAGCACGGTGACCTACATGTCGCCGATGTTCGGGGAACCCGGCCGGTACCGGGTCGAGTACTCCTTGAGCGACCGCCTGCTCGCCGGCATCGGCCTCACCGTTGCCCAGCCGCCGCGGCCGGGCGAGCCCGCCCTGGGCCCCCGGCCCAACTGACGCATCGCATCCGGATCAACGCTCCACGCCTCCCGGCCCATATGATGGCCGGCGATGAGCGAGGTCCCGCGGGTGGCTCTGCTCGGCGCTGACCTGATCCTCTCCAGCCGTCTGCGCAGCGCCCTCAGCGCTCGAGGTGTCCCCCTGGTGGCAACGCCGAGGGAGGAGGACCTCCCCGACGCGCCACTGCTCTTCGTCGACCTCAACAGCGATGCCGACGCGCGTCTGGAGACGATCGGCCGCCTCCGCCAGCGCAACGCCGGGGCCATGATCATCGGCTTCTGCGACCATGACGACAACCAGCTGCGCAGGCGCGCCATGGCCGCCGGGGCGAGCCAGGTGGTGGCCAACCGCCACCTGGCCGAGGCCGCGCTGCGCCTCGCCGCCGCCGAGGGGCCGGTTCCGTGACCGCTTCCGATGAGGACCGGCTCCGCTCCGAGCTCCAATCCGTCCACGACGAGGTCGTCGCCACCCGCCGCGACCTGCACCGCCACCCCGAGCTGGGTCACGAGGAGCACCGCACCGCAGCGCTTGCCGCCGCTCGCTGCGAGAAGCTCGGCTATCGGGTGCGCACCGGGGTGGGCACCGCCGGCGTGCTCGCCGACATGGACGGCGCCGGCCCCGGCCCCACCAACCTCTACCGCGCCGACATGGACGCCCTGCCCATCGTCGAGCGCGACGACGGAAGGCCCGTGCGCTCCGAGGTGGAGGGCGCCATGCACGCCTGTGGGCATGACGGCCACGTCGCCATCGCCCTCGGCGTCGCCGCCGTCATGGCCTCGCTCAAGGACCGATGGGTGGGTACGCTCCGCCTCTGCTTCCAGCCCGCCGAAGAGGTCGCCGCCGGTGCCGAGCGGATGATCACCCAGGGAGCGCTGGAGGGCGTGGACCGCGCCATCGGGCTGCACGTCTGGACGCCCCTCGACGCCGGCCGCGTCGCCGTCTCCCCGGACCTCGTCTTCGGCAGCGCAGACGAGTTCCGCCTCACCGTGCGCGGCCACGGAGGCCACGGCGGCCTGCCCCACACCAGCATCGATCCCGTCGTCGCCGCAGCTCATGTCGTGGTGGCGCTGCAGACGCTGGTGAGCCGCGAGGTTGCGCCGGACAGCACTGCCGTCGTCACCATCGGGCGCATCGAGGGCGGACAGGCCTTCAACGTCATCGCCGAGGAGGTGCGCCTGCGCGGCACCGTCCGCGCCTCCGAGGAGGGCCTGCGACGCCGCCTCCTGGCCCGCGTCGAGGAGGTCTCCCTGGCGGTCGCCTCGGCGCTGCGCTGCGAGCTCGACTACGAGCTCCTCGACGGCTGTCCCCCGGTCGTCAACGATGCGGCGGTGGCTTCGCTAGTCCGCGGCGCGGCTGTCGAGGCGGTCGGCGAGGCGATGGTCGAGACCGGCCGGCCGATCACCGTCGGCGACGACTTCGCCTACTTCCTGGAGAGGGTCCCCGGCTGCTACTTCCTGGTCGGTGCAGGAGACCCGGCGCAGGCGGAGCGGCCTCCACATCACCATCCCGCCTTCGACATCGATGAGCGAGCCCTCGACGTGGGTCTCAGCACCGCCGTGCGGGCACTGCTGGCGTCGCTGCGATGACCGACGGTTTCACGCTGCGGCCGGGCCTGCAGCAGCTGACGGAGGCGGAGCCCGACCTCGCCCCGCGGCCGGCGTCGGCGTCGGAGACGGTGATCACCCAGCTCATGGAGATCGAGCACGCCAACAACGCCGGATACGTGCACGGCGGCACGATCATGCGGTTGGTGGACAGCGCCGCCGGCATCGCCGCCATGAAGCACGCACGCCGCCGCGTGGTGACCGCGACGATGGACGAGATGAGCTTCCTGGCCCCCGTCTTCATCGGCGACCTGGTGACCGCCAAGGCGATGGTCAACGACGTGCACCGCAGCTCAATGGAGGTCGGCGTGCGGGTGGATGTCGAGACGGTGCCGACCGGGGAGAGGCGCCACGTCGCCAGCGCCCATCTGGTCTTCGTCGGCCTCGACGCGCAGGGCAGGCCGACGCAGGTGGCCCCCGTCGTCGCCGAGACTGAAAAGGAGCGCCGCCGCCAGGCCCAGGCGCGGGTCAGGAGAGGGAGCGTCTGCTCCGCAAGGCAGCCCTCGCCCAGGCCGCCCTCGAGAGCCGGGAGGATTCCTCCTCCGGCTGACGCCCAACGCGACATGGGCTGATCCGACGCCGCGGGGTCGACCGAGCGCGATGACGCTTTTCGCGTCCCCTCCCCGTATTACGGTGTGACCAGCTCGACGGGGAGGGCGAATCTGCAGGGGCTGAGCCATGCTCCAGCCGCGATGGGCTCAGAGATCCCGCCGAGAGCATCGACAGATCATCGGCGGGCCACCGGCATCCAGCGCCGACACGTCCGTCTTGGCGTGGGCGGGCTTGCTGTTGTGCGGAGCCTGGCCGGTGCTCGCCGGCTGCGGAGGTGCGTCGCCGTGGAGCGTCACGAGCCACTTGCCCAGCCCCGGCACATACGCGCTCAATGGACCCAACGGCGAGGTGGACTCGGAGTTCGGGAGCGCGCCGGGTGACACGGTGTCCGTGGCGAGCTACGGAGAAGGCGGAGAAGCTGCCGAACTCCACGTTCACGTATGACAGCGAGGGGTTGTATCTCACGAGCCTCACCGGCGGCTCCAGCCTCGACTGCGCCCCCAACGTGCTGCCGCTGATGGAACCCAGTCGCCTGTCGGCTGGGAAGACCTGGCGAGGCTCGTTCCCCTGCACCCAGACGCTGGCCTCGGGCCCGGCGGCCCAGACGGATGTTTACACAGTGACGATCAGCGGCCGGAGCAGCCTGACCATCACCGGAGTCCACATTCCCGTGGTCATCATCACGCGCTCGGACGTGACCGAGGATGCGAGCGGTCAGTTGCTCGAGACCGAGACGACCACGGATTCGCTGGATCCCCGAAGTGGGCTCACCATCCGGCAAGTGAGCAAATACTCCGGCAGCCTCACCGGGTCGAGCGTCGAAGAGTTCCAGCAGGTTCCGACTGCGATCGGTCCGCCGTTCGGGTAGGGTGGCGCCGGTCAGGCGGTGAGGTCGCGCCGGTCGTACAGGACCAGCGAGACGCCGAGCAGCACGATCGGGCAGGCGATGAGCAGCAGGATCCCGTACGCCGGCACGCCGTTGGCGAGAACCCCGGCGCCGCCCATCCAGTGGAAGGGCGACACCGCGTCGGCGAAGCCGGTGAGCCCGCTCACCAGGGAACCGAAGAGGTTAGCGCGTACATCGCCACCGCCAGGCCAGCCGCCCTTCCATTTTCGCGAAGACGTCCCGGCGCAAGTCGTAGCCGAGCCGGTGGTTAATCCAGGCCGCCAGGCGTTCGCGCAACCAGCCCACGATGCTCTGCAGCACGGTCGCAACCGCCAGTGTCGCGACAAGCAGAAACAGCCACTGCTGATGCGTTCTCATATTGAAGATTTCAGTCAGTTGCTTGAACCAGCCCACCATCGGCTTGTTGTCGTTGGACAACACGTTGTCAATCAGGATTTTGGTCAGCGCGGGCGGGACGAGCAGGATGTATATCGAGATGACGACCAGAACCATTCCCAGGGTCGCGAGCGGCCGGTATTCTTTGGTCAGGCCGAGGAACCGCATGAACACGAGGCCCTTGCGCATGCACTTCGGGCAGATGGTCATGCTCTTGTCGGGCAAGCGAATGCCGCACTTCTGGCAGCGCCCCTGCACCAATTCCTCTTCGTTCTGCCGAACCCACGGTGACTTGTTTGCCCGTGGCCAGCGAACGAATCTTGTTGGCCACTTTCGAGAACTTCTCGGCGTTCTTGTTCGAGAACCGGATCACCTCTTCATACACGTTGTCGCTGGTCCGGCCTCGAAAACCCCTACCCGACCGGTCTGTCAGTCCGGGCGCTCTCGATTTTCGCAATCGGCACCTCGCGGATGAGCAGCGCCTCGCCCTCTTCCTCTTCCATCATGAAGACCAGGACGTGCTCTTTTGTCACGACCAGCCAGCGTTCCGAGTACTCGCCCGCAATGTCGAGGTCCGTATTCGTGGCCACGATGATATCTTCATTGCGCACACCCTGCTTGTCCAGCGTCTTGCGAATCAACGGCGGAAGTGGCCGCCGTATTTGTGTGGTGTCAAGATCCAGCATCTGAGGAGAAAGCCCCTTCTTCTTTTATGTGCGGTAACAATCTCCTTACCCGAACCGATTCGTCCCACCTGATGGATCACGGTTTAGCCTTTTTGTCCTTTACAAAAAAGAATGAAAGCCGGGCCGGGATGGTAATTTCATTACATTATTATGCCGAAAACGCCCGATAAGTTGCCGACAAAGTCAAATATGCTAACCCGGCAACTGCAAGGAATGTCAAAAAGCGGACCAGTTCGCATATTTAGGAATGCCTTTCCCTAAAAGACTGTTAAACAATCAACTTATTCACCATTTCGCGCGCAATCGCGAACCGCGACTGAGGAGTAAAGAAGTAATGGCTTCCCAGGACAGCCAAGTTATCCACGAAAACCATCTTGTCCACTACATTTAATTTTGTTCTTCGAACACGCCCATAATCCGGTTGATTGGTATCCCTGGCACGAGGAAGCCTTGGAGTCGCGCCCGCGACGAGAATAAGCCCATATTCCTCTCGAATAGGGTACTCCGTTCGTGCCATTGGTGCCACGTCATGGAACGCGAATCCTTTGAAGACGAGGAAATAGCCGCAGTTTTTAAACGAGCATTTCGTCAGCATCAAGGTGGACCGCGAGGAGCGGCCCGACCTCGACGAAATCTATATGGGCCGCGGTCCTAGATTTGATGACGGGCTGGGCGGCGGTGCCGGCGATGGACGGCCTTCCTGACGCCCGAATTTGAAGCCCTTTTACGGCGGGCACGTATTTCCCGCCTTCGGATGTTTGGTCGGCCGGGCTTCTTGACTGTCCTGAAAGGCGTTGCGGCCGCGTGGGACGAAAAGCAACATGACATCCTTCATAGCGCCGAAACGATATACAGAAGCCCATTCAGCGGCATCTCGGCGGCCCAATGCCGGAGGACGCTGAAGAACGGGAGGGGGGCGGCGGCCCGACGCCGGTGTCGCGGATTCCCGAAACCGCGCTGACCTCCCGCGTTTACGACAAAGCGGCCCGCGAACTCGTCCGCGCTATTCGATGCCGCTGAAGGCGCGTCGGTCTCCGCGCCCAAATTCCCGTCTCCAACCCTCCCGGCGATTGCGTTCCTGGGTTGCGGCATTTTAGTCTGGGACGCACGAACCGTTGTCGTTGCGCATGGCCCATGATCACCCTGGGATAAGATGGCTTCTGGCGGCATCTGGCGACCAACTGGGCGGCGGCTCCCATCGCACGCGACTTGGACGACCAGTGGCTCGTGCCCTCATTTCGAAAAGATGCTCTACGACAACGCGCAACTGGCTTCGGTCTTTATCTCGTTGGCATTTCTGTGAACTTACCGAGAGAGCCACGTTTACAAAAAGGGTGGCGTCGAGAATTTTTAAATACGTCCTTCGGGATATGACCGATGACAGCGGCGGATTCTGTTCGGGCGGAAGACGCCGACAGCGAAGGGGAAGAAGGCCGCCATTATCTCTGGACCCATGACGAGATTCTGTCTCTGGGGCGAGGAAGCCGACCTCTTTGCGCCCATTATGGGTTGAAACCCGGCAGTAATTTTGCCTTCCAGGAATCGCCGCAATCCGATGCGAGCATTCTTCACGTTGCAATCCCGGTTGACGAGATGGTTTCGCGGGGTAATCTTTCCGCCGGGAAATCGAGCGGCGTCTTGACCGCGTGCGCGCAATTTTGCTCAATGCGCGAGGCCGGAGGCCCCGGCCGGCGCGCGACGACAAAATCATTACCTCGTGGAACGCGCTGATGATTTCCGCCTTCGCCCAGGGCTATCAAATCATCGAAGATCCCCCGGTATAAAGCCGCCGCGGAAAATGGCCGCCGAGTCCCTCCTCAGCCGGTTCAGCCCGGCCAGTTGCAACGTTCGTATCGGCAGGGCATTGCCCGTCAACAGGGCTTTTTGGACGACTATGCCTTCACCGTGGCCGCCCTGCTGGACCTTCACGAACTGACCTTCGACCTGCGCCTGTTTGACGCGGCCCATGCCCTCGCCCGAAAGATGATCGACCTGTTCTGGGACGCCCGGGATGGGGGCTTCTATTTCGCGGCCCCCCGTCACGGGAAGCTGATAGCCCAATCCAAACCCGTTCACGATGGGGCCGAACCTTCGGCAAACGCCGTCGCTGTTGCGGGATTGTTCCGGCTTGGCCATCTTGCCGGGCGAGCCGGACTTCCATTAGAAGGCCCGACGGACCATCGAACGCAACCTCGCCATGATTGCGCGAATGCCCCGCGTGTTCCTCACGATGCTCAACGCCGCTGAAAGCCTCCTGGCCCCGCCGCGGGAAATCGCGCTGGTCGGCTCTCCCGGCAAAAGCGATATGCAGGGCCTTCTGCGCGCCTGCCGGACGGCAGTTCATCCCCAATAAAATAATCGCATCGCCGGATCCGGAAAAAACGCTTCCTCGACAGCAGAGAGAATACCGCTTTTGCGGTCGAAGGAAATGGTTTCCGGTAAAGCGACCGCCTATGTTTGCAGGGATTTTACGTGTCTGCCGCCGGTGACGGACCCCGGCGAACTCGTGAAACTGCTGAAGGCGTGATCCGACGGGTCTGACGAGTCCGACGAATTTACAGGAAGGGCAACTTGTGGCAAAACCGTTTTTCCTTATCTTGGCGACGATCCGGCAACGGTCTACGCCGAGGGTCCCGCCATCCACGTCGAAACACTGTCGAAGACCGATGCCGTTCATCCAGGCAGCCAAGGGCGGTTGGCCGTCAAGGTGACGCTCGGAGCAGGCTCGGCACGTCAACGCCCACAAGCCCAGTGACGCGTATTATTTCGAACTAACGCTCAAACTCAAGCCGTCGCTGGACTCGACTATACCGCTAAAAATAGTCTATCCCAAACCAGGTTCCGATCGTGCTCGAAGGCTCCCCGCAGAGTCTGGCCGTCTATAGCGGCGCCTTTCTGATTGGCGTGGCGGTGGACATAGGCGGGACCGTTAAACAGGGTGACTATGATCTCCAGGGGACCCTCGAATATCAGGCCTGCGACAGCAAGTGGTGTCTGCCGCCCAATACCATGCCCGTCAAGATCCCGTTAAGCTGTCCCGGCAAACCAGCCGTTGGTTGCGCAACACGCCGCCGCTTTTGCTTCGATCCGGTTTGGTCAGGCGCAAATCTGCCCGAAGGCGGCTCCACAACCCTCCGCCCGAACGGCGCTGCCCGAAGGAGGTCCCGTTGGCACGGCCAACTGGAAAAACCTGTTGGCGGATTTACCGTATTGGGCACGACAACGGGCTATCTGAAACCTGCCGAATTCGATCTCATTTCTGGACAATGTTGAGGCGGGCCGCGCCCAACACGCCGCGAATCCCCTCGCAAACAAAAACCTGCTGCTGGCGGTTCTATTCGTGATTACGGGAGGGATTCTCCTCAACCTGACGCCTGTGTCCTTCCCCTGATTCCCATCAACCTGGCCATTATCGGCGCGGGCGCGAAAGCAGGGTCGAAAAAACGCGGATTTCGCGCTGGGCGCGGCCTACGGCGTGGGCATTGCCCTTTCCTATGGGATGCTGGGCATTGTGGTGGTGCTCGGGATTTCGAGCACGTTTGGCACATTGAACTCGACTCCCTGGTTCAACGCCGGCATTGCGGTCTTATTCCCGCCGCTCTCGCTGGCGATGTTTGACGTTTCTGTAATTGATTTCAGCCGGTTCCAAACCCGGTTTAACCTTCAAAACAAGGAAGGCGGTAGCCTTGGCGTGGCGTTTGCCATGGGCATTGTCGCGGCGCTATTGGCGGAGCGTGCGTGGCGCCGGTTGTCATTGCGACCATCCTCTACGCCCAGTACCAGTACGCCAAAGGCCATTGAGTCGCGCTCTTCTGCCGTTCCTGTTGGGATTGGGCATGGCTTTGCCGTCGCCGGTCGCGGGAGCCGGTCTGAGTTTTCTGCCCAAGCCCGGCAAGTGGATGGAACGGGTCAAATACGCGATAGCGGTTTTCATCCTTGGTTTTGCGGGATATTACGGCTTTGAGGCGTGGACGTTGTTCAGCAACCAATACCTTGTTGATAAACAGGCGGTCCAATCAGGACGGCGAGGGCAGGCACTCGACAAGGAAGGGTGAAGGATCAGAGCCTCGCGGCGGGCCTGACCGAAGCCCCAACGGACCGGCAAACGAGATTATCATTATTTCTGGGCTACGTGGTGCAAAAACTGCCTC
>CAWEEP010000048.1:0-37866 GCA_963808125.1 Candidatus Dormiibacterota bacterium
TGGATCGGTGAGTAAGGGTTGGGGCCGGTGCTGAGACCGGGGTGGTCGAGCGTCGTAAGGTCCGTGATGGGTGCTGGCGCCAACTTGGGCGGGACGAGACGGCGCGACGAGCCTCAGGGCGGTGGTTGTCGGTGATCCAGGCGACCATGCGGTGCTGTGGAGCCGCCGCACGGCACGCTGACGCCCACCACAGAACACCGGCGACGGATGAGACAGGGTCAGGTGACGGGGATCAGCCGCAGGCGCTCGTAGACGGCGATGATCCGGTCGGCCCAGAGCCAGCCCCGAGGGAGGTGGAG
Source organism: Candidatus Dormiibacterota bacterium (assembly GCA_963808125.1). Classification (GTDB taxonomy): domain Bacteria; phylum Chloroflexota; class Dormibacteria; order Aeolococcales; family Aeolococcaceae; genus CAWEEP01. The sequence continues at coordinate 300 of CAWEEP010000048.1, forward strand.
ATGGAGCCGGCGGCCGCTGCGGCTCAACCGACCGGGGGCCGCGATCATCCAGCGGCGCACCGTGGTGGCCAGACGGTGGCTGGGTTCGTCATCCTCCGCGAGGTCCTCGCCGAGAAGGGGGTCGCCGTCCGAGACGGGAGGCTTCGGCAGGGTGTCGAGGAGCACCGCCGAGAGCATCGCCACCAGGTTGACGGCGATCACCGCGGCCGCCTGCCAGCCGCGGTTGGCCCGCAGCGTCCCCAGCGGCAGGTGGATCAGGCCACAGCCCAGCTTGGCATCCTTGATCCTCTCTTCGATGTGGGCCCGCTGCCGCTGCCAGAGCTCGATCTCGGTGGCGTCGCCGGCCATGTCGGTGAGGAGGAAGCTGTAGCCGTAGACCTGGCTCACCGAGCCGTTCAGGGCCAGCTGAAGCTGCAGCAGGGGGACGGTCCGGCGACGCCGCGCCCGCCCGCTGCCCAGTTCGGCCACCTCGAGCAGACGCCGCCGGATCAGCAGGCGCAGCGGCTCGTGGGCCCATCCCGACGGCCGGTACGTGGTCTCGGCGATCTCCGCTCCCGGCATCTCCAGCGCCGGTCTCCACCCCTCCTCCGGCATCCGGTAGCTGGCCCGCCACATCGCCCGGTTGCGGGGCACCGAGACGGCGAACCGGACCCGCCGACGCCGACAGCGCTGCATGACGTCACTGCAGAAGTAGTCGCTGTCGCCCCGGACCGAGACCGGCCCATGGCCCTGCGGCAGCCGCGCCAGGGCCGCGTCCAGCAACCGGGGCGCCGTGGGCTTGGCGGCGCTGTTGCCGGAGTGGAGCTCGGCCGTCAGCACCCGGTGGCGCTCCGCCCAGGTCACCAGCTGGGACTTGTAGCTGAACCGGCCCTCGTAGTTGAAGGCCGCCCCCTGCTTCTGGCGGCCGTACACCTCGGTGGTGGTGGCGTCGATGTCCAGCGTCACCGGCGCCGTGGCATCGAGCCCCAGATCGGCGTCGAGGACATTGCCCGCCTCGGCGGTGGCGGCCAGGGCGGCCCGCAGCTGGGCCACCGTCAACCGTCGCAGCAGCTGCCCCGCCGTGGTTGGCGCCGGGGTCTCCGCCACCGCCCGCAACCCGGCCCCGGCCCCATCCTGGCGCAGCACCTCGAGATGCGCCAAGTGGTTGCCTCCCGCCATCATCGCCTCGGCCAGCGACACCAGCAGCTCGCCGGCGCTCCGCCCTCGCCGCCGCTGCTTGAAGGCCCGGACCCCCTCCACCGCCCCGTCGATCCGGGCCACCAGCCGGGTGCGCCGGATCAGCTCCCCCGACAGCAGCAGCCCGGCGAAGCCGGTGAGATGGTCATCGTCGGCGCTGATGTGGACCCGGGGGGCGGCTGCGGTACGATGCATCTGAAAAGTGCCTCCTCGTGGGGAATGTCGGGTAGTTGTTCACCGCGATATTCCCATACAGGACAAGCACTTTTCTTCATTCATACGCTCTCATCGAAGCGGCTGACTTCGATCAACTCGTCCTTACCCGCCGATTGAGGTCTGAGGCCGCCCAGAACAGGCGGGGACACCGGCCGCCCGGGGTCAGCCACTGGTGACGTTCCCCAACACTGGGCCAATCCAATGTGGTGTTGACCTCATTTGGGCAAATCTTGCGAACCTTTCAATCGCCCGGGCCCGACCCCTGACCCGGGTCGGCCGTCTTCGCCAGTCGGAGTAACTAGACTCCCAGCCATGTGGCTCCGGCGGACCTCCGTATGGACCCTCTGCTGCTTCGCACTGATTTGCCTGCCGGCGTTAGTTGCCCAGGTGCTGGGCGTCACCCCAGTCCACGCGGTGCTTGGAGGCGTTCTCGTCGGCGTGTGGCTGATCGGTCTCCTCGTCGGTGGCGCGGAACTCACCGCCCCGAGGGCATTCCTGCACTGGAGAACTCTGATGCTGGAGGGGCAACCTCCATCGGTGGAGAAGGTGGCCGCTTACGCAGACAGGCATCTACTCCCCAGCCCGGCTAGAACGGAAGCCACTCATCGTCGGGTCCGAGTGCTTGGCCTGGTAGTGATCTTGGGGATCACCGTCGAGGCAGCTCTGATCTGGCTGATCTGCGTCCGGGTGGGACTGCTTTAGGGCGCTCGCCGGGACTTGCTAGCTGTCATTCACCGACACGGGCCCCCACCCCAGGAAGCCCCTTCGCCAGGGGTCATATTCCGAATTGACGAGGTTCCTCAGTCCGGATCCATGTGGGGGTAGGTCCACTCCTTGGGGGGGACGAACGTCTCCTTGATCACTCGCGGGGAGACCCAGCGGGCCAGGTTGGCGGGTGAGCCCGCCTTGTCGTTGGTGCCGCTCTGGCGGGCGCCTCCGAAGGGTTGCTGGCCGACCACGGCGGCGGTGGGCTTGTCGTTGATGTAGATGTTGCCGGCGGCGTTGCGCAGCGCCCGCAGCCCGGTCTCGATGGCACGCCGGTCGTTGGCGAAGATCGTCCCGGTGAGCGCGTACGGGGAGGTGCCGTCCACCAGCGCCAGCGCCTCGTCCCAGTCGCTGTCGTAGGGGTAGACGGTGAGGATGGGCCCGAACAGCTCGCGCTCCATCAGGTCGTGGTGGGGGTCGTCGGTGGCGATGACCGTGGGCCGGACGAACCAGCCCTCGCTGTCGTCGTACTGGCCCCCGGCCACCAGGGTCAGGTGCGGGTCGGCCGGCGCCGCGGCGAGGACCGCGGCGTGGCGGCGGAAGGCGCGCTCGTCGATCACCGCTCCCATGAAGGTGGAGAGGTCGGCCGGGTCGCCCATGGTGATCTTCTCCGTCTCCTCGGCCAGCCGCCCACGCAGCTCCGCCCACAGCGCCTGCGGGATGTAGGCGCGGGAGACGGCCGAGCACTTCTGGCCCTGGTACTCGAAGGCGCCGCGGAGCAGGGCCACGAGCAGGGCGTCGGGCGAGGCGCTCACGTCGGCGATGACGAAGTCCTTGCCCCCCGTCTCCCCGACCAGCCTCGGGTAGGTGCGGTAGGTGTCGATGTTCTCGGCCACCTGGCGCCACAGGCCCTGGAAGGTCGGTGTCGAGCCCGTGAAGTGGATGCCGGCGAGGCCAGGGTGAGTGATTGCGGTGTCGAGGACGCCCTTGGCGTGGCCGGTGACCATGTTGATGACGCCGTGGGGCAGCCCCGCCTCCTCGAGCAGTTCGATGATCAGGGTGGCCGCCAGCTGCTGGGCGAGGGCCGGCTTCCAGACGACGGTGTTGCCCATGATCGCCGGAGCGGTGGGCAGGTTGCCGGCGATCGAGGTGAAGTTGAAGGGGGTGATGGCGACCACGAAGCCCTCGAGGGGTCGCAGTTCGGTCCGGTTCCAGATGCCTCGGGGGCTGATCGGCTGGTCCTGCTCGAGCCGGTGGGCGAAGGCGACGTTGAAGCGCCAGAAGTCGATCAGCTCGCAGGCCGCGTCGATCTCGGCCTGGTGGACCGTCTTGCTCTGGCCGAGCATGGTGGCGGCGTTGAGACGCTCCCGCCAGGGGCCGGCGAGGAGGTCGGCGGCGCGCAGGAAGATGGCGGCGCGCTCCTCCAGGGAGGAGTGCCCCCAGGAGTGGCTGGCGGTCAGCGCCGCCTCGGTGGCGTTGTCCACGTCGTCCACGGTGGCCTGCGGCGTCTCCCCGAGCTCGAGGCTGTGCCGGTGCGGGGCGCGGACCAGCAACACGCCGCCCCGGCCGTCGCAGCGCCGCCCCCCGATGTGCATGGGGAGTTCGCGCGGGTGGTCCGAGAGGGCGGCGAGGGCCTCCCGCAGGCGAAGCCTCTCAGCGGACCCTGGCGCGTAGTACTGGATCGGCTCGTTGACGGGGACGGGGAAGGCGCTCATGCCGGGATTGTGGCAATTCCGCCGGTGGGGTTGCGAGGCGGACCGGGGCCAGCCGCGCCGTCCGGCGGGAATGCGCCGATCAGAGGGCAGGTGCCGCCGCCACCGCGCCTCCGGTGGAGACCGCCGGCGTGCGGGTGCCGCAGGGAGGCCCTGGTAGAGTGGGCAGCGTCCATGCAGCAGATCCCTCTGGTCCCGGCGCCCGCCACGCCGCCGGACCGCGGAGGCGACACACGTCCCACCTGGCAGCGGTTGCTGCCCGAGGGCGTTGACCGGCGCCCACTCTGGCTCACCGCCAAGGCGCCGGCGGGGGAGGGGTTCACCCATCTCGCCACACTGATGCGCGAGAAGCGGCTGGTCACCGTCTGCGAGGAGGCCCGCTGCCCCAATATCGGGGAGTGCTGGAACGCCGGCACGGGCACCTTCATGATCCTTGGCGACGTCTGCACGAGGGCCTGCGCCTTCTGTGCTGTGAAGAGCGGCCGTCGAGGCGGTGACGTGGACACCGACGAGCCCCGTCGGGTCGGCGAGGCGGTCGCCCGCATGCGGCTGCGCCACGCCGTGGTCACCTCGGTGGACCGCGACGATCTCGCCGATGGGGGCGCCTCGATCTTCGCGGACACCATCCGGGAGATACGCCGGCAGGCCCCGGGGACCACCGTCGAGGTCCTCACCCCGGACTTCCAGGGCGACTTGGACGCCGTCGCGACGGTGACGGCGGAGGGGCCCGAGATCTTCAACCACAACATGGAGACGGTGGCCCGTCTCTACCCGAGGGTCCGTCCCAAGTCGGGCTACGAGCGGTCCCTGACGGTTCTGGAGGCGGCCAAGGGCCTGGCCCCCACCTCGAAGACCAAGAGCGGTCTCATGGTGGGGCTGGGCGAGGAGGTGGAGGAGGTCCACGCCCTCCTGCGCGACCTTCACCGCCACAAGGTGGAGATCGTCACCATCGGGCAGTACCTGAGGCCGTCGCTGAAGCACCACCCTCTCATTCGGTTCTGGCACCCCGAGGAGTTCACCGAGCTCAAGGCCTACGCCATGGGGCTCGGCTTCGCCCACGTCGAGGCGGGGCCTCTGGTGCGCTCCAGCTACCACGCCGCCGACCAGGTGGTGGCGGCGGCCGCGGCGCCTTGACGCCTGAGGTGCCCCGGCTCCGTCACCTCTGGCTGGGCACCGTCCCGTACCGCGACGCCTGGGAGACGCAGCGGCGCCTGGCCCTGGCCCGCGCCGCCGGGGAGATCGATGACTGCCTCCTCCTCCTCGAGCACCCTCCCGTCTACACCGTCGGCCGGGGTGGTGACCCCGCCCACCTGGGCGGTGGGCCGGCCGCGCTCCGCGCTCTGGGAGCCGAGTGCATCGAGGTGGACCGGGGTGGTTCCGTCACCTTCCACGGGCCGGGGCAGCTGGTCGGCTACCCGATCCTCAGCCTGGCGCTCGCCTTCCCCATCCCGGGCGCCCCGGGGCGCGGCGACGCCGTCGCCTACGTCCGGGCCCTGGAGGGTGCCCTCATCGCCACCGCCGGCCGGTACGGCGTCCTCGCCGTGCGCCGGCACGGCATGAGCGGGGCCTGGGTGGGTCGGAACAAGCTGGCCGCGATCGGGGTCAAGCTGGCCCGGGGCGTGACCCAGCACGGCGTCGCCCTGAACGTCACCACCGACCTGGGCTGGTTCGCCCACGTGACCCCCTGCGGCATCGAGGACGGCGGGGTCACCTCCCTGGCCGCCGAGGGTGCCGTCGGGCTCACCCCCCGGGTGGTGGGGGACGACTTCGCCGCCTGCCTCGCGGAGGGGATCGGAGCGCGGCTTGAGGCCGCCGGCCCTGCCCTCCGGCGCCTCGCCGGCGCCCCCGTCACCGAGTTGGACCGGCGGGGGGGCGGCGCGCCGGTCGCCGTCTGATGCCCCTCCCGGCCCCGGCGGCGTCCTCCGTGCCGCCGAGTTTCCGTCGATGCTGGCGACTACCGGTGCGGTGTTCTGGCCGCCGGTGGCCATAATTCGTGGCAATCGCGTCTTTCGACGCGGCTGTGACGCGCCCTTCGGTGCTTCGTCACGGCGTGTTGCCGGATCTCGTCGCCTCGATGCGCCGGAAGTGCTGGTAAAGCGCCGTCGGCTTGGCTAACATGTTGGCTTCTGGAGCGTCCGGCCACCCGGAGATCCCACCCCACATCTCACCAACTGGGCAGGGGGCGTTTCCCGAGGGAGCAGTCATGGCCACATTCGTCCGGAACCGCGTCCTGCACCAGCTGCAATGGGCTCCTGAGAGGGACACGTACCGTGCCCGCCGGCGCGAGGTGCTCTGCGAGCTGGACGGTCTCCTCGTCCAGGTCGAGGAGGTCAACCTCCGCGGTCAGGCGCCGCCCGCTCGCGTTCTGTCCCGGCTGCGCTACCACGGCGTCCAGGTGTCCCAGGCGGCGAGCGCGGCCGACCTCGTGGAGGCGATCTTCGCCGCCCAGGAGCGCTTCATGCGCCAGCCGGTCGGCCTGCCCGCGGTCCGCGACGGCCACCTCATCAAGGGGCGGCTCGCCTCCTAGGCGCGCGGCCCCCTGACCCCTGCCGGAGCGGGTAGTCTGCCCGGATGAGTTCCCTGTCGGGCAAGCAGGCGGCCGGGCGCGCCGCCGCCCGGTTCGTCGAGGACGGCATGCGGATCGGGCTTGGCACCGGATCGACGGCGCACTGGTTCATCGTCGCCGTGGCCGACGCGGTCCGCTCCGGCGTTCATGTCGAGGCTGTGGCGACCTCCGAGGTCAGCGCCCGCCTCGCCGCCGACCTCGGCATCGAGCTCGTCGAGCTGGACGGCGCCGGCCTCGACCTGGCCGTCGACGGGGCCGACCTCGTGGATCCCCAGCTCCGCCTCGTCAAGGGTGGCGGAGGAGCCCACGTCCGGGAGCGGATGGTGGCCGCCGCCGCCCGGCGCTTCGTCGTCGTGGTCGACAACTCCAAGCTGGTGCCCCAGCTCCGCGGGCCGGTCCCGGTGGAGATCCTTCACTTCGGCGCCGGGGCCACCCTGGCAGCCCTCGAGGTCTGTGGCGCCCCCTTCCGGCTGCGCAGGGACGACGAGGGCGTCCCCCGGCTCAGCGACAACGGCAATCTGCTCGTCGACGGGCGCTTCGCGGTGGTTTCCGACCCTGAAGGTCTGGCCCGCCGCCTCGACGCCGTGCCGGGCGTGGTCGGCCACGGCCTCTTCCTGGGGATGGCCGACCGGGTCATCGTCGGTGACGATCGGGGTGCCGTTCGGGAGTTGACAGCCGCCGCCGGGTAAAGTCGTGACCCAAGGGGCGGATGGCGCAGCTGGTCAGCGCGTCTCGCTTACACCGAGAAGGCCGCAGGTTCGAACCCTGCTCCGCCCACGTCCGGCCGGCTTCCGCTCCCTCGCCGGGTGGGCGCACTCGATCTCGTCCGCGCGGCCGGGGACCGGGGCCGTCCCCGGGTCCGACGCGTCGCCTGGGCGTTGCCGCCGACACTGGCCCGAACGGGGGAGGGTGCCGAAGCTCCCGATCTGAGCGACCGGTTTGGCTGACGCGCAACAAACCTGCAAAGACTTCCCCCCCACCCGGAAAGTTCGTGCCATCATCGCCCAGAACGGAGGAGGTTCAGCGATGGCCAGAGCACAAGCGTCCCTGGGGGTGAGGGTGGCGGTCTTCGGGTTCGACCCGAGCCCCGACGCCGCGCCGGGCCGTGCGCTCCACATCCTCACGGTTCAGCAGCGCCTGCCCCAGGCCGACGTCGAACCCCGCGAGACCTTCGAGGCGGCGGGCGCCCGGGCCGTGGCCGAGGCGGGGATCAAGATCGAGGCGGGGCGGCGGGGCCGGGGGGCACGGCTCTCGCTGGTCGGCCTGGACGACCCGCCGGCGGCAAAGGCACGCGCCGTCATCGCCTGGTACCGCACCGCCGTCCCTTATGCGGAGGTGCCCCGGCCGGCGAGCTGGAACGCCATCGGCCGCAGCCTGCGCCTGGACGGGGATGACACGGCGGCCTTCCGGGCAGCCCTGGAAAGCCTGCGGAGCGAGTGCCGGTACGTCGCCGGCGCGGTCACCCTGCTCGGCGACGTGTTCACCGGAGACGATCTCCTCCGCGTCCACGTCGCTCTCCACGGGGGCCCCGAGGGAAGCGAACGCACCTTCCGCCGCCGGGTCCAGGAACTTCGCGACAGCGGCGTTCTCAAGCCGGTCCGCGAATCCGACGTGGCGGCGCTGCGCCTCCGGGTCACCCGCTTTCGGAGCCCAGCGGGCACCGGTGGGCGGCCTCCCGAGCTGCTCCGCTACGCCGGGTCGGGCGGGGAGAACGAGCAGCTGGCCGTGCTCAGAGCGCGCCGTTCGGCGTAGCCACCGGCCGGCTCGGGCGTCGCCGCCTCGGCCGGGTGCGGGATCGGTCAGCCGGCGTCCGCCACCCAGGGGGGCTCGCCAGAGCTGAGCACCAGGGTCACGGGGCCGTCGTTGACGATCTCGACCTCCATGGGGGCGCCGAACCTGCCGGTCGCGACCGTCAGGCCGAGGTCCCGCAGCGCGGCGGCGAAGCCGTCGCAGAGACGGCAGGCCAGCTCCGGGGGGGCGGCGCCGATGAAGCTGGGTCGGTGACCGCGCGAGCTGTCGGCGTGGAGGGTGAACTGGCTGACGGCGAGGACGGCGCCACCGGTCTGCCCGAGCGTCAGGTTCATCTTCTGGGCGCTGTCGGCGCAGATGCGCAGGCCGGCGACCCGCCGGGCGAGGTGGAGGGCGGTCGCATCGGTGTCCTGCGGTCCGACCGAGAGGAGCACGCAGAAGCCGGCGCCGATCTCGCCGGCGGTCTCGCCGGCGACGCTGACGCGGGCTCGGCGCACCCGCTGCACGACGGCTCTCACAGCACCCGGCCCATCGAAGGCTCCTCTTTCACGCTGCCACCGGCGGGCCATTGTAGGGGGCGGCGGCGGCCCTCACTGCCAGGTGCCGGGATCCCAGCCGAGCCCGTACCGAGACGATGCGCTGAGGGCGCTCGCCCAGCCCCCGTGGGTGCTGGCGAATTCGTAGTAGTAGGGGCTGGGGTCGACCACGATGGCGTAGGCCGTGCTGCCGGCGGGCAGGGTGACCGTGGCCGCCACGTTGGTGCTGGTGGTGATCTCGCTCAGCGTGTGCGTGCCCTCGTTGGCCACGTACACGTCCGCGCTGGTCGGGGTTGCCGCGATGCCGGTCGGATCCGCCGGCGTGCCCACCGCGGGCTCGGCGGTGGGGGTGTCGTTGCTCACCGTGATGGCGTCGACCTGGTGGTTGTCGTAGTCGGCGACGTAGATCTGGCAGCCGTTCGGGGTCAGCGCCAAAGCGTTGGGCTCCGGGGTCTTCGTCAGGTCCTCCTTGTAGCTGGAGAGCTTGATGGTGGTGGCCACGGTGTCCGTGCTGACGGTGATGTCCTCGACGGACCCGCCCGTGTAGCTGGCGACGTAGAGCTTGGTCCCGTCGGGAGTGGCCGCCAGGATGTTGGGGTCGCCGGCAGCGGCGACGTTGCCGTCGACCATGCTGCCCACCGCGATGGTGGCGGTGACCGTCTCCGACGACGTGGTGATGTCGTCGATGGCGCTGTTGGTCTGGTCGGCGACGTAGACGTGGGCGGAGTTCGGGGTCACCGCCATGGCGATGGGATGACCCGTGGTGGCGCCGATGGTGATGGTGTTGGTGACGGTGTCGGTGGCAGTGCTGACGACGCTGACCGCGTGGGACCCGTAGTCAGCGACGTAGACCTTGGTGCCGTCCGGGGTGATGAGCAGCGCGGTGGGATCGCTCTGCGTGCCCACCGCGATGGCGGTGCCAAGGGCAGCCGTCGCGATGGTGAGCGGGTAGAGGCGGTTGTTCGCCTTGTCGACGATCCACGCGGTGGTCCCGTCCGGACTCACCGCGACCGCCACGGGATCCGACGCCGAGCCGCCCGCCGGGATCGCCACCGTGCTGGTGACCGTGTTGCTGGCGGTGGTGATGATCTGCACCTCGTGGGAGGCTCCCGCGGCGGCGATGAGCTTGGTGCCGTCGGGGGTGACGGCGAGTGCGTTGGGCTCCTTGCCCATCGTTCCCGTGGTCACGCTGGTGAGGACGTTGGTCGACGTGAGAACGGCGGCCATCTTGGTCGCCGCTCCATCTCCACCCGCGACGTACGCATTCGGCACGATGGCTCCGCTGGGGTTGACGTCGGTGTCGGTGAGGTTCGGGGCGCTGCCACCCGGGGTCCCCGCGGCGCCGTACGTCCCCGCCGCGCTGGTGGAGCGCTCCTCGCTCATGCCCGTGACCAGGTAGCCGTTGCTGGCGTCCTTGGTCGCGGGCCCGGTCCACGAAGAGGTGACGTTGGTCTGCCCGGTCCCGCCCGAGCAGCCGTTGGCGAAGGTGACTCCGGTGGGGGCGGTGAGGGTCGCCGTCTGGAACGCCATCGGCCCCGCCGAGATGTTGTCGGTGAACATCGCGTACGCCACCCCGCACTGCGCAAGGGCGACCAGGGCCAGCACGGCCACGGGAATGAGCATTGCGTGCCGGGTGGCGCGGCGGGGCATCACCGCGGCTGCTCCGGCAGCATGCATGCGGAGCTGGCCCGGGCCAGGATCCCGACCAGGGTCATCGATCGAACCGTGCCCGTGTTCCTCCATCCCTACTGCCAGCCCCCGACGTTCCAGCCGAGTGAGTACACGACCGATGAGCTCGCGGCGCTGACAAAGCCCCCGTGGGCGCTGGCGACCTCGTAGTAGTAGAGACTGGGGGCGACGGTGATCTCGTACGGGGAGGCGCCGCCGGTCGACACGCTGGGGGTGTCGACCACGGTGTTGCTGGCGGTGGAGATGACGCTCACCGTGGAGTCGTAGTAGTTCGCCACGTAGACGGCCGCGCCGTTCGGCGTCGCGGCCATGCCGGTCGGGTCTCCCGTGGAGCCGATGGCCGGTGGCGTGCTTCCCACGGTGTCGGTGCCGACGGCGATGACGTCGACCTTGTTGTTGTCATAGTCGTCGACGTACAGTTGGCAGCCGTTGGGGGTGAGGGCCACCGCGTTCGGCAGTGGGGCTCCATCCACGCCGCCTGGGGGGAGCGCGATGGTGCCGGCCAGCGCGTCGCTGCTCACCGTGATGTCCTCCACAGACCCTCCCTGGTAGCTGGCCACGTAGAGCTTGCTGCCATTGGGCGTGATTGCCAGGATGTTGGGATCCCCGCCGGTCGTGACGTCGCTGTTCGCGAGGTTGGCGACGCCGATGGTGTTCGTGACGGTGAGGCTCGAGGTGGAGATGTCGTCGATCTGGTTGTCGGCCTGGTCAGCCACGTAGACGTGACCGGAGTTCGGGGTCACCGCCAGCGCAATCGGCGTGCCGGTGGTGCCGCCGATGGTGATGGGGGTCACCGCCTTGGTGGACACCGTGATGGCGCTGACCTGATGCGACCCGTAGTCCGCGACGAACACCTGGGCACCGTTGGGCGCCACCACGATGGCGCTCGGGTCGCCCTGCGCGCCGACGCTCACGGCGGCTCCCAGGGTGGCGGTGGCCAGTGTGATCGGGTAGACGCGGGCGTTGGCCTTGTCGACGATCCACGCAGTGGTTCCGTCGGGGCTGATCGCGACCGCGATGGGGTCCGATGCCGTCGAGCCGACGGTGGGCACGGTCACGGTGTTCGTCACGGCCCCGGTGGCGGTGGAGACGATCTGCACCTGGTGTGCAGCCCCCTCCGCCACGACCAGCTTGGTGCCGTCCGGTGTCACCTGGAGGTCGTTGGGCTCGATGCCGCCGCTTCCCCTGAGGCTCACCGTCGCCGTGGCATAGGTCGATGAGTTGATGCTCTGCGCCGTCGAGCTGCTACTCGAGTACACGTAGACGGATGGAGCGGCGGCGCCCGATGGGGAGGTGTCCGTGAAGGTGGTGGCGGGTGGGCTGCCTGTCACCGTCCCGGCCGAGCTGTATGGGCCGGAGGTGCTGGTGGAGCGCAGGATGTTGTAGCCGCTCACCAGGTAGTTCCCGCCGGCGTCGAGGGTCGACGAGGCTGACCAGCTGGTGGCCACGTTCGTCTGAACGGGTGCGCTCCCGGTGCAGCCGCCGTTGGTCGGCGAGTTGGCGGTCGGTGCCACCATCGTCGCGGTCTGGAATGTTCCGGGCTGAGACGAGAGCGAATCGGTGAACATCGCGTACGCCACGCCGCACTGGCCGAAGGCGAGCACGGCCAGCACCACCGCCGGGACGATCACGGCACGCAGACACGGGCGGCCGGGCGTCACCGCGGTTCCTCGCGCCAGATGCGCGCCAGGGCGACCCAGGCCAGGATGCCGATGAACGTCAGGAGGGCGACGATGCGCACCCATGGCACGGTGGCCCAGATGGCCACGTAGCCGACGACCGGCACGGCGTAGGTGACGTGCCAGGCCGTGGTCCCCTGCAGGACCGCCGTCCACTGGTCGGCCGCGTTGTTGGCGTCACCCTGGGTGCGGATCTCCACCTTGTCGCCGACGTGGACCACCTGGACGACCCGGTGGGTCACCAGGATGTTGGGGTCCGCCGGCGGGTGGAAGGCGAGCACCTGGCCCACCGACACCTGGGAGTCCGGTTCGGCGACGGCGAGGACCACGGCGCCCGGTGGCATCGAGGGTGCCATCGACCCGCTCAGCACCACGTCCAACCGCCACCAGTTGCACGCCATGCCGAGCACGGACAGAACGGCGATGCAAGCCAGGGCGAGCAGGGCATCCTCCACAACGAGGTGGGCTCGCGTCCGGACGTATCGCAGCACCCCCACTGGCCAGGCGGTCGGCGGCGGAATGGAGTGGACGGCACGGCGCGCCGTCCGCCAGAGGAACGCGGCGGCTGCCGCGATCCAGAAACCCACTCTCGGAGCGCTCGCCTGGACGGCACGGCGCGCCGTCCGCCAGAGGAACGTGGCGGCTGCCGCGATCGAGAAACCCACTCTCGGAGCGCTCGCCTGGACGGCACGGCGCGCCGTCCGCCAGAGGAACGCGGCGGCTGCCGCGATCCCGGAACCCACTCTCGGAGCGCTCGCCTGGACGGCACGGCGCGCCGTCCGCCAGAGGAACGCGGCGGCTGCCGCGATCCCGGAACCCACTCTCGGAGCGCTCGCCAGGACGGCACGGCGCGCCGTCCGCCAGAGGAACGTGGCGGCTGCCGCGATCGAGAAACCCACTCTCGGAGCGCTCGCCTGGACGGCACGGCGCGCCGTCCGCCAGAGGAACGTGGCGGCTGCCGCGATCGAGAAACCCACTCTCGGAGCGCTCGCCTGGACGGCACGGCGCGCCGTCCGCCAGAGGAACGCGGCGGCTGCCGCGATCCCGGAACCCACTCTCGGAGCGCTCGCCTGGACGGCACGGCGCGCCGTCCGCCAGAGGAACGCGGCGGCTGCCGCGATCCCGGAACCCACTCTCGGAGCGCCTGCCTTGACGGCCTGGGCCACCCGCCGCCAGACGTACGCGGCGTTTCTTGCGATCCCCGAGGCGACGCCCAGGGACACGACGCTGGCGCGGCGCACCGCCCTGCTGATGACGGCGCGCCACCTGGCGCGCCGGGAGATCGCGATCGGATCGCCTGCGATCGCCAGGCCCTGCCCTGCCGATTCGCCCCCCTCCAGCGGCGTCTCGGGGTTCATGAGCGTCAACCTCTAGGAACACGTCGAGGGGAGCGGCAAATGCCGCTCCCCTCATCTGACGGGTTGGCCTTGCTTACTTGCTCGTGGCCGTCCGCTGTGTGGCGGTGAAGTTGTAGGTCAGAGTCGAGGAGCAACCCTCGAGGTTCTCGGTCGCGGCGGTGCCGCCGACCGTGCCGCTGCAGAGCGTCGCGACCTGACCGATGTTGCCGGGGGCTCCGGCGGGAAGGCTGAACGTCATCACGACGTAGTCCTGCCCACCCGCGGTCAGCGAGTTCAGCGGAGTGAGGTTCGCCGGCGCGGTCTCCAGCGACTTGACGGAGGTGCTCGCCAGCACGGTCGTGGTCGTCCCACTGCACGTGTAGGTGGGCGGCGGTCCGCCGGCGCGCGTCCAGGCCACCGAGCAGGTCTGGACCATCACCTGCAGCCCGTTCGTGGTGTCGGTGTCCAGGAGCGAGGTGGGGCTGGCGGTGACGCCCAGGGAGATGGTGGCGTCGTTGAGGGTCGCGCCCGTCGAGTTGAGGTCGACCTCGCGGGGGATGGTGTCTCCGGGGGCGATGGCGGTGGCGACGACCGCGGAGTTGTTGACGGGCCCTAGCGCCAGGACGATCTTGCCCGAGCTGATCGACTGGGGGCCGGCGCTGGTGGTGTCGGTGAAGGTGGCGAAGGCTCCGCCAACCACCGCACCCGCGCCCGCCACGACGACGGCCAGGGTCAGAGCCATCCGCTTCGCGGTGGCACGCCGGGAAACGCCGTTTGTCTTGCCGTCTTCCATGATCCAAGTACTCCTGGAGATCGTGGTGCGGCGAGCCGCTACGTTTCTCCGTTGATCTGGGTGGATGTGCTGTGGTTCTGGACCTGCCCCCACTGGGCCAGGCTGACCACGCCCGGATAGTGCATCTGCACCAGATCTCCCGATCGACGCGTGAGCGTCTCGCGTCTTCGGTGTCACCGGTCCACCATCGGCGGTCACGCGAATCACGCCTCGGTGAACTGAATGTCAGATCAGGACCCGCCCCCAAGAGGTGCCCGCGTCCGTCATCTGGGGTGACGGTCCGGCACCGATTCCTGCCGCGGCGGGCGGCGCTGCCGGATCTGCCAGGCCAGCTTCGGGCGCGTCAGGGGATGACGATCGAGCTGGTGGGGGCCCCCGAGTGTGCCGGGACGATCGGGCTGCTCACCGACGAGCGGATGTCCGACGCCACCGTGGTGAGGAGTACGACGAGCAGGACGATGGCCAGCAGAAGACTGAGAACGGCGCAGAACCTCTTGGCCCGACTCTTCCCCGGGCGAGCCGAAGAGGGCATCCTTGAAGGCCGAACGCGGGGATGCACCAGCGGCGCGAGTGGCCACCCAGCCGTATCCGTCCCACCAGAACCGGCCGTCGGGCGTGAACCGGCTCCTCCGCGGGGCAAGCATGTTCCGGGACATCCTGAGGGTGATGGTGGCCGTGGCGAGTCGCGGCGGCATCGCGGTCGGGGTGGAGATCGGGTAACGGCATGCATCTGCGCGCCGCCCCCCGAGGGGCGCGCCGCCGCCCGATCGCAGCCCTGACCGCCATACGGCTGCCAGCCGGTCACGCTGTGCCGAGGACCACCACGACGAACGCCGCGTAGCCGGCGATGATCACCCACCCCGCCCAGCGCCGGAGGCTCCGATCGGCATAGGCGAGGGCGACCGTCAACGCCGTGAGGCCGACGTACCAGCCGGCGACGAGGAGCGCCTGGCCCGAGGGTCTGGCGAGGGAGACGAACAGCGTGGGGATCAGCAGGCCGGCGGTGACGTTCAGGGTGTTGCTGGTGAAGGCGGTGCTGAGCGCCGCCGCACCCCTTCCCTTGGCGGCGAGATGGACCGCCGCCACCGCGGGGGGCAGGCTCGTGACCGCTGCCAGGACGAGGCCGCCGGTGATGACGCCCGGCACGGAGAAGTGCTGCCCCAGGGCCGACGCGCCGCGCTCCATGGCCACGGTGGCCGCGATGACGATGAGCAGGGCCGGGACGGCCACCAACAGGTCCACGATGGTCCCGCGCCGGGCGCGGATCGCGACCACCAGCTCGAGCTCCTCCTCGTCCACGGCGGACGCCAGCCAGGTGCTCCAGCGGCGGGGGAGGGGGAGGCTCCGGCGGCCCGTCCGATGCACGCCCAGCAGGACGACGTAGGGGACGAGCACCAGCAGCACCAGCGCCAGGCCGGCCGCGGAATCGACCGCACCCATGACGGTGAGGAGGCAGACGGCGGCGACCCAGAGGGCAACGGCGCCGCTGAGCGCGACCACCTTGCGGTGGAGGCGGATGCGGCCGGCGACGACGGCTCCGAGACCCAGCAGGGCCGCCAGGTTGAAGATGTTGGAGCCGATGACGACGCCGGCGCCCAGCGTCCTCTGCTGGTGGGCCAGGGCGGTGATGGCGGCGGCGATGTTGGCCTGGTCAGCCGCCAGGGCGGCGAGGAGCCCGAGCAGCGCCTCGGAAAGACCCAGCCACTCACCGAGGCGTTCCACACGGGTGACGAGCACCCAGCTGGTGGCGACGCTGACAACGGCCCCGAGCAGGAAGGCGACGAGCGAGACGCCGACGTCCATCAGCGCTCGGGAATCCGGCGAAGCGCGCGCGCCGACCCGCGGGGGCGGTGGGGCATCGCCATCTGGCGACGGTCAACCGGAGTGCGCACGTCGGCTCCATCACGCGAACGGACCGTGTGCCGACCAGACTTCCCGGCTCTCCGAACTCGATCGATCGTACCATCCGGCCAGGGGGCGCGATTCCGCGCGACGCTCGGCACGCATGGGCGGATCCGCAGAGCGTGTCGCGACGTCCGCCGGCGGGCGACGGGCACCGCGGACAGCCGGGGTCACGCTCGACCTGGGCCGGCGTGAACCCGGCGTTCACGGCATCGGGTGACGATCAGCTCCCCGCGGGGCCCTCGTCGGTGTCGGGATCCTCGGCGAGGATCCGGTACAGCCCCTTGCGCGTCTCGGTGAGCAACCTGGTGGCCCTGGCCACCTGCGCGGCGTTGCCCGCCTGCGTGACCTGGACGGTGGCGGCGCCGACGGCCGCGATGAGGTGGAAGAGCGACCTCGCGTCCTCGTTGACCAAGTCCGCGGCGGAGGCCCAGGGCGCGGCCAGCTCCTCCGGGTGGGTGTCGGCGTACTCCTTCCCCGCGTCGGTCAGACGGAAGTCCCGCCGTCCGCTCGCCCCGTCGGCCTGGATGAGGCCCTCGTCCTCGAGCTGCTGGAGGGCGGGGTAGACGGAGCCGGCGCTCGGCCGCCAGACGCCCTCGCTGCGCTCGGCGATCTCCTGGATGATCTGGTAGCCGTTGCGGGGCTGCTCGAGGAGAAGCGCCAGGATGGCGGCGCGGACGTCACCACGACGCATCCGCCCCCTCATTCCGCGACCGGGGCCGCCGAAACCGCCATGGGCGAACTGCCAGCCCGGGTGGAAGGGGAACCGGTGGGGGCCGTGGGGCGGGCCCCAGGGTCCGGGTCCCTCCCCCTCGCCGCGGGGGGTGTGATGCCGGCGTCCGCCGGGGAAATGATCGGACCAGTCCGGAAGGGTGGCGTCGTCCATGGTGTGGACCTCGTGGGTGGCTGAAGGATAGTGTAACGATATATCAAGATAGTCCGCGATGCAACTATGAGTGTCGCGCCGCTCTCGGGAGTGGGCGGGCCACCGCCTCCTTCGAGGAGTCGGGCAGACTTGGCCTGTGGACACAGTGGGAAACGACGCGCCTGGAGACGGGCCGGCCCCCGGGGGTTCGGACCGCTGGCGTGCCCAGGCCGCCGCGGCGGACCGGCTGGTGCTCTGGGACATCGACGGCACGCTGATGCGGGCAGGCGACATCGCCGCCGTCGTCTTCGAGCGGGCCATCGAGCAGGTCCTCGGGGCCCCGCCGTCACGGCGCCTGCGCATGGCGGGCAAGACGGATCCCCAGATCGTCCGCGAGCACCTCGCGCTGGCCGATCTCAGCGACGTGGATCAGTACGTCGAGGCCATCCTCGCCCGCGCCGAGGTGGAGCTCGCCGGAGCCAGCGATCTGATCACCGAGCACGGCACGGTGAAGCCCGGCGTCCTCGATCTGCTCCGCAGGCTGGACGCCGACGCCCGCTTCCTCCAGTCGGTGGTGACCGGGAACATCACCGCGAACGCCGCAGTCAAGCTCGGCGCCCTCGGGCTCGACGTCTGGCTGGACCTCGAGATCGGCGCGTACGGCTCGGACAGCGCCGAGCGTCGCGACCTCGTGCCTATCGCCATGGAGAGGGTGGAACGGCTGCGGGGCCGGCGCTTCGAACCGGGGCAGGTCTGGATCATCGGCGACACCGGCAACGACCTCGCCTGCGCCCGGGCGGCCGGCGCCCGATGCCTGCTGGTGGCGACGGGCGGGGAGACCCTCGAGGCGCTGGAGGCCCTCGATGCGGACGCGGTGCTCACCGATCTCAGCGACACGGAGGCCGTTCACCGCCTCCTGGCGGGAGTGGACACCGCCATTTGACTCCGGGCCGTAGACTGGGCTCATGCCTCTTCAAGGTGAATACGAGCCGAGCCCCGCCCAGTGGGTCAGAGACCAGGTCGCGGAATACGAGAGTTCCGGTGGCACGCGCGGCAACCTGCTGCGCGGCACGGAGTGGCCGGTGATCATCGTCACCGCACGGGGCGCCAAGACCGGCAAGCTCCGCAAGTTCGGCCTCATGCGCGTGGAGCACGGGGGCGAGTACGCGCTGGTGGCGTCGAAGGGTGGAACCCCCGAGAACCCGCACTGGTACCACAACCTGGTGGCGGATCCCACCGCCGTCATGATCCAGGACGGCCCCGAGCCGTTCGATGTGCAGGTGCGCGAGGTGAGCGGTGCGGAGCGCGAGGAGTGGTGGACCAGGGGCGTCGCCGCCTACCCGCCCTACGCCGAGTACCAGACCAAGACCACGCGGCTGATCCCGGTCTTCGTCGCCAGCCGGCGCGTTTAAGTCTCGCCCGGATACCGGGTTCGGCGCGGCCGCCGGGAGGCCCCCACCAACCGAGTAGGGTGTGCCGCCGGTGAAGATCGGCGTCCTCCTCGGCTTCTGGGGCGAAGCGGGCCCGCCGCCCGGGCTGCTCGACGGAGTCCGGGAGGCGGAGGCGCTCGGCTACGAGTCCCTGTGGATCGGCGAGGCGTCGGGGTCCGACGCGCTGACGCCGCTTGCCTGGCTCGGCTCGCACACGACTCGGATGCGGCTCGGCACCTGCATCGCCCACATGGCGGCCCGAACCCCGGCGGCGACGGCGATGGCGGCGCTGACCCTCGACCATCTGTCCCAGGGGCGTTTCGTACTCGGTCTCGGCGTGTCCGGTCCCGAGCTCGTCGAGGGGTGGTACGGGCAGGCGTTCGACCCCCCCTCGGGCGGACGCACGAATACGTCGAGATCGTCCGCCGCGTGCTGGCACGCCAGGCGCCGGTGGAGTACAGAGGACGCCATTTCTCCCTCCCTCTGGAGGGGGGATCGGGGCTGGGACGGCCATTCCAGTCCATGGTCCGGCCGCTTCGGCCCGATCTGCCCGTCCTGCTCGCGGCCGAGGGCCCGCGGAACGTCGCCCTCGCCCGCGAGATCGCCGACGGCTGGATCGCCACGTACTACTCGCCGCATCATGACGCCCACCTGCGCGCCGCGCTGGTGGAGGGGGCCGCCCGTCCGGGGGCGCATTGCCCCGATGAGCGGTTCGAGATCGTCGGCACGGTGCCGGTGGTGATCGACGACCAGCTGGAGGTGGCCGCCGACCGCCTGCGCGGCCTCTTCGCGCGATTCATCGGCGGCATGGGGCCGCGCGGCAGCAACTTCCATTTCAATGCCCTGGCGCGCCTGGGCTACGAGGGCGTCGTGACGAGTGTCCGCGACCTGTGGCTGGAGGGGCGAACCTCGGAGGCGGCGGTCGCCGTCCCTACCGCGATGATCGAGGCCGTCGCCCTCATCGGGCCTCCCGCCAAGATCCGCGAGGAGCTGCCGCACTGGCGGGGCTCGCTGCTCAGCACACTGCTGGTCAGCGTCCCCCCGGACGGGGACGGCCTGCGCCGGGTGGCCGAGCTGCTGCTCAGCGCCTGAAAGCTCAGGAGGCTCTCGGACAAGGTGCGTAGCATGCGTGCTACCACCTGCCACAGCGGGTCCATGAGCACCACCATCCCGCGGCGAGTGCTGCGCAACCAGAACGCCGCCATCATCGCCGCCGTCGCCGGAGGTGAGAGCTTCGTCGTGACCCGCAACGGCACCCCGGTTGCGGAGCTCCGCCCCATCCATGGCAACCGGCGGACCTTCGTGGCCAGGGCAGAACTGGCCCGTGCCGGCGCGGATGGGCCCCCCATCGATCGGGTGGCGTTCCGGGCGGACCTCGATCGTGCCGCCGATCAGGACCTGCTCAGGGAGGGTGCCCAGCGAGCGCGGGGCTCATCGACACCACCGTCGTCGCGGACTGGGACGATCCGGCGGTGGTGGCGGCACGTCCCGACGAGGTGGCGGTCTCCACTGTCACGCTGGCAGAGCTCGCGGCCGGCCCGCACCTGGCGGCAGAACCGGCCGAACGAGCGCGCCGGCAGGTCCGTCTCCAGCAGGCGGAGTCGCTTTTCGACCCGATCGATTTCGTCCGAGCGGTGGCGCGCAGCGATGGCCAGGTCGTCGCCGCCGTCGCTCTGGTGGTTCGGTCGCCCCGCAGGCGTGTCGCCGACCTCCTCATCGCGGCGGTTGCCCACGCCAACGGGTTGGCACTGTACACACGCAGCGCCGCCGATTTCGCGGGGTTGGACGCCCTCGTGACCGTGGTTGCCGTCTGAGGGATCAGGTCCGGCGGGCGACCTTGTGCGCCGCCGCCTGCTGCAGGGGGCGGATGACGATCTGGTCGAGGTTGACATGGGGCGGGCGGGTGACGGCGAAGGCGACGACCTCCGCCACGTCGGCGGCGGTGAGCGGCGTCACCCCTCTGTACACCGCGGCGGCGCGCTCGGCGTCCCCGTCGAAGCGGTTGAGGGAGAAGTCGGTCTCCACCATGCCGGGGCAGATCTCGGTGACCCGGATGGGGCGCCCCGCCAGCTCCAGACGAAGCGTCTGGCTGATGGCGTGGACGGCGTGCTTGGCGGCGATGTAACCACCGCCTCCCTCGTACACCTCGATGCCGGCGGTGGAGGAGATGTTGACGATGTGGCCACGCCCCGACAGTTCCAGGGCGGGCAGCAGGCCCCTCGTCATATGCATCAGGCCCAGGACGTTCGCCTCCCACATCCACCGCCAGCGGTCGCTTCGCGAGTCCGCGATGGCGTCCATGCCGCGCGCACCGCCGGCGTTGTTGACCAGCACCTCAACTCGATCGACGCCGGCACAGAAGGCGGCGACGCTCGCCTCGTCGGCGACGTCGAGGATGCCCCACTCGGCGCCGAGTTCCGAGGCGACGGTGCGCAGGCGGTCCTCGCGACGCGCCCCCAGGAGCAGACGGAACCCCGCGTCCGCGAGGCGGCGGGCGACGGCCTCGCCGATGCCGGCGCTGGCGCCGGTGACCACGGCGAGGGGGCGGTGCGCTGTGTCGGCGCGGTGGGGCTCCGTGGTCTCGGTCATGTCTTGCCTCCTGCGGTCGTGGCGTGCTGCCTTGGCGGTGTCGGGGACCGAGGCCCCAGAGGAGCCGGTGGTAGCGGGTGCGCTCGGGATCGTGACGGATTCCATAGGCGTCGAGCAGCGGCCCTTCCCATCCCGGTCCGTAGTTCCACTCCGTGCTCCAGGTCGCCACGGCCAGGTCGGCCCAGCGATCGGCCACGCCCAGGGCACCGAGGTCGACGTGCCCCGAACACGCCCCGGTGCCGCCGATCAGGGTGTTGGGAGCGCAGGCGTCACCGTGGCACACGACCAGCCTGTCGACGGCCGGCGGGTGCGCGGCCGCCTCCAGGGCCTCCGCCGCGGAGAGTGCGCCGTCTGCCCCGTTCCACTGACCGCGGGCACGCGGGTTCCGGCGCACCTGCGCGAGGCGGTCGTCCACCGACCAGGAGAACGGACACGTCTCGACGGGAAGGGAGTCGTGAAGCGCTCGCAGGCCACGACCGATGGCGGCGACCGCGCTCGCCGGCGGTGTCGCGCCCCCGGTCCAATACGCGTGGGACACTGGTGAACCGGCCCGCCCAGGCCATGCGCGCCGCCTCGCCGGCGAGGTCGACGGGTGCCGATCCGGGTGCCCACTTCACGAAGCACCGCCGATGCTGTGCCAGACGAGGCGCAGCGGGCGGCGGCCGGCAACGGCAAGCACCGATGACGGCACGGGTGGGGCCGGGGAGGAGACCTCTGGCGGGGTGGGCACAGCGGTGGGTCCCTCAGCCTCTCGGGCACGTGGTGCCGAGGCCCAGAATCGAACTGGGGACACCGGGTTTTTCAGACCCGTGCTCTACCAACTGAGCTACCTCGGCACGCCGAGGGCAGAGTGTACCGGTCAGGCGGCCAGGCTCACCCTGCCGGGGTCGGCCAACTCGGCCAGGCCCTTCGCCACCCTGACGGCGGTGTCCGGGTCGCCGTGGAGGGGGGCGACCCCCGCCCGCAACGTCGACTCCAGGGAGATGCGGCGCATCTGGGTGAAGATGCGCTCGGCGACGACCCGGCCGGCCTCCATGCCGCCCTCGCGGATGAGCAGGGCGGAGGTGCCGTCGGCGCTGACCGTGACCGGCTCGGTGGCGCGGGCGAAGGCGATGATCAGCTGGACGAAACCGGTGCGGCCGACTTGGGAACGGACTCGGCGATGACGAAGACCAGGCAGGCGGCGTCGCCGGCGTCGCGGGCCGCCGCCAGGAACTCGGCCTGGGTCGCCGACCAGGGGATCTGGGGAAGGGGGGAATCGGTCACTTCCCGGTCATGGTGCCACGGCGGGGGCACGCCTGGTGCGGGCCGGTTCACCCCCGCGCGGAGGCGAGCGCGTCCTCGCGGTGGGGGCAGTCCTCGACGTCGTGGTGACAGTGGCAGCTCGGTGAGGTCTGAAGGAGGGCGAGCTCCCCACCCGGCAGCGAGAGGTGCGGCACGCCTGCGGGTGCCGACGTGCCGGGGCCGAGGACCTGGGACGCGAGCACGTAGACGACCCGGCCGTCGACGCGCGTCCAGGCCGGCATGTTGGGGACCCCGGCTCTGACCATGCGCTCGGCGGCGGTGGCGCTCTCCGCCTCGTCCAGGCGCCGGTGCCCGACCGAGGGCAGGTAGCTGCCCGCCTGCAGGTCCGGCTGGATGCCGGGAGCGTCGCCGAGGAGCGCCGCAACGGCGTCGCCGAGCAGGTCGAGACCGGCGGAGACGAGGCGCCGTGTCAGCGTGCCGGACGTGTCGCGCGGATCGATGGGAACCTCCGTCTGCGCCAGCACCGGCCCGGCGTCCACCTTCGCCACCGCCCGATGCAGGCTGATCCCCGTCGTCGGGGCTCCCTCGGCGATGGCCCAGTACACGGGCTCCGGTCCCCGGTACCGCGGCAGCAGCGACGGGTGGATGTTCATGAAGCCGTGCCGGGGGATGCGCAGGGTGGGGGAGTGGACGATCTGGTTGAAGCTGGCCATGACCGCCGCGTCGGGTCGAAGCGCCGAGATGTCCAGCCGGCTGTGGTCGTCGTTGATCCGCCAGGTGCGGAGCAGGGGGACGCGCAGGTGATCGGCGATCCGGCTCAGAGCGTTCTCACCGAGGATGGACGGATGGGCGCCCGGCGAGGTGACGATGCCGCACACGTGGACGTCGAGCCGCAGCAGCCCGAGGAGGAAGGCGAGCGAGTAATCGGACGGGAACCCGACGAAGAGGATGCGCGGACCGGTCGCGGTGATCGCCGGCTCCGAGGGGGGCGCCGGGAAGTCGCGGTCGGGGGCGAAGCTGAAGCTGCGCCGTGCCATCAGCTGGTAGCGGGCGCCGTCCAGATACGCGGAGGAAGTGGACACCTGACTTCATCGTACCCGTGGTGATGGGTTCGGAAGCGTCCTGGTCGCTCCGGGGGCGGTCCGGGTTCAGCCCGGCAGGAGGCCATCGCGCCGCAGCCCGGCCATCGCCTCGGCCACCATCCCCGGCCGGGCGGCGAGGGGCACCGAGTCGACGGCGCGTTCGAGGTCGTCCGGGGTGAGGTCGGGAGCGGCCAGCATGGCGCGCAGGACGGCCCCGCGGAGCTGCCGCATGCTGCCGGTGTAGCCGGGGCGCGCCCGTGGCGGCGCCGGCACCCCCGTCGCCAGGCGATGGCGTGAGGCGCAGACGGCGGCCAGCGGGCAGCGCTCGCAGTCGGCACGCCGGGAGCGGCAGAGCGTGGCGCCGACGTCGAAGAGCGCCAGGGTGTAGTCGCGCCGGGGCATGCCGTCGGGGCGGTGTTCGGCCAGCGCTCGGTCGAGGGCGGCGGGGGTCGCCGTCTCGGCACCCAGCCAGCAGCGGGCCGCCACACGACCCAGGTTGACGTCGCGCGCCGGTGCCCCGGGCTGGTCGAAGGCGAGGCAGAGCAGGGCGCGGGCGGTGTAGACGCCAACCCCGGGCAGGGCGCGGAGCCCCGCCTCGCCGGCCGGCCAGCCCGAGGCGGCGATGACACCCGCGCAGCGCCAGAGGGCGGCCGCCCGCCGCGGGTAGCCGAGGCCGTCCCACTCGCGCAGCACGTCCTCCAGGGGCGCGGCGGCGCAGGCGGCCGGGTCCGGCCACCGCTCCAGGAACCGGTTCCAGCGCGGCAGCACCCTCGCCACCGAGGTCTGCTGCAGCATGACCTCGCTGACCAGCACCGCCCAGGGGTCACGGGTCCCCCGCCAGGGGAGGTGATGGCGCCCGCTCTCCTCGTACCAGGCGGCGAGATCGCCGAGGCCGGTGGGGGTGGGAACCCCCACGGCCACGTCCCGCGACGGCTCCGATTTGCCACACTCAGTGGGCGACATTTGGAGGACATCATGGCTCGGCACACCGTCACCCTCATCCCCGGCGATGGAATCGGCTACGAGGTCAGCGAGGCCGCCCGCCGGGTGATCGACGCGTCCGGCGCGGGGATCGAGTGGGAGGTCCACGACGCCGGCCTCGACGTCGTCGAGCGCTACGGCGAGCCCATGCCCCCCCACGTCCTGGAGTCGGTCCGGCGGAACAAGGTGGCCATCAAGGGCCCCCTGACCACACCCATCGGCAAGGGCATCCGCAGCGTCAACGTGGCGCTGCGCAAGGAGCTCGACCTCTACGCCCTGGTCCGGCCCTGCAAGTCGTACCCCGGCGTGCGCAGCCGCTATCACGACATCGACCTGGTCATCATCCGCGAGAACACCGAGGACCTCTACGCCGGCATCGAGTTCCAGGAGGGGGAGCCGGAGACGCTCAAGCTGATCGAGGACATCCACGAGCTCGGCGGACAGATCATCCGGCCGACTCCGGCATCAGCATCAAACCCATCTCGGTCTTCGGCACCCGGAGAGTGTTCCGCTTCGCCTTCAACTGGGCGAAGGCGAACGGGCGGCACAAGATCACCGCCGTGCACAAGGCCAACATCATGAAGTTCACCGACGGGCTCTGGCTCCGCGTCGCCCAGGAGGTGGCCGAAGAGTTCCCCGAGGTGGAGTTCGAGGACCGGATCGTCGACAACATGTCGATGCAGCTGGTGCAGAAGCCCGAGCTGTACGACGTCATGGTCATGCCCAACCTGTACGGCGACATCCTCAGCGATCTCTGCGCCGGCCTCATCGGCGGCCTCGGCCTCGCCCCCGGGGCCAACATGGGCGACGGCATCGCCGTCTTCGAGGCCACCCACGGATCGGCGCCGCGTTACGCCGGCAAGAACGTGGCCAACCCCATGGCGATGATGTTCAGCGGCGTCCTCATGCTCCGCCACCTCGGCGAGACCGAGGCCGCGCAGCGCCTCGAGGGAGCCCTGGCGGCAGTCATCGCCCGTGGAGAATCCGTCACCTATGACATGAAGCCGAGCCGCGACGATCCCACCGCGGTGGGCACGTCCCAGGTGGCGGACGCGGTCATCGCCGAGATCCAGAGGGGCGGCGTCCCGGTCGGGGCATAGGCGGACGGAGTCGCGGCAGTTGATGGCTGACGAGGTCGGGCAGCGCCTCCACGTCCAGCGGGCGGTCCCGTACGGATGCGACAAGCAGCTGGACATCTACGCTCCGAACGGCTCCGTCCCGGCGTCGGCAGCACTGCTGCTGTGGCACGGCACGGGGTGCGACGAGCGTGACGTCCTCGAACCGCTCGCGCGCGCCACCGCAGCGTTCGGAGTCACGGTGTACGTGCCGGACTGGCGTTCGGACGCGGCGGACCGCGGACGCGCCCACCTTCTCGCCTCGTTCACCTTCTTCATCGAACACGCGGTCGACATCGGCGCCGATCCCGGCCGTCTCGCACTCGCAGGTTGGTCGCGCGGCGGCACCGAGGCCGCCGCCATCGCGTTGAGCCCTCCGGTGGTCGCCGGCTGGCGCCCGTCCGAGGTCATTTGCATCAGCGGATCGTTCCGCGAAGCGGCGGCGATGACGGGCAGGCCTCCGCTTGACGACGCCCAGGGCGGGACCGTCTCGCCTGTGCCCGTCTGGCTCTTGCACGGAATCCGGGATACGACCGTGCCCGTCGAGCAGTCACGCCGTCTGGCTGCACTCCTCGGGCAGCGGGGCTGGCCTGTCCATCTGGAGGAGACCGACACCGGGCACGCCGGGGTGGTCATGACCGACTACGATCCCGCGCTCGGCCGCTGCCGGCCGGCGACGGCAGATCACGCCATCGGGGCCGGTCATCGAACTGCCGAGGTCCTCGCGCTGGCGGCGCTGGGTGGCGGCGGCTAATCCAGCCCGGCTGATCTAGCTTCCGGTATGGCCTTGGCGAGAATCTCGTCGGAGGCGCCCATGACGGAGTTGGAGAACCTGGCGGGCGACGAGCTCGTCGCGCGGGCTTGCCGTTGCAGCTCTCGACACACGGGTGACGCCGAGCACGAGGTCAGCGTCGCCGTAGGTACCTCGCGGCCTGCATGCCTCCCAGCCCGATGGCAAGTTCCGGGATCCCCAAGGCCACCCGGGAGAGGCCCTGGGGATCTGAGTGGTGGGCGAACAAAGAAAGGAGAGCGAAGATCAGTTCTGAGGCGCCCGCGTACACCACGTCCCTGGACACCAACCTTCAGCGGATACGGGGTACACATCTCCCATGTCATCTCATTGCCACGGGTGTCCGGCAAACCCCCAGAGTCTGGGCCTGAACCGCCGGCTCGGGCCCGGGGTGGTCGCGGGGGTGCCCGTCGGCGCATCCCGGGTGGTGGAACCGTCATCGCCGAGATCCAGACGGACGGTGTCCAGGTCGGGAGGTTGGCGCCCGGCCGGGGAGCCGGCCTCCGGTATCAGTTGGCGAAGTCCTCGGTCAGCCACAGCCAGCCGTGGGCGGGGTCGAAGACGACGTCCACGCCCACCATGGTCCCCTGGGTGGTGAGGATGTTGAGCCGGTGGTCGTCGTTGGGGGGCGTCTCATCGAACATCAGGAACTCGACGGCGAGGGCGCCGTCGGTTGACTGCTCGGAGTAGTCGCCGATGTTCTCGGCGCACCAGGTCCAGGCGACGCCGTGCGCTGTGATGCGCGAGCTGAAAGCGGCCTCACCGGGGAGCTGATGGGAGAGCTGGTCGGCGCCGGCCATGGCCAGATTGTGGGCATGGGCGCTCTGGGCCAGGCCGTCGCTCCAGCTGAGGGCGGGAAGGCCCTGCTGGCCGCGCTCCTGGTTGATGGCCTGGAACACCGCCTCGGCCGCGCCGGACGATGACGTAAGCACGGACTGGGCGGGGGGAGGCGAGGGCGCCGGAGCCGCCGCCGGGTTTGTCGTCGGCGTGGGCATGGGTGTGGGCATCGCTGGAGTTGGGGTGGGCGCCGGGGTTGGCGTTTGCAGGGCAGGGATCGAGTTCAGGCTGGGGACCGCGACCAGGGGGAAACGCAGTTCCCCGTTCGCCGCGCTCGGGGGATCGGCACGGCTGGCATTGCCGGACGCTCCGGTGAGGCGGAGAACGCCCACGGTGAGGACGGCGGTCACCATCAAGGCGGTGAGCGCCGCGATGCGATGGCGGCGGGTCATCTCTCCTCCCGTCGTCGAAGGCGGTCGTCCCCGGCGGAGAGCTTGCACTACCGGCGTGCCGCCGTGACGTCGCGGGACGTGCGAGAGGCGGGCCGCCCCGGTGTGGAGGTCGGGGGCGCTGCGTATGCTGGCGCCATGGGAGCTCGCGGCGGCGGCCGATCCTCGCTCTATTCGGTGGCCTCGACCAGCGTCGTCGCGGTGCTGGTGATCGCCGACTACTTCATCGCCAGGGCGATCAACCACGATGGGAAGGACTACGACGCCGGCACGCTCGCCAAGCTGGCCCTCCTTCTCGTCGTCTCGTGTTCGATCGGCTTCGCAGTCCTGCGCCTGCTGCGCCCCCTGCGTCCCCGGCGGGCGGGACAGGGCCGCCGGCGGTAGGGGGTCGCGACATCGGTCCCCACGGCACCGGGGGGGACGTGGCCGAGGACGGCGGCGCTGCCCCAGAATGGGGGGCCGCACCGCCAGCAACAGGGAGGTCCGTCCCTCACATGGTCGAGCCAGTCGCGGATCCGCCAGGGCATGCCCATCGGGGCAGCCCGGATCCTCCGCGCGAGCATCATCGGGACATCCAGGGCGGCGCCGCGCGCGCCGCGGTCTTCGGCGTCAGCGACGGGCTCATCACCAATGTCTCCCTGATCCTTGGCGTCGTCGGCGCCAACCCGTCAGCCGGCATCGTCCGGCTGGTGGGCCTGGCCGGCCTAGCCGCCGGCGCCTTCTCCATGGCGGCAGGGGAGTACGTGTCGATGAGCGCCCAATCGGAGCTCATCCACCGCGAGCTCGCCGTCGAGAAGGAGGAGCTCCGCCGCCATCCCGGCAGGGAGATGCGCGAGCTGGTCTCCGTCTACATGCGGCGCGGGGTGCCGAGGGAGACCGCCGAGGCCGTCACCGAGGCGCTGATGAAGGACCCGGAGGTTGCCCTCGAGGTGCACAGCCGTGAGGAGCTCGGGGTGGACCCGGCGCGGACCGGCTCCCCGGTCGCCGCGGCGCTCTCCTCCTTCGCCAGCTTTGCCGTGGGGGCCCTGCTACCCCTTCTGCCGTGGTTCTTCGTGACGGGGATCGCGGCCGTGGTGTCGTCGATCGTGCTGGGGGCCCTGGGCTGCGTCGTGGTCGGCGCGGGCGTCGCCTATTTCGCCGAGCGGCCCTACCCGCGCACCGTCCTGCGCCAGCTGGTGATCGCCGCGGCCGCCGCGGCCGCGACCTTCGCCGTGGGCCGGCTGGTGGGAGGCATCACCGCCGTCTGAGCCCGCGAGGGCGCGACCCCATTGCGGTCCGAACGGTTGTTCGGTAAGCTGGCGGACCATGACCCCGGTCGCCGCGCCCACCACCGCCGAGCGCATTGCTGAGTTGCGCAGCCAGCCCTGGGTGGTGGAGCGCCTCGCTCACGAGGTGACGCTGCCGGGTCAGTCGGGGGATTACCGCTCCTGGCCGGAGCGGCTGCACCCCGAGCTGGTGGCGGCGCTGCGGGCGCAGGGGCTGGAGCGCGCTTACTCCCACCAGGCCGACGCGATCGAGGCGGCGCTCTCCGGGCGCGACTGCGTCCTGGTCACCCCCACGGCCAGCGGCAAGACGCTGGGTTTCGTTCTTCCGGTGCTCGACGCCTGGCTGCGCGACCCCGGCAGCCGGGCCCTGTGGCTCTTCCCCACCAAGGCGCTCGCCCAGGATCAGCTCGCCGGCCTCCAGGAGCTGGTGCGCCACCTCCCCGAGGCGCGGCGGGACCTGATCCGCGCCTCCACCTTCGACGGGGACACTCCCACCGGGCTTCGCCGCGCCATCCGCCAGGACGGCCACATCGTGGTGACCAACCCGGACATGCTGCACAGCGGCATCCTGCCCAATCACACGGGGTGGGTCCGGCTCCTCCAGTCGCTGCGCTACATCGTCATCGACGAGCTGCACGCCTACCGCGGCCTCTTCGGCTCGCATCTCGCCAACGTGTTGCGGCGGCTGATCCGTCTCTGCCACTTCTACGGCAGCAACCCCACGGTGATCTGCTGCTCGGCCACCATCGCGAACCCCGGGAGCTGGCGGAACGGCTGCTGGAGCGGCCGGTCGTGGTCATCGACCGCAGTGGCGCCCCCCGTGCCGAGCGGCACCTGTGGTTCTGGGAGCCTCCGCTCGTCAACGGCGCCCTTGGCGTCCGGCGCTCCGCCGTGCTCGAGGCGAGGCGCCTCATCGCCGAGCTGCTCCGCCTCGACCTGCAGACCATCGGCTTCTGCCGCAGCCGGAGCGGCGTCGAGATCCTCCTCAGCTACCTCCAGCAGCTCAACGCCGCCGGCCCCGGCGGCGAGGCGCGGGTGCGCGGCTACCGGGGCGGCTACCTCCCCCTGGAGCGGCGTGCCATCGAGGCCGGTCTGCGCGGCGGGAGTGTGCGCGGCGTCATCGCCACCAACGCCCTGGAACTGGGCATCGACGTCGGCGGCCTGGACGCCAGCGTCCTGGTCGGCTATCCGGGGACCCTGGCGAGCACGTGGCAGCAGCTGGGCCGGGCGGGCCGGCGCGACTCCGCGTCGCTCGGCGTCTTCATCGCCTCCGACTCGCCGCTCGACCAGTTTCTGCTGCGCAACCCCGAGTACCTGCTGGAGACGCCCCCGGAGCGAGGTCTCATCGACCCGGACAACCTGCTGGTGCTCGGCTCGCACCTGCAGGCCGCCGCTTTCGAGCTGGCCTTCGACCGCGGCGAGTCCTTCGGAAGGGCCGGGACCGAGCTGACCGGCTCCCTCCTCGAGTGCTTCGCCGAGGACGGCCTGCTGCACCGGACGGGGAGCCGCTACCACTGGAGCGCCGACGCCTTCCCCGCCGAGGCGATCTCGCTGCGGCGTGCCGCCGCCGGCAACGTGCTGATCATCGACACCTCGAGCGATCCCGGCGGACCCGGGCAGGGGCCCCAGGGGCCGTGGACGGGCACCGGCGGCGGGCGCCCGGGAAGCCACGGGACTGTCATCGGCGAGGTCGACCAGTTCTCCGCGCCGGTCTTGGTCCACGACGACGCCGTCTACCTCCACCAGGGGCGGCAGTACCACGTCGAGCGTCTCGACTGGGAGGAGAAGCGGGCCTACGTCCATCCCGTGTCGGTCGACTACTACACCCTGGCCGAGACGCGCCAGACGGTCCGCATCCTGGAGCGCCAGGCGGGGCCGGAGGGGGAGCGGGTGCGGCGGAGCCACGGGGAGGTGCGCGTCACGCGGCTGGCCACGATGTACAAGAAGGTGCGCTTTCTCACCCATGAGAACGTCGGGGCCGGCCCCATCCATCTGCCCGAACAGGACCTGCATACGACGGCCGTGTGGGCGGCGTTCAGCCCGTCCAGCCTGACGGGCGTGACCGCGGGCGAGCTGGAGACGGGGCTGCTCGGGGCATCGCGGGCGCTGCATGCCGCCGCCTGTCTTCTCTGCATGTGTGATCCGCGCGACCTCGGTGCCCACGTCGAGGTGCGCACCCAGGCCAGCCCCCGTGGAGGGGGCCCCGCCATGCCGGCACTCGGGCCACCGCCGCTCACCGAGCCGAAGGAGTTCGCCGCCGGGTGGCGTCCGGCGCAGGCGGGGGCGGGCGGGCCCGCGTCGGGAGGGGAGGAGCCGGGCGAGACGGGGTGGCCCGCCGTCTACCTCTACGATGCCGTCCCCGCCGGGGTCGGCTTCGCGGAGGCGTGTTTCGAGCGCTTCGCGGCCCTGGTGGGTTCGGCGATCAGCCTGGTCGACGGCTGCGGCTGCGATGGCGGCTGCCCCTCGTGCGTCGGGCCGCCGCCACCGGGGCAGGATGCCCGGGCGGCAGCGCTCCGTCTCCTGCGCCTGGCGCTCCCTTGATGGCGGCCCCACGGATCGCACAGCCGGCTCCGCCGGCTCCGGCTGGCACCGATGGGCTGGTCTCGCTCCGCGCCCGGCTGGTGGCGATGGGCGGCCTCGCCGACCTGTCCCGGCCCGCAGTGCCGAGACGGGCGACGGCGTGGGCACCGCCGCCCCCGCCGGCGGAACGTGCCGGGGCGCTCGGCTTCCGCGCCGAGGAGGAGGTGCTGGTCCGCCGTGTCAGCATCGACCTGGCCCCCTTCCTGGCCCGGGCCGGGGCGCCGTCGCCGGCCGCTCCCGGCGACATGGTCCGTCTTCTCTACAACCTCCCCGCCGACGTCCCTGGCGGGCGATGGGCGGAGGCCGAGATGGCGGTGCTCGACATTGAGACCCTTGGCCTGCGTGGCAGCGGCGTGGTGCCCTTCCTGGTCGGTGTCGGCATCCCGCGGGGCTCAGCGCTCGACATCGACCAGTACCTGCTCGCCGACCTCGAGGCCGAGGGGGCGATGCTCGACGCTGTCTGCGCCCGGCTCGCCTCTCGCCGGGTCCTGGTCACCTACAACGGCCGCAGCTTCGACGTGCCGGTGCTGCAGTCGCGGTGCATCCTCAACCGGCGGGCCCCCGACGCCGTCTGCCCCGCGCTCCACTGCGATCTGCTGGCCCCGGTGCGGCGGCTCTTCCGAGATCGTCTGGGCCCGTGCACCCTGCGCCAGGCTGAGACCTGCCTCCTCGGATTCGACCGGGGCGACGACGTTCCCGGGGCGGAGGCGCCCGCCCGTTTCCGCGCCTGGCTGAACGGGGCGCCGCCCGAGGTTCTCGAGGGGGTCATCCGCCACAACCAGTTCGATCTCTGCGCGACGATGGTGCTGGCGGGGCGGCTGGTGGCGCATGTGGCGGGACGGATGATCGAGCCGGTGCATGCGGCCGACCGGTACCGCCTCGGTGTCCACATGGAGCGGATCGGGCTGGCCGACGCGGCCGACGAGCACTATGCGGCCGCCTTCCGGGACGCCACCTCACCGTGGTCTCAGCCCGCCGGACACCGGCTTGCCCGGCGGCGACGACGCCGCCAGCGCGCGGCACGGACGGCGAGAACACCGTCTATGGCTCTGCCCATCTACCGGGAGCTGTGGCGACGGCATCCGGACGACCTGGCCGCGGCCCGGGGCCTGGCCATCGCCCTGGAGGCGGACGGCGACCTGGGGGAGGCCCTCGCCGTCTGTGACCAGGCGGAAGCGGTGCTGGCGGGCCGCCCTCTGTGGTGGCGGCGCCTGGCCGCCGCGAGGGGCCACCCGCGAATGGCGGGCGAGGGGCCGGAGGCGGAGTGGGCGCGGCGGGCGGAGCGCCTGCGGCGGAGGCGTTCGCCGTCCCGGCGCCAGGCCGTGCTGTCCCTCGGAGGCGACCCGTTCGTGGTGAGGTGAACCCCTTGCGCCCGCAGCCGCGTTGTCTGGGACGACAATAGCCGCCCCGTGGTGCGGGTTCCTCCCAGATGATCGGATGACAAAGAAAGTCCCCCCGACCCCCAGCCCAGAGACCGAGGGGGACGCCTCCCCGTTGGCTGGCGACGCCGTCGTGGTGGGGGCCGCATCTCTGCTCGCCGGCGACGCCCTTCTCGTCGACGAGATGGTCGCCTCCGCCGGCGCTGAGGTCGGTGCCACCGGCGGCGAGGCGGGCCCGCCGGGCGCCAGCGTCGCGGACGCCGCCGGCGCCTCGGGGGGCGCTCCGTCCCGGCAGCGCGCTTCGCGGCGTGCGCAATTCGGCGATGGTGCTGACCGCCCGCCTCGTCTCCCGGGTGGTGGCCCTGGGCGCCGTCATCGTCGTCATGCATTCGCTGGGCTCGAACGGATTCGGCGCCATGCAGACGGCGATCAGCTACAGCGCCCTGATCGCCGTCATCGCCGACCTCGGATTCGGCACCCTCTACCTGCGCGAGGGGGCGAGACGGCCCCAGTTGCTCGGCCGCTACCTCGACAACATGCTGTCGGTCCGCCTGCCGCTCATGGTGCTGGCCATCCTCGTCCTGACCGGTGCCCTCTGGCTGATCGGGCTCAGCTCGCTGGTGGTCGCCAGCGCGGCCCTGCTGGTCATCTCCGGTACGAGCAGCTGCTGCGTACCCCGCTGTACGCGCTGCAGCGGCTCCGCTTCGAGATCATCGAGATCGTCCCCGAGGCGCTGCTGCTGCTGGGCTTCGTGGCCCTGGGAGCCGCCACACACCAGGGCCCCGGCTACTTCATCTGGGCCTACACGTTCAGCTACATCGCGGCCTGCATCTACTTCTCGATCGTCCTCATCCGCACCGGCATCTGGCACCCGCAGTGGCGCTTCGAGATGGAGTTGATCCGGCCCTGGCTGGCGATGAGCCTGCCGCTCGCCATCACCTACGTCTTCACCAGCGTGTACTGGAAGATCGACGTGCCCATCCTGCAGGCCTTCACCGGCGGGTCTGGGAACTTCATGCAGGTGGGCTGGTACCAGTCCGCGTACAAGCCATTCGAGGCGCTGCTCGTCGTGCCCCTCACGCTCCGCACCGTCGCCTTCCCGGTGCTCTCTGTGTACCACCGCGAGGCGCCGGAACGGCTGCAGGAGGCGAGCCGCAAGTTCTTCAAGGCGCTGGTCGCCCTCGGCCTGCCGATGGCACTCGGGGTGATCATCCTGGCCGACCAGTACACGAACCTGCTCAGCCTCTACCCTCAGGCGGCTCCATCGCTGCGCCTGCTCGGGGTGACCATCGTCTTCATGTTCGCCGACAACTGCTTCGCCACCACCCTGCTGGCCATGGACCGGCAGAGGACGTACGCCTGGATCGCGGGCGGTGGGATGGTCATCAACATCCTCCTCAACACGGCGCTGATCCCCATCGCCGAGCACCTCCACCCGGGGAGTGGCTACCTGGTCACCAGCGGCAACACGGCGCTCACCGAGATGGGGCTGGTGCTGATCGGCTGGCTGACCGTTCGCCGCCTCGGCGTCAGCATCCCCGCGGGGCGGCTGATCTGGAGGATCGCCATCGCCGGCGCGATCATGGGCGCCTTCCTCCTGCTCGTCCATCCCGAGGGGCGCATCGCCACGGTCGGCTTCACCCTCGCCGCCGCCATCGTCTACCTGGGCGCCGCATGGCTCCTGCGCGTCGCCGACCCCCAGGAGATGAGTCTCATCCGGCGGGCGATCCGGCGCGGAGCCTGACCATCGGGTGTCGCCGACTGCGGCATCATGGTGGGGACGGGCCATCGACGACGCCCGGAGGAGACAATCAATGCTGAGCACGATGCAGGAGGCGCCGCTCACCGTCCTCGACATCTTTCGCCGGGGACGCGGACTCTTCGCCCGCAGCGAGGCCGTCACCTTCACCGGGAGCTCCTCTCGCCACGCCACGTTCGAGACGGTGGGCGACCGCGCCGCACGCCTGGCCGCCGGCCTGCGCCACCTCGGCGTCGGCGCGGGCGACCGGGTCGCCACCCTCTGCTGGAATCACCAGGAGCACCTCGAGGCGTACCTCGCCGTGCCCTGCATGGGGGCGGTGCTGCACCCGCTCAACGTCCGCCTGGCCCCGGACCGGCTCGCCCACATCATCAACCACGCCGCCGACGGGGTGGTCGTCGTCGACGCCTCGCTGGTGCACCTGCTCGCCGGCATCCGCTCCCAGCTGACCACGGTGGAGCGGGTGATCGTGGTCGGCGAGGCGGACACCTCGGGGCTCGATCAGGCCGTCGGCTACGAGGAGCTCATCGCCGACCGGCCGCCGGTGGAGGACTGGCCAGATCTGGACGAGAGGCAGGCGGCGGCGATGTGCTACACGACGGGGACGACGGGTGATCCCCGCGGCGTCGTCTACAGCCACCGCTCCATCTGGCTCCATTCCCACTCGATCTGGGTCAACTTCGAGCTCAGGGATCAGGACCGGCTCCTCGTCACCGTCCCCATGTTCCATGTCAACGCGTGGGGAACGCCCTACGCGGCGTGGATGACCGGCACCGACCTGCTCCTCCCGGAGCGGCACCTGCAGCCCGAACGGCTCCTGGACTTCATCGCGCAGCAGCGCCCCACGTTCGTCGTCGGCGTGCCCAGCGTCTTCCAGGGTCTGCTCGTCGCCGCCGAGGCGGCCGGGGCCGACCTGGGATCCATCCGCCGCGCCATCTGCGGCGGATCGGCGGTGCCGCTGGCGCTCATGAAGGCGTACGAGCCGTGGTTCCCGCTCATCCAGGCGTGGGGGATGACGGAGACCAGCCCGATGGGAACCATCGCCGTCGCCCCCAGGGGCATGCGCGAGGACGATGCCCAGTACTGGCACTACCGCTCCACGACGGGGCGCCCCGTCGCCGGGGTCGAGCTGCGCATCACCGGCGAGGCCGGGGAGGTGCTGCCCTGTGACGGTCGCACCGTGGGGGAGATCGAGGTGCGCGGACCGTGGATCACCGGCGAGTACTTCGGCGTCGACACGTCCGATCGCTTCCACGACGGCTGGCTGCGCACCGGCGACGCGGCAACCGTTGACGCGCGAGGGTACGTCCAGATCACCGACAGGATCAAGGACGTCATCAAGTCGGGGGGCGAGTGGATCAGCTCCGTCGAGCTCGGGACCCTCCTCGGCGACCACCCGGCGGTGCTGGAGGCCGTCGTGGTCGGCATCCCCGACCGGCGCTGGGCGGGCGCCCCGCTGGCGGTGGTCGAGAGGTTCAAGCCCGGCCAGGCCGTGGCTGCCCGAGGAGTTGCGCCGCTCCCTGGGAGGGAAAGGTTCCCGAGCTTCTGGCTGCCTGACGCGTGGGCCGTGCTGGACCACCTCCCCCACAACCTCGGTGGGCAAGCGCGACAAGCTGGCCATCCGGGCATGCACGAGCAGGGACGTCTCGACGGTGACGCGGATCAGACGCTGAGGCCTCAACCTCGGGGGGTCAGGCGACGCCGGCGGCCTCCAGGGCCAGGTCGTGGAGCAGCCCGTTGCTGGAGACGCCCGGCCCCCCCGATCGGCGAATCGGCGCTGCGGTCGGTGGGCGGCCGCCCGCCTCCTCGACGATCACGGCGAGGGCGGCGAAGTCCAGAGGTTGGCGCGCGAGGTCCAACCGATGTCGGCGATCCGCGTGCCATGGAGAGGTGGGACAGCGAGTTGTCCATGCCGCGGCCATCCCAACAGCGGGCGGCGAGCTGGCGCAGACGTCGTCGGTGCCGGCGCGGATGAAGCCGGAAGGCTGGTGTGGGCGAGCATGGCCTGGTCCAGGCGATCGACGGACGAGACGTGGCAAAAGCAACATAATCGTTCTTTGCGCCCGAGGAAACCACCTCGGGCTTTTTATTTTTGGAGGGACCATGCAAGATTTAAACAAAGAGCATCGGCCCCTGTACGCAAGAGTTTCAACAAGTGATCAACTCAAAGTGCTGGATGCCCAGGTCAGAGCACTGCGAATTTTTTGCGAACAAAACAACATCACCAACTGGGAGCTCTTTGCCGACGAAGCCATCTCCGGCACGAAAGCGTCGCGGCCCGGTCTTGATCGCATGATGAAAGCTGTCGAGAATGACGAAATTGAAAACGTGATTGTGTTCGCGTTCTCACGGTATGCCCGCTCGGTCACCCACATGCTCAAAGGGCTCGAGGTAATGCGTGCCCATAAATCAAATTTCATTTCGCTCACGGAAAAAATCGACCTCAACACGAGCCTTGGCCACGTGGTGTTGGTTGATCTTCGGCGATCGCACAGCTCAAAGAATATTATCGCTGAAAGGGTCCGGAATGGGCTTGCAGCGGCCAAAGCCAGGGGCCAGAGGATCGGAAGGCTTCGCACTCGTAATTCCGTTTTGATTGAAAGCCTTCTTGATAACGGCTTCTCGTTTCGCACCATTGCGAGGCTGGCGAAATGTTCGCACGGCTCAGTGTCGGCGCAGAAAAAAGAATGGCTCCCAAAAAGGCCGATGCAGAAAGGAAACTCATACCTAATGGTCAACCAAAAGAGTTTGAAACGCAAGTTGAATTGGCTCCAACGATCATCATTCCACCGGAGATTGCGGCCAGAATCGCGGAGCTCGAAATTAAAACTGTCGAACCCATCGTCAAATCTGAAACACCTGAGGCGTAATATCTTCTTGGCATACCGCCAAGGGCGGCGACGCGAATAACAATCGCCCGAACTGTACATTCACATTCAATAGGGAGCCCCAATCATGGCAACAAAAATAGGATTTCTCAGAGACGAATTTGAGCGAATCGGCTGAGTACCGCCGAAGGACCCGTTTGCACCTCGACTCTACGTCGGTTGGCACTACGGAAATACTGGTCTGCGGACTACGTGAAAAGACGTTCGATTTCGATGTTCTCTGCGAGATTTTGAAAGAAATTCCCGACCGCGCCGGCGAAGAAGGCTTCTGGCGCATGGTCGACAAGATTGGCGTCGACGAATTGACCAAAAA
>CAWEEP010000049.1:0-3849 GCA_963808125.1 Candidatus Dormiibacterota bacterium
GAGCCGGCGCACCGTCGTGCGGTTGTCGCGGCCCCTCTCAAAAGCTGCAAATCACCCGGTGTCACAGGTTCGAGGGCTTCGGGGTCAAATGCGGGACAGGAGGGTTCCGAGTGACTGATGTGCAGGTGGAGCACCGGGTTGTCAGCGACTGCGGTCTAGACCCCGGCGTGTCCAACCCGCCTTCGACCGCGAAACTGTCACCGGAGCTGAAACGCGGAACAGGTTGACACACAGGTGGTCAGTGCGATCTGTGCGCTAAGACGATTGGGCTGCCTGCCGTCGTCGTGCTGGCTTTCCTGGCACTGAATTTCGTGTTCCATGCCACGGGGGCGGTCAATGTCGGGCTCGCAGCCCTCACCTTCTCGGTCGGCTGTTCCTGGCCTTCCCGTTCGTCGGTATCTTCAAGACGACCTCCGCGGGCCAGGGAAACCTCCTCGTCTGGACCGACGTCCTGGCCATGGCCGTCTACACCGCAGTGGCAATTGTCATCGCCACGGTGGTAGCCAGGGTCACCGGCGGCGTGACCAAGAGGAGCGCGTAGCTCTCACCAACACCCAAAGGTCAGCGTCGGGACCGGACGCGGGTCCGACGCTGACTGCCCTCATCATCCGCCCGGTCAATCGCAGACCGCTGCTCTCCGAAGGCGTCGCGCAGCAGCGCGAATCAGCGGCACACGTAAGAGTGGAAAATCATGCTCATCGGTTCAGTGACAATCAGCCTCGACCTCGGGACGATCCTGCTCTGGGCCTTCATCGGGCTGGTGGCGGGCTTCCTCGCGAGCAAGGTGGTGACGGGCCACGGCAAGGGCCTGCTGACCGATATCGTAGTCGGCATCATCGGCGCTCTCGGCGGGGGCTTCCTCGCCCAAATCCTCAACATCAGCTTCAGCATCCCGGGTCACTCGACCATCACCGAGATCGTCATCGCCTTCGTCGGCGCCGTGATCCTCCTCGTCATTGTTCGGACCGTCATGGGCGGCTCACGCCGGCGCTGGTCGTGAGCTGTTCCCCTCGGCATCCCTGATCGACCGAGGGCGCGACCTCTCCTCGGTGTCCCGTACCGGAGATTCGTAGGCAAAAGCGCTCGGTGCCGGCCAGGATCTCCATCGGCGGTCAGAACCCAGACGAAGGTGTCCGGATCGCCGTTGTAGGTGGCGAGATGGAGGCGGATGCGGTCTTTCAGCGCCCGGGTGCTGCGGTGCACGCCGCGGCGCAGTTGCTTGCGTGTCAGTTCGGCGAACCAGCGCTCGACCTGGTCGATCCACGAGGAATAGGTCGGGGTGAAGTGCAGGTGGAAGCGCGGTCGCTGCAGGGACACGAGGCCTCGTAGCGGTGCAGTTCGCTGTGATCTCCTCGCGAGCCGCTGCGAGAGGCGATCCCCGTGTCGGAGAGGCCGTTCCGGCGCTCGTCGTCGCCGAGGGCCGTCTGAGTGGGCTGCCACGCCTCGTGGCGCGGCGGTGGTCCTCCCGCCGGGGAAGCGCTGACCGCACCCCTGGCTGACGCAGCGGCGGTTGCCGGTGACGCCTTCTCCTCTCGACATCCCCGCTGGCGCGCACGGCGTTCCCCTTCATCGCCACGCTCGCAGCGGCGCGAATGCTAGGCACCGGGGATGACCGTGTCAACGTTGTGTAAGCGCTGACACGCAGCTTTGGCAGTGTGCCGGGTCAAGGAATCCAGACACTTTGGGCTGGGAATAGGTGGGGACCCGGACCGGTCGAGGGGTAGGGGCGCAGCGTTCAGGTCGAACCGGTCGCGTGCGCCGACTGCGTGGCCATTGCAAGGCCGGAGAGGCCCGCGAGCGGTGCCGCCTGACCAGGGGAAGAGGCCCCTCTATTTGATCGGTGATTCCGGTACAGGAGACTAAATTAGTCCGTGTTCCGAAACGTCAGTGAATAGCCGCGACCGGGCCGGTCGACCAGGTCACAGGGGATCGCCAGCCGCGCCAGGATCTTTCTCGACCCGCCCCACGTAGTTGCGAACCTCCTCCGGGCTCAAGGCGGCGTCGGACCAGGCAAATCCGGTGATCTGCGATGTGGTGTAGAAGCGGTGCGGATGGTCCAGCAGGAATTGCAGCAGCTCGAACTCCCGCGTGGTGAGCGCGGCTTCCTTCCCCTCGTGACGCACCACCCGATCCGTCGGATCCCAGCCACAGCCCCTGGAGCTTCCAGACCCGCTGGTACCACAGGTCGAGCTGCTCGTGGTACCCCGCCATCTGGGCCTCGATGAGACGACGTCCACGTTTGCAGCCCTCTGGGCCACCGGGTGCAGCTTCGGCAACTCCCGGACCCTCTCGAGGAGGCCGACCTTGGACTGCTGCGCCTCCACCGGCTGCTGCACCGTGAGCTGCTGCCCGTTGGCGTTGTAGGTGGCGCAGGTGTCATACGTCCCCACCGTGGGGCATGAGGGGTAGCCCACCCCGTTCAGGTTGCCCCGTGGTGCCCGCACCCCCAGCTGGTTGCCGTCCGCGTCGTGCTGGTAGCTGGTGACGTTCCCCAGGGCGTCCGTCTGACTGAGCAGAAAGAGCCCCGGTGGCGCGGTGCACGCCGCGGCGTAGAGGGACTGCGTGAAGCCGAGGGCCGGCGGGGTGCTGCAGGTTCCGGGGTAATCGCTGAGCGGCAGGCCCTTCTGGGCCGTCGCGTCGCGGTCCCACGTCCTCACGACATCCCCCTCCGCGTCGTAGCCGTAGGCGACGAACTGACCGCTCGGGTCTGTGACGCCGGCCAGCCAGCCGCCCGCGTGGGTCATGCCGGAGAGGTCGGTGGCGGTGTCCAGGAAGTACGCATAGGTGTACGCACTGCCCGCCTGCGCGTCGGCGTTCTCATCCGGAGTTGTCATGCTCGTCCGCTGACCCCATGGGTCGTACCCGTAGGTCGTGACGGTCGGGTGGCTGCCGTCCAGCGACGGCGCCGTCGTCATGCACAGCAGCCCGGAGTTGTCTCCGGCGCCCGAGCACGCGTCCGCCGACGACGAGGAGGATGTGGAGGCCGGCTGGAAGACGGCGACCACCGCCCCGGCGTAGCCCTGGCCGGTGGCGGCCCCGCTGGGCACGCCCATGGTCATGTACTGGCCAAGGGCGGAGGCCGACAGTGTGTCCTCCAACCCCGCGGCGTCCAAGTAGTTCGACACCGCCTGCTCGCGGAGCGTGAACGCGCTCCCCGCCGTGAACCCGCTGCCCACGTAGGTCTGCCCGCCCACCCCGACCACCAGCTCTCCGGCTTCGCCGATCGCCGCCGTCGGCCCCGCCTGGAGGGTGATCCCACCGGTCGTGCCGGCGGCCACCTCACCGAGCGCCCCGGTGGCGGCGATCCCGGCGTACTCGGCGATGGTGATCGCCCCCGACGATCCCGAGACCGTCACCGTGTCGCTGCCCGCCTTCGACCCCTGCAGGTACCACAGGTCGACGTGACCGTTGCCGTACGGCTGGGACACCGCCTCCGTCCACGCTCCGTTCAGGCTGTCCGACACCCCGGTGACGGAATCCGTGCCCGACGAGTTGTTGGTGGTCACACCCAAGACCAGCAGGTCCCCCGCCGTCACCGCACTAGAGAAGGCGGCGCTGGACGACGACGTCGTGCTGGCCCCCTGCACGTAGGCGGGCGTGGCCAGCGTCGTCGTGGTAACGGTCGGGGAGCCCGGCCCCGACCGCCGGGTTCCTGTCCCTCGCATACGCCTGTCTCTGATAGGGCCCGTAGTTGGCCGAGCCGCTGCCCGCCGCATTGCCGTCGGGGCTGAGGACCCCCGTCTGGTCGCTGACGACGAAGACCGTGGTGGTGTCCCGCCGCCCGGCCGCCCCCGAGTTGTCCGCCCCCGAACCGGCGATGGCCATCGGTGAAAGTGCGGAACGTCCCGT
>CAWEEP010000050.1:0-9272 GCA_963808125.1 Candidatus Dormiibacterota bacterium
AGCGATGGGACGCCGCCGTACCTGACAGTGGCGTCATGGGAAGTTGCGTTAGTGGCTTTTCCTTGCGATAAATCTCGGCCGCGCTCGCCGCATACGCCCCCCATGCACCGCCGAGACGCGATTGGCGCGGACCCGTGGCACGTTTCAAACGCGTCATGCCAGGTTTCGGTGATTTGGTCCATCGGCGGACCCGATGTGCTAGTACACAACTCCTTATGTCTTCCCTGGGGTTCCAGACAGAAAAGGAAAAAGGGAGTGTTTGGCACAGGACTACTACGCAGAAGCACTAAGGTGGTGGCCTACGGGCTCACCGGCTTTGTTGGGGCCGGAGCCAAGACCCTTGCGGTGGGAACGCGAGGCAGTCGTATCCGGGACAAGAATCTGCGCGAGTTGCAGAAGCAGACCGCACTACTGCAGGAGCAGGGCGTCGGCACCGCTCCAACTGCGCAACTCAGCAAGGAAGACTCGGCCGATTACGAGGACCGCTTCCTTGTCGCCCCGAACCCGGTGACTGGTGCTCCAGCCCCCGACAATTGGGTCACCCGCCGAGCCGCCAAGCGGATCGCGGAACGAGAAAGGATGTCGCGCTAGGCCGCGCTGTCCTAGGTTTCTGACCCGAAGCTCCGGGGGAGGGCCGAGCCGGCGCCGGTACGGCCGTTCGGCCACCCGCGAGGGTCCACGTTGCGGGTCCGGGATCGCCGTAGGACGCCCGAAACTGCCCGAGGGGTATCCGAGTAGGGGTGGGGCGGCGATCGGGCGGGGAATCGGCGTTCTCGACATGTCAGAGCCGGCCCTTGACCATGTCGTGGAGGACTTCCGCGAACGTCGCCTTCTGGGCGGGCACGGCCAGGCCGTGCGCACCTGGCAGCGGGATCGGTTCCCGCGGCTTGCGCAGCCCCGGCCGCTGGGCGAGCAGCCCGGCCGCGAGGGCCTGCACCTTGGCGGGGTCGACGTCGCTCCCGTCTTCGGTCAGGACGTCGGGGACGCCCGAACCCTCGAGCCACAGGTCGACCGGCTGGGAGAGGGTCGCTGCGGCGATCCGCTCGGCCTGCTGCCTCAACAAGAGCTCGATATGCGCGCGGGCTTCGTC
Source organism: Candidatus Dormiibacterota bacterium (assembly GCA_963808125.1). Classification (GTDB taxonomy): domain Bacteria; phylum Chloroflexota; class Dormibacteria; order Aeolococcales; family Aeolococcaceae; genus CAWEEP01. The sequence continues at coordinate 1,091 of CAWEEP010000050.1, forward strand.
CCGTTCCCTGGCGAAACGGCCAACGCGGCCGGTCAATTCGGCCCAGCGACGCCGGTCGCGGTCGTTCGTGAACTCGGGGCCTTCGTCGGGAGGATCCTGGCCGGGTGCCTGACCGGTGGGAGGCACCGGAGGGTCCGCCGGAGGCGTCTGAGGCGGTGTGGGCGCCGGTGGGGTCGTGGGGGTGGTCGTCGGGGTCATGTGATGCTGCCTCCTGCGCGTCGTTGGGCTTCCCGAAGGGCTCGGAAGGTGGGCCACGGAACTTCCTCGATCCTGATGGCCCCGGTTTCGTCGGTGATTTCGACCTGGCCGGACTGGCCGCGCGCCTCAGGTGAGGACACGAGGAAGAGATTGCCCGCCCGCCAGGTGGCGATCAGCCTCGCAGCCTCCCGGCGATACCAGCCGGCGCGGAGGAACAGGCCGACATCCACCGCCAGGAGCGCCGGCTCGCGGCTCACCCCGTCGTCGACGATGACGGTCTGCCCGTCGAGCGCGTCCAGGGCCAGGGGGACGTCGCTACACCCGCGCGCCGGGTCAGGATCCAGGCCGAAGGTCTCGGCCGTGCTGCGATCGGTCATGCTCGGTCCTCGGAGATGGCGCTGGCCACCTCGGCCTGACCCCACGGGGTGTCCTTACGGGGCACGACGCTGACCTCGACTTTCAGCCCCTTACCGTGCCTCGCGACCCAGACCGTCTGGGGGAGCTCGGGTAGCGAGCCGTCAGCCGGCAGGTCGAGGCGCAGGCGCAGGTTCCGGCCGTAGGTGTAGGCCGAGGGTGCCCATTCACGTTTCGAGACGAAGCGGGCCATGGTCTATTTCTCCTGTGGGGCATGTTGCGGGACGGAGGAACGCAACACTCACCCCCACCCCTTAACTGGGGGTGAGGTTGTTGCGCTCCCCCGCAACACAGTGTTGCGATCGGTTGCGCTTGGTGTTGCGCTCACGGCAGGGAAGTGAGACCCCAGCGCTTGCCGCCGAGGTCGATGAAGCGGTCACGGTGACGGCCGAGGGTGGCGCGGACGGCGTTGTCCGCGATGCCGGTCTCCTCGCTGATCTCCTTCACCGTCCGTGCCCCGCGGCTGAGGACTCGGCGGATGCGCTCGCCGGCGGTGAGGCGGGATTCCAACTCGGGAGCCGTCACGTCGCCGCGTTCGAAGCGCACCAGGCCGCCGTCATGGACGATTCGGAGGCCGATCGGCGGGTGAAGGCCGGAGAGGTTGGCTTTGGCGTGGATCAGCAGCACCTCGGCGGTGCCATCCCTCGGCTCGTGCTCCCGGCGGAGCTCCCAAACGTCGCGGGCGGCATTCAGCTTGTAGACCGAGCCGTAGGGGCGGCTGGCGGCGGTGGTCCCGGCGGCAATGTCGGCCCCGGCGACGTGGTCGACCAGGACCGAGGTCACCCCGAGATGGCGGAGCGCCTGGTGCATGCGGAGTACGGCGTCCGCCGGGTCGCCCGCTTCCCGGCCGATGCCCAGGGCGAGGCCGACCGAATCCACGATGGCGAGGCGGATCGCATGCTCGGCGACCACCTCGGCGAGCCGTTCGACGTCGTCGGCCAGAGGTCGGGTCATCGCCAAGTACGGCAGGCGCGGGGCCTCGATTCCGGCGCCCTCGGCGATCCCGGCGACCAGGTTCGACCAGTCGTCGGCGCAGCTCTCCCAATCGAATACCCCGACCGGCTGCGGGCCCACCGGTCGGAAGCCGGGAATCACCTCAGCGCCGCTGGCGATCGAGACCGCCGCGGCGGCGGCCAGGGTGGATTTGCCACTCCCGCCGGGGCCGAACAATACCGACGCATGGCCGGCGGGAAGGAGCGGAGGCAGGAGCCGGGGTTCGGCGGCGGCGGCGGATACCCGCTTGCCGATCATGGTCGCCGGGGAGCCGGTCCGCTCGGCGGCGAGCACGGAGACACAGAGCCGCTCGAGGATGTCACCCCACGGAAGCTGGGGGGCTCTGGCGGTCAGCAGCTTCGTGGTCTGAGCCCGAGCGGCGAGGCTGGATAAGTTGAATGACCCGGCGCTCAGGTGGCGGCCATTGACGAGGATTCGCAACTCCGCGCGCACCTCACCCCCGGAGGAGCGCAGCCGCGAGACAGTGGCCTCATACGTTCCCGCACCGTCCTCGGCAGCCAGGGCGTAGCCGAGGCCGCGGCGCTCAACTCCCTGGCCGTAGTCGATGCTGGCGCGGAGGTCGGAGAGGATGCCGCCGGTCATGCGGCTCGCCCTCCCTGTCGCGACCGCCCCCAGCGAATCGCGACATCCACGAGGCCGTCCAGCTCGGCCTCAAACCGCTGCAGCGGGAGCCGGAACCGGTGACAGGCGACGAGATGCTCTCGGCACCCGAAGCACGTCCGCTGCCCGGGGAGCGACCACGACCCGCAGCAAGCGCACGGCGCCGGGGCGCCTCCGCTATGCTGACGTCGGTCGGCGGGCACGGGATTGCCCTCCGTCACGCGCCGCTACCGGTGTCGGTCCGGTGGCGGCGCTCTCGTGTCCGGCGCCATTGCTGGCCGCGACCACGTCGGCGATGCGGGCGATCGTCTCGGGGAACGGGTGAGCCGGCAGCGCTCCAGCAGCGATGGCCGCGTCGATGCGCTCGCGCGCGATGGCCTGGAGCTCAGCGGTCGGATCAGCCGGGCTCATCCTCGGACGAATCCCGCCGCCAATGACGGCCGGCTGCAGGTAGTCGCCGAGGTCGCCGAGGCGGAAGCGGTAGAGCTTGGGACTGACCCGCACCGGCTCCAGCCGGCCGGTCCTGACCAGCCGGTAGAGCGTCTGGGTCGAGACCCGAAGGTACGCGCACGTCTCGCGTGTCGTGAGGAGGCGGTCGGGGGTGTCGACCGCCTCGACGGGACTAGCCACGGACAGGCTCCTCCGGCCTACCCGTGAAGGGCTAGGCGGTGGAGCGGCTTGTACGGGTGCCGTCCTGTCCCGATCGAACGGACGTATGCTACCAGACCGTGACCGTCGATGCCGCCTGCGCTCGGTGCCAAGGCGTCCTCCTGCGCGATCCAGAGACCTGGCATCCGCCCTCCCAGAGCGCCCCGGCGTCGAGGCCGGGGAGGGTAACGACGGTGACGTCGCTCCGTGAGGCGCACGACGCCCTGGCGGCTGTGGAGGCGAATGCCGTGCGCCAGTTGCCTGATCCACGAGGGGCACCGCGCGGCGGCCTCTCCCCTCGCGGTGCACGGCGCAGGATCATCGACTTCGAGGATGGCCCGGATGGTCGGGAGCGCCTCCGGTTCATGCGCCATCCCGGCTGCGACCGGCGATCGTTCGTCATCGGCTGGGCCAGGCTGAACGACCTCGCCGTCGAGGCTCGGGAGCAGGGCCAGATGCGGTTCCTGATCTAGGCGGGGACGCGCCCGAAGTTGACCCGCGTGGGGTCGAACCGGCGCCCGCTACCGGTCGCCGGCCTGATGGTCACGGCGCCGAACGCCGCCAGTACCACCGACCGCCGCTCATCCGTGCGCAAGGCTTGGCGCCCGTCTACCTGTTGACGACGGGGAACGTGGGTGCCAGCTTGATCCGGGTCGGGTCGAACCGGCCGCGTCCTCGCATGGTCGTCGGCTCGATGGCGACGGTCCCGAAGGCGGCCTGGATCACCATGCGCCGCTGGTCCGCGGACAGACCCGGCCATGCTTTGCGCAGCACCCCGGTGGCGCCGAGGTAGGGCGACAGCGCTCCGCGGTTCTCAGCCATCACGGCCCGACGCGCCGGCTCCTCGCGGGCCTTGAGCTCGAGCAGACGGCTCCGCCGTTCCGCCTCGGGGATCAGCCCGTCTGCCGCGTCGCTGAGGATGATGTCGCGCAGGCGCTCGATCCGCACCAGTTCCGCGGCTGCCCTACTGCCGGCCTGGTCGTCGCGCTGGCGGGCGATGGCCGCCAAGTCGGCGGTGTCCCCGTACAGGAACAGGGCCTCGGTCAGCACGTCCTCGAGCCGGGCCGCGTCGATCAGCGTCCCGCCGCAACTGGTGGAACTCGGGGCGCTTCATGCAGCGCCACTGGCGCGACCCTTGGCGCTTCGTGCACGAGTACATGGTCTGCCCACACCGCCCGCACTTGACCACCCCGGTCAGCCACAGGCGTCGGCGCGGCTCCACGGCGCGACCGTTGCGGCGGGCGTCCAGCGTCTTGACCGCGGCCCGCCACAGGTCCTCGGGGACCAGGTGCTTGGCGTTCGGCCGGCGCCAGGTCGGCTCGACGTCGGAGAGCACCCCTCCATGCGTCGAGAAGCCCGCGTGCCGGCCGCTGCGCACCAGCTTGTCCAGCGTCGAAGCCGCCCACAGCCCGCTGGTCTCGCGCTTCTGGCAGCCTCGGGGACGGACGCCCTCGGCGTTCAGTCGGAGGGCGATCGACCGGCAACTCTGTCCGTCCACCACCCACTCCATCACCCGGCGCACCACGGCCATCTCCGCCGGGTCCGCCTCCCGCCGCGTCCGCCAGCCATACGGGGCGATCCCGCCGTGGGGCTCGCCGGCATTGCGCCGCTGCTCCTGCTGAGCCCGGACCCGGACGCTCATCCCCGAGACCTCGTTGTCACCGACCGCGGCCAGCATCCGGGCGACAAGGGTGCCGGTCGGGGTGCTCAGGTCGAGCGGGGTGTCGTCGGTGCACTCGATACGGATGCCGGTCGGGATCAGGGCCTCGAGCTCCACAGGCCGGCGGTAGAGCCGGTCCAGCTTGAAGACGAGCACGCCCGCCAACTGCCCAGCCTGGGCCGCCGCGAGCAGCGAGGCATACGCAGGTCGCGGCTGCCGGGAGTAGCGGGAGGCCGAGACGTCATTGTCGATGTAGATGCGTTCGGGAGCGACGACCAGCCCCAGGCGGGCGGCCCGATCCTGAGCACGTTCTAGCTGGCGCTCGACGCCAGCCCCGTCTTTCCGGTCATCGCTGATCCGGGCGTACATGGCCCAGGCTTCCGTCTTAGGAGGGGTGGCGGCACTTGGCATGGGCGGAGGATAGCATAAAAGGGGGTCTTTTCCGCAACGTGGGATGCGCGACTACTTCCCCGCCGCCAGGAGCGCCGGCGGGGGAGCCGCGCCCCCGGCGGCGGGGCCCATCCGGCCGCGAGGGTGACCCGGCCCCGAGTATCGTCGGGCGTCGTGACCGCCCTCTACCGGACGTACCGATCGGCGCGGCTGGACGAGCTCATCGGGCAGGAGCACATCGTCCGCACTCTGGGCAACGAGCTGCGCGCCGGAAGCCTGGCCCACGCCTATCTGTTCGCCGGCATCCGCGGCACCGGCAAGACCTCGGCGGCGAGGATCATCGCCCGCGCCGTCAACTGCGCGGCCCCGGTGGGCGGCGAGCCCTGCAATGCGTGCGCGGCCTGCCTGGAGATCCTCGACGGCAGCGCCGTCGATGTCCTGGAGATCGATGCCGCCAGCAACCGCGGCATCGACGAGATGCGCGACCTGCGCGACAAGGTGCGCTACCTCCCGGCGCGACTGCGCACCAAGGTCTACATCATCGACGAGGCGCACATGCTGACCTCGGAGGCGTGGAACGCCTTCCTCAAGACGCTCGAGGAACCGCCGCCCCACGTGCTCTTCATCCTCTGCACGACCGAGCCGCACAAGGTGCCGGAGACGGTGCGCTCGCGCGTCCAGCGCTTCGACTTTCGCCGCGTCGGCGCCGCCGCCATCGCCGCACACCTGCTCCGCGTCGCCGCCGGCGAGGGCGTCGAGGTGGAGGGGAGCGCGGCGGAGCTGATCGCCCGCGCCTCCCAGGGCAGCGTCCGCGACGCCCTCTCCCTCCTCGACCAGTGCTTCGCTACCGGCGACCGGCCGGTCACCGTGGACACCTGCCGCCGCGCCCTCGGCCTGGCCCATCCCGACACCATCCGGGATCTGCTCCTCGGTCTGGCGGCCCACGACGCGGCGCGGGCGCTGCGCGCCGCGGCCAGTGCCTTCGACGCCGGGGCGGACCCGCGCCAGCTGCTTCGCGAATGCGCCCGCCTGTCTCGGGCCGCCGAGCTGCACGCGGTCGGATTCGCCGAAGGGACCGGGCTCGACGCCGACGAGGAGGCCTTCTGCCGGGAGCTCGCGTCCCAGGAGCCCGGCGGTTTCTGGCTCCGTGCCCTCGAGGAGACCGGTGCCGCCGAGCTGGCCCTGCGCCAGCCCGTGGACGCCCGCCTCCAGGTCGAGGCCTGCCTGCTGCGGTTGTGCCGGGACCGCGGCGGGACCGGCGGCCAGGTCCCCGCCGCGGTGGAGGCCCGTCTCCAGGCGCTGGAGCGCCGCGTCGAGCCCGAGGCGCCGGCCCGGGTGGCCCGCCACGCCGCCCCAGAGGCCGCCGCTCCTCCGCGGCGGGCGGACGCCCCTCGGGCACCGTCAGCCCCCGCCCAGGCGCCCTCACCGCCCATCGCCGCGACTTCCGTCCCGGCGGCCCCGGTCGCCGCGGCGCCAGTCCCGGAGGAGGAGGAGGCGCCGCCCGCCGCGGGTGGAGCCGAGACCGGGACCCCCGGGCCCGAGCCGGGGACGGAGCCGCTCGTCTCCCTCGACGCCTGGCAGCGTGCCTGGCCGGCGTTGATCGACGCCGTCAACCGCCGCGACCGCGTCTTCGCCGGCATCCTCCGCGGCTGCAAGCCGGTCGAGGCGGACGCGGAGCGCCTGGTCGTCGGCGCCCCCTACGAATTCCACCTGAAGCAGATGCAGAACCCCGCCAAGGCCCCGGTGCTGGAGGGGGCGGTGCTGGCCGTCGCGGGCGGGTCGCGGGTGGTGACCACGCGCCTGGCGGGGGACACCGCCTCCGGGGCGGCCACCCCGGCGGCCGAGGGGCAGGGCGACGACCTCACCGGGGCCGTGCTGACGACCTTCGCCGGCAGCCGGGTGACCTCGTCCCGCCTGCGCGACCGGGCCCACGAAAAGGGCGATGGCGACCCGGGCGAGCCGTCCGCTGGGTAGACTGCAGACCACATTCACCACGAGGGAGGCGGCGTTGAACAACCCCAACATGCTCAAGCAGATCCAGCAGATGCAAACCCGCATGACCAAGTTGCAGGACGAGCTGGGCACGATGACCGTAACCGGGACCTCCGGCGGGGGAGCCGTGGCGGTCACCGCCAACGGGCAGCAGCAGATCCAGGGCGTGGTCATCGACGCTGAGGCGCTGGGGGAGGGGGCGGAGCTGCTTTCCGACCTGGTCCTCGCCGCCGTCAACGCAGCCCTCGACCAGTCGCGGGAGATGGCGGCCAAGCACATGGGGCAGCTGACCGCGGGGCTGAACCTTCCCCCCGGGCTCCTCTGACGGCTGACCAGCCCGCCGAGCGCTGACCGTCGTGTCGCTGATCCCCGAATGCGTTGAACGCCTGGCTGCTGAGTTCGGTCGGCTGCCCGGAATCGGGCCCAAGACGGCGCAGCGCCTCACCTTCTTCTGCCTGCGGGCCGATCCCAACCTGGTGTCGCAGCTGTCCGGTGCCCTGGCCGGCCTCCGCTCCGAGGTGCGGCCCTGCTCGCGCTGCTACTTCATCGCCGACGGCGAACTGTGCGCCGTCTGCCGCAACCCCGGCCGTGACGCCTCGGTCGTCTGCGTCGTCGAGGACGCTCTCGACGTCCTCGCCGTGGAGCGGAGCGGGGAGTTCCACGGCCTGTACCACGTTCTGGGGGGAGCCCTCTCGCCGATCGAGGGGGTGGGCCCGGACCAGCTGCGGATCGCCGAGCTCGAGGCCCGGCTCCGCGAGGGGGAGGTGAGTGAGGTCGTCATCGCGACCGATCCCGACGTCGAGGGGGAGGCGACGGCCCATTTCCTCGCCGAGCGCCTGGCCGGGGCGGGGGTTCGGCTGACCCGCCTGGCCCACGGCCTGCCCGCCGGCGCCGACCTCCAATACGCCGATGAGCTGACCGTGGCGCGGGCCTTCGCTGGGCGCCGGAGCCTGGAGGCCTGAGCCGGCGGGCGGCGACTGTCCCCCGACCTGTCTCCGGGGGTGTCCCAGGGCTGTATGGGCTGTCCGATCGGGTATGATGCCGCCCGCGACGGATGCGGAGCCGTCGTCTGTGGCCCTCCCGAGTTGACGAGGGGGTGCCGGAGCGGTACAATCCGCAGGTTGCCCGGGTGGGGACGTCCCCGCCAGAACCCGCACGGTGGAGTTCCCAACCACTTCGGCGTGCGAACGGGAAGATCCTTGACATTTGAAGAGTGGAGACGACTTTCCGCGAAGGCCCTGGGGCCCCGGCGTCAGCCGGGTCCCG
>CAWEEP010000051.1:0-56831 GCA_963808125.1 Candidatus Dormiibacterota bacterium
CCTCTATGGATTACGCAGACACGCTTCCGCCGCAAAGGCGGTTTGCCCGGACGACGCGCCCCGATGCGTGGTGGGTGTAGCCGCTGTTGGTTTTTAAAGGCTCTTCCTGGCCTTCATCATCTATTCCACCTGGGCGGCGTTCAATCCGACGTATCACGGAAGCTGCGCCTATTGGTTCAATGGCCACGGCGCGGATTATCTCTCGCCGTTCTATTCGCCGGAGATTTTCGGCGTTTCGCCGCACGCCATTTTCGGGGCGGCGCCGACTTGGTGGCCGGCATGGCTGATTTTTTCGCCGGCCTTTTTGATTTTGTGGGCGCCTCTCTACTTTCCGCTTCACCTGCTATTATTACCGTGGCGCGTATTACAAGTCGTTCTGGGCCGATCCCCGCAGCCGCGCTGTTGGCGAGCCGCGCAAAAGTTATCTGGGCGAACGCTCCTTCCCGCTCATCATGCAGAACATCCACCGCTACTTCATGTATGTCGCGATGCTGTTGATCTCATTCTCGGATACGACGCGTGGGTGGGAATGTGGTTCAAGGATGCGTCCGGCATGGAACATTTCGGCGTCGCCGTGGGAACGCTGGTTCTGGTGACGAACGTCGTTCTGCTCGCCAGCTACACCTTTGGCTGCCATTCGCTGCGCCATTTGATCGGCGGATTTCTGGACGAACCGTCGAAAAAAGCCCGCTTGCGCGAAGGGTTATTCCTGCGTGAGTTGCCTCAACCGCCGCCACATGATGTGGGCGTGGTTGAGCCTGTTCTGGTCGGATTCACCGACGTTTACGTCCGTTTGTGCGCGATGGGCGTCTGGCATGATTTCAGATTCTTCTAAACGGGACTCGACCTTCCTTCCAACGTGGCCGTGCTGCGGTCTTCCGCCGGAAGCCCGGCATGGCCACCCACCTCCCCGGCCGAAGTTCAACACCCGCCGGTTGAAACCGGCCCCTGGTGCGCCGGGCGAACACCAGCGTCCTCGGCCGGCTACTCCCACTCGATGGTCGATGGCGGCTTGCTGGAGATGTCGTAGACGACGCGGTTGACGCCGGCCACCTCGTTGACGATGCGCCGGCTGATGTCACCGAGGACGTCGTAGGGGACGCGTGCCCAGTCCGCGGTCATGGCGTCGTCGGACTCGACGATGCGGATGGCGACGACGTTGGCGTAGGTGCGCCCATCGCCCATCACGCCCACGGAGGAGAGCGGCGTGAGGATGGCGAACGATTGCCACACCTTCCGGTACAGACCGCTGCGCTTGACCTCGTCCATGACAATCCAATCCGCCGCGCGCAGCACGTCCAATCGCTCGCGGGTGACCTCGCCGATGACGCGGATGGCAAGCCCTGGCCCGGGGAACGGCTGGCGCCACACCAGGTCATCGGGAAGGCCGAGCTCGATGCCGGCGCGGCGCACCTCATCCTTGAAGAGGAAGCGCAGCGGCTCAACGAGCTGGAAGCGCAGGTCGGCGGGAAGACCGCCGACGTTGTGATGGGTCTTGATGGTGCGCGCCTGCCCCGTGCTGTGCGAGATCGACTCGATGACGTCCGGATACACCGTTCCCTGGGCGAGGAAATCGATGTCCCCGAGCTTGCGCGCTTCGGTCTCGAAGACCTCGATGAAGGTGCGGCCAATGCGCCGGCGCTTCTCCTCCGGATCGGTGACACCGGCGAGCGCGGAGAGGAAGCGGTCGGCGGCGTCCACGTGAACGAGGCTGATGTGGCGCTGGTGCGACATCACCTCGACCACCCTCTCGCCCTCCTCTCGGCGCAGCAGGCCGTTGTCGACGAAGACGCAGGTGAGCTGATCACCGACGGCGCGGTGGACCAACGTCGCCGCCACGGCGGAGTCCACGCCGCCGGAGAGGGCGCAGAGGACGCGACCGGACCCCACCTGGGCGCGGATCCCGGTCACCGCCATCTCCACGAAGGAGGCCGGCTGCCACGTCGGCGCGCAGCCGCAGACGCGGGTCAAGAAGTTGGCCAGGATCTGCTTGCCAGCCGGCGTGTGGACGACCTCGGGGTGGAACTGGATCCCATAGCGGCCATGCGGCCCGACGAAGGCCGCGCACGGCGAGTTCAGCGAATGGGCGATGGGGTGGAAGCTCTCGGGGAGGCGGGTGATGATGTCGCCGTGTGACATCCACACCGCCGTCTCGGAGGGGAATCCCTCGAAGATGCCACGCGCCTCGTCGATCTCCAGCTGGGCCGCGCCGTACTCGCGTCGCGTGGCCGGCTCCACCTCACCGCCGAGGTCGAGGGCGAGCAGCTGCATGCCGTAGCAGATGCCGAGGATGGGGAGGCCGAGGTCGTAGATGGCCGGATCGGGATGCGGTGCGCCGGGCTCGTAGACGGAGGCCGGCCCGCCGCTGAAGATCAGCCCGCGGGGGGCGCGGCGGCGGATCTCGTCGGCGCTGATGGTGCCCGGCACCAGTTCCCCGTAGACGTGCGCCTCGCGCACTCGGCGGGTGATCAGCTGGGCGTACTGTGCCCCGAAGTCCAGGACGAGGATGGTGTCCTGCGCGGCCGGCGCGGGCGGCGATGAGATTCCCGCCACGCCTGCCGCCGTCGCCACTCCGCTCAGACCCCCATCCCGACGCGCTGCTCTCGCTGCTGGACCTTGCCCTCGGTGGTGATCGACGGCGCGATCACCATCTCGGTCTCCTGGAAGTCCGCGAGGTTGCGGGCGCCGCAGACGCCCATGGCGTTCTTCAGCGCCCCCACGAGGTTCATCGACCCGTCGTCGACGTGCGCCGGACCGTAGAGGATCTCCTCCAGCGACCCCTTGATGCCGGTGCGGATGCGCGTGCCCCGTGGCAGGTTGGCGTCGGGCGTCGCCATGCCCCAGTGGTTGCCTCTGCCCGCCGCCTCGCGAGCTGCCGCGAAGACCGAGCCGATCATCACAGCGTCCGCCCCGGTGGCGAAGGCCTTGGCGACGTCGCCGCCGCGGCGCATGCCGCCATCGGTGATGATCGCCACGCGCTCGCCGCTTCGGCGCGCGTGGTCGTCGCGCGCCGCAGCGCAATCGCTGGTCGCCGTGACCTGGGGCACGCCCACGCCGAGGACCGCCCTGGTGGTGCAGGCCGCTCCCGGCCCGACTCCGACGAGAAGGCCCTTGATGCCGGTGTCCATCAGCTCCAGGGCGGTGGCGTAGTCGACGCAATTGCCGACGATCACCGGGATGCTGACCTGCGAGGTCAGGTCGCGGAAGGAGAGCTGCTTCACAGAGTTGCTGATGTGGCGGGCGGTCAGCACCGTCCCCTGGACCACCAGGCAGTCACCGCCCGCCTCCTGGACGATCCCGGCACGGCGTTCGGCCGCCGACGGCACGGTCGACACCGCGCAGGGTACGCCCGCCCGCTTCACCTGCTCGATCCGCTGGCCGATCAGACCGTCCTGGACGGGAGCCTGGTAGATCTTCTGGAGCAGGACGTTGATCTCGCCCACGGGAGCCGCGGCGATGGCCTCCAGGACGTCGGTGGGGTCCTCGTACCGGCACTGGACACCGTCCAGGTTGAGGACCGCCAGGCCGCCGAGGCGGCCCATCTCGACGGCGAAGCCGACGTCGACGACGCCGTCCATGGCCGCGGCCAGGAAGGGGATGCGGAGCTGGACGCCGTCGAGGCGGAAGTTCACGTCGATCTCCTGCGGATCGACCGTGACGCGCCCGGGGACGAGGGCTACCTCGTCGAAGCCGTAGGCCCGGCGGGCGCGCTTTGAGCGGCCCAGCTCAATCTCCATCGCCCCCCCCGCGGCGGCGCCGAAACTCCCGGTGGCCTCCCATCACTGAATGGTAGCAGAGGCGATTGAAGGGATGGCCGCCATGTTGTGGGTGTCCCAGAGCGAAACACAAGATGTGGGCGAAGGGAGGGCCTGAGAACGCGAGCGGTGCGGGCTCTCTAGGCGATGAGCGCTCGCAGGGCGGCGCTCGCCGACGCACTGCCCTCCGCCTGGCGGCGAAGGCCGACCAGCAGCAGCCGGAGCCACGCGTCGAAGCTGATCTCGGTCATCACCCCCTGGAAGACGTGGCTGCTCCGGCAGATCAGGCCGGTTGGAGTGCGCTCGGCCTCCAGGATCTCGTCGTCCACCCGGATGGTGAACTTGGTGATCGGGTGATTCCGCTTCAGGAAACCCCCTTCCCGTTCGACCTCGACGGCGTCGGGAAGGGCCGCCGCGAGCCTGGACACCAGGACGGGGAAGAAGACCCGGATGTCGCGGACGTCGGCGAGCATGCTCGCCATGACCACGTCCATGTCCGGTTCGGGGCCGCCCGCGTCATTCATCGGCACCCGACGAGTTTAGGCGGGCGGACGGCCAGGCGACCTGGCCGGCTTCGGTCACGGCCGGCTCAAGGCGAGCGGCGAGCGCATCCCCCATCCGCTGGACCTCACGGAGTTGGTGGAAGCTGTTGGCCGTCACCTCCGGACTGATTCCGAGGCTCACCGCATGGCAGCGCCGTGACGGTGTGATCGGCGCAGCAGCCCTTCTGCAGCCTCGTCCCCGGCAAGGTGTGAGCCACCGGCCCAATGCCGAAATCGCCCCGAGCCGAGAGCATCGCTCGAACTCCCTGGCTTATCCGGCGGCGCCGGGATCCCAGTAGGTGACGGGCGGCAAGCCTCGCTCCGCTCTAGCTCGCCTCAGCAGCCCGGCAACAAACTCAGCCTTGCCGGCTGAATAGACGCCCATGTCGCCCTGGGCCACCTCGACGTTCTGGCGTTTGAGCGCCGAATAAGCGTCCCGGGCGCCGGCGTCGGCCCGCAGCAGGTCACGGAGCAGCCAGTGGTTCATGTGAGCCCGGTTGTCCTTCACGACGAGGTAGAGGTGGTGGGGTGGCAGGCTCGCATCGTCGGCGGGAGAGAAAGCCTCGCGCCCGGCGACGCCAAGGTCACCTACCCGATCGAAAGCCGATCCCGGCCAGGCGGTCGATGACGGGCAGGACGTCACGGTCCGAAGCCACCACGATGTCCAGGTCGATGATCGGCTTGGCCGCGAGCTCCGGCACGGCGGTCGAACCGACGTGATCGATGCCGAGCGCGATTTCCTCCACCGGAGGCCAGACGTGGGCGCGCACTTCTTCGAACCATCGAGGCCATTCCGGGTCGTAGTCGCTGACGACAATGTCCACGGTCACGCCCGCCGCCAAGACATGAGGTCACCTTCGAAACAGGTCGCTGCCAGGCTCACATCGCCCATCGGCACCGACGAGTTCTAGGCGTGCGCGAGCTCAGGCGACCTGGCCGGCCGGGGTCGCGGCCGGCTCGAGAGCGGCGGCGAGCACGTCCTCCATCCGCTGGACGGCGTGGAACGTCATTCCCTGGCGCACCGTCTCTGGGACGTCCTCGAGGTCCTGCTCGTTGCGCTTGGGCAGGATGACCTCGGTGAGGCCCATGCGATGGGCCGCCAGCACCTTCTGCTTGAGGCCGCCGATGGGCAACACCAGACCCTGCAGTGTGACCTCCCCGGTCATGCCGACGGCACTGCGCACCGGCCGGCCGGTGAGGAGGCTGACGATGGCGGTGGTCATCGTCACCCCCGCGGACGGGCCGTCCTTGGGGACAGCGCCTTCGGGCACGTGGATGTGGAAGCCCTTGGCCGTCGCCGCCGGATCGATGCCGAGGTTCGCGGCGTGGGAGCGCACGTAGGAGAGGGCGATCTGCGCCGACTCCTTCATCACGTCGCCGAGCTGGCCGGTGAGGGTCAGGTTCCCCTCGGCGCCGCTCGTGGTCGCCTCGACGAAGAGCACCTCGCCGCCCGTCCCGGTGACGGCCAGCCCGGTGGCGACGCCGGGGACGGAGGTTCGCTCCTTGACCTCGTTGTCGAACTTGGGCCTGCCAAGGTACTCGCGGACCTGATCGGAGCCGACGACGACCGGGGTGGTGACGCCACCCCTGGCGATCCGGGTGGCCACCTTGCGGGTGATCCTCCCCAGCTCCCGCTCCAGATTGCGGACGCCGGCTTCGCGGGTGTGATCGGTGATGACCTTGAGGATGGCGTCGTCGCCGATCTCGACCTCCTCCGGGCGGAGGCCCGCCTGGGCGACCTGGCGCGGCAGGAGGTGGTCGCGGGCGATGCCCAGCTTCTCCTGCTCGGTGTAGCCGTCAAGACGGATCAGCTCCATGCGGTCGAGCAGCGGCGGAAGGATCGTCTCCGCGACGTTGGCGGTGGGGATGAACAGCACCTCGGAGAGGTCGAGGTCCACCTCCAGGTAGTGGTCGCGGAAGGTGTTGTTCTGGGCCGGGTCGAGGACTTCGAGGAGGGCTGCCGAGGGATCACCCCGCCAGTCGCTGCCCACCTTGTCGATCTCGTCGAGCATGATCACCGGGTTCTTGGTGCCCGCCTCCTTGAGGGCGCGCACGATGCGTCCGGGCTGGGCGCCGACGTAGGTGCGGCGGAACCCGCGGATGTCCGCCTCGTCGCGGATGCCGCCGAGGGACACGCGGGCGAACTTTCGCCCAAGGGCTCGCGCCACGGACTCGCCGAGCGACGTCTTGCCCACCCCGGGAGGGCCGACCAGGGTGATGATGGCCCCGGAACCGCGACCGCCGATGACCTCGAGGCCACGCTCCTGGCGGAGCTTGCGGACGGCGAGGAACTCGATGATGCGGTCCTTGACGTCGTCGAGGCCGGTGTGGTCGCGGTCGAGGACGGCGCGCGCCTCCTTGAGCTCGAAGTTGTCGTCAGAGCGGACGTTCCACGGGATGTCGAACATCCAGTCCAGGTAGGTGCGGATCCAGCCGTGCTCGGGACTCTGCTCGACTGGTCCGGTCCAGCCTGTCGATCTCGCGCTCCACCTCGACGGCAACCTTCTCCGGCATCCCGGCGTCGGCCAGCCGCTTGCGGTAGGTGGCGACGACGTCATCACCGCCCTCCCCCAGCTCCTTCTTGATGGTCTCCAGCTGCTGGCGCAGGATGAACTCGCGCTGAGTCTTCTGCATCCCCTCGGCCACCTCGGTGCGGATGCGATCCTTGAGATCGGCCTCGCCGAGATCCTCCTTGGTCCACTCGATGAGACGGGTGAGCCGCTTCTCGATGTCGAGGGTCTCCAGCACCTCCAACTTCTGCTCGAGGCTCAGGTCGGGCGAGTACCCCGCCAGATCGGCGAGATGTCCCGGGGTGCGCGCCTCGCGAAGGAACTGGATGGCCTGGCTGACGCCCCGGACCTCCAGGAGGTTCTCCAACAGGGCTCGGTACTCGCGCGCCAGTTCCAGCACCGCCTCGGAGGATTCGTCGCTGTCCGGGGCGGGATCGACCTGGACCCAGAGGGCGCCGCCGACGTCCGCCTGGCCGGCACCGAGACGGGCCCGGTACTGCCCGGTGAGGATGGACACCTCGGCCCCTGTGGACAGCTTGCCCGACTCCTGGACGCGGGCGACAGTGCCGACGCTGGCGAACCGCCCCTGGATGCGGGGAACGAGAAGGAGGAGGCGGTTGCCCTGCTGGGCGGCCTCGATGGCGGCACGCTGGGCGTCCCCCTGGACGCCGACCGTCACGGTCATGTGGGGGAGGACGACCACGTCGTCGAGGGGGAGGACGGGCAGCAGTTCGGCCTTGGGTTCAGTCATGCGGTCTTTGTACCCGGACGCGCTGATCTCACACATCGGCGGCGACCGTTCCAGGACCATCCGGTGCCCGTGCCCCGATTCATCGGGAGATCACCCCGCCCGGCGTCGCAGGAACCAGGACCGCGGTGCCCCGGACCTGGCCGAGGCGCAGCCGCGAGAGGGCTCGATCAGCGTCCGCGAGGGGATGGACCTCGGTCTCCACCTCGATGTGGATCTCTCCCGCCAGGCGCATGAAGTCCACGCCGTCCTGCCGGGTGAGATTGGCGACCGATCTGATGGAGCGCTCATGCCACAGCAGGGAGTACGGGAAGGTGGGGATGTCGCTCATGTGGATGCCGGCGCAGACCACGGTCCCTCCGGGCCGGAGGGCGGCCAGGGCCAGCGGGATCAGCTGCCCGGCGGAGGCGAAGATGATGGCGGCGTCGAGGGGCGTCGGACCGGGCAGGGTGCTGTCACCTGCCCACGCCGCTCCCAGCCGCCGCGCGAAGGCCTGAGACTCCTCATCGCCGGGGCGGGTGTAGGCGTACACGGTCGCGCCGCGGTGGCGGGCCACCTGGATGAGCATGTGTGCGGCGCTGCCGAAGCCGTACAGGCCGAGCCGCGGTGCCTCGCCTGCCATCAGCAGTGCCCTGTAGCCGATGAGGCCCCCGCAGAGCAGCGGCGCGACTTCGATGTCGCCGTACCCGGCGGGGAGCGGGAGACAGAAACGGGCGTCGGCGATGAGATACTCGGCGAAGCCGCCATCGACGTCGCAGCCCGTGAAGCGCGCGTCGTCGCAGAGGTTCTCCCGCCCCGAGCGGCACTGGTCACAGATCCCGCAGGCCGACGCCAGCCAGGAGACGCCGACGCGGTCTCCGACCCGGACCTCGGCGACGTCGGGACCGGCGGCCACGACCGTGGCGACGATCTGATGCCCCGGAACGACGGGAAGAATCCCGCGGTCGAGTTCGCCGTCGACGACGTGGATATCGGTGCGACACACGGCGCAAGCGGCGACGCGGAGGAGCACCTCGCGTCCGTTTGGCCGCGGCGTCGCGCGCTCCACGGCGGCCAGCGCCGCGCGGCGGCGGGGCAGGACCATAGCCCGGTACGTGGGCGGGGGGTCGGCCGGCATCGGCCTCGATGATGGCGTGCCGGGCAGCCCGGCTGCAGGAGAATCGGGACGGCGGGTCGACCGGGGCGTCCCGCGCCTGCACCGCGCGTCCCGCCGGCGGCCGGTGCCGGATGGACCGGTCGCACCAATTCCCGCGGTACTCTTTGGTGGTGAGCGCGATGCCGGAGCCGTCGGGCACAACCCGGCCCGAGGTGACCGTCCGGCGCCTCGATGCCCCTTCGGCGCGGCGACACCTCGACGACCTCGCCGACCTGCTGGTGGACGCGGTCGAGGCCGGCGCCTCGGTGAGTTTCGTGGCGCCGCTGGCCCACTACGAGGCTCGCGACTGGTTCGCCGGCGTGCTCCATGAGATGGACCTGGGCCGGCGCGTCGTCCTCGCCGCCTTCTTGGGCGACCGGCTTGTGGGATGCGTGCAGCTCGTCCTCGCCTGGCAGTCCAACGCCACCCACCGGGCTGAGGTTCAGAAGATGCTGGTTCACCGCGACGCCAGGCGGCGCGGCGTCGGCGCCCTCTTGTTGCAGCGGCTGGAGGCGGAGGCACGCGCCCTCGGTCGCACCCTCCTCGTCCTCGACACCGAGACGGGCAGCGACGCCGAGCACCTCTACTCTCACATGGGGTGGATCCGAGTCGGGGTGTACCCCGACTACGCGATGCGCCCCGACGGGTCCGGGCTGCGGCCGACGTCACTCTGGTACCGGCGACTGGACTGATGCGCCCGCCGTGCCACGGGGAGGCGCGGCGCGGCGCCGCTGTCAGCGGAGAGAGATGAGGACGACCGCCAGGAGTGCGGCGGCAACTCCCACTGCCTGCGCAGCCTGGAACCTCTCCCGGAGCACGACCAAGGCGCAGGCGATCGTGGCGCCCGGGTACAGCGAGACGAGGACGGCGACGATACTGAGCAGACCGCCGTGCACGGCGACGACGTAGAGCGCGTTCGCGGTGACGTCGAACGCCCCGGCGGCGAGGATCAGTGCGGCTCCGGGCCGGTCCGTGCGAGGAGCGTGGCGGCTCGCGACGGTGGCCAGGCCGAACATGGTCACCGACGCACCGCGCGCCGCCACCAGGGGCCACAGGCCAGCGTCTCCGCTGGCTCGTGAGAGGGCGATGTAGAAGGCGGCAAAGCCGATGCCGGCGCCGACGGCCAGGGTGAGGTGGACGGGGTGGAGTCGCGCGGCGCGAGAGGTCGGTGCGCCGCTCAGGAGGGCGACCGCGACGATGGCCACGAGAATGCCCGCGACGGCGGTGGTGGACAGCCGCTCGCCGAGGATGACGATGCCAACGATGACGGGGAGTCCGGCGGCGATGACGCCTGTGACCGGCGCGATCAGCGTCATCAGGCCGATCGACAGGCTGCGATAGAGCATCGTGACGCCGAGGGCTCCCGCGATGCCTCCGATGGCGCCGAGGAGGAGATCGCCCGGAGTCACCGTTCCGCCCAGCAGCAGCGAGGCAGCGGCCATCCCCGCCAGACCGAGCAGCTGGGAGAAGAACAGAACCGTGAGCAGCGAACTGCGACGAGCCGCGAGCCCGCCGCAGAAGTCGCCGACACCCCAGAGGACGGCGGCGCTCAGAGCCAGAGTGAGGGACACCCGGGCTAGGGTATCCGCTTCAGAGGAGCTCGGTTCGCCGCGCGCGAGAGGTGACGCCGCGGTGCGCATCGGATGCGCGACGGAGGGCGGGACGCGTTTGCCCAGCCACGCCGCAGCGCACGGCTTCGTCCGGTCGCGAGCGCATGTCGGGTGCCGCCAACGGTGAGCCAGAGCCGCGACGACGGCTCCGAGAACGTAGCTGCCGCTGGTGGCGGAAACGCGCATGCGGGCTCGCCGGAGGCACGAACGTCGCCATCTCGGGAGTCGCGCGCCACTCCAATACGTTGACATCCGCGCATGCAGGCGGCATGCTATCCCCCGATGCGTATTGGGAGGATTGTTCCCTTCCTGTCTAAAACGCAGCAGCGACAGCCGGCTCACCGCCGGTTGGCACCGCAACGGAGGCTTCCAGCTTATGGCCAGGACTAGACGAAGCAAGAGCGGTGGCGCAAAACGAGTTGTGAAAGGCACAACCCGTCGCGCCCCGTCGACGGCGCGGCGCGCTGCCAGTCCGGGCGGCGATCTCCTCAGGGCGGTTCAGGGCCTGGTGAAGGCGCTCCCCGTCGGTGAGCTCGAGAAGCGGCTGGCCGGCTTGGAGAAGTCGGTACTGCAGCTCGAGGCAGAGGTCCGCAAGGCGGCATCCCGGGTCGGCGCTGCCGTCCGCGGCGGAGCGGCCAAGAGGACGGCGAAGCGCGCGAGCGCGAAGCGCGCGACTGCCAAGCGCGCGACTGCCAAGCGCGCGACCGCCAAGCGCGCGACCGCCAAGCGCGCACCCGCCAAGCGCACCACCGCCAAGCGCGCACCCGCCAAGCGGGCAACGGCCAAGCGGGCAACGGCCAAGCGGACGACCGGCGCCAAGCGCGCACCTGCCAAGAGGGCAGCGGCCAAGCGGACGACCGTCGCCAAGCGCGCACCCGCCAAGCGGGTAGCGGCCAAGCGGACGACCGTCGCCAAGCGGGCGCCTGCCAAGAGAGCGACCACGGCCAAGCGCTCTCCCGCGAAGCGCACCACCGCCAAGAGGGCGACCACAGCCAAGCGGACCGTCACCCGGCGCACCGTCAAGCGCGCCCCGGCGGCACCGGCGGCACCGGCGACTCCCGCAGCACCGCCGGCACCCTGAGTTCAGCAGCGGATGAGCGAAGGACCCCGGGGCTTTCCCCGGGGTCCTTTCTGCGTCCAGGGCTCCACGCCGCCCGCACGGCTCGCGCCTGGCCCGTCCCCATGCGAAGGTTACTGTCAATCTTGACGAGAACCTGAGGGTCTCGGCGGCGTTCGGACGAGCGGCCGAAACGTCCGGACAGAGCCGCCCGCGCCACTTCGGCTTCCAACGCTTCTCGGCCTCGGCCCCGGGGGAGGAGCTCCCGCCATCCTCCGGCCGGAGTCCGCGGCAGGGCGCGGAGCCCCGCTCGCCGGGAGGGTCAGGTGGAGCCCCGAGCTCCTCGGGGTGCCACGCGGCCGCGGCTGCGGAACGCCGACCGGTGACCACCCAGGGTCGCCGACTGTCGTAGGCTGCGTGCGTGCCCTTGGTCCTCATCAGCTTCCTCGACGGCGAGATCGTCCACGCCGAGATCGACGACCTGAGCTTCGACCACCTCCTCCTCGAAGGCGAGGTGCGGGGCGCCGATCCCAACAACGATCGCGCCCTGTTCCCGGTCAGCGCCATCCGCCAGATCCTCATCGGGCATCCGCAGCCTGCCCCCGCCGCCGCTGCCACGTGGGATCGGGCCGCCTTCCATTTCGCCGACGGTCAGGTCCTTCGCGCCTCGATCGCCCCTGACGCGACCCTCGGGCGCTTCGGCGGCGTCTGGCGGGTTGTCGAGGCGGGGACCCCGGACATGCGCACCATCGGCATCCCGTACACCGCTCTGAAGGGCGTCTACCAGCTGCGCCATTGGGACAGCCGCCCGGTCGGCTCCCGCGCCGGGGCCGACTCCCGCGCCGATCGCCTGGCCAGAACCCTGGCCGAGCGCGATGCCGGCTCCGAACCGTCCTCCCACCGCCACCATCCGCTGATCAGCCGTGTCCATCCCGATCCCCGCGGACCGGCGTCTCCTCCCGGCAACCACCCCGTCACCAAGCCGTCAGGTGGGCCGTGATAGGGTGGCCGGGAGCGTGAGCAGGCCCGCACCAGGCGTCGAGGAGCTCGGGCCCGAGCCGGCGCCGGACCCCGCACTCGGTCACCGCATCTTCAGCAGGAGAACCCTGATCTCCATCGGGGTGGCGCTCCTGATCGTGGTCGTCGCCGTCTGGCGTGCCCCCATCAACTGGCAGGAGGCATGGACCCGAATCCGCCACGCCAACCTGGCCCTCTACCTCCTCGCCCTCGCCGTCTATTACCTCTCCTTCGTGGTTCGCGGAATCCGCTGGCAGGTCCTCCTCGAGAACGCTGGGATGAAGCGGCGAACGGCGCCCCTCATCCCCATCGTGCTCACCTCGTTCTTCGTCAACTGCGTGGTGCCGGCGAAGCTGGGCGATGTCTATCGCGCCTACCTCGGGCGCGTCAAGCAGCGTCTCCCCGCCACCAGGGCCTTCGGCACCATCGTCGCCGAGCGCCTGCTCGACCTCTGCGTCCTCATGGCGCTGCTCCTCGTCGCCGGAGCCTGGGTGTTCCACAAGGACGCTCCTTCCGAGCTGATTCCATACGTGGTGATCGGCGGCGCCATCTGCGCTGCCGGAATCGCGGTGATCGCCCTGATGCGCGCCGGACGCGGCACTCGCATCCTTCGCCTCTTGCCCAGCGGCATCGTTCGCCGCTACGAGCAGTTCCGCAGCGGGGCGGTGACCTCGCTGCGGAGGTGGCCTCGCCTCATCGTGCTCACCGTGGCCGTCTGGGCATGTAAGTCCGGGCGGCTCGGGCTCGTCGTCGCCGCCCTCGGCTACAGCCAGCAGGTGGGGCCGTCCCAGTTCGTCATCATCGCCCTGGTGGCGGCGCTGCTCACCACGGTTCCGTTCACCCCCGGCGGCATCGGCCTGGTGGAGGCGGGCATGGTGGGCGTTCTGCTCGCCATCGTGCCCGGCATTGGCAGCACCGCCGCCGTGTCGATCACGTTGCTCGATCGCAGCATCAGCTACGGGAGCCTGGTGGTGTTCGGCTTCATTGCCTTCGCCCTGACCCACATCCGCACGTCCCAGCCTGCGGCCGTGCTGCCCATCGAGCCGGTGGGGCCGATCGGTCGCGTCGACAGCCACCCGGTGACGACGGCGGTCGGATGAAGACGCTCGTCACCGGTGGGGCGGGATTCATCGGCTCCCACCTCGCCGACGCCCTGCTCGCGGCGGGCCACCAGGTGACCGTCGTTGACGACCTCTCCCGCGGCAGGCGAGCACGTGTCCCCGCGGCGGCGACCTTCATCCAAGCCGACGTCGCCGGCGACCTGCGGCCGGTGTTCGCCGGTAGCGGCGCGGAGATGGTGTTCCACCTGGCTGCCCAGATCGACGTCCGCCGCTCGATCGCCGATCCTCTGCTCGACACGCGCGTCAACGTCCTCGGCACCGTCGGCGTCCTCCAGGCCGCGGCCGACACGGGGGTGCGGCGGGTCGTCTTCGCGAGCAGCGGCGGCACCGTCTACGGCGACACCGACGTCCTGCCCACCCCGGAGACGGAGCCGCTGCGACCCACCTCCCAGTACGGCGCGGCGAAGGTTGCGGCCGAGGTGTACGGCCGGGTCTACGGCGCTCTCTACGGCATCGACTTCGTCTCGCTGCGGTATGCCAACGTCTACGGACCGCGTCAGGATCCACACGGCGAGGCCGGGGTGGTGGCGATCTTCAGCGAGAAGATGCTGAGAGGCGAGGTGCCGGCTATCAACGGCGACGGAACCCAGACAAGGGACTACGTGTACGTCGCGGACGTCGTCGCCGCCACCCTGGCCGCGATCGAGGCGCCATCCGGAGCCTACAACGTCGGCACCGGGGTCGAGTGCGACGTCAACGAACTCCATCGGCGGCTCCGGGCCATCATCGGCGGAACCGTTCCCGCCACCCACGGGCCGGGCAAGGCGGGCGAGCAGCGGCGCTCCTGCCTCGATCCATCCCTGGCCGCCTCGAGCCTCCACTGGTCCCCGCGCCGGACCCTGGACGAGGGCCTGCGCGTGACGGTGGAGCACTTCCGCAGCGCTTCCGGCGACCGCTGACCCGGATCGGCCCTCTCGCGGCCCACGCCAGCGAGTGACTGGAGCCCACGCAGCGAGCGGCCGGCGCTCTCCTACTTGTAGCGGAAGGTGATCCGGCCCCGGCCGAGGTCGTACGGGCTGAGCTCGACGCGAACCTTGTCGCCGATCAGGATGCGGATGTAGAACTTGCGCATCTTGCCCGAGGTGTACGCGAGGACGTCCTGCCCGGTCTGGAGCTTCACCTTGAACATGGCGTTGGGCAGGGGCTCAACCACCGTGGCGTCCATCTCGATGGTCTCCTCCTTGACCGCCTCCTGGACGGCGCCGTCGGCGCTGTCCCTGCGGCGCGCGGGAGAGCGGCGCCGGGTGGCGCCGGGTCGAAACGGGCGTCTCGCCAAGGGTTCTCCTCTATAGTTCCAGCAACGGATCCACCAGACCGGCCGGAATTGCTGAGAGTAGCACGGCCGCTGTCGCCGGGACCCCAGAGGGAGAGGCGGCGACGCCCACAGAACCCATCATGGATGCCCCCACCCCCACCGAAACGTCCCCGTACCTCCGGACGCTGACGGAGCGAGTCCTCGTCTTCGACGGAGCGGTGGGGACGAGCCTGCAGACGCTGGAGCCCACGGCCGCCCAGTTCGGCGGACCCCAGCTGGAGGGCTGGATCGACGGCCTCGTCCTCCACAGTCCCGACCTGGTGGAGCGCATCCACCGCTCCTATCTCGAGGCCGGGGCCGACGTCATCGAGACCTGCACCTTCCAGGCGACCAGGCTGCGGCTGCAGGAATGGGGCGCCGCCGAACGAACCATCGAGCTGAACGAGCGGGCGGCCGGCCTGGCACGGCGCCTGGCCGACGAGCACGCGGTGCCGGGCCGACCCCGGTTCGTCGCCGGCAGCATGGGACCGACGGGCTTCCTGCCCGCCTCGAGCGATCCGACCCTGGGCCGAGTCGGCTTCGCCGCCCTGGTCGAGACCTTCGCCGAGCAGGCGCGGGGGCTTCTGGCGGGCGGCGTGGACCTGATCATCATCGAAACCGGGCAGGACATCCTCGAGGTGAAGGCGGCGGTCTTCGGCGCGCGCGAGGCCTTCGCCGGCACGGGTCGCCATGTCCCGATCCAGGCCCAGGTGTCACTCGACGTCTCGGGGCGGATGCTCCTCGGCACCGACATCGCCGCCACTCTCGCCATCCTCGAGGCGCTGCGGGTGGACGTCGTCGGCCTCAACTGCTCGACGGGCCCCGAGTACATGCGCGAACCCATCCGCTACCTCACGGAGCACACCAGGCTGCCCGTCTCGTGCATCCCCAACGCGGGGCTGCCCATCAACGTCGGCGGCGTCGCCTGCTATCCGATGCAGCCCGGGCCCATGGCCGACCAGTTGGAAGAGTTCGTCCGCCAGCTCGGCGTCAACGTCATCGGCGGGTGCTGCGGCACCACTCCCGAGCACATCGCCCTATTGGTGAGTCGCGTCGGCGACACGGCGCCGCGCCCCCGCAAGCCGGACAAGTCGCCGCGGCTCGCCTCCAGCATCCGCGCGATCGACCTGCGACAGGAACCGCGACCGCTGCTCATCGGCGAGCGCGTCAACTCCCAGGGCTCGCGAAAGATCAAGGAGCTGCTCCTCGCCGACGACTACGACGGCATCGTGCGGGTGGGACGCGGCCAGGTCGAGGGCGGCGCCCACACTCTCGACGTCTGTGTCGCCCTCACCGAGCGCAACGACGAGGCGGAGCAGATGGCGGCGGCCGTCAAGGCGTTGCAGCAGGCCGTCGACGCCCCGCTGGTCATCAACTCCACCGACGCGGCCGTCATCCGCGCCGCGCTGGAGACCTACCCGGGGCGCGGGATCGTCAACTCCGTGAACCTGGAGAACGGGCGAGACCGCTGCGACGCCGTCCTCCCCCTCGTCCGCGATCACGGCCAATGCGTCATCGCGCTGACGATCGACGAGCAGGGTATGGCCAAGACCAGGGACCGCAAGCTGAAGGTCGCCCGGCGGATCACGGAAATCGCATGCGACGAGTACGGTCTCGCCGCGCACCAGCTCCTCTTCGACGCCCTCACCTTCACCCTCGCCACCGGCGACGCGGAGTGGATCGACTCCGCGGTGGAGACGATCGAGGGCATCCGGCTCATCAAGCGGGAGCTCCCCGGCGTGCTCACCTCATTGGGGGTGAGCAACGTCTCCTTCGGGCTGACGCCGCCGGCGCGGGCCGTGCTCAACAGCGTCTTCCTCTACCACTGCGTCGAGGCCGGCCTGGATGCGGCCATCGTCAACCCCGCACAGACCGTCCCGTACGCCGAGATAACGCAGGACCGGCGCGAGCTCGCCGAGGACCTTGTCTTCAACCGCCGGGAGGATGCCCTCACCCGTTTCATCGAGCACTTCTCGGGGAGCACGGAGCGGGTCGGCGCCGCCAAGGCTGATCCGTACGCGGGCATGGCGCCGGCGGAGCGCATCCACGCGCAGATCCTCCATCGCCAGCGCGAGGGCATCGAGGAGCAGATCGACCTGGCACTCAAGGATCGGGACGCGGTGACCGTTCTCAACGAGGTCCTGCTTCCGGCCATGAAAGACGTCGGCGACCGCTTCGGCGCCGGCGAGCTGATCCTCCCCTTCGTCCTGCAGAGCGCGGAGGTCATGAAGCGCGCCGTCGGGCACCTGGAGCGGTACCTGGACAGGGTGGAGGGATACACCAAGGGGCAGGTGGTGCTCGCCACCGTCTTCGGCGACGTCCATGACATCGGCAAGAACCTGGTCAAGACCATCCTCAGCAACAACGGCTACACCGTGCACGATCTCGGAAAGCAGGTGCCGCTGACCACCATCCTCGAGAAGGCGGTGGAGGTCGACGCCGACGTCATCGGCCTCAGCGCACTTCTCGTCAGCACCAGCAAGCAGATGCCGATGATGCTGCAGGAGCTGGATCGCCGCGGTTTGAACTACCCGGTGATCATCGGCGGTGCCGCCATCAACCGTGGCTTCGGCCGGCGCATCCTGTACGTCGACGATGCCCGCCCCTACGCGCCCGGCGTCTTCTACTGCAAGGACGCCTTCGAGGGACTGGCGATGTGCGATCAACTGGTCGACGCGGAGCGCCGCGGGCCACTGGTGCTGCGCATCCGCGAGGAGGCGCAGGCCTTCCGCGAGCAGGAGCTCCTCAAGGCCACCGCCAAGGCTGGGCTGCCCAGTGTCGTGGTGAACGCACGCAGCCAAACGCGCACCGACGTGCCCATTCCCACGCCGCCCTTCTGGGGCCCGCAGGTGGCCACCGGCATCAACGTCCAGAGCGTGTATCCCCACATCGACCGCAATTCGCTCTACAAGATGAGCTGGCAGTTCCGCGGTGTCCGTGACGCGGAGCGGTGGGACGAACTGGTGCGCACCGAGCTGGAGCCACGGCTCGACAGGTCGATGCGCGAGGCGCAGCGCGAGGGCTGGCTCGATCTGCAGGCGGTGTACGGATACTGGCCGGCGCTGGCCGACGGCGACGCGGTCGTGGTCTTCGACCCGACCGACCACGAGCGCGAGATCGCCCGCTTCGCCTTCCCGCGCCAGAGCGAGCAGAATCGCCTCTGCCTCGCCGATTACGTGCGACCCCGTGAACTGGCCGCACCCGGAGAGCGCGACGTCATCGCCCTGCAAGTCGTCACCACCGGGCCGCGGGCCAGTGAGGTGTCGAACCGCCTGCAGGCCGATGGCGACTACGACGACATGCTCCGCATCCACGGCTTCGCCACGCAGATGGCGGAGGCGACGGCGGAGTACATCCACGCGCACATCCGGCGCGAGCTGGGCTTGGCCCCCGAGCAGGGCCGCCGCTACTCCTGGGGCTACCCGGCCTGCCCCGACCTGCAGGACCATGAGGTCTTCTTCCGCCTCGTGCCCGCCGACCGGATCGGCGTCACGCTGACGGAGGGTTTCCAGCTGGTGCCGGAGCAGTCGACGGCCGCCATCGTCTTGCACCACCCACAGGCCCGGTACTTCGCCGTCTACGCGAGCCGCTTCGCCGATGACCCGGGGCCGGGCGCGCCAGAGGCCGCCGCATAGGGGTCGACGGTGATCACACCGTGCCGGAAAGCGGGTCGAGGCGAACCGCGCCTCCCAGCGAACAGATGGCGCTGCTGAACGGGCCGACGTAGCCGGCGTTCGGTCTGGTCGCGCTCCGCTCCGAGGTCACTCCACGGGCGCTGAAGGGTGCAGTTCCAGATTCCCTCCGCCACGCACGGCCGACACAGCCGCGGCGGCCAGCGCGACAACCGCCAGGAGGACCGCAGCGTCAGTGAATCCGCGATCGACACCCGCGGTGGCGTTGACCCCGGCACCGAGGTCGAGCGCGAGGCCGGCGAAGGCCAGCCCCAGGGCGGTGCCGAGGCCCCGGGTCATGTTGAGGACGCCGCTCGCGGCCCCTGCGCTGTGGCGAGGCGCCGAGCCCATGATGGCGGCATTGTTGGGCGGGACGAAGAGGCCGAGGCCTGCGCCGAGCCCGGCCAGGGGGAGGAGGAGGGCGGCGCCGGTGGGGTGTCCGGCGGCCAGCAACACGAGCATCGCCGCCGCCATCAGCATCCCCGAAACGGTGAGGGGCCGCGCACCGAAGCGGTCGGCGGCGCGCCCGGCGAGGACGGCCACCACCCCCAGCGCCACCGGGACGGTGGTCAGCTCCAGGCCAGCGATCCCGGCGCCGACCCGCAGTGATCGCTCCAGGTAGAAAGGGACGGCGAAGAGCGTGCCGAACAGGACGGCCCAGGCGAGCAGGCCGCTCAGGACGCCGGCCGAGAACGGCACGCTGCGGAAGAGGGAGAGGTCGAGCATCGGCCCGGGCGCGCGCCGCTCGCGGCGGATGAACGCGGCCGCCAGCACCAGGGAGACGGCGAGCGGCCCGATGATGAGAGGCGATCCCCAGCCGTTCCCGTCGCCGAAGCTGACGGCATAGAGGAGGGCGACGACGGCGGGCAGGAACATGGCCAACCCCGCCCAGTCGAAGCGATGGCGGGGGCGGAGGTGCCGGCTGCGGGGAATGAGGAACCATCCCAGAACAGCTCCGACGACGCCCACCGGCACGTTGACGAAGAAGATCAGGCGCCAGCCGCCGAGAGCGATGAGCAGGCCTCCGACGGCGGGGCCGAGGGCGAGGCCCAGCGCCTGGGCCGCGCCCTGGATGCCGATGCCCCGGCCGAGCCGGTCGCGGGGCATGGCCAGCGCGATGATGGCGACGCTGTTGGCCTGGAGCATCGCCGCCCCCACCGCCTGGAGCACCCGGAACGCGTCCAGCACCGCCAGGTTGGGGGCCAGGCCGCAGAGGGCGGAGCCGGCGATGAAGACGGCGAAACCGTAGATGTAGAGAAGCTTCCGGCCGACCATGTCGGCGACGCTGCCCACCGCCGTCACCAGGCCCACGAGCACCAGCAGGTAGCTGAGCCCCACCCAGGTGACGGCGCCCAGCGAGGCGTTGAAGGCGTGCTGGAGGGTGGGGAAGGCCAGGGTGACGATGCTGGCGTCGAGCTGGCCCATGAAGGCGCCGATGCAGACGGTGCCGACGACGTACCAATGCGCGTTGGGGCGGGAGGCGATGCCCCGCGGCCGGGCCGGTTCGTGCAGAAGCCGCCTCCATCCCGCCGGGGGGGGGGCCAGGGCACCGCCGACGGGCGGCGTCGCTCCGGTCACGCTCGGTGGCGGGTCGGGCAGCCCGCCCTGCTGACCCAGGTCGGCCGCCTAGGGCGCCAGCATCGACTGGATGTTGGCGGCGAGATCCTTGATCTTGAAAGGCTTGGCCAGTGTCTGGACGTTGCCGAAGGCCTCGAGCTTGGGAGCGGTGGTGGGGTTGACCAGGGCGCTGACCACCAGGACCTTGGGCTCCACGCCGTGGTCAGCGCGGAGCTTCTCCAGCACCTGGGTGCCGCTCATCTCCCCGGGAAGCATGAGATCCAGGAGCACCAGGTCGGGGTGGAACTCGTCGAAGAGGGCCAGGCCTTCGCTCCCGCTCTTGGCCACCTTGACCTCGTGGCCCTCCATGGTGCAGAGGAGGGACTCGATGTCCGCCAGAGCGTAGTAGTCCTCGATGATCAGCACTCGTTTCATCGGCTCACCGGAGGGGGGTCGCCACGGTTCGTCCGGCGGGTCGTTGCCACCTGCATCCAGGCATCGTATGCCCGAACCGCATCCCGTGGGGTGACGAGCCTGGCGTGGCCGTCCGCCGGCCCCCGGTCACGCCACATCGCGATCGATCACGGTGGCGGTGCCGAGACCGCCGCAGCAGCACATCGTTTGAAGGCCCAACTGGCCGCGGCTCCGTTCCAGGTCGTGGCGGAGGGTTGCCATCAGCCGTGCCCCAGAGGTCCCAGCGGGTGACCCAGGGCGATGGCGCCGCCGTTGACGCTGACCCGGGATATGTCCCGGCCGGTGCTCTCGTGCCCGGGCGATCACCACCGTACCGCCTCGACAATGACGACGTCGCGCATCTCGCTCCCTTCTCCGCGGCTGTCGACACGATAGCAGCGGCCCGGCAGTCGCCGTCCTTGGCGGGGAACCGAGCGACCTCCGTCGCCGAACCCTGCGCCGAGGCGTCAAGCGGAGATCGCCACCGCCTCCCGTTCCTCCAGCGCCGCAGCGACGCAGACGCAGGGGGCGGGACGGCCGAAGAGGTAGCCCTGCCCGGCGTTCACTCCGAGTGAGAGGAGAGTGGACCGCTCCTCCTCCACCTCGACCGCCTCGGCGACGACCATGGGGCCCGCCTGACGGGCGAACTCGGCGAGGGCGCCCACCATGGAGCGGCGGATCCGGTTGAGATGGACGTCCCGCACCAGGGAGATGTCCAGCTTGATGACGTCGGGCTCCATGTTGACGATGTGACTCATGCTGGAGAAGCCGGAACCGGCATCGTCGACGCCGATGAGCACCCCGGAGGCGCGGAGCGGGGCGAGGGCGGCGGTGAGCGCTGCGTAGTCGAGGATCTCGGTGTGCTCAGTGATCTCCAGGACGATCCGTCCGGGCTCGACGGTGGTGAGCAGGGCCGCCACCTCCGGGGTCATGGCCACGGCGGGCGAGGCGTTGACGTGAAGAAGGCAACGAGCCGGCAGGTGGGGCAGGTGGTCGAGCGCCAGACGGATCGCCTTGAGCTCAAATTCCAGACCCAGTCCGTGCCAGGCGGCATCCTCGAACCACAGGTCCGGCGTCCGCGGCGGTGGGGCGCTGATCCGGCAAAGAGCCTCGTACGCCATGGGTACGCCGGTCCGCATGGCCACGATCGGCTGGAAGACCATGCTCATGAGGTTGTGGTCAAGGACCTTGCGGAGCAGCGCCACCCTTTCCTCCGACCGCGTGTCGTGCCCCCGCAGGCGGGCGGCGACCTCATTGGTGGCGATGGTCGGCATCGAACTCTGGCCGCGAAGCGCCCGGTGAACGCCGTCGAGGACCTCGTCTCCCGGTGTTCCCTTGACGATGTAGCTCACCGCCCCGGCCTGGATCATCCCCAGGATCGTCTCCAGGTCGTCGCAGGCTGAGAGCGCCACCACTCGGGTCTCGGGTGCGGACCTCCGGGCCTCGCTGGCCACGAGCTGGCCGCCCCCACCAGGGAGGCGCACGTCGCAGAGACAGGCGTCCGGGCGGAGCGACCGGACCATGGCGATCGCCTCACGGGCGTCGGCGGCACAGCCGGCGACGCGCAGTTTCGGATCCGTGTCGATCAACTCGGCGAGGGCGTCACGGAATGCCGGATCGTCCTCCACGACGAGGACGGTCTCTGGAAGCCAGTGGGCGGGCTGCTCGCGACCGGTGATCTCCATGGCTCGACTGTGATCCTTCGGCCGCCGCCAGCCCAGACGCAGGTGTCCCCAGACCAGATGATGCAATCGCACCAGGGGGGCGGCGGCCGGACGCCACGATCGGCCGGGAGCCGGGCTCTGGCGAGGGTCGCCCCCGCCGGCGGCGGCGGCTCCCGCCACCCGCCCCGCGTCAGGAGGAGAAGGTGAAGTGCCCCAGATACATGGCAGGCGCGAGCACAGCGCGGCCGCCCTCGTCGATCTCGATCGAGCGCTCCCGCCCGATGCCGCGGACGTCGGCCAGGGCATC
Source organism: Candidatus Dormiibacterota bacterium (assembly GCA_963808125.1). Lineage (GTDB taxonomy): Bacteria > Chloroflexota > Dormibacteria > Aeolococcales > Aeolococcaceae > CAWEEP01. The sequence continues at coordinate 22,442 of CAWEEP010000051.1, forward strand.
GACGATGCTCTGCGTGAAGCGGAGATCGCGCACGGGCCGGGTGAGCCGGCCGTTCTCGATGAGGAACGTCCCCTCCCGCGTCATCCCGGTGATGACGGTGCGGAGGGGATGGACGTCGCGCACATACCAGAACCGCGTCACGTAGAGCCCCCGCTCGCAGTCGTCGATGAGCGACTCGGCGGAGCGGTCGCCGGCGCCGACGATGAGGTGCCTGGCCCAGGGTCCGAACGTGTTGGGCATAGGGATGGCGTGGCCGGTCGACGGAACCCCCTCCCGGAGGGCGGTGGCGCTGTCATGGAGGAAGCTCCGGCACACCCCGTCTTCGATGCAGCTCACCCCACGCGTCGACACCCCCTCGTCGTCGAAGGGGAAGGGCATGGCCTCGGGGTGGCTGGCATCGTCGGTCACGGTGACGCCGGGGCTCATCAGGCGCTCGCCAGGGCGCATGAAGCTGCGCCGCTCCTGACGCGCGAGGGCGCTGAATCCGAAGTCGGACAGATGCGCGACGAGCTCCGCCACGGCGTAGGGGGAGAGGACGACCGCGTAGATGCCGGGGTCGATCGCCTGCGCGCCCTGATTGCGCGCGCAGGTGTCGACCACCTCCGCGGCGAGCCCGTCGACGTCGAGCCGAGCTATGTCGAAGTGATGACGATCGGCGTATCCCCACCCGTCGGCGCCGCGGACGACACAGACGAACCCCGCCGACGTGCTTTGGGCATGGCGCCGCACGCCGCGGCCGTTGACCACGACGGTGTGAGTCAGCGACGTCTCCAGGGCTCCGAAGGCCTCGAATCCGGCCGCGGTGCTGACGGAGACGACCTTCTCGACCTGGGCCGCGCGCCACTCCGGGGTGCACGAGGCGGTGGCCGGGCTGTGGGCGGCGGGATCGTCGGCGCCGGCGTCGGGCCGCGGCAGCGGCGTCACCTCGCCGGGCGGAGAGAGACGTCGGGCGGCTTCGGCGGCGGCGGCAAGCCGACGCGGGGCGTCCTCGACCTCGCCTCTGATCTCGGCGACCCCGACCCGGTCATCGCTGATCACCCGCAAGCGGAGGTTTTGCGACGTCTCCGCCACGTTCTGGTGGATCCGGTTGCCGGCGAAGCGCGTGAGCGCATCGTCGTGTCCGACGACGGCGACCTCGGCGCCCTCGTGCCCCACCGCCTCAAGGACCGAGTTGGCGAGGGCGACCATGTCGCCCGGACTGCGCAGGCTCATGCCGGCGTCGAGCCGACTGCGACGTCCTGGAAGCGGCAGGGGGCGGCGCCGTGACCGACGTGCATGAGCTGCTCCGGCTGGCCCTTGCCGCAGTTCACGACGCCCCACATGGCCCACTCCGCCGAGCCGGCGACGGCATCGCACGAGCGCCAGAACTCGGGCGTCCGGCCTGAGTACAGGGCGTTCTTGACCAGCCGAACCAGCCTGCCGTCCTTGATCTCCCAACCGTTCTGCGTCCCGAACTGGAAGTTGAGCCGCCGGTCGTCGATGCTCCAGGAGCGGTTGGTCTCGAGAAAGACCCCGTGCTCGGTGGTGGCGATCATCTCCGCCAGGCTCGATCCTCCGGGCTCCAGGTTGACGTTCGTCATGCGGATGATGGGGATGCGGTTCCATGACTCCGCCCGCATCGCCCCGGTGCTCGACCAGCCGTGATCGGCGGCGGTCTCGCGCGACGACATGTAGCCGCGAAGGACGCCCCGGTCGACCAGGACGGTGCGCTGTGCCGGCACGCCCTCGTCGTCCCAGCCGAAGGTCCCCAAGCCGCCCGGCGCCAGGGCGTTCGCGGTGATCGTCACGTGCTCACTGCCGTAGCGGAAGTTGCCGACCAGGTCGGGGGTGAGGAACGAGGTCCCGGCGAACGCCGCCTCGTCGCCGCGCACCCGGTCCAATTCGGTGGGATGGCCACAGGAACTCGTGCACCTGGAGCGCCGCCTGGGTGGCGTCGAGGATGACGGTCATCCGGCCTGTGGGGCACACGCCGGCGGCGAGAAGGGCCACGGCCTCCGCCGCGATCCGCTCGCCGTTGCCCGCCAAGTCCATCGCCATGATGGCTTCGTAGCCGGCGCAGAGCTGGTGGCGGCCGAAGCTGTTCGGGTAGCTGCGGGTTTGGACCTCGTCGGCGCTGGTGGCGGTGGCGTCCATCCCGCCGCCGGAACTCGATGATGGTCTGCTCGATCCGAGATCCCTCGGTGCTGGCGAAGTAACGATGCTCGCGCACGAACTCCAGGGAAGCCTCGTGGGTGGTCACCCCGGCCACCGATCCCATCGCCTCGTCGGCCATGATCAGGAGGGCCATCTTGTCCTCGAGGCTGACCTCGAACGGGTCCAGTGTCAGGGGCGTTACGTAGTTCCCGATGGCGATCGTGCAAGGGGCGAGGCGGACCGGCTCGCGCCGCACCCGCGCGGAGGCGCGCGCGATCCGGCAGGCCAGCCGGGCGGTGGCGGTCAGGCTGGTGGCGTCCACCCGATCCACGGCGGCGAACCCCCAGGCGCCGTCGACGATGACACGGATTCCCATGCCCTCGTCCTCGAGAGAGGAGATCTCGGCAAAGGAGCCGTCCTTGACCACGAGTGACTGGATGCCGCGCTGGACGACGCGGCAGTCGGCATAGCTGGCGCCGTCGCCGCTGGCGACGTCGAGCGCAAGCTCGGCGATCTCTCTCATGGCCGGGGGGTGCGTGTGGGCAAGTCTGGAACGGCGGTCTGGGCGCGGAGCGCCCGCCCATACCGGGGCTAGCGCGCCCCATTCTAGGAGTGCGACCGCCCCAACGCGTTTGGAGCGTTCTTGCGCTACACCGCACGGCCGTATACTCAGAGCGATCTCGGAGGTGGGAATGAAGCGTCCTCGGCTGGCGCTGCCCCTGTTCAATCCACGGCGCCGGCTCCGCGACCGCCTACTCGCCGCCATGCTGGTGGTCGCGCTGTTGCCTCTGGGCGTCTTCACGCTGCTGACGGCGACGGAGCTGACCAACATCACCCGCACAACCGTCGACGAGACCCACCAGGCTTACGTCGACGAGCAGGAGAACCAGGTGCAGCAGCAGATCAGGCAGGCTGCGGCCCAGATCGACAAGGCCTTGACGGGGATCCAGAACGATTTGGCCCAACTGGTTCCCGGCCTGGCCGCCGGTTCCCAGGTGCCGGCATCGGCCACGGCACCCCAGGGGGAGGAGATCGGCAACGTTTGGGCCGTGACCTCCCCGGGAGCCCCGGGGGACACGTTCGACCTCGTGGTGGGCTCCGCCCCGGCGGCGAACAGCCAGCCCGCCGGGGTGCGGGCTGAACGTCTCAACCAGCTCACGCAGCTGCAGACGGCGCTCGATAAGGTCGTCACCGCCCAGAGGACCGTGGTGCCGGACGGGGTGTGGGTCCTCGACGAGGATGCCAACGCGGCGATGATCAGCCCCCCGGCCAACACCGCCGCCGTGGGCACGCTCCAGGGGGGCAATCCGATCGGCGTCGAGGAGGACCTCCTGCTCCAGCCCGGCGAAAGCCACAGCCCGCTGGCCCCGTCGCCGGCCGCGGTGGTCGGAAGTCCCTTCTGGACCGCCCCCTACTACAACCTTCTCCACGGCGACACCGAGGTGACGGTCTGGGAGGATGCGGGCAGCGGCCTTCTCGTCGGCGCCGACATCCCCCTGCAGCAGTTCAGCGGCGTCGTCAGCAACGCTCTGGCGCCTGCCGAGGCCAACTCCTACCCCGTCCTGCTGAGCACCGCGACGCAGAGCGCCGCGGTGATCGGCTTCGGCGATCCAGGCCAGGACTTCGCCCCGAGCCAGCTCGCCGTCGGCGCCCGGCTTCCCTCCCTCCACGGCGGGCACGACCTGCTCACCCAGGTGAGCGCGCAGGTGAACGCCTCCGGGTCGCCTCCGCCCCTCCAGTTCAGCGTCGCCAGCGTCGACAAGCTCGGCTTCACCACCACCGTCGGGCCCATGGTCCCTCCGTGGGTGCTCCTCGACGTGGTCCCCATGAAGAACCTGGAGCCCGATGTCGCCGGGCTGACCCAGGGGATCCAGTCGGCGCTGGGCAGCCTCTTCCGCAGCGCCATTCCCATCGCCTGCGTCCTGGTGGCCGCCTGCTTCCTGCTGGCGACGCTCTTCGCGCGTCGCATCGTCGCCCCGGTCAAGGCGCTCACCGGGGCCGCCGAAAGGCTGGCGGAAGGTGGCACGGACGAGGCGGTCCCGACGCAGGGCCGCGACGAGGTCGGCGATCTTGCCGACTCTCTGGAGCGGATGCGGCGGGAGATCAACGTCTCGCGGGAGGCGATCCTCGCCGCCAGCCGTGAGCTGGAGCAGCAGGTCGCCATCCGGACCAGCGAGCTGCGCGCCCGCAACGAGGAACTCACGGCGCTCAACGAGCTGGCGGGGTCGCTCACCCGCTCGCTGGACCCCAAGGCGATCATGGCGGGCGCTCTCGACGCCGTGCGGGCCGTGCTGCCCATCACTGCCGGCCGCGGCTTCCTGATCAACCGGGAGGGGCGGCTTGTCGCCGGGGCCTCCGATGGCGACGGTCGCGCCACCGGGTTGGAGGAACTGGTCACCACCGCGGTGGACGACAACCACCTGGTTACCCGCGTGGACGGGGATGAGGTGCTGATCGGCCTTCCGATGGCCACCGGCGGCGGCCCCCTGGGCGCGCTCGGCCTGCGCAGCACAGCGGCACCGGGGGTGGAGATGGCCGCCTTGCTCATGGCGATCGGGAACCAGGTGGCACTGGCCCTGAGCACCGCCCGCCTCTCCGAGGAGGGGCGCGACATGGCCGTGCTCGAGGAGCGCGCCCGGCTTGCCCGGGAGATCCACGACACCCTCGCCCAGCAGCTGACCGGCATCGTCATCCAGCTCGAGACGGCGCAGGCGCTGGTGGGGAAGGACCCGGAGCGAACCGTGCCGGCCCTCGCCTCGGCCCAGGACCTCGCCCGATCGGCCCTTGCCGAGGCGCGGCGGTCGGTTTGGGACCTGCGGCCGGCACCGCTCACCGCCACCGGCGTGGTGGCGGCTCTGGAGATGGAGGTGGACCGGTTCCGCAAGCGCACCGGCCTCGCCGCGCGGCTGCGCGCCGAGCGAATGGCTCCGCCACCGGCCCTCGCCCCGACGGGCGAGGTCGCGCTCCTCAGGATCACGCAGCAGGCGCTGGCCAACATCGCCGCTCACAGCGGCGCCACCCGTGTCACGCTGCGTCTCCGCCATCTGGAGAGCGACGTGGAGTTGACGATCCGAGACAACGGCCATGGGTTTGATCCCCACGGTGTGCGGCCAGGCGCCTTCGGCATCGTGGGGATGACCGAGCGCGTCCGCCTCGCCGGAGGGAGCTTCACGGTCGAGAGCGCCCCCGAACACGGCACCACCATCACGGTCCGACTGCCGGTGACCATCGGCGCGCCGGAACCGGCAGTGGCCCCGGCATGATCAGGGTCCTGGTCGCCGACGACCACCCCGTCGTGCTGCACGGCCTCTGCACCATGCTGGAGATCGAGGATGACATCCGCGTGGTCGCCCGGGCGTCCGACGGCGCCGAGGCCGTAGCCCAGGCGAGGGAGACCAAGCCGGACATCATCCTCATGGATGTGCAGATGCCCAACGTGGACGGCATCGAGGCCCTGCGACGGATCCGTGCCGAAGACCCCGAGGCCAAGGTCATCGTCCTCACCACCTACCGCAACGAGGACTACCTGTTCCCCTCGCTCCAAGCCGGCGCCCGGGGTTATCTGCTCAAGGACGCCTCGCGGGAGGAACTGGCGAGCGCCATCCGCAAGGTGGCGGCGGGGGAGTCACTGCTCGACCCGGCCCTGATGTCGATGAACCGGCCCGAGTACAACCTCACCAGCCGCGAAATGGACGTTCTCCGGCTGATGGCCGAGCACTGCAACAACGCCCAGATCGCGAAGCGCCTCTTCGTCAGCGAGAACACGGTGAAGACCCACATCAGCAACATCTTCGCCAAGCTCAGCTGCAGCGACCGCGCCGCCGCGGTCCTGATCGCCTGGAAGGCGCATCTCGTCTGATCGGCCGGCCTCGTCGCAGGCCAACCGGTCGAGGAGCGGGCCCCGGCCCCCCGGGCGGGAGAGGGCCCTGCTGGCGAAGTCCTTCTCCGCGCGGCGTCAGTACATGACGGTGGCGAACTCCCCGACCTGACGGAAACCAAGCCTGTCGTAGAGGCGCAGGGCGGCGCTGTTGTATGCGTTGACGTAGAGCGAGCAGAGGGGGACGTCTCGCAGCACCTCGGCGCAGACAGCCGCGAGCCCGGCCGACGCGATCCCCTGGCGGCGCCGCCGGGGATTCGTCCACACCCCTTGGAGCTGGACCACCTCAGGCGTCCAGGCCGACAGCTCAACCTTGAAGATGATCTCCCCACCCTCCGGCCAGATGTAGGACCAACCCCGGCTGACCAGGGTGGCCATCCGGGCCCGCCAGCCGACGGGGTCGACCGCCATCGGATCGATGCCCATCTCCTCACGATGCATGGCCGCGGCGGCGATGGTGAGCTGGCCCAGGTCGCCACGCTGACCCCGGCGGACGTGGACGCCCTCCGGCACCTGGGGAGAGTGGTCGAGGAGCAGCAGTGGCTGCGGGTCGCGCGCCTCGACCGGCCGCTGCCGTGCGGTGATCGCCGCCGCCAGGCTCCGCACCGAGGGGGCCGGGCCGACCATGAGCCGGAAGGGGGGTTCCCGCCACAGCGCTCCGGCGAGGGTGACTGCATCCCCCGGGTCGGGGATCCAGGGCACGACCAGTGGCCCCCCCATGAGAGCGGCTCGCAGGCCGCCGTTGGAGGTCAGCCCCCACCAGCTCAGAACGTTGGGGGCCAGCCGCAACTCGCTGCGCATGAAGACGGTGGCGACCCGGTCCCGATCGAGGAGACGCGCGAGGGCGGCGTGGTCGGCGGGAACGAGACGGTTGAGGTTGCCCCGCTCTCCTCCGGTGATCTGGCCCATGCCAGGATTGTGACGGCGCACTATCCTCTCGGGAACCCGCGACCGCGGGAACCCCTCCGCAGATCAGGGAGCTCCGTCGTGCTCATCCTCATGAACCGCCAGGCCACGCGCGACGAGGTCGACAACGTCATCCGCCATGTGACGGAGCGTGGTTTCCAACCCATCGAGCTGCCCGGGACCGACCGCCTTGCGATCGGAGTCCTGGGGACGAACCCAAGCCAGATCCGGGACGCGGTAGTCGCGCTGCCGGGGGTGATGGACGCCGTGCCGGTGAGCAAGCCGTACAAGCAGGTGGGGCGGGAGTGGCACCCGGAGCCGACGGTTGTCGACGTGGGCGGCGTCAGAATCGGCGGGGATGCCGCCTTCGCCGTCGCCGCCGGCCCGTGCGCCATCGAGTCCCGAGACCAGCTGCTGACCGCGGCGCGGGGCGTGAAGACGGCGGGCGCCTCCCTCCTTCGCGGAGGGGCGTACAAGCCCCGCACCTCGCCATATTCGTTCCGCGGGCTTGGATCGGTGGGGCTCGGCCTGCTCGCCGAGGCCCGGGAGGAGACGGGCCTGCCCGTCGTCACCGAGGTGCTGACCCCGGCCGACGTGGAACAGGTGGCGGCGGTCGCCGACATGCTGCAGGTGGGCACCCGCAACGCGCAGAACTTCGCCCTGCTCGAGGCGGTGGGCGCCGCGGGACGCCCCGTCCTGCTCAAGCGCGGGCTCTCCAACACCATCGAGGAGTGGCTGCTGAGCGCCGAGTACATCGTCAGCCATGGGAACAGCGATGTCGTCCTCTGCGAGAGGGGCATCCGCACCTTCGAGACGGCGACGCGGAATACGCTGGATCTGAGTGCGGTCCCCCTCATCCACTCGCTCTCGCATCTCCCTGTCATCGTCGATCCCTCGCACGCGACCGGCCACCGTCACCTCGTCCCGTCGATGGCTCTGGCGGCAGTTGCGGCGGGCGCCGACGGCCTGATGGTGGAGGTGCATCCCGATCCCGACCAGGCTCTGTCGGATGGCCCCCAATCCTTGAATCTCGCCGAGTTCAACGCCCTGATGGAGGATGTGCGCCGTCTTGGCGCCGCTATGAACAGACGGGTTGAGCCGGCGTACGATGGCGCCATGCGCTCGCGGATGGGGGCGGGGTGATGCCGCTCTTCCATCGCACCAACCGGCCGCCCCCGGCGACACCCGTGGACACGCCTCCGACAGAATCGCCGGCACAGCTCCCGGCCGCGCCCCCTCCGGTCATGTCCCGCCCGGCCGCACTGCCCCTTTCGGCCGGGCCCGCGCCTGGCGAGCCTCCCGCCATCCCGCAGGGATCGCCGGCGCATTTCCCGGTCACCGAGGGGGACCTCCCCTGCCGTGATCGCGGCTGCCCCAATCAGAATGGCGTGCTCTGCAACTACGTCGACCGGAGAGGCCGGAGGTGCCAGACGGCCTGGTGCCCCAACCATTGGGCCAGCGTCGGCGGCATCGTCTACTGCCGCCGACACGCCGGAACCCTCGCCGCCATCGGCTATTTCGACCATCCCCTCGGCATGCCGGACGTGGACAACCGCGCCCCCTCGCTGGTTCACTGGGTGTCGCGCGATCTGGACTCTTTCATCGCCACAACTCTGGCGCAGAGCGCCTTCCCCGGCGAAACCTTCGTGCGCGAGCCGCTGGTGACGATCCACAACGACCACGCCACGGGCCGGCGCTACGAGCGCAGCTGGAAATTGGTGGATCACACCGGACTGCGCATCGCCGTGTTGGTGTTCATCCACGAGGCGGACGACGCGACGGTCCGGGTCAAGGTCGGCTCGAACGTGGTCGCCGAGGGAGTCCCCCCGTGGATTGAGCGGCGTCGCCGTGGCTTGCAGGTGTCGCCCGAGGTCGACCGCACGCAGCGAGGCCTCTTTTACGCCTTCCTCCAGAAGCACATCCTGGCGGCGGTGCGGGCGAACCGGGAGGCCGACGCGCAGCTGCGCGGGCGCTGAGCCGGGGCGGGCCGCCGCCCGTGCCCTGATGGGTTCAGGCCACCGGGAGGGCGACCGCGGAGGCGCTGCCCAGCAGGTCGAGGAGCTCGCCCAGCAGCGCCGCCCCGGCCTCGGTGCCCTCGTCTTCGACGGTGCCGGTCACGCCCGCCAGGCGCCCGGCCAGGTCGTCGACCACCTTCAACGCGGCCGGCGTGTCGAGGTCGTCGTCGATGCGGTCATGGAAGTCGTGGCGCCAGCCGGCGGCCTCCGCGGCGCCGAGCGCCGCGTCGCGGCGGGCCGCCTCCGCGTAGCGCTCCCGGCGGCCGTCGGCGACCGCCAGCTCCCGCTCGGTGTACTCCCAGGCCACCCGGTGGTGATGCGCGGCGAGGAGCAGCCGGACTGTGGCGGGGTGGACGCTCCGGAGGAGCTGGCTGACGAAGACGAGGTTGCCGATGGACTTGCTCATCTTCTCGCCGCGGTAGCCGACCATGGCCACGTGCGCCCATACCCGGGCGTAGGGGGAGATGCCGGCGCCCGCCGCCTGGGCGATCTCCGACTCGTGGTGGGGGAAGATGAGGTCGTCGCCGCCGCCGTGGACGTCGATCGGGGTGCCCAGCTCCAGGGCGGCGAGCACCGAGCACTCGATGTGCCAGCCGGGCCGGCCCACGCCCCACGGGGAGACCCAGCCCGGCTCGGAGGGACGCGACGGCTGCCAGAGGACGAAGTCGAGAGGGGTGCGTTTGCGCGCGTCGTCCGGGTCGGCGCCCCGCTCTCGCGACAGCCGGATCATCTCCGCCTCGCCGAGCCCGCAGAGCTCGCCGTAGGCGGCCAGGCGTGCGACCTCGAAGTAGACCCAACCGCCCACCGCATAGGCGAACCCGCGGCTCACCAGTATTGAGATCCAGTCGATCATGGCCGGAACATGCCGACTGGCGCGGGGGGCGGCGTCGACGTCGAGGATGCCGATGGCGGCCATGTCGTGGTCGAAGTCGCGGACCACCCTCTCGGCCAGCTCCTCCCAGCCGATGCCACGCTCCGCCGACACCCGAATCATGTCGTCGTCGACGTCGGTGATGTTGCGGACACTGCGGACGCCCACCCCCAGGCCGCGGAGGCGGCGGGTCAGCACGTCGAAGGTGTGGTAGGTGAAGGCGTGGCCGAGGTGTCCGCCGTCATACGGGGTGATGCCGCACACGTACAGCCCGACTCGCGCAGCGTCGGTGGGCACGGGTTGGAGGCCCCGGGTGGCGGTGTCGTAGAGGCGGATCACCCCTCCTCCCCTCTGGCGTCCTCGACCAGCGGCGGAAGTCCCACACCGCCGTCATGGCCGTGGCCCGCGTGCGCACTGGCGTGGCGCGCCTCGCGCCGCCGGGCGCGGACCTGGATGAGCTTGTCCCGCTCGGCGATCAGCGGGACCCGATGGGCGGGGCGCGCCGGCCGCATGACCTCGCTGCGCCCGCGGCGGCGCGGTCCGGACCACAGGGCGGGCGGGGCGCTGAGGTAGAAGCAGAGGCCATAGGCGGCGGCCTCGTAGTTGACCCGCCATCCGTGGAAGTGCGTCCAGGCGACGTCGGCGTCGCGTTCGATCTTCCAGCCCACGGCACGGAGTTTGGCGACGGCGTCGTCGTACTCCTCCTTGGTCAGATGGATGGGGTCGGCGGGGTCGGGGTCGGGCTCGATGTCCACGCCCACCGCTTCGGCCAGCTCGCGCAGCGCCACGTAGCCCATACGCAGCATCGGCCGGGCCGAGCCCGGTGCCGAGAGCGGCGAGAGGCTGAGCTGGAGGGCTGCCGCGTCCATCACCGCCAGCAACCCCACCACCCACGAGCGATAGGGGTTGGGGGAGCGGAAGTAGAGAAGCTGCGGGTAGGTGGTGTGCAACTCCGACACGTCCGCCGCCCACTCGGTCCAGCGCTCGTAGAGCCAGCCGAGGCGGTCCGTGTTGTCGATCAGCTCGTGCCGCATGAGGATCTCCGGGCCCCAGGCCGGAACCCCACCGAGGAACTCGAGCATGGTGACCAGGGTCTCGCGCCGGTTGAAGGCGGCGTACAGGGTGGGAAGGTAGGCGATCTGGAGGGCGACGATCACCAGCCCGCTCATGGCGCAGAGGAAGACGAGCGCCGTCGGCGCCGCCCCGTGAGGCGTGGCGAAGCCGAGGGTGAACATGGACGCCCCCGTCAGCACGACGGCGTTGCCGAAGCCGCCCACGAACGGCCAGAGGAGAAGGCTGAAGCTGAGGAAGACCAGGGTGACCCAGGCGGCGAGCAAGGTCATGAGGAGGGCGGGGCCGCCCAGGGCCTCGAGGCGGTCTCTGGTGTGGTAGCCGTCGATGCGGTCGGTGATGAGCAGGAAGGCGCGGCGCACTGTCCGGGTGACCAGGACCGTCAGATGCGGCGCCGTCGCGCGGGGCACGATGAGGGTTCCCAGCACGCTGGCGGCCGTGATGAGGAGGATGACGACGCCGGCGGCGAAGCCGATCCACGCGACGGTGCCCATTGGGGTGAGCATAGCCGCCCCCCTGAGCCGCGCCGGTGCTGGGAGCTCGCAGAGGCGGGCTGGTAGACTTCGGAGCCCTACGGCCCCGTGGTGTAGCCTGGCCTAACACGCCACCCTGTCAAGGTGGAGATCGTCGGTTCGAATCCGATCGGGGTCGCCATTCCGCCTCCCGTGGCAACGCGCCACCGGTTGAGGCGGTGGGGGACCGGGCCCCAGGCGACGGGGTCAGAGCTCGCGGGGCACGACGATCCTGATGATCTCGGCGGTGCCGGGCCCGAGTGCTCCCCACGACGCCGCGCGCAAGCTGAGCGAGACAAGCGCCCCGGTCGGGAGCTTCTCGGCCAGCGATCTTGGTGCCCCCTTTCCGGCCAGCATGATGGCGAGGTCGTGGATGGCGGGGTTGTGGCCGACGAGCATGGCCTCGCCGGTGCCCGCGGGGATGCGACGGAGCCGTTCGAGGAGCTCCCGCCCGCCGTCGGAGTAGAGCTCGTCCTCGATCAGGATGGCGGCGCCCCTGGGCAGGGCCGGACCGATGAGCTGCAGGGTCTGGCGGGCGCGCAGGGCCGGCGAGCAGAGGACGACTTGGGGGGCGACTCCCAGGGCGGCGAGGTGGCGTGCCAGCTTCCGCGCCGCCCGCTCCCCCCGCGGTGCCAGGGGACGATCGCCGTCCTCCAGGTGCGGGGGGTCCCAGCTCGACTTGGCGTGGCGAAGAAGGTGCAGCGTGAGAGGGCGGCGCGAGGCGCGCGTCATGCCCCGGGACTCCCCCGCATTGCGGCGGGTGGCCGCGGCACCGCCGGCGTCAGCCGCCGTTCCAGCCAGTCCAGGAGGTCGTCGAGAACGCGCTCCCTCTCCGGCTCGTTGAGGATCTCGTGGTACAGGCCCGGGTACACCCTTCAGGGTGCGGTCGGCGCTGCCCACCCGGGAGTGCACGTACTCCGCGGCGCCGGGATCGACCAGCTGGTCGGCGCTTCCCTGCATGACCAGGATCGGCAGGGTCAGTCCCGGTAGGCCGGACCCGACCACGTCCATGGCTCGGAGCATCTCGGCGCCGAGCCGGGCCCCGGATGCGCCGCGCGTGCACCAGCGGGTCGGCCTGATAGGCGGCGACCACGGCGGGGTCACCCGAGATCTTGTCCAGCGGCAGGCTGAGCACGCCCAGCTCGGGGGCGACCCGGGCCAGCAGCCGGCCGGCGGCAACGGAGATCGCCGAGACCCGGCCGGGGAGCACCGCCGGCGCGGAGAGGACCAGGCCGCGCAGCTCACCGGCATGCCGCAGGGCGTAGAGGGCGGCGATGAGGCCGCCCATGCTGTGGCCGAAGAGGACGGTCGGAGCATCCCCTCGCTCGGCGGCAACCTGGGCGGCGATGGTGTGGAGATCGTCGACGTAGTCATCGAAGCGGACCACGCTCACCGGCCTGCCCTGCGACCGGCCGTGGCCGCGGTGATCGGGGACCACCACCTCCCACCCCGCCTGCGTCAGGCGCTCGCCGACGTGGCGGTAGCGTCCCCCGTGCTCCGCGTACCCATGGGAGAGCAACAGCCGGCCGCGGGTCGATCCCTCATAGGGCAGCCACAGCCGCCAGAACAGGCTCAGTCCGCGTGCTCCGGAAGAGGCCCTCTCGAGTTCACGCACCCGCGAACTCTAGTGACCCGGACCGTCGAACCTCAACTGGCGAGCGCCTTGCGCATCTCGTCTCGCAGCGTTGCGAGGGAGATGGGCTTGATGAGGAGGCGGCGGGCGCCGGCGGCGGCGGCGCGCTGCGGGTCCTCCCCGGCCTCCCTGCCGGTGAAGATCAGCACCCGCACACCAGGGGACATGGCCAGCAGCCGGCGGCACACCTCGATGCCGTCCATCCCCGGCATGTTGATGTCGATGAGGGCGAGATCGAAAGTGGCCCGTTCAACGGCCTGCAGTGCCATCTCCGCGCTGTAGGCCGTCTGGGTGCGGAATCCCTCCATCTCCATGAACGAGGCCACCGTGCGGGCGAGCCTGACGTTGTCGTCGACGACGAGAACAACCGGCGCCGGTTCGGGGGACGCCAGCCCCTCGTCCTCCGGCTCGGTGCCGGCGGCGAACGCCTCCGGGGGTCTCGGCGGCATCGGCGCATACGCGGGCGGAGAGGCCGGCGAGGGCATGGCCGCAGTGACGCCGCCCGGCCAGGCCGGCCCGGATCCGGCGCTGGGCCCCTGCCCCCCGGCGCCCACCATCCCGATACCAAGTTGCATGCGATCGAAGCTCCCCGGAGGAGAGGTCTGCTGCGTTTCCCGCGCTTGGTCAGAAGCTACACTCTCGCGCGGGTCCTGGACCGCCCCGTCTGCGGGAATTCAGAGGACCGTTCCCGTCGCGTTTCGCAAATGTCGGAACCCGCCGGGAGCGGCGGCTCCCCCGGAAGAGGCAGGAGCCCCGGAGGAAGCGGCCCGCCCCCGCGTCAGCGCCGCGACGGGCGCCGGCCGTCCCAGCCGGTACCATCTGACCCCGTGGCCGCCATCGCCTCCGACATCGAGGGGATCGAACGAGTTCCTCATCGTCGTCGCCCATCCGGACGACTGCGACTTCGGCTGTGCGGCGACGACCGCCCGCTGGACGGCGGCCGGGATCCAGGTCAGCTACTGCATCGCCACCGACGGCCAGGCCGGCGGCTTCGACCGCAGCGTCCCGCGCGAGAGCGTGGCCGGCATCCGGCGGGCTGAGCAGACCGCCGCCGCCAACGTGGTCGGGGTCAGCGACATCACCTTCCTGGGCTACCCCGACGGCGAGCTGAGCGTGAGCCTGCCGCTGCGCCGCGACATCACCCGGGTCATCCGCCGCATCCGGCCGGATCGGGTCGTCGCCCAGTCACCGGAACGAAGCTGGGGCCGCATCTTCGCCTCGCACCCGGACCATCTCGCCTGCGCCGAGGCGGCGGTCTGCGCCGTCTACCCCGACTCGCGGAACCCCTTCGCCCACATTCAGCTGCTGAATGACGAGGGTCTCGAGCCCCACACAGTCTCGGAGCTGTGGATCATGGGCATCCCCGAGCGGATCAACAGCTGGGTCGACGTGACCGCAACCGCCGATCGCAAGCTGGAGGCCCTCCGCTGCCACCACTCCCAGTACGAGAGTTGGGAGCCGCTGGAGGAGCGGGTGCGGAGCTGGCTGCGGACGAGCGCCGAGGCCGCCGGACTGCCCGAGGGATCGGCTGCCGAGGGTTTCCACCGGGTCAGCACCTCCTGATCCGGCTGACCCGCCGGGAATCACCGCCGGGCGCGGGCCGAGTGCCGGCAGGGCAGCCAGCTCCCGTTCAGCCTTCCTGAATCGCCCGCTGGGCGGTGGTGATGAGGCTCTCCACGCTCACCTCGGCCCACAGGGGGAGCGGCGAGCGTGCTTTCGGGTGGATCGTGTAGCGGTTGTTGCGACCCACCCTTTCGCGTTCGATGATCCCGGCGCGCACCAGGTCGCCGACGATCCGGTAGCAGGCGCGCTCGGTGATCCCGATGGTGCGCGCGACATCCCGGACCCGGATGGACGGGTCCCGGGCGATGCACAGGAGCACGTGGCCGTGGTTGGAGAGGAGCGACCAAGCGCGGGCTCCGGCCACATCCGGCACCTGCGACGACGTCAACGGCGCTCGGATCGACACTTCTTCCCGGGCTCTCCCTTATTCGATGCCCCACGAACAGCATATCAACGGAGCGCCACCGGAGCGCCCACCGGAATGCACGCCCGCCGCACCGTCGCCGGCGAGTGGGTCGATCCGGCGATCCCCGAGGTGCCCCGCCGTGCGGTGCCTTCCCAGATGGATAGTTAATAGATATAATCATAGGAGCATGCCGACGACCTTGACACCTCCTCCGCGCGGCGCCTCCGCGCACCGCCGAACCGCCGGAGGCGACGCGACGCCCACCACCGCCGGTGCCGGCACGCTGGCCCTGGCTAGCCGGCTGCGCCCCGTCGTCCTCCACCTCTCCCGGCACCTGCGCCGCGAGGTGCACGCCCTCGGGTCGTCGGTCACCGCCGGTCAGGTCGAGATCCTCACCCTGATCAGCGGACGGCCAGGCATCGGCGTCAACGAGTTGGCCGGGCTGGTGGGCATCTCGGCTCCGGCGATGTCGAACGCCATCGACAAGCTGGAGGCCGCCGACCTGGCCCTGCGCACCCGGGAGACGGCCGGCGACCGGCGGCGGGTCGGTCTCACCGTGTCCGCCGAGGGGGCTCGCGTCGTGCGGGCGGCACGGACGAGCCGCACGGCGTGGCTGGCAGGCCAGCTGCGCGAGCTGACGGCGGAACAGCTGGCGGCCCTCGAAGCCGCCATCGACCCTCTGAACGCCATCATCCGGGGTCGCGTCAGCCGGTGAGCGTCGGCAGCGCCTCAGCTCGAACCTTCGGCAGCCTCCGCCGCCATTACAACTACCGGCTGTTCTTCGCCGGGCAGGGCGTCTCTGTCACCGGCACCTGGGTCCAGAACATCGCCCAGGCCTGGCTCATCGTCGAGCTGACCAGGTCGCCGATGGCGCTCGGCGTTCTCGCCCTCTTCCAGGGCCTGCCCTACACCGTCGCCGGCCTCATCGGCGGCCCCCTCATCGACCGCCTCGACACCCGCCGGACGATCATCGGCACGCAGACCGCGCAGATGGTGGCCGCCGCGGTTCTCGCCGCGCTCGCCCTCACCCACAGCGCGACGGTCTGGGAGGTGTACACGCTGGCCGCCCTGACCGGAGCCGTCCAGATCATCGACTGGCCGGCCCGGCAGGCCTTCGTGTACGAGATGGTCGGGCCCAGCGAGATCCCCAACGCGGTGTCGCTGAACACCTCGCTCTTCAACGCCGCCCGCGTCACCGGGCCCGCCATCGGCGGCGCCATCATCGCCGCGCTGGGGGTGGCCCTCTGCTTCGCCATCAACGCCGTCAGCTTCCTGGCCGTGATCGCCAGCCTGGTCCTGATGCGGCGGGAGGAGCTCTTCCCCGTCGAGGCCGGCCCGCGCCGCCACGTGCTCCGCAGCCTCGGCGAGGGCGTTACCTGGGTGCTCCACACGCCGACGGCCTGGCTTACCTGCGGCCTCATGCTGGTGGTCGCCACCTTCGGCATCAACTTCAGCGTCCTGCTCCCGGTGCTGGCCTCGGTCACCCTGCACTCCGGCCCGGTCACCTTCGGCATCCTCTCCGCCTGCTTCGGAGCGGGAGCGCTCCTCGGCGCCCTCTTCACGGCGAGTGTCGGCCGGCCGAGCTGGCGGCTCCTGCTCGGCGGCGGGCTTGCCTTCTCCGTGCTCCTGCTGGCGCTGGCCCCGCTCCACTGGGTCGCCGCCTGCGGCGTGGCTCTGGTGGCCACGGGCGCCGCCTTCACCACCTACACCTCGATGAGCAACGCGACCGTCCAGCTGGCGGCGCCCGATCGCCTCCGGGGCCGGGCCATGGCGGTATACGGCTACGTGTTCATCGGCAGCGCTCCGCTCGGCGGGCTTCTCGCCGGCTGGCTCAGCGCGATCGGCGGCACCGAACTCGCCTTCCTCGTCGCCGGGGGCGCGTGCCTCGTGGCGGTGCTCGTCGCGGCCGGACTACAGCGCGCCGTGTTGCCGGCCCGCGGCGCGGCGGCCCACGGCCGGCGGGCCCTCCCCCGCCGGACGACAGTGTCGCCAAGCCGCGAAGGGACCGTCGCCTAGGGCGCACCGGGGCCGATCACAATCGATATCGTGGCGCGGCGACGTCCCGGAACCTGTTCCGGACCGCTCTCCCGGCAGGGCGCGGGACGGACCGGCCGCCGGCATCGCGGCCACGCCACCACTGGAGTCACGGCGTGACCGGCGATCCCTCGACCTCGGAGACGGTCCCCGAGGCCGCTTCTCGCGAGCCCATCAGGATCGGGGTGCTCTCACCCTTGCTCGGCGGCACGTTCTTCGGCCGGGTGCTGGCCGGCATCGCCCGGGTGGGAGGGGAGGCGGGCGCCCGGGTGGTGGCCATCCAGACCCTCGACCTGAGCATGGGCGGCCACACCGCCAGGGTGCCGAGGTACGAGCAGCACGCCGCCTGGGAGCGGGTGAACGGCTTCGTCGTGGTGCTCAACGCGGTCAACCACCAGTACCTCGACCATCTGCGCCATGAGGGCAAGCCCGTCGTCATGGTCAGCCACGAGGTCGCCGGCTTCAAATGCCCGGTGGTGCAGCCGGACAATCACGGGGGGGCCTTCGCCGCCACCTCCCATCTGATCGACCACGGGCACCGCCGGATCGCCTTCGTGGGCAACTTCTTTCAGACCGACATCCGGGAACGCTACGAAGCCTACCGGGAAGCGCTCCTCAGCCATGGCATCGAGCCCGACCCCGACCTGCTCATCGAGACCGCCGACAACCTGGAGGAGAGCGGCGAGGAGGCGGCCAGGCGGCTCCTCGCCGCCGGCCTGCCCTCAACCGCGGTGCTGGCCGCCACGGACTTCAACGCGATCGGGCTGATGAGGGCCTTGCGCGCCGCCGGCCTGGTCCTCCCCCGCGACCAGGCGGTCGCCGGTTTCGACGACGACGAGGCCGCCTCGTCGCTCCGTCCGACCCTCTCCAGCGTGCACATGGGCAGCGAGGAGCTGGGCCGGGAGGCGGCCCGCCTGCTTCTGGAGATGGTGTGGGACCGGGGGGTCCACGACGGCCCCCACCGCGTGGCCACGGCGTTCGTGCCCCGCGAGTTCCTGCGGCTGCTCGGCGACGACGACGCTCGCCGCCGTCGGGGAACCCGATGCATCGGCGGGCGAGCCGGTGGGGGAGCGCATGCGGTTCCGCCTGGCCCACCTCCTCCAGGTCGGAGAGCACCCCACCGCGGAGGAGGAGGCGGCCCTCGACACCGCCGGCAATATCCTCGCCCGGCTCGCGGAAGACCCCGCCGGGAAGGGTCCCGGGCCGGCCGAGATCCAGGAGGCGGCTGAGGCCCTCTGCCTGATCGCTCCACGCTGGACGACCGTGTCCTCGGTCGCCGAATGCATGCGCGTCGCCGCCCGCGAGGCGGCGGCAACCGGGGGGGCGGCGACCCGCCTCGACGGGCGTACCACCGAGGTGGTCGTCGAGCTCTCCCGCTCCATGTCTCAACGGGACATGGCCGCCAGGACCGTCCTGCACCGGGCGCTGCGCGACGGCTACGCGCTCAGCATGTCCCTGCTCAGTGGGCACGCAGAGGACCCCCGGTCACTCCAGTGGCTCGCCAGCACCCGCGCCCGGGCCGCCTGTCTGGGACTCTGGCCCACCGGCGAACCCCGCCGCAACGGGATCCTCGAGGTCGTGAGCTCCTTTCCCAAGGGCGGGGGGACCGCGGAGGAGCGGATGCGGGTCGAGGAGTTCCCTCCCCGCAGCCTCCTCGAGGAGGTGGAGTGGGGCCCAGGCGAGGTGGCCCTCCTCATGCCGGTGAGGACGAGCGGGCTGGACGCGGGCATCATCGCGATGGTGGGTCCGGTCGAAACCGCCGATGTGACCGGGTGGGATCTCTACTTCCAGGACGACGCCCTGCTCAGCGTCTCCGTCGAGCGCCAGTTGATGCTGAACTCGCTGCGATCGCAGCGGGAGGCGCTGGCGCATGCCTACGACCGCGAGCGCGACCTCGTCAAGGAGATCCAGGCCAGCGAGGAGCGGTACGGCCTGGCCGCGCGGGCGACCAACGACGGACTCTGGGACTGGGAGGTGGGGTCGTCCGCCATCTACTACTCCGACCGCTGGAAGGCGCTGCTCGGACACCAGAGCTCGGAGATCGGCACCGGTCCCGAGGAGTGGTTCGACCGGGTCCATCCCGACGACCTGCACCGGCTGCGCACCGCCATTGCCGCCTGCATCGGCGGGGAGACTGAGCGCCTCGAGAACGAGCACCGCCTCCGGGCCGCCGACGGCAGCTACAAGTGGGTGCTCTGCCAGGCCCTCGGGGTGAGGAACTCGGAGCACGGGCGGGCCACCCGGCTGGTCGGCTCCATCACCGACGTCACGGAGGCGCGGGCGCTGCACGACAGTCTCCGCCACGGTGCGCTGCACGACGGGCTCACCGGCCTCCCCAACCGCACGCTGTTCGTCGACCGGCTCACCCAGGCGCTGACCCGGACGTCGAGAAGCCCCGGGACCCGAATCGCCCTCCTCTTCCTGGACCTCGACGGCTTCAAGGAGGTGAACGACACCCTGGGGCACCTGGCCGGGGACCTGCTCCTCACCAAGCTCGCCGACCGGATCCGGGAACGCCTGCGCAAATCGGACACCCCGGCGCGCCTGGGAGGCGACGAGTTCGCCGTGCTTCTCGAGGACGTCCGCGACGAGGAGGCAGCCCGCCGGATCGCCGACGATCTCGCCCAGCGGATCGCCGCCCCGTTCGACCTCGACGGCGACGCGGTCCGGGTCACCGCCGCCATCGGCCTCGCCCTGAGCACCACGGGGCTGGAGCGGCCCGACGACCTCCTGCGCGCCGCCGACGCGGCGATGTACCGCTCCAAGGGCAGGCGGCGGACCCATGTCAGGCCGCCGCGGCCCAGCGTCTCGCGGGCCGACCACCCGGTCGGCGATGACCAGCCGGTGCTACGGTGAGGCGGTGGATCGCGCCCCCCACCGGGGTCCCCTCGTCGCCGTCGGCCTCCGGCCCTGGACCGTCTCGGACGCCGACGAGCTGACGGCTCTATACGCGCCCTCCCGCTCGGAACTGGTGGTCGACGCGCCCTGGCGCGGCCCGGACTGGTTCACCGCGGAGGGCCAGGGCAAGAGGATCTCGGTGGCGCTCGACGACGAAGCCGTCGAAGGCTTCGTCATCACCGCATCAGGTGCCATCGCCGGTCACATCGTCCTCGACGAGATCCGCAGGGACGTCCTGCAGAGCGCGGGGGTCGGCTACTGGGTGGCCCCGTCGCAGCGCGGCCGCGGTGTCGCCACCCTCGCCATCGGCCTCGCCGTCATCCACGCCTTCACCCGGTTCGGCCTCCATCGCATCCATGCCACCGTCGACGTGGAGAACCCCGCGTCATGGCGGGCACTCGAGCACAACGGCTTCCAGCAGGTCGGGGTGATCCGCGGCTTCGCCCTGGTCGAGGGACGATGGCATGATCACTTCCTGTACCAGTGCACCGCGGAGGGCCTGGAGACGGGTGGCGCCCCCCCGGCCGTGGCCGGACGACCGCTTCCCGTGGATGGCGGTCAGCCGCCCCCTACCCCGGACGGAGGCCCCTCGCTGGCGTGACGCCGCCCCCCTGAGGGCGGATGCCGCAGACCTCAGTCGCAACTCATGAGGACGGTGCGGCCTCGAGCTGCGCCCGGAGCACCTCGGGGTCGCCGGTCGGCGTCCGGCAGGCGAAGTTCTCGCAGACGTAGGCGATGGGGCGGCCGCCGGGCGCCCGCCGGCCGGCGAGCAGCGGAACCGAGCCGGCCGGTCCCCAGGCGAGCACCCGATTGGGGTCGTACCGCCGCCAGACCACCGCCAGCAGGGAGCGGGTGAGCGGATCCTCGGGGGCGCCGGCGACGGCGATCTCGCGCGATGGGGAGACGGCCTGGTCGAGCGTGCCGGCCAGACCCGACAGCGCGAGCGGCGTCCGGGCGATGGCCGGCACGAAGGGCTCGATGATCTCCAGGGCACGGTCATGCCAGCGGACGTCCCCGGTGAGGCCGGCGAGGCCGAGGAAGAGCCGGGCCGCCGTCGTCTGGCCGGAGGGGAGTGGGGTGTCCTCCAGGCGGCGAGGGCGGACGAGCAGCGACTCGGCGTCGTCCGCGGTGTCGACATAGCCGGTGCCGGGGACATGGAAATGGCGGGGGATCCCGGCGGCGAGGACGAGTGCCTCATCGATGAGCTGCGGGTCGCCGCATGCCTGGTAGAGGGCGAGGAGGGCGTCCCCGAGCCCGGCAACGTCCTCGAGGAAGGCCCCCACCCCCAGCGCGCCGCCGCGCCAGCTCCGCCGCACCCGGCCCGCGACCACCAGCTCGCGGCGCAGGAAGCCCGCGCAGTTCTGGGCAACATCGACATAATCCTGGCGGTCGAGGGCGGCACCGGCCTCGGCGAAGGCGCGCACGGCGAGGGCGTTCCAGGCGGTGATCACCTTGTCGTCACGGCCGGGGGCGGAGCGCCGCCCGCGCGCCGCGAGAAGCCGCCGGGCGATGTCGCGGACCTTCGCCAGCAGCTCGGACGGCTGCGTTCCCAGCTCCTCGGCCGTCTCGTCCAGGGACCGCGGCAGGGAGAGGACCGTGCTGCCCTGCTCGAAGTTCCCCTGCTCGGAGACCCCGAAGACGCGGCAGGCGACCTCGGCGTCGTCACCGCCACCCAGGGCGTCGGCCATCTCCCCTGGCGTCCAGGTGAAGAAGCGCCCCTCGGCCCCCTCCTGGTCGGCGTCCTGGGAGGAGGCGAAGCCGCCCCCCGGAATGAGCATCTCGCGGACCAGATAGTCGAGGGTGGCCTCGACGGCGACGCGGTGCTCCCCATCTCCTGTCACCTGGTACGAGTGGAGGTACACGAGCGCCAGCTGGGCATTGTCATAGAGCATCTTCTCGAAGTGGGGAACGGACCACTCCCCGTCAACGCAGTAGCGGTGGAAGCCACCGCCGATCTGGTCGAAGATGCCGCCGTGAATCATCGCGTCGAGGCTGATCGCCGCCGCCTCGAGCGGCGCGGCGGCGTTGCCATGGCGCGAGCCGCGCAGCAGCAGCTCGATGGCGCCGGGGTGGGGGAACTTGGGAGGCCCGCCGAAGCCCCCGTGGTGGCGGTCCGTCTGCTCGACGAGCCGGGCGACGGCCATCGTGACGGCGGCGGGCGAGGCTTCGTGCCGCGCCGCCGCGGGGGGCCCGGCGAGCGCCAGGGTGATCTCGCGGCCGGCGCGCTCGACGTCGTCGCGACGGTCGCGGTAGGCGTCGCAGGCGGCGTTGAGCACCGCCGGGAAGCCGGGCAGCCCGCCCCGATCGACCGGCGGAAAGTAGGTGCCTCCGAAGTACGGAACCCCACCGGGGGTGAGGAAGACGGTCATCGGCCAGCCGCCCTGTCCGGTCAGCGCCTGCACCGCCTGCATGTACACGGCGTCGACGTCGGGCCGCTCCTCGCGGTCCACCTTGACGCTGATGAAGAGCCGATTCATCAGCGCCGCAATCTCGACGTTCTCGAAGCACTCGTGGGCCATGACGTGGCACCAGTGGCAGGCGCTGTAGCCGACGGAGAGGAGGATGGGACGGTCGAGGTCGCGCGCCGCTCGGAAGGCCTCGTCGCCCCATGGGAACCACTCCACCGGGTTCTCCATGTGCTGGCGGAGGTAGGGGCTCGACTCGGCGGCGAGGCGGTTGGACACGGTGACTGAGGCTACACGCCTCATCGCCTCCGGCCGGCCGGTCATCGCTAGGGTGCGGCCCGGGTGATCAGCGACTTGTAGAGGTCGATGGTCTGCGAGGCCACCACCTCCCAGCTGAAGCGCTCGAGGACGCGGCGGCGGCCGGCGCGGCCCATGTCGCCGGCCAGGACGGGGTCGGCGACGAGTTCGTTGATCCTGCCGGCGAGGGCCGCTTCGAAGCCGAGAGCGGACGGCGCACCGGCTCCGCCGGCCTCCACCGCGCCCGGCACCAGATAGCCGGTCTCTCCATCCACGACGATCTCGGGAATACCGCCAACGGCGCTGGCGACCACCGCCGCACCGCAGGCCATCGCCTCCAGGTTGACGAGCCCGAAGGGTTCGTAGACGGACGGGCAGACGAAGGCGGTGGCATGGCTCAGGACCTGGATGACAGTGGCGCGGGGAACCGCGTCCTCGATCCAGACGATCGCCACCCCGGCGGCCCGTGCCGCCTCGTACAGCTCCCGCACCTCGGCGTCGATCTGTGGGGTGTCCGGGGCGCTGGCGAGGAGGACCAGCTGGACCGACCGGTCGAGGGAGGGGGCGGCCCGGAGCAGGTGGGTCAGGCCTTTCTGACGCGTGATCCGCCCGACGAAGACGACCAGCGGGCGGCCCGGCTCGATGCCGTTGGCGGAGAGGGCTTCCGTGCCGGGGTCGGGGTGGTACTCCGCAGCGTCGATCCCGTTGTGGATGACGTGGACCCGGTCGGGGTGCACCGACGGATAGCAGGCGAGGAGGTCGCGGCCCATGGCCTCCGAGACGGCGATGACGGCGTCCGCGGACTCCAGGCCGGTGCGCTCGCAGAAGACGGCCAGGGAGTACCCGGCCTCCGAGCTGCTCGGTCTTCCAGGGGCGCAGCGGCTCCAGGCTGTGCGTGGTGCAGACGTGCGGAACGTCCCACAGCAGCTTGGCCAGGTGCCCGGCCGAGGTTCGTGTACCAGGTGTGCGAATGCACCAGGTCGACGCCGGACAGTGCCGCGGCCATGGCCAGATCGACCGACATCGCCTCGAGCGCCGCGTCGGCCGGCCGGCCGGTGGCGAGAGCGTTCCACGGCCGGTAGGCGGCGGTGACCAGGTCCGATTGGCGGGGGGGCGCCGAAGCAGTGCACCGCCACCTCGATGTGGCGGGCGAGCTCGCGGGTGAGGTACTCGACATGGACCCCGGCCCCGCCGTAGACCTCGGGCGGGTACTCGCGCGTGAGGATGCGCAACCCGCATCAGGCGGGACCAGCCTCGATCACCTGGTGCTTGCCGATGACGACGACACCGCTCTTGGAGACGCTGAACCGGGGGTCGCCGGCCGGATCATTGCCGATGACCGCTCCCGGCGGCACAACCACCTGCTTGTCGATGATGGCGCGGCGGACGACCGCTCCCTTGCCGATCTCGACCCCGTCCATGAGGACGCAGCCCTCGACGAGGGCCCCAGAGGCGACCCGCACCCCGGGACTGAGCACCGATCGGCGGACCATGCCCCCGGAGACGATGACCCCGGGGCTCACGATCGAGTCCAGAGCTGTTCCCCGCCTCTGCTCGTCGTCGAAGACGAACTTGGCAGGGGGCAGGGGGCCGTAGAAGGAGTAGATCGGCCACTCCATGTTGTAGAGGCTGAACTCGGGGGTCACCGAGACCAGGTCCATGTGGGCGTCGTAGTAGGCGTCCAGGGTGCCGACGTCGCGCCAGTAGCCGTGCTCGTGCTCGGTGCCTCCGGGGACGACGTTGCGGTCGAAGTGGTAGACGGCGGCGTCGCCGCGTTCGACGAAGCGGGGGATGATGTCGGCCCCGAGGTCGTGCTTGCTGTCCGGGTTCGCCGCATCCTCGACCAGGGCGTCGATGAGGGCCTGGGCGGTGAAGACGTAGTTGCCCATGGATGCGAGGCAGCGGTCGGGGTCGTCGTCGAGCCCTTCCGGCCGCTGCGGCTTCTCGCGGAAGGCGGAGATACGGTCGCCGGAAACTTCGATGAGACCGAAGTCGGTGGCCTGGGCGCGGGGGACCCGGACGGCCGCCACGGTGACCGCCGCTCCCAGAGAGATGTGCTCGGCGAGCATCTGCCGCGGGTCCATGCGGTAGAGGTGATCGGCGCCGAAGACCAGGACGTAGTCGGGGTTCTCGTCACCCAGCAGGTTGAAGTTCTGGTAGATCGCGTCCGCCGAGCCGGCGAACCACCGGGGCCCGCGCCGCATCTGGGCGGGGACCGGCGTCACGTAGTTGCCGAGGAGCGGTGAGAGCCTCCACGTCTGGCTGATGTGCCGGTCCAGGCTGTGGCTCTTGTACTGGGTGAGCACGGCGATGCGGCGGAACTCGGCGTTGACCAGGTTGCTGAGGACGAAATCGATAAGGCGGTATACGCCGCCGAAGGGAATGGCCGGTTTGGCCCGATCCCTGGTCAGAGGCCACAGGCGCTTCCCCTCGCCGCCGGCGAGGACGATGGAGAAGACCCGGGGCGACCGGAGGTGCGTTCCGGGGGAATCAGGGACGAGCATCACCACCACCGATGATCCCAGAGAAACGGTGGTTTCGGCGGTTATCGCGCAGGGATGATGTGGCGGGCCGCGCCCACGGCCCGGTGCCCTCCCCCTCCGGAGGCCGGAGCGCACGAGCGCCGGCTCGCCGCCACCATCCGGGAAGCGCCGCACCGCCCCGGTCCGTCCGGCTCAGCTCGCCTCCTCGAGGGCGTTGGTGAACTGGCTGGCATAGAGGTCGTGGTAGAAGCCGCGGCGCTCCATCAACTCGGCGTGGCTGCCCTGCTCGACGATGCGGCCCGCGTTCATGACCACGATCGAATCCGCGTTGCGGATCGTCGACAGCCGGTGGGCGATGACGAAGCTGGTCCGTCCGTGGCGCAGCCGCGCCATCGCCTCCTGGATGAGCACCTCGGTACGCGTGTCGACATTGCTCGTCGCCTCGTCGAGGATCAGGATGGCCGGGTCGGAAAGGAAGGCCCGCGCGATGGTCAGAAGCTGCCGCTCGCCTGCGGAGATCGCCGAGGCGTCCTCGTCCAGGACTGTGTCGTACCCCTCGGGAAGGGTGCGGACGAAGTGGTCGACATGAGCAGCCGTGGCGGCATCGATCACGTCCTGCAGGCTGGCCCCCTCCCTGCCGTAGGCGATGTTCTCCCGGATGCTTCCGGCGAACAGCCAGGTGTCCTGGAGCACCATCCCGAACATGCCGCGGACCGTCTCGCGGGGCATCTCGCGGGCATCCGCGCCGTCGAGGTAGATGTGCCCCGAGTTGATCTCGTAGAAGCGCATGAGCAGGTTCACCACCGTTGTCTTCCCGGCCCCGGTCGGGCCGACGATGGCCACCGTCTCCCCCGGCTGGACATCGAGGTCGAAGTCCTCGATGAGGGGCTTGTCCGGCTCGTATCGGAATGAGACCCGATCGAGGACGACGTGACCGGCCGGGGAGGGGAGTGCCGGCGAACCGGTGGCATCGGGGACCTCCTCGTCCGACGCGAGGAACTCGAAGACGCGCTCGGCCGAGGCCAGCCCCGACTGCAGCAGGTTCATCTGGCTGGCGATCTGCATGATCGGGTTCGTGAACTGGCGCGAGTACTGGATGAAGGCCTGGATGTCACCGAGCGAGATGGACCCCGAGACGACGAAGTACCCGCCGATCACGGCGATGGCCACGTAGTTGAGGTTGGAGAGGAACATCATCGCCGGCTGGATGATGCCGGAGAGGAACTGCGCCCGGAAGCTGGGCTCGTACAGCGCCTGATTCTCGCGATCGAACTCATCCTTGGTGCGGCGGCTCCGCCCGAAGACCTGCACCAGGGCATGGCCCGTATGGGTCTGCTCGACCAGACTGTTCACGGAGCCGGTGCGAGCCCACTGGGCGGTGAACTGCTTCTGCGAGCGGCGGGCGATGAGGAGCGTGACGCCGATGGAGGCCGGCACCATCACCAGCGAGATGAGGGCGAGGAGGGGGCTGATCCACAGCATCATGGCCAGCACGCCGACGATGGTCAGCACGGAGGTGAGCAGCTGGCTCAGCCCCTGCTGCAGCGTCGTGGTCACGTTGTCGATGTCATTCGTGACGCGGCTCAGCACGTCACCGTGGGGATGGCTGTCGAAGTACTTGAGGGGCAGGCGGGCCAGCTTGGCCTCGACATCCCGGCGCATGCCGGAGACCGTGCGCTGGGCCACCCCCGCCATGATGTAGCCCTGGGCCCAGCTGAACACGGCGCCGAGGATGTAGAGGAGGGCCACGACTCCCAGGGTCCAGCCGAGCTGCGTGAAGTCGATGCCGTGACCGGGGTCGATGGTCGTCCCGGAGAGCATCTGCGCCAGCTGACCCTGTCCGTGCGCTCGCAGAATGGCCTCGGCCTGCGCCTGGGTCGTGCCCGCCGTGAAGGTCTTCCCGAGCAAGCCGTTGAAGATGAGGTTGGTCGCGTTGCCGATGATCCGGGGTGCGGCGACAACCAGGGCGATGCCGACCGATCCGAGCACCGCGGCGATGCTGATCTTCCGCAGTTCGGGGCGGAGGCGTCCCAGGAGCAGGCGCAGCGCGCGCCGCAGGTCCTTGCCACTCTGCGGGGGTCCGGTCATCATCATCCGTCCCGGACCGCCGCCGAAACCCCGCCCGCCCGGCCCGCCCGGCCGGCCCCCCGGCCCGCGCGCCATCATGCCGCGGCCTCGCCGAGCTGGGACACGACGATCTCGCGGTACGGGTCGCAGGTCGACATGAGCTGCTCGTGCGTGCCCGAGCCAACGACCAGGCCTTCGTCGAGAACGATGATCTTGTCGGCATTGAGGATCGTGCTCACCCGCTGGGCCACGATCACCACCGTGGCATCGCGCGTCTGATCTGCCAGCGCCGCGCGCAGCCGTGCGTCGGTGGTCGCGTCGAAGGCGGAGAAGCAGTCGTCGAAGAGGTAGATCCGGGGCCGCTTGACGATGGCGCGGGCGATGGCGAGCCGCTGCCGCTGACCCCCCGAGACGTTCGTCCCACCCTGGTCGATGGGGGCCTCGAGCTGCCCCGGCATGCTGGCCACGAAGTCACGCGCCTGCGCCACCTGGAGGGCGTGCCACAGATCGGCCTCGGTGGCCTCCTCCGCACCGAAGCGGAGATTGTCGGCGACCGTCCCGCTCACCAGGTACGCCTGCTGGGGGACCAGCCCGATGCTGGACCACAGCTCCTCCAGCGAGCGCGCCTTGACATCCACCCCGTCGATCGTCACCGCGCCGTCGGTAACGTCGAAGAAGCGGGGGATCAGGTTGAGGAGGGTTGTCTTGCCGGACCCGGTGCCGCCGATGATGGCGGTCGTCTCGCCGGGGAGGAGGCGGAAGGACAGGTCGCGCAGCACCGGCTGCTCGCCGCCCGGATAGCCGAAGATGGCGTGGCGGAACTCGATGATCCCCCTGGGACTTGCCGGCGTCACGGGATTCGCGGGCGCGGCGATCCGGGGCTCGACGCGCAACACCGCCCCGATGCGCTCGGCGCTGGCTTCGGCACGGGGCACGAGAATGACCATGATCACGGCCATGAGCACCGACATCAGGATCTGCAGGATGTAGGCGAGGAACGCGGTCAGGTTGCCGATGGGCATCTGGCCCGACGCGACCAGGTGGCCGCCGAACCAGAGGACGGCCACGCTGGAGAGGTTCATCAGCCCCATGAGCACGGGGAAGGCGATGACGAAGAGGCGGTTGACGCGCAGCCCGGTCGCGGTCAGGCTGGCGTTGGCGGAGGCGAAGCGGTCCTCCTCGTAGGAGGAGCGGACGAAGGCGCGGATGACGCGAACGCCGGTGATCTGCTCGCGCAGCACCTGGTTGATGCGGTCGATCTTGACCTGCATGGACTGGAACTGGGGAACGGCCAGGAACAGCATGGTGAGCACGACCGCGGCCATGAGCGGGACCGCCACCACCAGCAGCAGCGACAGCGACACGTTTTCGTGGAGCGCCATGATCACGCCCCCGACCATCATGATCGGGGCGGCGACCATGATGGTCAGAGCCATCTGCAGGAAGAGCTGGATCTGCTGGACGTCGTTGGTGTTGCGCGTGATGAGGGAGGCCGTGCCGAAGCTGTTCATCTCCCGTGCGGAGAAGTTGAGAACGCGACCGAATACCGCCCCCCGCAGGTCCCTTCCGACGCCCATCGAGATGCGCGACGCGAAGTAGGTGGCGACCACGGCAAGGGTCCCGGACGCCAGGGTCAGCACCAGCATCAGAGCGCCCGTGCTCCAGATGTACGAGACGTCGCCCTTGGCAATGCCGTTGTTGATGATGTCGGCGGTGAGGTTCGGCAGGTAGAGGCCGAGGACCGTCTGGCCGATGATCAGCGCCAGCACGAGGGAGACCTGGAGGCGGTACGGTCGCAGACGCACGCCCATCATGCGGACCAGGCTCATCAGCTCCCCTCCCCGCGCGGTTCGCCCGCCGTCCCGGCACCGGCGGGGCCGCCCGACGCGGCGCCCGTTGCGCGCGCCCGGGCCGCGACTGCGTGATGCTCCGTCTCCGCCGACGCGGTGACGAGCCGCTCGATGAGGCGGATGAGCGTGGCGCACTCCTCGTCACTCAGACCGGCCAGCGTGTCGTCGATCCCTCGGCGCCAGCCCTCCTCCATCTCCTCGTGCAACCACCTGCCTCTCTCACTCAAGGTGATGAGGACCAGGCGGCGGTCGTCAGGGTCGCCGCTGCGGTCCACCAGGCCGAGCCGCACCAGGCGGTCGGCCATCTGGGTGGCCGTGCTCATGGAGGCGGCGTCGAGGCACCCGGCCAGTTCCCCATGGTGATGCTCCCCCGCCGGGCCACCGTGTGCAGGGCCTGCATCTGGTGCACCGTCACGGGCCCGATCACCTGCGTCAGATCGGCGGGGAGAGACCGGGCGAAGAGGCGGCGGAGTTGGGGCAGGACGACCATGAGTCGGTCCACCAACTCGGTGCGCGGGGCGTCCGGAACGTGGGGGAGGGGGATGGATGCCATTTCCTTCATGTAGTGTACCATTCTCAAATAGCAAGGTTTCGGTCATGTAGCTGTTCTGTCACCGGGCCGGCGGCGGGCCAACACGGCGAGGGCCAGGGCCGCCAGGACGGTCACCACCAGGCCGACGATGCCGGTGATCAGCCACTTGCCGGTGAGACTGCCGGCGGAGTAGGCGGGGACCGCCGGCAGCGACTGCAGGCGGTGAACGTAGAGCCCGTCGGCGGTGCCGGCCCACACCGCCGGTGACGGCCCCGAGGGGTCGGCCGCAAGGCTGAGGACGCCATCGGGAAGCCCGGGATCAGCGCGTACCCAGTCATCACCTCCGTCGGTTGTGAGCAGCGTGCCGTAGCCGTCCGTGCCGAGGTAGACAACGTCGCTGAGCGGCTTCGAGCTGAAGGCCGCGATCGCCGTCACCGCCGGCGTCCCGGTGACAAGGGTGTTGGGCAGCAGGAGCAGGGAAAGTGACCAGGAGCCGCTGGCGGCGCGGCACCACACCTCCCCGGAGACGTTGACGGCGAGAACCACCCCCGGCAGTGCGGCGGGGGCGGCGATGAGATGCGCTCCGCCCCCAGGGCGGGGCTGCCGGGGTCAAGTCGTGCCGCCGAGCCTTGCCGCGAGCTGACGATGCGCCCGGCTGGGTCGATCGACCAGGTGGTCCCGTCCGCGGTGACGCTCGCGGCCGGCCCCGGCGGCGGTGCCGTCGCCGGCGCGAATCCCGATCCCGTGTCGGTCTCCGCCCGGCCGTCCACCACGGCCACGACCACTCCCTGCACCACGACCACCCTCGACACCGCCTGGCCGGAGAAGCCGGCGAGCTGCCACCAGGGCGCCGCGGCGTCGGCCGTGACAGTGGCGCCGAGAAGGCAGGCCGCGAGTGCGGCCAGGGCGCCCAATCCGGCGAGCCGGCGGGGTGGCCGGGCGGCCGCGCCACGTCCTACCTCGGCTGCGCGATCCATCAGGGTCCAACGCTACCCGAGAGCGCTCCACCCTGACCAGCCCGGGCGGTGGCGAGATCGGTGCTCAGCGGAACCTGGAGGCCCGGGACAGGATCATGCCGCCACGCACGATCCCCAGCAAGCCGAAGACGATGAAGCCCCACCGGACCAGGAGGAACCCGCCACGCGTGCCGAAGGTGGCCGCATCGGCGAGGGTCAGGGCGATGCCGATGGCGAGGAGGACGACGCCGAGGGCGATGCGGGCCATGCCGCGCCGCCGCATCGCGGCATGGATCATGGGACGCCCGTACCCGTACGGGCCCCTCATGGGGCCCCCGGTTCGAGGGGGTACCCGGGTCCCACGGGATACCGCCTGCCCGCGCGGGACCACACCGGCGGCTGGCCGGACGGCGCCGCGGGGGGCGGAGCCTCTGAGGACGACCCCATCGGCACGCCGGGAGGCGGGAAGGAGCCTGGATCGGTCATCGAGCGGCCTCCTCGGTCTGAGCGGAACCCCAACGGCGAGGGTACCAGCGGGCGCCGGCAGGGACTGCCACGAAGTCGCAACGGCGGTGCCGCGATGGGGCGGGCGACCCGGTTGACGCCGCGAGCGGGATCGAGACGCCGCCGGCGGGGCGAGCGCCGCCCCCGACCGTGGCAAACTCGCGGACATGAGCGATATCGGGGTCGCCATCATTGGCTACGGCCTCGCCGGTGCCGTCTTCCACGCCCCCCTGATCGCGGCCACCCCGGGCCTGCGCGTCCGGGCGGTGGTCACGGCTTCACCCGAACGCCGACGACAGGCCCTCGAGGACTTCCCGGATGTCCGCCTCCTCGCCACCGCCGACGAGCTCTGGGCGGATGCGGGCGGGATCGGCCTCGTCGCTGTGGCGACGCCGAACCACCTCCACGCCCCCCAAGCGATCGCCGCATTGGAGCTCGGCCTCACGGTGGTCGTGGACAAGCCGCTGGCCCTCGACACCGCCGAGGCGGTCGCCATGCTGGCCGTCGCCGAACGGACGGGAGGCCTTCTCGCCGTCTTCCACAATCGACGCTGGGACAGCGACTTCCTCCTCCTCCGCAAGCTGGTGGAGGAGGACCGGCTCGGAGGTCTGCACCGGATCGAGGCGCGCTTCGAGCGGTACCGCCCGGAGCTCCGCTCCGGCACCTGGCGCGCCGAGGCGACCTCCGAGCGCGGCGGCGGCTTGCTCCTCGACCTAGGAAGCCACCTCATCGACCAGGCCCTGGTGCTGCTGGGCAGGCCGGACGCCGTGTACGGCGAGGTGGCCTGCGTGCGTCCCGGCGCCATCGCCGACGACGACTGCTTCCTCGCCCTCCACTTCCCCGGCGGAGCGCACGCCCATCTCTGGATGAGCGACGTGGCCCCCGCGGCCGGGCCGCGCTGGCGCGCCTGGGGCAGCCGTGAGACCCTCGAGGTCTGGGGGCTGGATCCGCAGGAGTCGCAGATCCGGGCGGGAGGCCGCCCCGGGAGCCCCGGCTTCGGCGAGCCCGACGGGGGGCAGCGCGCCACCCTGGTCACCGGCGGGGAGTGGAGCGGCCAGGGCAGGGACGTCCCGCTCCCCGCCGGCAGCGCCGGGGGCTTCTACGCGGGCATGGCGGCGGCGATCCGCGGGGTGGCGCCCGTGCCGGTGCCGGCGCAGGCGGGGATGGACGTGCTGGCCGTGGTCGAGGCGGCGCGGCGCAGCTCGGCGATGGGCACCCTGGAGGCGCCGGCCTGGCTATCTTCGGCGCCCTAGCCGGTCCGGGGCCGGCACCGCCATGTTGGGGTTCGGTTCAGAAGCCGTAGAGACCGGGGAGGACGGCCGCGAAGACGGCGACGTCCGCGACCATGTGGACCGCCATGGCGGGCCAGAGTGAATTCGTCCTCTGCGTGGCCAGGCCGAGCAGGAAACCGAGGACGGCGGTGATGACGACGAGGGGCGCTTCCGGACCCTGGTAGACGATTGCCAGGTGGGCAAGGGCGAAGACCACCGCCTGGGTGAGATTGGCGGCCAGCGGGCTCGTCACCCTCTCCAGACTGCCGAGGAGCAGGCCGCGGAACTGCAGCTCCTGCGCCGCCGCCTGGAGCATGTTGGCGGGCACGAGCCAGATGGAGTCGCGGGCCAGGGCCGGGATGGCGAAACCCTCCCGACCCAGCAGACCGGCAGGGATGACGAGCGTCACGAGCAGGAAGAGCAGGATGCCTCCGGCGCCGACGGCCGCCGCCGGCCAGCCGAAATGGCGCAGGCGCAGGCGGGGCCGGCCTTCGCGCGGCCCCAGTCGCAGCAGGAGGAGAACCGCAACCGTGACGGCGAACCACGCCACCGAGGCGTCGAGGCCGGCCTGGTCGCCGGTCTGGCGAACGCCAAGATTCGCGAGCACCTGGGAGGTCGCCTGGAAGGCCGACCAGGACAGCGTGATGGTGACGATGCCGACCAGCATCAGGCGGGCCGGTGTCAGCCCCGGCACCAGGAACACAACGGCGAGGAGGGCCAGGGCGACCCCGCTGGCGCGGAGCTGGTAGGGGTCGAGCCCGTTGACGTCGCTGTACAGGTTGGGAATGAGCACCACCGCCGCGAGGGCGGCGAGGACGACGAGGAGCGGCGTCAGCGGCGCGAGGGCCGCACGCCCCAGGGCGGGGGTACCGTGTGCCAGCATCCCGGCGGCGTCCCGTTCCGCCGCCGCGCCTGCGGGCGACGGAATGGCATCGACCGGTCCGGATCAGTCGGTGGAGACATGGCGCCAACGCTCGAGGATCTCGGCCACGGTGAGATCGTCCTCGCCGGCGGCCTCGGCGAGGGAGACGTTCGCGTCGGGGACGACCTCGACGCCGATGAGCCGGTGGCAGGCGACGAGCAGGTCCATATCCGCGCCAGTGATCGGCCGCACGGGCATGGCCCCCCGCATCACCACCCAGTCCCGCGTGACCCGGTATCCGAGTCCGACCAGCTTCCGCCCCCCGACGGCGATGTCGCTGAATCCCGGGCACCACCCGCCCTCGACCCGTCCCATGGTCGCGGCCACGCCGAGACCGCCGAGGGCGCGCCGGAACCACGTGGTGAGTGCCGCGGACATCCAGTCGAGGGGCATCCCTCCTCCCCGGGGCGGGACGCCGACGGCGCAGAGCCCCAGCCAGCCGGGCCCGCCGACCATGAAGGTCCCCCCGACGGGGCTGGTGGTGAGCCCGGGCAGCCCGGGGAGGGCCCGGACCGCGGCCACCAGGTCCTCGCGGCGCGCGAGCCCGCCGCTCATCGCCACCCGCCGCAGCGTGGTGCGGAGCTGGAGCCCGACGGTCCCGGGGTCCCCGGCAAGGTGGAGCGGGATCTCCGGCGGATCGCGGGGGCGCCGCTCCTCGGCGATCTCCGCGACCCGCACCACCGCAGGGTGGCGGGTCGCGGCGTCCCCTTCGGCAGGACCGACGTCACCCTCTGCGGGGAACCGCGCGGCGGATTCCAGCTCACGCATGCATCGTGGGATCTAGGATTGCCGCCGATGACAGCCCCACCTGTGCCCGACCGACACATCCACACCGAGTGGTCGTGGGATGCGTCGCGAGGGGACATGCTGGCGACCTGCGCTCGGGCAGTGGAGCTCGGACTTCCCGCCGTGGCCTTCACCGACCACGCCGACTTCACCGTCTGGCAGCGCGGGCGGGCCCCCGGCGGGTCGGTCGCGGAGCGCGATGACCAGTCCGGCAAGGACCGGCGGCCGGATCCCACCCTGCCGTCGGGGCGGACCTGGCCGGCGCGCGTCCCCGTGAACCCGACCGGCAGCGGCGACCTGGATATGGCCGGCTACTGGGAGACCCTCGAGCGCTGCCGGGCTGCGCACCCGGGCCTCCGCATCGAGAGCGGCATCGAATTGGGGAACCCAATCTCTTC
>CAWEEP010000052.1:0-3893 GCA_963808125.1 Candidatus Dormiibacterota bacterium
CAGGCCCCGGAACCTCGTGGCGCCGATCGCCTCGACCAGGGAGGTGACCCCGCGCAACGTCGCCTCGCCGGGAGAGGTGCCCAGGCGGTGGTGCCCGCTGTCCACCTCCCACAACACCTCCACCGGATCGGGGAGGGCAGCGGCGACCTCGACGCTGTCGAGGCTGACGGCGAGGCGCTCCACCCGCTCCGCCAGGGCGGCGAGCCGGCGGATCTTCGCGGCGCCCACCGGGAGGTGGGCGAGGAGGAGGTCGCGGGCCCCGGCAGAGGCGAAGACCTCCGCCTCCCGGAGCGTGGCCGCCGTCAGTCCCACCGCCCCGTGCTCCAACTGGCGGCGGGCGACGAAGCCGCTCTTGTGCGTCTTGGCGTGGGGACGGAGGCGGAGGCCCAGCCCATCCGCCCGGGCCCGCATGGCGGCGAGGTTGGCCTCCATGGCGGCAAGATCGACGGCGGCGAGGGGGGTCTCGAACTCCTCGGACGCGGCCAGGACGCGACGAGCGTCCATCAAGGGGACCGATCGTGGGCTGGCATCATCCGGGCCGTCTCCTCACTCCGGCCAGTACTGCTCCTCAAGGACCGACTGGGCGTCGAAACCGCCCCTGCGAAGCGCGCCCTTGACGTTGTCGATCATCTGGGGGTTGCCGCAGATGAACGCCGAGGGCGGTTCCGGGCAGGAGCCCGAGCCGGTCGGCGTGCTTGCGCACCACGTCCTCGACGCGCCCCCGCTCGCCGGGCCACTCGGGGTCCAGCCAGGGACGGCTGATGGTGGGGACGTAGCTGAACCAGTCCGTCTTCGCCTCCAGCTCGCGCATCTCCTCCAGGTAGCCGAACTCGCCGGAGACGCTGGCCCCGTGGAGAAGCACGACCCTGCCCTCGGGTGCCCACTCGCCACGCTCGATCCGCCGCAGCAGGGTGCGGATGCAGGAGAGGAAGGGAGCGATGCCGGTGACGGTGGCGACGAAGAGATGGGCCCGCCCCGCGACCGGCGCCTCGCGCAGGAAGAGCCCCTTGCAGCGGCGCCGGACCGGCATCTCCGCGCCGACGCCGATCTCGTGGAGGGGAACGGTGAGCTCGCCGTTGGGGACCCTCTCGACGAACAGCTCGATCTCGCCCTCCTCGGGCGAGGAGCAGATCGAGTAGGGACGCTCGATGAGCCGGCCAGCGATGGGAAGGGCGAGGGTGCAGTACTGGCCGGGGCGGAAGGGCAGGTCGAAGTCGGGCTTCACCCGCATCACCCAGAGAGCCTCGGAGACCTCGCGGCGGGCGACCACCTGGACCGTGCCGAATTTGCCGGAATCGATCACCGGGCGACAGTGTAGAGGTCCCACCGGTGCGAGGGCAGCCACATCCCGGCGGGAGTCGAGCGCCACCTGCGGGTGCTCTCCAGCATCCACGACGTCCGGCGGGCGACCCGGGGCGAGATCCTCTTCCCACTGGGGATCGGGGTGGCCGCGCTGATGGCGCGCTCGGACGCCATCTTCGCGCACGCCGTGGTCACGCTTGCCTTCAGCGACGTGACGGCCCGCCTGGTGGGGGAACGGGCGTCGACGCCGGCGCGGCGCATCCCCGGCGGCAGCAAGACGGACCGGGGAAGCGCCGCCTTCTTCGCCACCACCGTGGCGATCGGGGCCCCCTTCCTGGTCGTCTCGGGGCAGGGCTGGGCGGCGGCGTGGCTGGTGGCGCTGGCGGTGGCGGCGGCGCCGATGCTCGCGCTACGCGCCGCCGGGGTGGTGCGGTGGCGGGCGGCTCCCGCTACGACTTGAGGGTCCGGGTGACCAGGCGTCCGACCTGGCCCGTCTCCAGGAGGAACCCGTCGTGCCCCGACGCGGAGTCGATGACGGCGACCGGCGGGGCTCCGGGGATGAGGCGGGCGAGCTCGCGCTGCTGTGCCAGCGGGTAGAGGCGGTCCGAGGCGATGCCGCCCACCGCGACCCGGACCCGCGCACCGGCGAGGGCCGCGGCGACGCCGCCGCGCCCGCGGCCCACGTCGTGGTGGTTCATGGCCTCGCTGAGAACGATGTAGGAGTTGGGGTCGAAGCGCCCCGCCAGCTTGTCTCCGTGGTGGTCGATGTACAACTCGATGGCGTACTGGCCACCCCGCAGCGGGTCCTGCGGCGTCTGCGCCACCCGGCCGAAGCGGCGCTGCAGCTCGTCGGCGCTCCGGTAGCTGAGGTGGCCGATGCCGCGCGCCACGGCGAGCCCGTCCAGCGGCCGCTCGTCGGCGTCGTAGTAGTCGCCGCCGGCGAAGGCGGGGTCGGTGCGGATGGCCCTGATCTGCAGCGAGCAGAGGGCGATCTGGTCGGCGGTGGCGGCCGCGCCCACGGCCAGCACCACGGCGCGCCGGACCCGCTCCGGGTGCATGACGCACCATTCCAGGGCGCGCATGCCCCCCATCGAGCCACCGATGACCAGGGCCCAGCGGTCGATGCCGAGCCAGTCGGCGAGCGCGGCCTCGACGGTGACCTGGTCGCGAACTGGTCACGGCCGGGAAGCGCGAGCCGTACGGCGCGCCGTCCGCCGCCGCCGAGCCGGGTCCGGTCGTCCCCTGGCACCCGCCCAGGACGTTGGGGCAGACGACGAAGTGGCGGTTCGGTGTCGATGGGCTCCCCGGGGCCGACCAGGGGACCCCACCAGCCCGGGGTCGGATGGCCGGGGCCGGCGGGACCGGCGACGTGCGAGTCTCCGGTCAGAGCATGTAGCACCAGGATGGCGTTGCTCCCGTCGGCGTCGAGCTCACCCCAGGTCTCGTAGGCGACCGAAATCCTGGGAGCGACTCCCCGCCTTCGAGAGCGAGGCCCGTGCCCTCAAACAGGGCGGCGAACTGACGCCGCCCCGGGTCGTCGCCTGGCTGCCACAGACCCGGGAAGGGTCGGCCGGTGGCCGCAACGCGTCGAGGAAGCGCCAGATCAGGCCCTCCTGCTGGCTTCGAAGCCGGTGGCGAGATCGGCCAGGATGTCCTTGATCGACTCCGTGCCGACCGAGAGGCGCACCAGGTCGGGGGTCACCCCGGTGGTCAGCTGCTCCTCCTCGGTCAGCTGCGAGTGCGTCGTGGAGGCCGGGGTGGATGGCCAGGCTGCGCACGTCGCCGACGTTGGCGAGATGGCTGAAGAGCTGGAGCCCCTCGATGAAGCGCCGACCGGCGTCGATGCCCCCCTTGATGCCGAAGGCGAGGATGGAGCCGCCGCCGCGGGGGAGGTACTTCTGCTGCAGGGCGTGCCACGGGCTGGAGGCGAGGCCGGGGTAGGCGACCCAGACGACGTCGTCGCGAGCCTCCAGCCAGGTGGCCACCGCCACCGCGTTCTGCACGTGCCGCTCGATGCGCAGGCTGAGCGTCTCCAGGCCCTGGAGAAAGAGGAAGGAGTTCAAGGGCGCGATGGCCGGCCCCGTATCGCGCAGGTACTGGAGGCGCGCCTTGAGGACGTAGCGGGCGGGGAAGAGGGCCTCGGCAGCTGGCCGAAGACCAGGCCGTGGCGGTCTGGATGGCGATGGCCCCGGTCGGACCGCCCGATTGGCCGAAGACGATCTTTGATGCCAAAAAACCGCCTGAGTCGAGGGAGCCCAGCTTCGCTCTGGTCGAGGTTCAAGTAGCCGCGGATCCGGAATCGAAGCCCGCGTTCATTTCGTCGCAGGATTGAAGGTATAGAATGAAAGTCACGTTGCTCCCCAGGTTCCAGGTGCCGAAGGTAGTCCCCGCCCGGTTGGCGCCATCATTGGAATAGAATGCCAAAGAACGGCAGCGTTGCCGAGCCGGGTTTTAGCCGAGTTGCGCCCGGCAGCGGCGTGATCAGAATGCCGCCGGTCTCGGTCTGCCACCAGGTATCGACGATCGGGCAGCGGTCGTCGCCGACGACGCGGCAACACCATCCTCCCTCACGCCTCCGGATTGATCGGCTC
>CAWEEP010000053.1:0-70731 GCA_963808125.1 Candidatus Dormiibacterota bacterium
CCAAGGCCAGTTGATGCCGCTCGGCTGCACCAGCTCGCAGACGACGACGGCGCTCAGGCCCATGACCAGGCCGACGGAGAGGTCGATCTCCCCCAGCAGCAGCACGAAGATCTCGGCCATCGCCAGGACCATGTAGACGGTGCTCTGGGAGAGGAGGTTGACGAGGTTCAGCGGCTCCAGGAACCGGTGGTTGAGCAGCTGGAAGACGAAGCCGATGCCAACGATGCCGACGACGACGGGCAGGACGCCGCTGTCGCCGCTCTTACCCGGACCCACCAGCCCCGCAGGTACTGGCCCAGGGTCTGAGCCAGGATCTCGGGGGGGATCTCGACCTCGACAGCGGCGGCGACGTCGGCCGCCTCGGCCGCTGCGTCGTTCTCGATGGGCGCCATGGCTCAGCCGGCCTCCCCGGTCGCCGGCACCGCCCGCACCTCCGGCCGGCCCGCCCCCCGGTGGTCATGTACTCCACGGTGCTCTGCCGGTCGAAGCCCGATACCGGCCCCTGGGCCACCATCCGGCCCAGGTGCAGCACCGCGAGCCGGTCCGCCACCTCGAAGATGTCATTGAGATTGTGGGAGATCACCATCACCGCCAGACCCCGGTCCCGCAGCCGCCGAACCAGGTCCAGCACCATCCGGGTCTGCACCACCCCGAGCGCCGCCGTCGGCTCGTCCAGCAGCACCACCCTCGAGTTCCACATCACCGCCTTGGCCACCGCCACCGACTGGCGCTGGCCTCCCGAGAGCGATGCCACCGGCTGCCGGATCGACCGCACCGTCGTCACCCGCAGCCTGCTCAGCGTCTCCGCCGCCGCCCGCTCCATGCTGTCCTCGTCGAGCAGCCTCCGCCGCAGCCTCTCCCGCCCCAGGAACATGTTCTGGACGATGTCCAGATTGTCCGCCAGCGCCAGATCCTGGTACACCGTCTCGATGCCCAGCTCCGCCGCGTCCCGGGCACTGCGGATGTGCACCGGCCTGCCCTCGAAGTAGATCTGCCCGTGGTCGGGCTGGTGCACCCCGGCGATGCAGCGCGTCAGCACCGACTTGCCGGCGCCGTTGTCCCCGCACAACCCCGTCACCTGCCCCGCCGGCAGGTCCAGGTCCACCCCGTACAGCGCCTGCACCGGCCCGAAGTGCTTGTCGATCCCCCGCAGCTTCAGCAGCGGCTCGGGCTCACTCACGTTCCGCGCCTCCCGTGCTCACGCCTCGGCGCGAGAGGACGTCGATCAGCACCGCGATGAGGAGCACGGACCCGGTCACGATGAGCTCCCATTCCACGTGCAGCCCGAGCAACGCCATGCCGTAGACGACGCCGCCGATGACGAGGCCGCCGAGGACGCCGTGGATGGTCTTGCCGCGGCCGCCGAAGAGGCTGGTGCCGCCGATGACCGAGGCTGCGACGGCGTAGAGGACCAGCTGGCTGCCATCCGCCAGGTTGGTGCTGTACTGGCCGAAGAAGAACGACCCCAGCAGGATGCCGGCAAACCCGGCGGTGACCGCCGAGAGGACGAAGGCCAGGGTGCGGATGCGGCGGACGTTGACGCCCGCTCGCCGGGCCAACTCGGGGTTGCCGCCGATGGCGTAGACGTAGCGCCCGAAGCGGGTCCGCTGCAGCAGCAACGTCCAGAGGGCGAGGACGCCGAGCACCACCGGGACCACCTCGGGGACGCCCTCGACGGAGATGAGGCTGCCGCGGTTCACGTCGCAGATCGCCACCACCGCGATCCCCACCGCTGCGATCAGCGCGATGCGAGCGGCGGTGACGCTGGGGGGAGGAGCGACCAGACCCCCGCGGCGCCGGCTCCTCGCCCGCAGCCACAGGCCACCCCCCACCGCGGCGACGACGGCGGCCATGGCGATCCAGCTGATCGTCGGGTCGATGTTGGCCTGGACGAGGTTGAAGATCACCGCCTGGTTGGGCACCGCGGAGCTGATGGAGTAGGTGGTGTTGGCACCACCCAGGAGGATGACGACGATGCCGCGGAAGAGCAGCAGCCCGCCCAAGGTGACGACGAAGGAGGGGATCTTCAACCGGGCCACCAGCGTGCCCTGGACGGCGCCGACAACGGCGCAGAGGAGCAGGGCGGTGGCGATGGCGGCCCACCATGGCCACGCCGGGCTGGGCGTCTGCACCAGCTTCCAGGTGACGACGCCGCCGAAGAGTGCCACGTAGCCGATGGAGAGGTCGATCTCCCCCAGCAGCAGCACGAAGATCTCGGCCATCGCCAGGACCATGTAGACGGTGCTCTCCTGGATGATGTAGACGACGTCGCCGGGGCTCAAGAAGGCGTGCTCGGGGGTCCAGACCTCGAAGATGACGGCGACCACGACCAGAGCGACCACGACGGGCAGGACGCCGCTGTCGCCGCTCTTGACCCGGACCCACCAGCCCCGCAGGTACTGGCCCAGCGTCTGAGCCAGGATCTCGGGGGGGATCTCGACCTCGACAGCGGCGGCGACGTCGGCCGCCTCGGCCGCTGCGTCGTTCTCGATGGGCGCCATGGCTCAGCCGGCCTCCCCGGTCGCCGGCACCGCCCGCACCTCCGGCCGGCCCGCCCCCCCGGTCGTCATGTACTCCACGGTGCTCTGCCGGTCGAATCCCGATGCCGGCCCCTGGGCCACCATCCGCCCCAGGTGCAGCACCGCGATCCGGTCCGCCACCTCGAAGATGTCGTTGAGATTGTGGGAGATCACCATCACCGCCAGACCCCGGTCCCGCAGCCGCCGCACCAGGTCCAGCACCATCCGCGTCTGCACCACCCCGAGCGCCGCCGTCGGCTCGTCCAGCAGCACCACCCGCGAGTTCCACATCACCGCCTTGGCCACCGCCACCGACTGGCGCTGTCCTCCCGACAGCGATGCCACCGGCTGCCGGATCGACCGCACCGTCGTCACCCGCAGCCCGCTCAGCGTCTCCGCCGCCGCCCGCTCCATGCTGTCCTCGTCGAGCAGCCTCCGCCGCAGCCTCTCGCGCCCCAGGAACATGTTCTGGACGATGTCCAGATTGTCCGCCAGCGCCAGATCCTGGTACACCGTCTCGATGCCCAGCTCCGCCGCGTCCCGGGCACTGCGGATGTGCACCGGCCTCCCCTCGAAGTAGATCTGCCCGTGGTCGGGCTGGTGCACCCCGGCGATGCAGCGCGTCAGCACCGACTTGCCGGCGCCGTTGTCCCCGCACAACCCCGTCACCTGCCCCGCCGGCAGGTCCAGGTCCACCCCGTACAGCGCCTGCACCGGCCCGAAGTGCTTGTCGATCCCCCGCAGCTTCAGCAGCGGCTCCATGCCTGACACGAGGGCGCCGACATGGCTGGTCCGGTCGGCTTCGCTCATCTCACCCGACACGGATCATGACTCACTCACGACCGGCAACACCGCGTGGTCCCCAGACATCTCCTCGGCCTCATGTCCACGCTCTCGGAGCGCATCAACTCACCATCGTCTGCCGCTCACCCGGCGGCGGAAGAACACCTCACTCAGCCCCCCAACATAGCGGCGCCGACCGGGCCGCACCCGCGCGGTGCGGGCACAGCCCGGCGGCGTCGCCGGAGGATGGGTTGCGTCAGTGAGGACGCCCTGCCAGGTTCGCTACGAGATGCTGTCCTTCGTGCAGAGGGTTGCGCCCGCCAGGGCACAGATGGCCGAGGCGGTGTCGAAGCCGTCCTTGACCACCGTCTGCTCCATGTTGGAAGCGTTGACCCACACCGGGACCAGCAGCGACGCCGGCTCGGTGATGCTGGAATCAGTGGGATCCGTGGTCTTGCCGTTCAGAAGAGCCGTCGGCACTGTGTCACCGGCGAGCAGGATGGTGGCCATGGCCACGGCGTCCTGGGCTTCCTTGTACACGGCCTTGTAGACCGAGCCGCACTGCCACCCCTCGAGGATGTAAGCCATCCCCTGAGCGGTCGCGTCCTGCCCGGTGGTCGGGACGGTGCCGGCCTTCACACCATCGCCCTGGAGGTCGGTGATGACGGCGCTGGCGAGCCCGTCATTGGCCTCGATGGTGGCGTTGATCTGCGGATTGGCGGTGTACGCCTGCTGGAAGATCGTGCCGCCCTGCGGGTTGCTCCAGCCGGGGGCGAAGTTCTCGCCGACCAGCGTGGCTCCGCCGGTGGTGCTCTTCGCACCCGCGGTAACGCTCTTGTCCTCCTGGCCCCACACCACCTTGTTGTAGCCATCAGCGAAGGAGATGGCGTTGGGGTCGGTGTCCTCGCCGCCGTTCAGGACGAAGACCTGGGGGCTGGTCACGTTCTCTGCCGTGAGGCAGCTGAGGAAGTTGGTGCCGATGAGCTCACCAACCTGCTCGTTGTCGAAGCTCACGTAGTACGTCTTCGAGCCCTGGAACGTGGCCCGGTCGTAGCTGATCAGGGTGACACCCTTGGCCTCGGCGGCCTGCGCGATGGCGATGCCCGTCGGACCGTCGAGCGGATCCATGACCAGGACCTTGGCCCCGAGGTTGATGTCGGCCGTGGCATCGTCCAGCTCGGTGGCGTCACTGCCCTGGGCGTTGTCGATCCTGAACTGCTGCGCGGTGTACCCCGCGTCGGCGAAGGCATCCTGCAGGTAGGGCTGGTCGAAGTCCACGTAGCGTGTCGACGACGTGGTGTCCGGCAGGATCACGCCGACCTGAAGAGTGCTGGCACCCTTCGTGGCG
Source organism: Candidatus Dormiibacterota bacterium (assembly GCA_963808125.1). Lineage (GTDB taxonomy): Bacteria > Chloroflexota > Dormibacteria > Aeolococcales > Aeolococcaceae > CAWEEP01. Next base: position 4,651 of record CAWEEP010000053.1, read on the forward strand.
TACTCGGTCAGCGACTTGAACTGCGACATCGTCGAGCCGATGTCACTGGTGAAGGAGCTGATGCTGACCGAGGGAACCTTGTTGCTGCCCGACGACGCCCCCGACGACGCTGTCGACGAGCTGCCGCAGGCGGCCACCAAGAGCAGCGCGGCGGCGGCGAGGGTCGCTCGCCCCGGCCGGCCGGCGCTCGCCCCAGGGCGCACCACCCGCAGTTTCCCGTTCAGTCCCATGGCACTACCTCCCAGCCGGACGTTAACGACGCTGCCGTCTCTGGCCTCCGGCGCGGACCCGGCAGCCCAATACCCTTCACTCCGCCGGAGGCCCGTGGCACCCGGCGGACAGATTCTGCTCGACGGCGAGGAACCCTGTCAAGACTTTGAACAGAAGATCACCCAAATGGGGGACATAGCTTTGATACTATGAATATCGTGGCACGGTCAACCCTCCCCGGACGATCCCCTTGCCGAAGACCTGTGACCTCGGTTACCCTTCGCGGCAACGGTGATATCGGCCTTGTCGGCCTTATCCCCTCCACCCCCCGCCAGATCCATCCGGGACCTGGTGCCAGGTCAGCGTTCAATGCCTGACGCGATCACCCCGGGCGATGGGCAGAGTTCCGCTGTCCGCGTCCCGCGTCCAAGGGGGGCTCTTCGCAGCCTGCGTGAGGCCAACCTGCGGCACATCGTCGAGGTCATCAGCCGGGACGGGGGGCTGAGCCAGGCGGAGGTCGCCCGGCGCACCGAGCTCTCTGCGGCGACCGTCTCGAACCTCGTCGCCGAGCTGCGCAATCGCGGTCTGGTCCGCCGCCGCGAGGCGCGGGGCGGGGGACACGGCGGCCTCGAACTGGTCGGCGGCCGCTCGTCCGGCGTGGTCGTCGGCGTCGACTTCGGCCACCGCCACATCACCGTCGGCATCGCCGATACGTCCGGTCGGCTGCTGGCCGAGGATCACCAGCCGTTGCCCCCGGAAATCGGCGCCGAGGAGAGCTGCGCCGAGGCCTGGGCGATGGCGACGCGGCTGCTCGACCACGCCGGCATCTCGCGTGCCGATGTGCTTCAGGTCGGCGTCGGGCTTCCCGGTCCCATCGACCCGGTCTCGGGCCGGGTGGGGTGGGGCGCGATCCTGCACCGCTGGGCCGGACAGGTGGCACGGACCACCCTGGAAGACGCCTTCGGGCTTCCCGTCGTGGTCGACAACGACGGGAACCTCGGAGCGCTGGGCGAGCTGCGGCACGGTGCCGGCCGGGGCTGCACCGACCTCGTCTGCCTCAACCTCGCCACCGGCGTGGGCGCCGGCCTCATCATCGGCGGGCGCGTCCACCACGGTGCGGCCGGGACCGCCGGCGAGATCGGACACATCACCATCGACGAGCACGGGCAGCTCTGCCGCTGCGGCAACCGGGGCTGCCTGGAGACCGTGGTCGGCGTGGACAACATTCTGGAGATGCTGCGTCACAGCTACGGCGAGAAGCTCGACGTGCCGCGGGTGCTGGCCCTCGCCGACCAGGGCGATGCGCGCTGCCGGCGGGCGCTTGCCGACGCGGGCCGCGCCGTCGGCATCGTCGTCGCCGACCTCTGCAACCTGCTGAGTCCGCAGCGCATCGTGGTCGGCGGCGAGCTGCGCTCGGCGGGCGAGTTGATCCTCGGCCCCCTGCGGGAGACCGTGGCGCAGCGGGCCGTCCCCGCAGCCGCCGCGGCCGCCGAGATCGTCCCCAGCATGCTCGGCGACCGGGCCGAGCTGATCGGCGCGATCTGCCTGGCCCTCGACGCAGTGGGCGCCAGCATCGTCCACGATGCCCTGAGTGAGGGCATGCCCGCCGGCGACTGACCGGTCGGACATTCCCCGCTCGGCCCGCGCCGCGCCGCCCTTCAGCGCAGACCGGTGACGTCGATGCCCCAGGTGGCCTGTGCCGACTGGCCGGGTTCGAGGACGAGCAGGTCTTCACCGCTGCGCAAGGCGTCGGGAGGGCAGGTCATGGGCTCGACGGCAAGGCCGCGCCGGCGCTGGTGCGGCGGCAGCGGATCCCCGGTGAACACCATGACCCAGGGATGCGCGGCGTCGAACCAGACGACGACGCGGCGGCCGTCGGGGGCCTCGAGCGAGACGCGTGCCAGGCCGTCGGGGTCGCGCTCCAGGTCGGTGAAGGCTGTGTTGATGGCGGTGGTCCCGATCAGCCGGGCGGCTCGAAAGTCGAGGTCGGTGCCCGTGACCGGGACCCGACCGGTGGGGAGCAGCCGCTCGTCGTCGACTAGCGCCGTCGCCGCCGGGATGCGCAACCGGCAGCCGTCGATGAGAGCCGTGCCGGCGGTGAGATACGGATGGGTGCCGGCGCCGAAGGGTGCGCGGAACGCGCCGATGTTGGTCGCCGAGACGGTGACGGTCAGCCCCCGGGCTTCGAGCGCGAAGGCGACCTGGAGATCGAGGCTGAAGGGATACCCCTCCCGCGCGTGCAGCCGGTGGCGCATGGACAGCCGCGATTGCGAGGACTCCTCGGCGACCCAGTTGGCCCAGCGCACCAGCCCGTGGATGGCGTTGCCGAGCGGCGGCTCGTCGATGGGCAGCTGGTGTTCCGTGCCTTCCAGCCGGTACCGGCCGTCGCCGGTGCGGCCCGGCCAGGGGAGCAGCATCTGACCGCGTCCATGGGTGGACTGCTCCTCCTCGGCGAAGCCGTCGAGCACGCGCCGGCCCGCCAGGTGGTACGTCCGCAGCGTCGCGCCCACCTCGGTGACCACCGCCTCCTGGTCGCCGAAGACGAGGCGGTGCTGCCTGCCGGTGGGCGGCTCGGCACCCGGTTGCCGGTCCACCTCTGCCTCGCTGCTCATGGCAGGAGCAGAGCCTGACAGATCTCCGCGCATGGCGGGTACGAAACCGCTCGCATGTTCCGCGACCGTCGCCGGACTAGAACGCCGGGGCGGGGGCACCGCCGTCGGCCGCGCGGAGGATCCCCCCGATGTCGGCGCCCCGGCGCGAGGCGGTCGGCTTGACACGGTGCGCCAGCACCATCGGCGCCACCCGCTCGATGTCGTCGAGCGAGACCCGGTCACGGTTCTCGTGGGCCGCGAGCGCCTGGGCGGCCTTCCGGGTGACGAGGTCGGAGCGGTGCCCGTCGACCTCCAGCTCGATGCCGAGGTGGGCGATGGCGACGAGGATTTGCCGGTCGACGACGACGTCTCCGAGCGACGACATCGCCCGCCGGATGCGCTCGGCCTCGGCCCTCTCCACGGGTTCCCAGCTGTTGACGAACGCTTCCGGGTCATCCTCGAAGGCCTCCCGACGCTCGACGATCTCCACCCGCTGGCGGACGTCGCGGATCCCCTGCACGTCGACGCAGAGGCCGAAACGATCGAGCAGCTGGGGGCGCAACTCCCCCTCCTCCGGGTTCATCGTCCCGACCAGGATGAAGCGCGCCGGGTGCGAGACGGAGACGCCCTCGCGCTCGACGGTGTTGGTCCCCATCGCCGCCGCGTCGAGGAGGACGTCGACGATGTGGTCGTCGAGCAGGTTGACCTCGTCCACGTACAGGATGTTCCGGTTGGCGTCGGCGAGAACTCCCGGCTCGAATTCCTTCTCGCCCTTCTTGATGGCCGCCTCGATGTCGATGGAGCCGACGACGCGGTCCTCCGACGCGTTGATGGGGAGCTCGACCACCCGCATCTGGCGCTGAGCCCGAGGCAGCGTCTCGCCGCGTTGGACCCGTTCGGCGCAGTCGGAGCACTGCGGACCCGACGCATCCGGAGGGCAGCCGAAGCGGCAGTCGGCCACGACCTCCAGTTCGGGAAGCAGCCGTGCCAGGGCGCGAACCGCCGTCGACTTGGCGGTGCCCTTCTCTCCCCGGATGAGCACCCCACCGATGGCGGGGTTGATGGCGTTGAGGACGAGCGCCTGCCGCATCAACTCCTGGCCGACGATGGCGGTGAAGGGGAAGACGTTCCGGCCGGGCTGCACCCGCCCATTCTCGCAGAGGCGCCCGTCGAGGCAGGGCGCCCGAGGGAGAGGCCCCTCCCCGCCGCGGAGCAGGGCGGCTCCGTAGAGTAGGGAGCCATGAGACGGGCAACCTGGATCGTGGTGCTGCTCAAGGAGTTCGAGGGGGCGAAGATGCGCCTCTCCGCCGTTCTTCCCGCCGCCGACCGCCGGCGGCTGGTTGAGGAGAACGCCGCGCTCGCCCTCGGCGCGGCGCAGGAGGCCGGCCTCGTCCTCGCTGTCTGCGGCGGCCCGACCGCGGCCCGGTTCGCCGCCCGGATGGGCGCACACGTCCTACTGGAGAGTGACCAAAGAGGGCAGAACGCCGCTGCCCGGAGCGGGCTCGCCGAGGTCGTCGGTCGCGGTGCTGACGCCTGCCTGCTGGTCAGTTCCGATCTGCCGCTCGTCGAACTCGTCGAGCCTGGCGCGCGTGATCGACCGCGGGGATGCGGTGGATGGCCCGGTGGCGGTGGCGGTGCCCGCCATCGGCCGTCAGGGCACCAACGCCCTCTACCTGCGGCCGATCGCGGGATTTGATCTGCACTTCGGAGACGCTTCCCTGCCCCGCTTCGCCGCTGAGGCGGAGCGCAGGGGGCGCACCTTCCTCGTCCACGAGGAGCCCGCCCTCGCCCTCGACCTCGATGTCCCCGCCGACCTGGCCGCACTGACCCGGCTCCGGGCCACGGCATGAAACCGGGGCCGCGCCGCACCCCGACGCCCCGGCGTTCGGGCCCCACGTCACCGCCGGGACCCCGATGAGCGTCGAGCTCCTCGCCGTCCCGGGGCTGCCCGAGATCGGCGCGGGTGATGACCTCGGCGGTCTCATCGCCGGTCGGGCCGCGCCGCTGCAGCCCGGCGACGTCGTGGTGATCGCGCAGAAGGTGGTCTCCAAAGCCGAGGGCCGGCTCCGCAGGCTCGCCGACGTCACCGTCACCGAGCGGGCCAGGGAGCTGGCCGCACGCCTGCAGGCCGATCCGCGGATGGTCCAGGTGGTTCTCGATGAGAGCGTCCGGGTGATCAGGGACGACCGTGTCCTCATCGTCGAGACCCGCCACGGGTACATCTGCGCCAACGCCGGCGTGGACCGGTCGAACGTCCCTGGGGCCGAGACCGTCTGCCTCCTCCCCGATGACTGCGACCGCAGCGCCGCCCGGCTCCGCGAGCGCATCGCCGAGGCGTCGGGCCTCGCCGTCGGGGTCATCGTCAGCGACACCTTCGGCAGGCCTTGGCGGATGGGGCTGTGCAACGTCGCTCTGGGCATCGCTGGGATGCCGTCCGCCGTCGACTACCGCGGCCAGGCGGACGACTTCGGCATGCCGCTCCACGCTACCGTGGTCGCCGTCGCCGACGAAATCGCCGCCGCCAGCGGGCTGATCATGGGCAAGACGAGCCGGATCCCGGCCGTGGTGGTGCGCGGCCTGACCCTGGAGGGCAGGGACGGTGCCGGCGGCGACCTGGTCCGCCCCTCCTCGCTGGACCTGTTCCGATGAGGGTGGCCCTCCTCGCCGGGGGCACCGGCGCCGCCCGGCTCGCCAGCGGCTTCGCCGGCGTGCTCCCCGCCGGTGACCTCACCGTCATCACCAACACGGCGGACGACGACCGCTTCTGGGGGCTGCTGGTCTGCCCCGACACCGACTCGGTCCTCATCGCCTCGCCGGCATCTTCAACGCCGATGCCGGCTTCGGCGTCCAGGACGAGACCTTCCACGCCCTGGACACGCTGGGCCGCATGGGCGAGCCCACCTGGTTCGCGCTGGGCGATCGCGACATCGGCCTCCACCTGCTGCGCGAGTCCCTCCGGCGTCACGGAGCGGGGCTGGGCGAGGCGGTGGCCGAGATCGGCCGCCGGCTCCAGCTGCCCGCCAGCGTCATCCCCATGAGCGACGACCCGGTGCGCACCCGGCTGACCACCGACCAGGGGGGGATGAGCTTCCAGGAGTGGTTTGTCGAGCACCGCTGCGAACCCCCGGTGCGAGATCTGCGCTTCGACGGCCTCGATCAGGCCGTGCCGGCGCCCGCCGCGATCGATGCGGTGCGCCGGGCCGAGCTCGTCGTCATCGGCCCCTCCAACCCGCTCCTCAGCATCGACCCCATCCTCGCCCTGCTCCGCCCCCACCTGGACAGGGCGCGGACGGTCGCGGTGTCGCCAGTTGTCGCCGGCCTTTCCCTCAAGGGGCCGACGGTGACGCTGATGGCCCAGCTCGGCGAGGAGCCGACAGCGCTCGGAGTGGCCCGGAGGTACGCGGGGATCGCCGCCGGGTTCGTTCTCGACCAGGTCGACGCGGACCTGGTCCCGGCAGTCGAGGCACTGGGGATGCAACCGCACGTCCTCGACACCGTCATGGACGGCGCCGAGGGCGAGCGGCGTCTTGCGGCCAGCCTGCTGGAGATCCGGCGCACCGCGGTGGCGCAGGGAGCCGCTGACGGAGCGGGAGGTGCCGGACCACCCTAACGGGGAATCGACACTCCGCTCAGGGCGGCGCAGGAATCGAGGAGCCCGTCCTGGAGCGCCTCGTCGTACGCGGCCGGGTTCGCCCGCAGCTCCTGGCGCCGCTTGAGGTAGCGGCCGGAGACCGCCGCCGCCGCATCGTCGCTGGTCGCCAGCCACACCTGGGTCTCGGCGCCCAGCGGCAGGGCGTCGGTGGCTTTGGGCCCGCCGAGGCGTGTCCTGATCCAGCCGGGATCGACGGCGTTGACGCAGACATGCGGCCACCGCCGGGCCACCGCGAAGGCGAGCAGGATGTCGCAGAGCTTGGAGTTGGAATACGCCATCTCGCCGTCCCAGGGCCGGCGCGACCGCTGCAGGTCGCCGAGATCGACCACGCCCTGGAACTCCAACCCCGAGGTCAGGTAGACAGTTGTGCCGGGCGCTCCATGAGGGCGGTGAGCACGTACGGGGCCAGCACGTTGATCTGGAAGATCCGCTCCACGCCGTCGGCGGTGGTCTCACGCCTCGAGGTGCTACCGACCCCGGCGTTGTGGATGACGGCGTCGAACGGCCCCGCCCTCTGCGCTGCGGCGGCCAGGGCCCGGGTCTGGGCCAGTGACTCCAGGTCGCCGACGGCGACGTCCGCGGCACCGGGCACCGCGGCCCGGGCCTCCTGCGCCCGCGCGCTGTCGCGCGCGTGGAGGACGACGCGGTGGCCCATGCGGACCAGGGTCGAGGCGGTCTCTCGGCCGATGCCGTCCGCGGAGCCGGTCACGAAGATGCTGCTCATCGGGCTCTCAGGGTTCTCTGCACTCCGGCGATGATCGCACCTTGGGAGAGATCGAAGAGGCCGAGATACTCGCCGCTGCTGCGTTCGGCCAGATCGAGGCACGCGTTGAAGCCGGGACCTCCCAGCAGTGCCGCCGGCGCCCGACTGCCGATCGCCGTCAACAGGGCACCGGTGGTGTCCTTCGCGGAGTCGATGATCAGCGTGCGGATGTGCTCGCGGCCGATCTGCTCGGCGGCGTGCTGCGCCTCGAGAAGCGGCTCCTCGCCGAAGAGCGAGATGTTGCCCCGCCCGTCGGAGATGAGCACGAGCAGGGGGAAGACGTGGGGATCGCGGAGCCGCTCGGTCCGGATCAACTTGAGACCGGCGAGCAGCCCGTGCGTGAGAGGCGTGGTGCCGCCCACGGTGAGCCGCTGGAGGCGGGATTCGGCGAGGTCGACGCTTCCCGTCGGGGCGAGGGCAACCCGCGCCGTGCGTCCGGAGAAGACGACCAGGGCGACCTTGTCGCGCCGGACGTAGGCGTCGCGGAGCAGCGAGAGGACCGCCCCCTTGGTGGCCCGCATTCGCTGCTCCGCGTCCATGGAGGCGCTGGCGTCGACGACGAAGACGATGAGTGTCCCGGTGCGCCGGCGCCGCACCTTCTGACGGAGGTCCTGTTTCTCCAGCCGCAGCACCGGTGCCCCGGGAGCGGGCTGGGCTCGCCGCCGCGGTTGGTGCGGGGCGGCGGCGCGGAAGGTGGCGTCGAAGGCGACGTCGGTGGTGCGCTCGGTCTGGATCGCCCGCACGTAGCGACCTCGTTTGTCGCGGGATTGGGAACTGGAGCGCTTACCGCTGGCGCTCCGCGACTTGCGATCGCGGGGAAGCTTGATCGACCGCACCGGGAACAGCTCCCCCTCGAAGCGCTGTTCGACACCGCGCCTCGTCACGTCCTGGGCGGTCGGTTCGGGGCCCCCGCGCTGGGCCGCACTGTCGCTGCCCTCCTGGTCGGCATCCGGGGCGGGCTGCTCGCTGGCGTCCAACTCGTCCACCGTCGCCACCTGGGCCCGCGCCTGCTCGGCGAGCTCCTCCATCCGCTCGCGCTGCGCCTCCGCCCCCTGGGTTGGCTTGGCGGGGCTGTCGCCGGGCCGGTCGCGCCGCCGGTGCCGCAGCGCCAGGTCGGCGGCGACGGTGATGTCGCTGGCGGTGACGGAGAGCGCGCCTGCGGGGCGCACCCGTGCCTGCCCGCCTATCTCGTGGTCGACCACGGTCTCCGCCTCGCGCACGGCACACAGGGTCTGGGCGGTGCGGCTGACGACGATATCGGCGCGGTGGCCGAGAACGCCGGCATCGATGCAGGCGAGCGCGATGAACCACCGCATCTCCACCGAGATCTCCACCAGGGGAAGCAGTTCCTGCGCCTTCACGATGACGGCGCGCAACCTCTCCTCCTCGGCGCGGGAGCTGCGGTGCTGGCGGGTCGGGTCGCGCTGGCGCTCGATGTCCGTCTGCATGACCGCGACCCGCGCCGCCACGGAGCGGAGCCCGCTCACCTCGACGCAGAGACCGAATCGATCGAGGAGCTGCGGGCGCAGGTCTCCCTCTTCCGGGTTCATGGTCCCGACCAGGATGAATCGCGAGGGATGGGCCATCGAGATCCCCTCGCGTTCCACGATGTTGACGCCCATGGCTGCGGCGTCCAGGATCACGTCGACCAGGTGGTCGTCGAGGAGGTTGACCTCGTCGACGTAGAGGACGTTGCGGTTGGCCTCGGCGAGGATGCCGGGGTCGAAACCGCGTTCACCGTCCTTGATGGCGCGCTCGATGTCGATACTCCCGACGAGCCGGTCCTCCGAGGCGTTGATAGGCAAGTCGACGACGCGCATGGGCCGCGTCACGAGGGGGAGATGCTGGCCGGCGATCTGACGGGCGCGGCACTCGTCGCAGAGGAGGTCGCCACTCACCGGACTGCACGAGAAGCGGCAGCCGGCGACGACGTCGATGGCGGGAAGCAGCCCGGCGAGGGCGCGGACCGCAGTGGACTTGGCGGTTCCCCGCTCTCCCCGGATGAGGACGCCGCCGATCGCAGGATTGACGGCGTTGAGGATCAGCGCCGTCTTCATCGGCTCCTGGCCGACGAGGGCGGTGAAGGGCATGACGTGCTGAGCCGGCATCAAACGCCATTCTCCCAGGGGCGCCGAGCGGCCGTGCCGCGTCCTCCGGGGAGGTGAGGATTCAGGTCCGTCAGGACCGAGGGCTCGCGGCCCGGCGCACCTACGATTCCCCCGCCCCCTGCGGCCTCCTTCAACCCGTCAGCACTTGCCGGTGACGTAGAGGAAGTCAGCCTGTGGCGTGGACATCGTCAGGCTGCCGTTGTTGTTGAGGTAGAAGTCCCAGTTGCCGGTGTGGTCGATCTCCACCCCGGGCTCGACGCCGAGCGGCGCCGTCTTCTCCGATTGCACATAGGTCGAGCCCTGGAAGCTGATGGCCGCGGGGGCCTCGTCCGGGTCGGGCGCCGCCGTGGCGCACGTTCCGGCCTGTGCCAGGTCGAGGAGGCCGAGGCTGGAAGGGTCGGGGTGGCCTGCCCTCCAGGGCGGCGGGGGCCCAGAGCTGCCGCACGCGAGCAGCAACCCGGCGGTGGTCGCCACTGTCAGCCAGCGGCCCAGGCGGCCCGTGACGGGGGGGTGGCTCAACGCGACCCGGCCTCCGCTTCCCGGGGATCGAGGTCCTGGGCGACGGCGGCCCGCTGCTCGTCGCTCAGCTCGGTGGTGGCCGCGCACCGGGGGTGGGCCACGCCCAGCACCACCCTGGCGCCCTCGCGCCAGGCCTCACTCTGGGATTCGGTCAGCTCGAACCTGAGATACGCGGCCGGCGCCGGAAGGGATTCCGCCGCCGGGCCGGCGGGAGTTGCGATCAAGGCCGGGCTGCGCCGCGCATCGACCTCCAGGTACACGGTCGCTGCGATGGCCGCCAGGTCAGCGGCCAGGGCCCCCAGCCTCGCCGCATCCGCCACCTCCAGGTAGAGGCTGGCGGCGAGCTGGCCCGCGGCGGGCAGCAGCGGCTGCCACCGGGCCGCCTCGGCGGCGACACTCTCCTCGCCCTCCAGCCGCTCCGCGCGGAGGGCCTCCTCGGCAGCGGCGCGGAGCGTCTGCGCATTCTCGAAGACGAGGCTCAGCAGGTCGCCGAGGCCGACACGCCGGCGCCGCCGGAGCTCGATGGCCTCGGCGCGGCGATCCTGGCGCGCGCTCTCATAGTCGGCGCCGACCCGCAGCTCGCCGGCGCGAAGCCCCGTCGTCAGTTCCATCGGCACTGAGCCGTCCACGACGGCGAGGATAGCCTGCCCGGCGTCCCCGCGGCCCGGTTCCCTCGTCGATCCGGCCGGCCGCACCGGGGCGTGGCGCCGCCGTCTCAGGCCGCGGTCGCCGCCTCCGTCTCCCAGGCCTCCGTCTCGCGAAAGGAGTAATGGGACCGGGCGGTGACGATGAGGTGGTCGAGCAGGGGCAGGCCCAGAAGCCGGGACGCGTCGCGCAGGGCGACGGTGACGAGCCGGTCCGCCCGGCTCGGCGTCACCTCGCCGCTGGGATGGTTGTGGGCGACGATGACCGCCGCCGCCCCGGCCCGCAGAGCCGGAGCCAGAACGTCGCGCGGCAGGAGACGGGCGCTGTTGAGGGATCCGGCCACCACCGGCTGGACGCTGATGAGGCGGTGCCGCGCGTCCAGCAGCAGCGCCCACACCTCCTCGCGCGCGGCCGACCGCAGCCCCTGAAGGAGGTGGAGTGCCGCTCCCGGGGTGGTCACGGCCGGGCGCTCGTCCGGATACCAGCGCTCGGCCAGTTCCCAGAGTGCCGCCAGGCGGATGGCCTCCCGCGGTGGGATCCGGTGATCCCGGACCAGACCGGCGGCGCCCAGCGCCCGACGCTCCCAGAAGGGGATGCGAGCCAGCCGGCCCGCGGTGGACAGGAGGGCGGCGGTGGGTTCGGCCCCGCCCAGAACCTGGGCGATCAGCTCGTCCTCGGGGCGCTCGCCCAGGCCCGCATCGAGGTGGCGGAGAAGAGCCTGAGTGGTGCGGGCGCCGTCCATGCTCCGATGGTATACCACCAGCTTGTATGTTTGCCACAAGCTAAGAAGCGTCAGGGTGCCCTCCTCCCACGCGACGGCGCGCAGGGGAGCCGGGGCTCAGCGGACCACGGCGCCGAGGATCAGGAAGACGACGACGAGGAGGACGGCGAGCACGGCCACGGCCACCCAGCCTTGAGCCCGGGCGAGGAAGGAGGTGACCGGACCGGTGGCGGGGACGGAAAGAGCGCCTTCGGTCGCGGCGACGGCGGCGGCCGGCGCCTTGTCCTCTGAAAAGTTGTCTTCTGGCAACCCGTCCCCCGCCGGTTGGTCCTCCGCCGGCTGATCCCGTGACCTGTCCTCCGGTGTCTCGTTCTCTGCCGTCTCTCCCTCCGGCGCCTCCGCCGCGGGCGATTCCTCGTCCGGCGATTCGCCGTTGAGCGATTCCTCGTCCAGCGGTTCCCTGTCTGGCGATCCCTCGTCCGCCGGCTCGCCGTCCTGGGATTCCCTGTCCGCCGACTCCAGGACGGGCGCTTCCAGAACGGACGGCTCATCGACGTCGGCGGGGGCGCGGACGACGATGATCTCGACGCGGCCCTCCGCGTCGTCAGGGGCGTCCATCGGCGAAACGACGGTGGGCACCTGCACCGCGCTCCGGCGCCGCCGCAGCCGGCGGCGGTCGGCGCCCTCGTGGGTGGAGCGTTCTGGCAGGTTCGTGCTGTCCATCGTCGACGCCCGCGGGCGCTCGGCGGGGGACGCCAACTCGGCGGCCACCATGCCGGCCGAACCCGCCTCCTGGGTTGCCACCCTCTTAGACACGGTCCAGGATCTCCTGGGCCAGGGCGCGGTATGCGTGAGCGGCGTCCGAACTTCGCGCATAGGCGGTGATCGGCACCCCGGCCATGGCGTTCTCCTGCAGCTTGACGGTGGCCTTGATCACCGTGTCGAACACATGGAGGTTGGGAATCTCGCGCAGGCCCTCCAGCATCTGCTGGCTGAAACGCGTGCGCAGGCTGACGAAGGTGGGGAGCAGGCCGAGGATCTTCAGCTGCGGGTTGAGGCCCTGCTGGGCCACGCGGCAGGTGCGCAGCACCTCGATCAGCCCCTTCATGGCGTACCCCGACATCTGGAGCGGCACCAGAACGTAGTCGGCGGCCGCCAGGACGCTGACGGTGTGGAAGCCGAAGTTCGGCGGGGTGTCGAAGAGGACGAAGTCATACCCAGCGAGGCCGTCGCCGCGGTCGAGGGCGTCGCGGAGCTGGAGCTCCCTGTCGATGGTGCTCGGCATCTCCGCCTCGACGGCACTGAGGTCGGGACTGGCGGGGATGAGCCAGAGGCCCTCCCATTGCGTGGCCAGCGTGACGCCCTCTGGAGTGACGTCGCCGTCGACCAGCAGGTCGGAGATGGTCCGGTCGAGCTTGTAGGGGTTGAAGCCGAGCCCCGACGTCAGATTCGACTGCGGGTCCATGTCCACGGCGAGGACCCGACGGCCCATCTCGCTGAAGGCGCCGGCGAGCGCGGAGCAGGTGGTGGTCTTGCCCACCCCTCCCTTGCCGGACACGCAGGCGATGGAAACGGCCATAGGGGTCCCGCCGCCCTAGTGGGGCCGCCGCACCGGATCGGGGCGGGCGGCGGTATCGCCCTCGCGCCACACCCGGTTGAGCCTCGACTGGACGGCGGCAAGGTGCCAGAGACCGCCGATGACGGGGAGCAGGAGCAGGCAGGCTCGAGCCACCGGCCGCACCTGGCCGTCGGGGCGGATGCCGACCCGTTCCTGGACGACCCGGAGCCGCTCCAGGGTCATGACCAGGGCGACGACCGAGAACGGCAGCAGCAGCACCAGGTAGGGGACGATGGCGATGCCGCCGAGCAGGGCGAAGCCGACCATGCGAGAGGGCAGGGTCAGGCTGACGTGAACGTGCAGGAGGCGGATGGCAAGATCGGCGGCGCCGGCGAGGGTGGTCAGCACACCGAGGAGCCAGGGAATGGCGACGCCCAGCGCCGACACCCCCGATTTCACCTCCAGGCGAGCATCGAATTCGGCCATCTCGCGATTGACCCGGGAGTGCCAGGCCAGGGAGTAGATGCCCAGGGTGATCACAGAGAGGGCGATGACCGCGGCCGGGCGGCGGCGCTTGCCGACCGGGCCCAGCGACGGCGCGGCCGGGGGTCGGATCGGCGCCGGGGAGCTCCAGGGGCCGGGCGACGGGCTCCGCACCGGGGTGATCCAGGCTTCCGAGGGAAGGGCGGGCAGCGCCGCGGCGGCCGGCGCCAGAGGCCGCACGGGTGGCGGCGGCAGCAGTGAGGCGGGGTCCCCGGAGGGCGGTTCAGAAGGGGCATCGTGGAGCGTTTCGGAAAGGGCCTCGGGGGGCATGTCGGAAGGGTCATCGGGGGGAGCCTCGGAAGGGGCCCCGGGGGGAGCTCCGAAGAACGTGTCGGACCGCGGCTCGGCGGGCACCTCGAACAGCCCTGCGGGTGATGCCTCGGGGAGGTCCGCGGCCGCGGGCTCGGCGGCGGCGGCCTCGACGGCGACCTCCTCGGGAACGACCGCGTCGGAATCGAGGATGAGGGCAGGCGCGGAGGAGTCCCCTTTGACCGTGGCGGTCGGCAGCTCGTCTGCCGGCAGGGGCGGCGGCTCGGGCGGACCGGAGGTCGTCCCGGTTGCAAGAACCGGCATCTGGTCCGCCGTCAGCACGGGCGGCGGGGGTGGCGGAGGCTCGACCGCCGGGTCCGCGACCTCGCCCTCCGTCAATCCGGAGAAGGTCCAATGGGGCAATCCCGCGAGGGATGTCTGGTCGTCCCCCTGGTCGGGCGTGCCTGCTTCGCTCCCGGCGCCGGGCAGCGACTCGTCGGTCGCGCCAGCGGCGCCGGTCTCCGGCTCCTCGGCCTCAGCCATGGCACTCTCCTCGATCCGGTCAGGACGTGGGATCGCGATGGCTCCGGGTACTGGATTCGAACCAGTGACCTTGCGGTTAACAGCCGCCTGCTCTACCGCTGAGCTAACCCGGAACGGATCGAATCCGGATTATAGGGTCGAGATCACTCGACGACCCGAACCGGCACCCCACCATCCGGCGACGCGGGGCCACGGGAGGCAGGAGGGGCTACTCGAGGTAGTCCTTGAGCTTCTTGCTGCGCGAGGGGTGGCGCAGCTTGCGCAGGGCCTTGGCCTCGATCTGGCGGATGCGTTCACGCGTCACGCCGAATCGCTTGCCCACTTCCTCGAGGGTCCGCTGGTGACCGTCGATGAGGCCGAAACGCAATTGGAGGACCCGGCGTTCGCGCGGCGTGAGCGTGTCGAGGATGTCCTCCACCTCGGTGCGCAGCATGGTCAGCGAAGCCGCGTCGCTGGGCGCCGTCGCCTCCTTGTCCTCGACGAAGTCGCCGAGATGGGAGTCCTCCTCCTCGCCGATGGCGTCTCCAGGGAGACCGGGTCCTGCGAAACCTTGGTGATCTCGCGAACCTTGTCCGGAGTGATGCCCATCTCCTCGGCGATTTCCTCGTCGGCCGGCTCGCGGCCCAGCTCCTGAAGGAGCCGGCGCGAGACACGGACGAGCTTGTTGATCGTCTCCACCATGTGCACCGGGATGCGGATGGTGCGCGCCTGGTCGGCGATGGCCCGCGTGATCGCCTGGCGGATCCACCAGGTGGCGTACGTCGAGAACTTGAATCCCTTCTGTAGTCGAACTTCTCGACGGCGCGGATCAGCCCCATGTTGCCTTCCTGGATGAGGTCCAGGAAGGACATGCCGCGGCCGATGTACTTCTTGGCAATGCTGACCACAAGTCGAAGGTTGGCCTCGGTCAGCGCGTTCTTGGCGTCCTCGTCGCCCTGCTCGATGAGCTTGGCGTACTCCACCTCCTGCTCGGCGCGGAGCAGGGCAACCCGCCCAATCTCTTTGAGGTACATGCGCACCGGGTCGTCGAGGGACACCGAGTTGATGGCCTCGGCGGTGGCCACCAGCTCCTCGTCGTCCTCCACCACGGCGAAGTCCTTGTCGCCGTCGGTGACCTCGATGCCCATGTCCCGGAAGACCTGGAAGACGCGCTCCAGATGGTCGGGTTCGACATCCATCTCGGGGAAACCCG
This sequence comes from Candidatus Dormiibacterota bacterium, assembly GCA_963808125.1. GTDB lineage: Bacteria > Chloroflexota > Dormibacteria > Aeolococcales > Aeolococcaceae > CAWEEP01. The sequence continues at coordinate 19,945 of CAWEEP010000053.1, forward strand.
CGAGGACGTCGTCGGGGGTGAGGTAGCCGGCCTCCTTGCCGCGGACGATGAGCTGCTCGGCGGAGAGCACGAGGGCGTCGGGGGCGAGCAGCGCGCTGAGAGCGGCGCGGCCGTGGGGGACCCGGACGGGCGCCGGGGCCTCGGGCAGCTCGGCGGACGGAGGGACGGGCTCGGGGAAGTTCGTCGCGGGAGGTGTCACAGAAGCGGCCTTCACTGTTCCCCCAGAGGGAGATGGCTGGTGCGAGAGGCAGGCCGCGATGGTCGCCTCGACTTTTTGGACCGGCCTCGCGGCGGCCCCAGTCGCTGATTGTGCCCTGCCGCGGCCTCGCGCCGTTCTGTGTCGCCAAACCGTGGCGCCCGGCGCCCGACCTCAGGGACGCTGCTGAGGCTCCCGCTGCTCGGCGATGACCTCGCGCAACCGCGCGGCCACGCCGTCGGCGTCGCCGGCCTCCGATCCCGCTGGAGCGCCGAAAAGGGCGTCGATGTCGCGCTGTGCCCGCTCGTGCCGGGCGGCGAAACGGGATCGATCGACGCAATCGGCGATGGCCTTCTCCACCGCCCCGGGTTCGGCGTCCGCGGCCAGTTCCGGAACCTCGCGGACGAGGAGACCGGCCGCCAGCCGGCGATCGGCTGGCCCGAGGGCGTGCACTGGGAAGCCGACACCGTCCGGGACCCCGAGGGCCATCTCCACGAGGCGCCGGAGCTGCGGGCTGGCCAGCTCATCGACGGCGAACCCCATCGTGCCGACCAGCAGATGCGCCAGGGCCGGCCTGTGGAGGACATACGTGCCGAGGTACTCCTCCCATGGGAGGAGAGGATGCCCGGGATCCCCGTCCTCCAAACCCTCGGCGGCATCGCCGGAGCGAGCCGCATCGGCCGGGCTCTCGGCGACCGGCGGCACCGTCATCCGGACGGTGCCCCGAGCCGGGCGGGAGAGCGCGCGGGCGACGTCGGCGGCGAGCGCCGCTGCGGAGAGGCCGAGGCGCCGTGACGCCTCCTGGACGTAGAGGTCGCGGGTGGCCGCGGTGGGAATGCGGACCAGCACCGCCACCACCCGCTCAGCGGCCGCGCGGCGCTCCTCGACCCGCCCACCGGTGTCGCCGATGGCCCAGTCCACGAGGACCTGCCACTCGGGCGCCGCCCCGGCGATCAGCGCCGCGAACGCTCCTGGATCCTTGCGGACCATCTCGTCGGGGTCCTTCACCCCCTCGGGCATCACGGCGATGCGGGTGGGCAGCCCTTCGGCGGCACAGACGTCCACGGCGCGGGAGGCCGCCATGCGGCCGGCCTCGTCGCCGTCGAAGCAGAGGATCGCCGTATCGGCCTGCCGCGCGAGCAGGCGCGCCTGTTCCCGAGCCAGCGCCGTGCCGCTGGAGGCGATGGTGTGGAGGACGCCGGCGGCGTGGGCCGCCAGCACGTCGAAATAGCCCTCGACCACCACCGCCTCCCGCTTCGCCCGGAGAGCGTCCCGCGCCTGCTCGAGACCGAAGAGCGCCGACGACTTGTGGTAGACGCCGGTCTCGGGAGTGTTGAGGTACTTGGGGCGGACATCCCCCAGGGCGCGGCCGCCGAAGGCCAGCACCTGGCCGCGCTCATCGGAGATGGGGAAGACCAGGCGGTGGCGGAAGAGGTCGCGGCCGGCCCGGGCGGTCAGGCCGGCGGCGGCGATCTCCGGAAGGTCGGCGCCGCGTCGGACGAGGTAGCGCCCCAGGTCCCTCTCCTCCTGCCCTCCGGCCGGTGCGAAGCCGACGCGGTACAAGCGGGCCAGGGCCGGGTCGACGCCACGCTCGGCGAGGAGACGGCGTCCCGGCTCTCCGGCCGGCAGGTTCCAGAGAACGTGCTCATAGAAGCGCGCCGCCCTGTCGTTGAGTTCAAGGCTTCGGCGTCGCCGGGCGGCGCCCCCGCCGGCGGGGCCCTTGGCCCGCTCCAGCTCAACGCCGGCGCGCTCGGCGAGGATCTCCAGGGCTCGGGCGAAGTCGACCCTCTCGATCTTCTGGATGAAGGTGAAGATGTCGCCACCCTCGTGGCACCCGTGGCAGTGCCAGACCTGTTTGGCCTGGCTGACGACGAAGCTCGGGGACTTCTCCGGGTGCAGGGGACAGAGGCCGGTGTGCTGACCTCCGCTGCGATGCAGGGTCACGTAGCCGCCAACGACCTCGAGGATGTCCAGCCGGGCCTTGATCTCGGCGACGGCGTCGTCTGTCACGGCCGCGTGGGCCGTCGCGAATTGCCGGCAGCCGGGCCGACCGCCCTCACCGGCCGACCACCTCGACGCGGTACCGGGAGTTGTCGGTGACCACGACGATGGAGCCGTCGCTGCCGTTGATGACGGCGCGAACCGGCGAGGTGGCGAAGACGGGGGGAGCCCCCTCGTGCTCGACGACCGTCCGCCGGATCGAGTACGGCTCTCCCGGTGTCGGGCTCGCCAGCTCGTCCCCCTCCACGACGTGACCGTCGTCGAGCATCGTCGGACGCCCATCGCGGGTGCCGACCTTGCGGACCCGGACTCGCTCAGCCATGCCGAACGAGGATAGCGCGAGGACGGGTGCGACGCCCCGAGCCGGAGGCATGAGGCGGCCAGGGGCGGCCGTCCCGCCCAGGCCGGGGCACCGCCAGATGGCGGCGCCCCAGCGGGGCGGCCTCAGAGCCGGTGATCGTCAGCGATCGCGCTCGAGGACGGCGAGCCGGGCGTGAGCGGCGGCGAGACGCGCCACCGGCACACGGTAGGGCGAACACGAGACGTAATTGAGGCCGAGCTTCTCGCAGATGGCGATGGAGTCGGGGTCGCCGCCGTGCTCCCCGCAGATCCCGATCTCGAGGTCGGGACGGACCTGGCGGCCTTCGATGACGGCGATGTTCATGAGCCGCCCCACGCCGCCACGGTCGATGGTCTCGAAGGGGTTGGTGGGGAGGATCTTCTTCTCGACGTAGGGGATGATGATCTTGCCCTCGGCGTCGTCACGGGAGAAGCCGAAGGTGGTCTGGGTGAGGTCGTTGGTGCCGAAGGAGAAGAACTCCGCCTCCTCGGCGATCTCCCCGGCGGTGAGGGCTGCGCGGGGCAGTTCGATCATGGTGCCGAACTTGTAGGCGACGTCGACACCGGACTCGGAGAGGACCTGGTCGACGGTCGTCTGCAGGTACCCCTTGGTGCGGCGCAGCTCCTCGACGGTGCTGATCAGCGGGATCATGATCTCGGGGCGGACGTCCACCCCTTCCTTCTTCAGCTGCACCGCCGCCTCGATGATTCCCCGTACCTGCATCTCGATGATCTCGGGGAAGATCAGGCCCAACCGGCAGCCCCGCAGCCCGAGCATCGGGTTCTGTTCGTGCAGCGCCCGCACCGCGCGAAGCAGGTCCGTCTTGTCCTTGTAGCTCGCCTCGGGCTCACCCTTGGCCTGCGCCCGGGTGACCTCGACGAGGAGGTCTTCGAGCGAGGGGAGGAACTCGTGGAGAGGCGGATCGAGAAGGCGGATGACGACGGGCAGCCCGTGCATCGCCTTGAGGATGCCGTAGAAGTCGCCGCGCTGCATCGGCAGCAGCTTGGCAAGGTGCGTGCGCCTCTCGGCCTCGTCGGCCGACAGGATCATGGCCTGGACGATCGGCAGCCGCACCTGCTCCATGAACATGTGCTCGGTGCGGCAGAGGCCGATGCCCTGGGCACCGAACCGCCGCGCCAGTTCGGCGTCGCGCGGGTAGTCGCCGTTGGCCCACACCTGAAGGCGGCGCAGCCCGTCGGCCCAGCGCAAGAGCTCCTCCAGCTCTGTGCTCAACTCCGGCTGGATCATCGGCACGGAGCCGGCAATGACGTTGCCGGTGGAGCCGTCGATGGTGAACTCCTCACCCTCGCGCACCGTCCTGCCGCCGGCTACGAAGAACCACTTCTCCTGGTCGACCTGGATCGACTCGGCTCCCGCCACGCACGGCTTGCCCATGCCGCGGGCGACCACCGCCGCGTGGGAGGTGCGACCACCCCGCGAGGTGAGCACACCCTGGGCCGCGATCAGGCCGTGGACGTCGTCCGGGTTGGTCTCGATGCGGACGAGGATCACCTTCTCGCCGGCCTTGGCCATGAACTCGGCGCGATCCGCGTCGAAGACCGCCTTGCCGGTGGCCGCTCCCGGCGAGGCCGCCAGCCCGGTGGCCAGCACCTCGACGTGGGCGCTCGGGTCGATGCGCGTGTGCAGCAGCTGGTCGACCTGGCCCGGCTCGACGCGCAGGACCGCCTCCTCGCGGGTGATGAGGCGCTCGTGGGCCATGTCCACGGCGATCTTCACCGCGGCCTGGGCGGTGCGCTTGCCCGAACGCGTCTGCAGCATGTAGAGCTTGCCGCGCTCGATGGTGAACTCCATGTCCTGGATGTCGCGGTAGTGGCGCTCCAAGCGCTTGGCGATCCGGGCGAACTGCTTGTAGACCGTGGGCAGGTCCGCCTCCATGGCGGCGATGGGCCGCGGGGTGCGGATGCCGGCGACGACGTCCTCGCCCTGGGCGTTGGTGAGGTACTCGCCGTAGAGAACCTTCTCGCCGGTCGAGGGGTCGCGGGTGAAGGCGACGCCGGTGCCGGAGTCGTCGCCCATGTTGCCGAAGACCATGGCCTGGACGTTGACGGCGGTGCCGAGGTTGTGGGGGATCTTGTTGAAGTTGCGGTAGTCGGTGGCCCGCTTGTTGTTCCAGGAGCTGAAGACGGCGCCGATGGCGGCCCTCATCTGCTCCAGCGGGTCGTCGGGGAACTCCTGGCCGTGACCTTCGGTCTTGACGAGCCCCTTGAAGGTCTCCACCAGCTCACGCAGCGCGGCGGGCGAGAGGTCCGCGTCGGTGGCCGCCCCGTGCTTGGACTTGGCGGCCTGGATGGCGTGCTCGAAGAGGTCGCCGGGGATGCCGAGGACGATCTTGCTGAAGAGCTGGATGAAGCGCCGGTACGCATCGAGCGCGAATCGCTGGTCGCCGGTGAGGCGGGCCAGCCCGTCCAGCGTGGTCTCGTTGAGGCCGAGGTTCAGGACTGTGTCCATCATCCCCGGCATGGAGAACTTGGCACCGCTTCGCACCGAGACGAGGAGCGGGTTGGCCGGGTCGCCGAAGCCCTTCTTGGTCGTCTTCTCCAGCGTCTTGAGGGCGACGAGCGCCTGCTCCCACATTCCGGCGGGGAACGCCTGACCCGCTTCGTAGAAGGCGTTGCAGGCCTGGGTGGTGATGGTGAACCCGGGGGGCACGGGCAACCCTGCGCGGGTCATCTCGGCGACGCCGGCGCCCTTGCCGCCGAGGAGGTCGCGCATCTGGGCGTTGCCCTCCTCGAACAGATACACCCATTTGGTCGCGCGGCGGCGCGACGGTGCCCGGCTGCTGGCCGGACGGGCAGCCGCGGCGGACCCCCTCCGTTTGGCCGCCGGCACGGCGGTCTTGGTCCTCTTCGCGGCTTTCGACTTCGGGGTCACGGGCATGTTGGGTCCTCTGATGGACTGCTGATGGACAGCGTCAAACGCCACCCGAGGGTATCACCGCGGACAAGGCAAGCCGCCCCCGGGCGGCCGTGCCGGAGGCGCCGCCGGAAGTCGTCGGACGCGAGGGTCGGCGGAGAATGGGGCGCATGAGCGACACAGACCGAGCCCCCGTTCTGCCCCCCCCACCATCGGGCCAGCCCGTTGCCGTCGCGACCGCGAGCTTCGCGGGCGGGTGTTTCTGGGGGGTGGAGGACTTCTTCCGCGGCATCCCCGGAGTGATCCGCACCCGGGTCGGGTACACCGGGGGGCGCACCCAGAACCCCACCTATGAGCAGGTGTGCTCGCACAGGACCGGCCACGCCGAGACCGTTGAGGTCGCCTACGACCCGACCGTGGTGGGCTACGCGCAGCTCGTCTCCGCCTTCTTCGAGCTTCACGACCCGACCCAGCTCAACCGGCAGGGACCCGATGTGGGCGACCAGTACCGATCCGCCATCTACGTCCACGACGCGGGTCAGCGAGAGGTCGCCGAGCGCGTCCGACGGGACTTGGACGCCTCGGGCCGCTTCCGGCGGCCGATCGTCACCGAGGTCACCGACGCCCCGACCTTCTGGGAGGCCGAGGACCACCACCAGCAGTACTTCGAGAAGCGCGGCGGGGGCTCCTGCCACATCTGAGTGCGGCCCCACTGCCGGGCGGCGAATCAGTCGGTGGTGCGGCGCCGGAAGAGGACGATCGCCACGGGCAGGCTGACGATGAGCAGGGCCGCCGACCAGAGCAGCGCGGCGGCCACCGGGTTCTGCATCGGCCAGTCGCGGAGCACCGCCGAGGGGTTGGGGTTGCCGAAGAGTTGGCGGCAGGCGGAGGTGACGGCGCTGACGGGGTTCCAGTCGGCCAGGGTGCGCAGCCAGCCCGGCATGCGGCTGGTGGGCACCATCGCGTTGGAGACGAACGCCAGGGGGAAGAGCACGAGGAAGCCGACGGACATCGCCGTCTCGACGTTCCTGGCCGCCAGACCGACACAGCCCAGGACCCAGCACACCGAGTAGGTGAAGAGGAGGGCGACGCCGAGGCCGGCGGCGACCGAGAGCGGCCCGGTGTCCGGCCGCCAGCCCACAGCCAGACCGGTCAGACAGACGATGGCGGCGCAGATCGCGGCCGACAGCAGGTCGGTGACCGATCGGGCGATGAGGATCGAGGGGCGCCACATGGGCAGCGACCGGAAACGGTCGATGAGCCCGGTGCCGAGGTCGGTGTTGAGGCCCACCGCGGTCCCGGTGGACGAGGTCACCAGGTTCATGGCCAGGAGGCCGCCCAGGGCGAAGTCCGTGTAGCTGCCTCCAGGGATGGGGATGCCGGAGCCGAAAACGAAGATGAAGAGGAGGGTGAACAGGACCGGCTGGATGGTGACGTCGGAGAGCTGCATCGGCTCGCGGGCGATGTGCAGCAGGTTGCGCCGGACGAGGATGAGGATTTCCCGCAGGCGCCGCGCCAGCCAGGCGGGCTGCGGGCCGCCGGCGGCGGCGAGCCGGGTGCTCATGCCGCCGCGGCCGGCGCGCCGGCGGCCTCCTCACCGGCCGCCTCCCGCCCGGTGAGGGCGAAGAAGACGTCGTCCAGGGAGGGCTGGTGGACCTGCACGTCGTCGACCAGGATCCCGGCGGCGTCAAGAGCTCGGACCGCCGCTGTGGCCAGGCCCGGCTGGTTGCGCACCGCGGCGCGGAGACGGCGCCCGTCGTGGCTGAGATGCGCCGGTCCCTCGAGGAGGGACTGCAGGGCCACGACCGCCTCGGGTCGCGGAATGCTCAGGGTCACCTCCAGGCGCGCGGCGCCCGTCTCCGCCTTCAGCTCCCGAGGCGTGCCGAGGGCGATCACGTGGCCGCGATCGAACACGGCGATGCGGTCGGCCAGCTCATCCGCCTCGTCGAGGTACTGGGTCGTCAGCAGGACGGTGCAGCCGCCCGCCACCATCTCCCGGATCACCTCCCAGACGGAGAGCCGGCTGGCCGGGTCGAGACCGGTGGTCGGCTCGTCGAGGAAGAGGACCGGGGGAGTCATGATCATGCAGGCACCCAGGTCGAGGCGCCGGCGCATGCCCCCCGAATACGTCCGCGCCAAGCGGTCGGCCGCGTCGCTCAACTCCAGCCGGTCGAGAAGGTCGCCGGCCCGTCTCCGCGCCTCCGAGCGCGGCAGCCCGCTGAGCTGGCCGACCATGACCAGGTTCTGGCGTCCGGTCAGGAGCTCGTCAAGGGTGGTCGATTGCGCTGCCACGCCGATGCGGCGGCGCACCTCGCCGGGATGGCCGACGACATCGAACCCGGCCACGGAGGCCCGCCCCCCATCGGGCCGGCTGAGGGTGGTGAGGATGCGGATGGCGGTCGTCTTGCCGGCCCCGTTGGGCCCGAGCACCCCCAGGATCGCCCCCGCCGGAACGGAGAAACCGACCCCGTCCAACGCCACCGTGCTCCCGAAGCGCTTGACGAGACCCTCCGCCTCGATCATGGGCCGATCGGTCATCGCATCTCTCCGGCCGGCGGGGTTCCACGGGGAACCGCTTCTGTGCGCCCGGCGTATACTTACTGACCGTATGGTAAGTGATCGGCTTACCGGCCGTCAAGTAAGCCGCCCATGACGAACGATGAGCCCGTGGGGGGGGGTGGCGTGAAGGGCGACGTCGTCACGACCACCCGGGGACGCCGCGGCCACCGGGTGCTTCTCGGGGGCGCCTCGTCAGGTTCGGCGGCCGGAGGGACCCGCGAACGGATTCTCGACGTCGCCCTCGAGCTCTTCGTGGAGCAGGGCTACGACACGACCTCGCTTCGCGAGGTCGCCGAGCGCCTGGGGGTGACCAAGGCCGCCCTCTACTACCATTTCCAAAGCAAGGAGGACATCCTCATGGCGCTGCACATGGGGATGCACGACCTGATGCGGACGTCGGCCGCCCAGCTCGCTGGCGAGCCACCGAGCCGCACGGCGTGGTTGGCCTTTCTCGACGGCATCGTCGATCAGATCGCCTCCAGCAGCCGGCTCTTCCTTCTCCATCAGCGCAACCCCACCGCGTTCGGCGCTCTCCACCAGCACCTCCGCCATGGCGGGGCCGAGGTGCCGCACGTCGGCCATGCAGAGGCCGAGGTCGAGCCCGACCAGGTCTTCCGCGACATGCTCAGCAACCCGCTGCTGAGCCTCGACGACCGGGTCCGCATCGGCGGCGCGCTGGCGCTGGTGCTCTCCGGCGCGACCCTCACCGTGGATCCGAACACCGCGCCCCCCGATCCGGCGGCACTCGCCAGCGTCCTGCGGGTCGCCGTCCGCGACCTGCTCCGGGCCGGCGGCGAAGCGGAGGCGTCGTGACCGCGGAGGCCCTCCCCTGCCGGTACTGAGCGTCAACGGCATCGACCTCTACTACGAGGTCCACGGCGAGGGCCCGCCGCTTCTCCTCATCCTCGGCACCGCCGGCGACGTCTCCGAGAACAGCCGGTTGATCGAGGGGCTCGCCACGGGCCACCGCGTCGTCGCCTTCGACAACCGCGGGGCGGGCCGCAGCGGCAAGCCCGACACCCCCTACTCCATCGAGCTGATGGCGGGCGACGCGCTCGGGCTCATGGACGCGCTCGCCATCCCCGAGGCGCCGTCCTGGGCATCTCGCTCGGGGGCCGCATCGCCATGGAGCTGGCGCTCCGCCACCCTGACCGCGTGGAGCGTCTGATCCTGACATCGACCTCCGCCAGGGTCGTCCGCAAGCCGGGCCGGCGGTGGCTCTGGGCGCTCCTCTCCGGACAGCCCGTCCTCAGGAGCCGGCACCCGCAGCCGAGGTACGCCTTCCTCCGCCAGTTCGACGCATCCTCCGGGTACGACGCCACCGAAAGGCTCGCCCAGCTCACCATGCCGGTGCTGATCCTGCACGGCGGCCGTGACCGGGCGGCGCCCCCGGTCCTGGCGGAGGAGATGCACGACCGGATCAAGGGCTCGCGAATGGTCGTCTTCAAGGGTGGCCACCTCTTCTTCTACATCCGGGAGCCGCGGCGGTTCCTGGAGAGCGTTCGGGACTTCCTGGACTGAGGCGGGAGAGGGGCGGAGCCGGCGCTCCCTCAGACCGCGACGGCGTGGCCGGCGCCGCGTCATCGACTCGAAAGGCGGACCGCCTAGGCTCGCTCTCGGGGATGGAGCCTCTCCCGACCGGGGGGCTCCGCCCCGCCAGCACCGCTCCCCAACCGGACGGTCCGCCCCACTCCGGGCGGGCCGTCCCCCCGGGAGGCGAGTGGCGGCCCGGGCCGCCTCCGGTCAGATGACGCGGAGGACCTGATCGGGATCGCGCTCTCGCCGGGCCAGGGCCCGCAGGACCGACAGCTCCCCATGGCGCAACGCGGCCACGTCGATCAGGGTGGCGATGGCGACGTCGACGCCGGGGAGGGTGGGCGTCGGACGGCCCAGGCTGACGCACAGGTCGTCGATGTGCACCACCAGCTCGATGATCCGCGTCTTCAGGTACTCGTCGAGCAGCAGGACCTCGTCGCGGACCTTCACCTGGATGAGCCGGTCCTCCGGCTCCGCGCTGAGCTGCACTCGCAGGAACTCCTGGGCGTGGTCCAGGGCAGCCACGAGCGCGGCGTGGCCGGCGCGGGCGGCGTCGGAGGACGAGTGGCGGACGCGGGTGTTGATGGACGAGGAGAGGTCGCCGGTGACCGGCAGGAAGTACGCCGCGGCGGAGAGCGGCTCCTCCGATTCGCGAACATGCTCGGCGAGGCAATCCGGGACGGAGGTGACCGCCCTGACCAGGTGTGCGGTCAGGTCGCCGATCGTCATGCCCTCGAGGGCGCTGGGTTCGGCCCACCGCTCGCGGATCTCATCGAGCTTGACGACGGTCCCCGCGGCACCCGCCGCGCCGAGGTAGGCGAGCCTCGTCTCGTGCATGACGGGGGAAACATACCCGACTGCGCCGCCCAGCGGCCGTCGAGGATGCGCCCGGCCGAGGTCCCGGCTAGCCGGCCGGGGCGGCGGCGCGCTCGGCGGTCCGCTTCCGGAAGAGCACCAGCTGGTCCTGGATGGCCGCCTCGAGCCCGGAGATGGGGACCCGGACCTGGGTCATTCCGTCTCTCTCGCGGATGGTGACGGCCTCGTCGGTGACGCTGTCGAAGTCGTAGGTCACCGCGAGCGGGGTGCCGATCTCGTCCTGGCGGCGGTAGCGGCGGCCGATGGCCTGGGTCTCGTCGTAGTCGGTGGCGAAGCGGGGCCGGAGCCGGTGCTCGAGCAGCCGCGCCGGGACGGTCAGCTCCTCCTTTTTGGAAAGAGGCAGCACCGCCACCTGGACGGGGGCGACGTCGGGGTGCATGCGCAGCACCGTGCGCTTCTCGCCGCGGACGTCCTCCTCGTCGTAGGCGTCGATGAGCACGGTGAGCATGATCCTGTCCACGCCCGCCGCCGGTTCGATCACGTAGGGGATGAAGCGCTTCCCCGTGGCCTGGTCGAAGTAGCTGAGATCGACACCGCTGGCCTTCTGATGCGCGCTCAAGTCGAAGTCGGTGCGGTTGGCGATGCCCTCCAGCTCGCCCCAACCGAAAGGGTAGAGGTACTCGACGTCGGTGGCCGCCTTGGCGTAGTGGGCGAGCTCCTTGGGGGCGTGGTCGCGCAGGCGGAGACGGTCGGCGCGGACGCCCAGTCCTCCGTGTACCAGCGGAAACGCTCGGCGCGCCAGTAGTCGAACCAGTCGCTCGTCGGTGCCCGGCTCGCAGAAGAACTCCATCTCCATCTGCTCGAACTCGCGGGTGCGGAAGATGAAGTTGCCGGGCGAGATCTCGTTGCGGAACGACTTGCCGATCTGGGCGATGCCGAAGGGGATGCAACGGCGGCTGCTGGCCAGCACGCTCTTGAAGTCGACGAACATGCCCTGCGCCGTCTCCGGCCGCAGGTACACCTGGGCGGAGGTGTCCTCGACGGGACCGAGGAAGGTGCGGAACATCAGGTTGAACTGGCGCGGCTCGGTCAAAGCACCGCCGCACTCCGGGCACCCCGGAGCTCGGGGTCGGCCCCCCGGGCGACACGCTCGGCACCCAGGTGGTCGGCGCGCCAGCGCTTGCGGCAGCTGCCGGTGCAGTCCACGAGGGGATCGGTGAAGCCGGCGACGTGGCCGCTGGCGACCCAGACCTGCGGGATTCATGATCACCGAAGTCTCGATGCCCTCGATATCGTCACGAAGCTCCACCGTGGAGCGCCACCAGCGGTTGCGGATGTTGCGCCGCAACCGCGTCCCCAGCGGGCCGTAGTCGTAGAGGGCGTTGATGCCACCGTAGATCTCGCTGGAGGGGAAGAAGAATCCGCGCTGCTTGCCCAGCGACACCAGGCGTTCCAAGAGGTCGGCCGGCGGCGGCGTCGGCACGAAGTCGGCCGGCGGCTCGGCTGGCATGGCCGGCAAAGTCTATCAGCGCCCCATGGCGCGAAGAACGTCCCAGGAGCGCAGCCGGCGGTCGAGGTGGTAATCGAGCTCCCGCTCGATGATGGATTCCAGCGCCGCCAGCGTCGGCGCGTCCAGGCGGAGCCGGGCCCAGGTCTCCGTGTCCCCCTCGGCCGCCACGCGCAGCACCTTGATGACACGGACGGGGCAGTCGAGCGCGGCAGAATCGGCGGGGCGGCACTCGGCGCAGAGGAGCCCTCCCCCCGCCGCGCTGAAGCCAGCCGGCTCCTCGGGGAGGCGCTTCCCGCAGGAGGCGCAGAGATGCAACTGGGGCGCGTAGCCGAGACGGTCGATCATCTGCCGGGCAAAGCGCACCAGGGTGCTGCGGGGGTCGCGCTCGGGATCGGCCACCTCGCGGATGGCCGCCGCCACCAGGACGAAGACGGCCGCGTCGGCGTGGTGGCTCTCCGAGCACCCGGTCGGTGAGCTCGGCGATCACTGCGGCGCAACCGGCGCGTCGGTACTCGGAGAAGGCCAGGTCGGTCCAGCCCTGTGATCTCTCCGCCTGGGTGAGGACGAGCAACTCCCCCGGCCCTGCGCCAGGTGCATCCTGCTCTGGACGAAGAGGTCGGTGATGGCGGCGAAACGGCTGCCCGACTTGCGCACCCCCCGGGCCATCACCCCGACCTTGCCGTGGTCGCGGGTCAGCACGGTCAGCACGCGGTCGGCCTCGCCATAGTTGACGTGGCGGAGGACGATCCCCTCGTCGGTGAAGCTCTGCGCCACGGGGCGGGCCGCCGCGGGCGGACGGTCAGCGCGGGGCGGAGGGGACGCCCTGGTCCTCGCCACCCTGGCCGTGCCTGGCGCCATCGTGTTCGGCGACGAAAGGCTCGGGACTGGTGATCCGCACCGACTGGATGCTCTGTCCGCGCACCGAGTTCCACCGTCAACGTGGCCGTCCCCAGTGGCAGCACATCGCCAGCCTTGGGGATCTCGCCGAGACGCTCGTAGACGAGCCCGCCGATGGAGTCGGCCTCGAACTCGCCGACGTCGATGTGGAGGAGCTGGTCGACGTCGTCGACGGGGAAGCGGGCACTCATCAGCACCTCCCGGTCGCTGAGGAACTGAACCTCCTCCTTCTCGGCGGCGTCGTACTCGTCGCGGATGGGACCGACGATCTCCTCGATGAGATCCTCGAAGGTGACGATGCCGGCGGTGCCGCCGTGCTCGTCCACCACGATGGCGATGTGGACTGTTCGCTCCTGCATCTCGCGGAGGAGCTCGCCGACGTGCTTGCTCTCCGGCGTGAAGTACGGCTCGCGGGCCAGGGAGACGAGCGAACGGGTGTCGTCGCTGCGGGCGCCGTGGCGGAGGAGGTCCTTGGCGTAGACGACGGCGACGACGTGGTCGATGGTGCCCTCGTAGACGGGGATGCGCGAGTGGCCGTGCTCGACGATGAGAGCGATGAGCTCGCCCACCCCGCGCGACATCTCGATGCCGACGACGTCGACTCGCGGCACCATGACCTCGCGGACCGACTTGTCGGTCATCTCGAGGATGCCGTCGATCATCTGCCGCTCCTCCTCCTCGACGACCCCCTCACGCTCACCCATGGCGAGGAGGAGCTTGAGTTCCTCCTCGGTGACGAAGGGGCCGCGGATGTCCCGCCCGCGGGTGGCGATGCGGAGCAGCAGCCGCGCCACCAGGGTGAGAACGGAGATGACGGGTCGGAGAACGGCGGTGAGCGCCTGGATGGGGGCCGCCAGGCGCAGGGCTAGGCGCTCGTTGAAGCGGAGCGCAAGCGACTTGGGTGCGATCTCACAGAAGACGAGCACGACGAGGGTGAGTGCGGCGGTCGCCAGCGCCTGGGGCAGCGACCTCGCGTAGCCGGTGACGATGAGGGTGGTCGCCGTCGAGGCGATGATCACCGCCGCCGTGTTGACGGAGAGGATGGTCGAAAGGTAGCCGTTCGGATGATTGTGCAGCCGCACCACCCGCGCCGCCCGCGCGTCGCCGTCCTCGGCAAGGCTGCGCATGCGGATCCGTGACACCGAGGTCAGCGCCGTCTCGGCGGCGGCGGCGAAGGCGGCCAGCACCAGGCCGGCGATGAGCAGGACGAGAAGCCAGGTCATCGACGGTTCACCCGCGGAGAGCCCCGCCCATCACGCTCTTCGTTCCTTTCGGGGGCGTTCGGTGAGCCGCTCATCGGAACAGCTCGCTGACGCTCCTCCCCTCGTGGACACGGACGATCGCCTCGGCGATCAGGGGGGCCACGGAGAGCACGCGGAGCTTGGGGTGGTTGGCGAGGGCGTGCTGGGCGTCGGGAAGGGGGATGGTGTCGGTGATGCAGATCTCGTCGATGGGGGCGTCGTGAAGACGCTCCAGGGCGCCGTCGGTGAGCACGCCGTGCGTCACCACGACGTCCACGCCGGTGGCGCCGCCGGCGCGGAGGGCCTCGGAGGCGCTGACCAGGGTGCCGCCGGTGGAGATGAGGTCGTCGACGATGATGGCGTGCAGCCCGGCGACGTCACCGATGACATGGACGACCTCGGCGGTGTCGTCGCGGGGACGGCGCTTGTCGATGATGGCGATGGGGGCTTCGAGGATGCGCCCGAGACGCCGGGCGCGCAGCGCTCCACCGGTGTCCGGCGAGACCACCACGACTCCGTTGGAGCCATGCCTCTCCTGGACGCGCCGGGCGAGGATCTTGGTGGCGGTGAGGGCGTCCACGGGGATGTCGAAGAACCCCTGGATGGCCTCGGCATGGAGGTCCACGGCAATGACGCGGCTGGCCCCGGCGAGCTCGATGATGTTGGCGATGAGCTTGGCCGAGATGGGGTCGCGCGGAGCGGTCTTCTTCTCCTTGCGCTGGTACCCGTAATAGGGGATGACGGCGGTGATCCGCGCAGCGGAGGCGCGTCGCAAGGCGTCGAGGATGATGAACAGCTGGACCAGGTTGTCGCTGACCGGCTGACAGGTCGGCTGGATCAGGTAGACATCGTGACCGCGGACCGACTTCATGGATCTTGACGTCGAACTCGCCGTCGGCGAACCGGGTGATGTCCATCTGGCACAGCGGCAGGTCGATCTCCCTGGCGATGCGCTCGCCCAGCTCCGGATTCCCCGTCCCGGAGAGGAGCATCAGGTCGCCATGGGGGTTGAACTCAGGCATCTGGCCCCCCAAGCCTAGCGCGGTCCCGCCAGCCCTCGATGGTCCGCTGCCGGGCCCGACCCACCGCCAGCGCCCCTTCGGGGACGTCGCGGTCGACGATGCTCGCCGCGGCGACGTAGGCCCCGCGGCCGATTCGGAGAGGAGCGACCAGGCTGCTGTTGCTTCCGACGAAGACGCCGTCGCCGATGGTGGTTCGGTGTTTGCTCCGTCCGTCGTAGTTGCAGGTGACGGTGCCGGCCCCGATGTTGACGTCTCGGCCGACGTCGCTGTCGAGAACGCAGGAGAAGTGATTGATGCGAGTCCCGGCGCCGATCCTGCTGTTCTTGACCTCCGCATGCGTTCCCAACGATACCCCCGATGCCAGGAAGGTGTCCGGCCGGATGCGGTCGAAGTGGCCGATGGAGACACCGTCCCCGATGTCGCTCCCATCGACGACCGAGGCGCCCACGGACACCCCGTCGCCGACCCGGCTGTCGCGGATCTGAGCCATGGGACCGATCCGGCAGTCACGGCCGATGACCGTGGCCCCGGCGAGGCGGGTCATGGGGTGCAGGACGGTGTCGCGGCCCACCGTGACCCCCCAGTCGACAAAGGTCGTCGCCGGGTCGTCCACGGTGACCCCGTCCAGCATGAGCGCCTCCAGCAGACGGCGCCGGAGGATCGTCTGGGCGGCGGCGAGCTGGACGCGATCATTGATTCCCAGACCCTCTTCCGGGTCGGCGGCGGCGACCGCCTCGACGTCGGGCGCGAGCATGGCCACGACGTCGGTGAGGTAGTACTCCCCCTGGGCGTTGTCGGTGGACAGCCGCTCGAGTGCCGGCCACAGGCGCTCCCCGGAGAACACGTAGACGCCGGCATTGCACTCCGTCGGGGCGGTGCCGGGGCCGGCGAGGTCGCGCTCCTCGACGATCCGCGCCACCCGTCCGGCGGGGTCTCGCACCACCCGGCCCAGCCCGGCGGGGCTGCCCGGCACCACGGTGAGGAGGACGCAGGCGGCTCCGGTCGAGGCCTGGGCGCGCACGAGACCGCGGACGGTCTCGGCCCGGAGCAGCGGCAGGTCGGCGTTCAGGACGACGACCTGGCCCTGATCCCGCAACGCGGGCGGGACGCTGCGCAGGGCGTCGCCGGTGCCTCGCGGCTCGGCCTGCGGCGCGGCGTCGGCCACGCCATGAAGCGCCTCGGCGACCCCGGCGTGTGCGGGGCTGACGATCACCAGGGGTCGGGCTCCCGTGGCCTCGTGGGCGGCGGCGACGCTATAGAGGAGCATGGGCCGTCCCGCCAGGGGGTGCAGCACCTTGGGGAGGGCGCTCTTCATGCGTGTGCCCTGCCCCGCGGCAAGGATCACCGCCCGAGCTGCGTCTGCCACTGGGCCGGAGTATACGGGCTCACCCAGCTCGATTCGGGGAGGGGCGCCGCCACCGGTCGCGGTATGATCGGAGCCAGTGCCTGACCAGAGCGTTTCCCGGCGCGGCGACGAACGCCGCCACGAAGGAGATCGCCCGGTCCGCCTGGGCCGAGTACCCCGACAGCGCAAGAGTTGCGGCTGCCGCCATTCCGCGGCCGCCCGGCCGCGCTGCACCCGGCTGCACATCCCGCGCGTCCACCTCGTCGTCTGACCCCCCGGACGGCCGCCGCCGCCAAGTGGCAGGGCTCCGAGGGCCGAGACGCAGTCGCCACCAGAGGTAGGATCGACGCGCCATCCCTGGGGAGTAGCCAAGTGGTAAGGCAGCGGACTTTGGATCCGCCATTCGAAGGTTCGAATCCTTCCTCCCCAGCCATCGGCTCGCTTCGGGTGCGTTCGAGACTTCTCGAATCTCTCCAACCTGGGTACCAACCCAGCCGGCGCGGCGAATCGCACCAATCGCACACTCGCCCGCCACGGCAAGGCACCCGGGTGTCTGGCGCGCCTGGCTCTTCCCAGACCTCGACCCAAATTCGGGGGCTTCCGCAGGAACGTCCGGTGCCCACAGGCTCACCCCCAGCCGGCCTCTCAACGTCCGAGCCCTCCCTCGCCAGCCGAGGGAACCGGCTCAGGAGATCAGCGCGCGCAGCTGCTGCTCCCACCCGTCGCCGTGGATCACCCTGCCCCGGAACGCCGCCGCCAGCCGGGAGAGGTGGGGGAGCCGGCTGACCGCCTCGGCATAGCGTGACCCGACACCGGAGAAGTCGCCAGCGAGCACCTCGATGTGGAAGCCGATGAGCAGGAGTGCGGCGTTGAGCTGGCCGGTGTCGAGCGAGGGTTCGCGGAACACGTACGTCGCGTGGTCGTCGGCGTTCAGGGTCTCGTAGGCGATGGCGCCCGACGCAATGTGGACGACGAGGAAGGCCATGATGGTGGGCTGATCACCGCCCGTGCTCAGGCGGTTGAAGTCGGTGTGCGCCGGGGTGAGCCCGCCGGCGTCCGGCTCGGCCTGGGGCACGCGGAACATCGACTGAGCGTGCGCCTGCCCCCCCCGAACCAGGCGCCGTCGCCTCGCAGCATGCGCATGGCGAGCATCCCACCCATCGCTCCAAAGGGAGCGCCGAATCCCATGCCCATCCCCATGCCCATGCCCATCCCCATCCCAGGCATCCCCATCCCAGGCATCCCGCCGGCCGGGCCGCCGATCAGTGGGCCCCCGGCGCCCCCGGGCTGGGGCACCCCGATCGCCCTCTCCGCCGTGGTCATCCCCATGACGCGCCCCATCATCGACATGTCGGGTCCGGCGGCCTGACCCATACCGGGCCCGGAGCTCTGCACCGGCCCGGCCTCGGCGAAGTGGGTCGTCCCCTCCGCCGCCACCTCGACGGAGGTGTCCTGCCGGAAGCCAAGCGAGGCCTCGCCGAGCGTCTGCAACAGCTGAGCGCAGCTGACCCGGTCGGGGACCGTCGCGGCACCGAGGAGCGTAGGCCAGACGCCGGGATCGATCGGGTCCAGAGCGGACCGCGGCACGGCGATGCCGTCGCGGAGCTGCCCCGCCACCTGGCGCTGGGCCAGGGGCCCCAGCCCGGGGAGGAGGGTCTGCAGGAACGCGGCGGTGCGCCCGCGCTCGGCGGTGGCGCGCGAGCGCAGCAGGGTGAGGAATTGGGACGTGGTCTGCGCGAGCCGCTGCACGACGACGGTGCCCAGGGAACCCATGGCGATGCTGATGCGGTACCCGGAGGAGTCGGTGGTGACGTCGTCGATGGCCGCGTACGGCGCCTGAACTGGAAGACCGCTGACGGGGATCGCCACCATGCCGTCGTCGTAGAGGCCGATGTCGGCCTCGACATCGTCGACCGCGCCATGAAAACCCTGACGTTCGCCGAAGCCGATGGTGACCAGGCCGGTGTGGGCGCCGGCGACGCGGACCCCGCCGATCTGAGCGAGGAGCTGGGTGCGCACGGTGCCGAGCTGGGAGAGGTCGACGGCGCTGCCGTCGCTGAGCCGGAGGCGGACGGTGAAGGGCACGGTCTCGCCCACCTCGACGATCTGCTCGGGGGTGAGCCGCAGCGGCTGGCCGAGCTGCGGCGAGACGGTCACGGTGCCGTCCTCCACCGTGACCTGTCCGTCGCCCTCGTCGATCACCTCCCCGCTGGAGGCGCTGAGCCGGAAGTGCATGACCGGGCCGGCCTCAGGGTGCCGGCGTGCCGCACTCGCCGCAGAACTTGATACCGCCGACCAGCTCGGTGCCGCAGTTGGAGCAGAAGCTCTTGGTCGCCGCCGGGGCCGCCGCCAGCGCCGCGCCGCAGTGCTGGCAGAACTTCCCGCCCCCGGAATCCTGATGACAGGCGGGGCAGAGGCCGGTCGCCTGGTCGGTGTAGTTGACGCCCTGGGTCAGGTCCTGCGCCGAGATCTTCTCCTCGAGCTGGGATCTCTGCGCCTGCGCCTGCATGTAGGCCATCTCCTCGCCAAGCTTGGGGGCGCACTCGGCGCACAGGCCACGCTCGGTGTTCCAGCAGATGTCCCGGCACACCCATTTCCCACAGCGGTTGCACTGGTTGAAGTGGTCGTGCACTTCCTGGGCCGCCTTCGCCAGCTCCTTGTCCTTGGCAGGGCTGCCCGTTCCCGACTGGAGCATGGTGCTGCTCCAACCCGCCTGCTCGACCTCGCCCCCGATCGACCCGCCGAGGAGGCCGCCCCCGATAGCCGCCACCCGGCCGCCGAAGCCGAACAGCGAGCGGTGGAACGACGACCGGTACCCGTTGTTGCAGCGCATACAGCGGAACTCGAACTGGTACCCCTCGCCGGTGGACAGGTCCTCGATGTTGCTGGTGAATGGCACGACCCCAGGCATCGCCTCGTTCCTCCCGTGCCACCCTCTCCTGCGCGGGGCGGCTGCCCACACCCTACGGACCGCCCTGGCGAACTGTCAATGGACAGCGGCGGCGGGCGGGCGACCTCACTCCGGTCGCTGCCGGCCGCTCCCGCCGGGCCGATTCAGATCAGGGGACCACGTTGACCAGGTAATCCTCGGTCACCCATCCCTGCCCCTGGAGATGCCACCAAAGGGTGCCGGCCGGCTGCTGGCTGGTGGGTCGGTCTCGGCGGTATACGTCGGCCCCTGATCGACCGTGAACTGCGGGCCCTGGCCGAATTCGAACGCCGCTGGCGAGGCAGGCGACGACGCTGGACGAATGGCTGGGGTTCGAATAGACGTCGGCACAGCCGGAGCTGGCTGGCCCGTAGACGTAGTCGTACTCGCCGACCGTCGGGGTGTACCCGGACGCCTGGGCGCAGGTCGTGGTGAGCACGTGCCAGCCGGCGCCGTCCTGCCACAGGTAGGTGAAGGCCCCGCAATCAGGGCCGTCGTACGCGACGACGGCGGCCTGTACGCCCAACGTCACCGAGTACGTCGGGGTTGCTGGCGGCCAGCCCTGGGAGGTGACCCCGGCGAAGTCCTCCTGGCTCGCCTGCTCCGCCCCGGCCGTCGGCGACGTGAACGACCCAGGCGTCGTCGCCTGGGTGATCGCGCCGAGCTGGATCACTCCCTTGCAGGGAGCCATCGAAACCACCGTGAGGGGGCCGGTGAGCGAGCCGGTGACGGTGCCACCGCCAGGGACGGAGAGACGCAGCTCGCCCACCGTGGGTGCCAATCCTGAACATACGCCGGGCTGGACGTCGCCCGTGTGCCAGCTGATGGTCACGGTGGCCTCGCCTCCCTGCGGCCAGACGGCGTCGAGCGCGACCCGGTCCGGCACGAGCCAGGCGCCGCCGGTCGGCGCCGTCGTCGGGATGCTGGTGGGCAGCGAACCGCCGCTGCTGGTGAGCAGTTGGGCCTGGAGGGACCCACTGAGCCGGCAGGCCGTCCCCGAGTCGTTGGCCACGAGCGCGGTCATGCCCTGCTCGCCCCCGGCGGCGGAGCTGGCGGCGCCGAAGATCACGTTGAGGTCACCGCCGGTGCAGGCCGTGGCGATGGGCGTCGCCGCGGGCGTCGCCGTTTGGGAAGGGGTGGTGGAAGGGTGGGAGGAGGCCGTCACGGTGGAGCGGGTCGGCGAGGCGGGTGTGGTCGAGGCGCCCGAACAGGCGCTCAGCATCGCGGCAGGAAGCAGGAGAAGGCCCACGACGGCGGCCCTAGTCGGTGCGGCGGATCGGCGGAAGGGGGGCATCTCGCGGCGCGAAGCATGCGCTTACGCCCAACTTGGAGTCCAGATCGCGGAGCCGCCGGAGCCGGCCGAGGGCGCCTTCGCGTCCGGCGCCCCCCCTCCCACCCACCGTCGCGGGTCGTGTGCCCGCGCCCCGCTCCCCCTTGCGCCGTCGGGGTCGGGCGCCCTGGACAGCGCCACGACGCCCGGCGGTGTTGCAAAGCATGCGATGAACGCGTGCGCAGCGGGTTGTGAACCCGCGTCGATGGGGGAATTAATCGGAGGCTAACCGACGACGAAGATGCCGATAGCATCGCGCGGAAATGGCATTTTCGCCTTGCGATGCTGAAATGTCGCCTCCTACGATCTCTGTGATCAACCACAGGCACATGAGGGGACGCAACTCAAACATGCAGAAACACACACGCAGCCTTGTGCTTGTCGGGACGCTGCTGGCGACGCTCACCGCGGTCAGCGCCTGTGGCGCCTCGTCGAACAGATCCACCAACGCCGCAGCCACCGCGACGTCGGCTGCGGCTATGGGCGGCATGAACGCGCTGATCTCCGCGGCGAAGTCGGAGGGCCAGCTCAACGTCATCGCACTGCCCTTGAACTGGGCCAACTACGGCACCATCATCAAGGACTTCGAAGCCAAGTACGGCATCAAGGTCAACCAGGCCAACCCGCAGGGGAGCAGCCAGGACGAGGTCAACGCCGTCAACTCCGAGGCCGGCACCAGCAACGCCCCGGACGTGCTCGACATCGGCATGGCGGTGGCGTGGGCAAACACCAGCCTGTTCGCGCCGTACAAGGTGACCGAGTGGTCCGACATCCCGGCCAGCCAAAAGGATCCGAACGGTCTCTGGTACCAGGACTACGGCGGCTACATGTCGATCGGCTACGACTCGAGCAAGTACACCGTCAACTCGGTGACCGATCTGCTCTCGTCCTCCTTCAAGAGCGCCGTCGCCCTCGACGGTGACCCGACCGAGGCAAATGCGGCGCTGAACGGGGTGATGATGGCATCGCTCGCCAACGGCGGCTCGCTCGACAACGTCGGCCCCGGCGTCAGCTTCTTCCAGAAGCTGAATGCGGCCGGCAACTTCGTGCCGGTCACGGCGACGGCCGCCACCATCGACAACGGGACAACTCCCGTCGTCTTCAACTGGGACTACCTGAACTCGGCAACCGTGGTGAACCTTCCCAGCTGGAAGGTCTACGTGCCATCGGGTTCCGTGCTGGGTGGGTACTACGCGCAGGCGATCACCAAGACCGCGCCCCATCCCGCGGCGGCGAGGCTTTGGGAGGAGTACCTCTACTCCACCGCCGGCCAGAACCTCTGGCTCCAGGGCGGCGCGCGCCCCGTGGAGATGACCGCCATGCAGGCGGCCGGCACCATCAATCAGACGTACGCGGCGGCGCTGCCGTCGGTGAGCGGGACGCCGGTATTCCTGGATCAGAGCCAGGCCGCCGCCGCCGCCACCTACCTGGGCGCCAACTGGGCACAGGCCGTCGGCAGTTGACGGCCGTCGCCACCGCTGAATCGGGATACGCGGAGCGCCCCCTGGGGGGGCGCTTCCGCTTCCCCACCGCCTGGCTCGGGGTCGCTCCGTTCCTCCTGTATGCGGGGACATTTCTCGCCCTCCCCACCGTCATCGTCGCAGTGGGTGCCTTCAGCGGGAGCCACGGCCCGACCCTGGCCAACCTGGCGCAGTTGGGCCAGCCATACATCGTGACCGCCTTCATCAACAGCCTGGTGCTGTCGGCCGTCAGCGCCTCAATCGGCGCGGCAGTCGGGGCCATACTGGCCTACGCAGTGGCCAGCGGATCGCCCACCGGGGTGATGCGCCGCATCGTGACCGCGCTCTGCGGCGTCCTCTCCCAATTCGGCGGCGTGACGCTGGCCTTCGCCTTCATCGCCACCATCGGCACCGAGGGTTTCATCGTCGTCTGGCTCCGCCAGCACGGCATCACCTTCTACCCGGACGGTGTCTGGCTGTACGGCCTCACCGGGCTCACCCTCATCTACACCTACTTCCAGATCCCCCTGATGGTGATCGTCTTCACGCCCGCCCTCGATGGCATCCGCCCGCAGTGGCGCGAGGCCACCGACACCCTGGGCGGCGCCACCTGGCAGTACTGGAGGCACGTGGCCGGCCCGCTGCTGCTTCCCGCCTTCCTGGGGTGCTGGCTCCTGCTCTTCGCCAACGCGTTCTCGGCGTATGCCACCGCCGCCGCGCTGCTCGACATCGGCGGCATCATCGTGCCGCTGCAGATCAGCCGGGCAATGA
This sequence comes from Candidatus Dormiibacterota bacterium, assembly GCA_963808125.1. Classification (GTDB taxonomy): domain Bacteria; phylum Chloroflexota; class Dormibacteria; order Aeolococcales; family Aeolococcaceae; genus CAWEEP01. The sequence continues at coordinate 42,772 of CAWEEP010000053.1, forward strand.
GCAGCGAGGTCGGCTTGAACCAGGCCAACTTCGCCGCCGCGCTTGCCCTCGGCATGGTGGTGGTGGTCGCGGTGATCACCGTGCTCTACACGCGTCTGCAGCGCCGCTCGGCGCGGTGGCTGCCGTGAGCGCGCCGCCGAGGGGACGCGTGCCATGAACCGCCGACGACGACGACGCCTCACCGCCTTCAAGGCGGTTGTGTACATGGTGCTCGGGCTCTTCTTCCTCCTGCCCATTGTCGCCATGGTGGAGTTCGCTACCCGCGGGGTGGGCATCGACGGCCCGCGGACGCTGAGCGCCTTCACCAGCATCGCCTCCGATCCGGAGCTCACCGACGCCATCACGGCGTCACTCGAGCTCGCCGTCATCACCTCCTTGGCGATGCTTGCGCTGCTCCTCCCCACGATGATCTGGGCCCGGCTGCGCCTGCCGCGCATGGTCCGTCCCGTGGAGTTGGTCTGCCTCACGCCCCTCACCATCCCGGCGATCGTGCTGGTGGTCGGCTTCGCGCCCATCTATCGGTGGATCGAGATCAACGTCAGCGACTCGATCCTGACGCTCGCCTTCGCCTACCTGATCCTCGTCCTGCCCTACTCGTACCGGGCGCTGGATGCCGGCCTCTCGGCCGTCGACGTCCGCACCCTGTCCGAGGCGGCGCGCAGCCTGGGGGCGGGTTGGGGCACCGTGGTGTGGCGGGTCATCGTGCCCAACATGTCAAGCGCGGTCTTCAACGCCTGCCTCCTCTGCGTCGCCGTGGTGCTCGGCGAGTTCACCGTCGCCAACCTCCTGAACTTTGAGAACCTCCAGGTGGCGATCGCCATCCTGGGCACCGGCAATGCCAGCGTCTCCATCGCGCTGGCCGTGCTCTCGCTCCTCTTCGTCTTCCTCCTGCTGTTCGTCCTGTCGTTCCTGGGCCGGTCGCGCGCGCGGGGTGGCCGCGCCCTGAGGGTTGTGCGATGAAGGTGTTCGAGGCACGGCCGGCAACCTTCCCGAAGAACGGCTCGCGGGCCGCCGCGGAGGTGCGGCTGGAGGACCTGCGCCGCCAATACGGAACCACGACGGCGCTCGACGGCCTGACCATCACCATCGGAGCCGGGGAGCTGGTGGCCCTGCTCGGACCCTCGGGATGCGGCAAGACGACGGCCCTGCGCCTCGTCGCCGGCCTGGAGGACGCCGACGGCGGGCGCGTCGTGATCAGCGGCCGGGACGTGACCAACCTACCCGCCAGCCGCCGCGACACCGGCATGGTGTTCCAGGCCTACTCGCTCTTCCCCCACATGACGGCGGAGGAGAATGTCGCGTTCGGGCTCCGCATGCGCAAGGCGGGAGCACACGAACGCCGGCAGCGGGCCGGGGAGATGCTCGAACTGGTGGGCCTGAGCGGCCACGCCGGCCGCTACGCGAACCAGCTCTCCGGCGGCCAGCAGCAGCGGGTCGCACTGGCCCGGGCGCTCGCCATCCGGCCCTCGATCCTGCTCCTCGACGAGCCCCTCTCCGCGCTCGACGCGAGGGTGCGCAGCCAGCTGCGCGACGAGATCCGGCGGGTGCAGCGCGAGGTGGGTATCACCACATTGTTCGTGACCCACGACCAGGAGGAGGCGCTGGCCATCGCCGACCGAGTCGGTGTGATGCGCGCCGGCCGGCTGGAGCAGATGGGGCCGCCCACCACCATCTACTCCCAACCGGCGACGCCTTTCGTCGCCGAGTTCGTCGGCCTCACCAATCGGCTCGCCGGGGTGGTGAGTGGCGGCACCGTCGAGGTCCGCGGAGTACGGCTGCCGCTGATCCTCCCGGACACCGCGGACGGCCCGGCCGTCGCCCTGGTCCGTCCGGAGGCGATCTCCCTGGTCCCCGCCGCCGAGAACGCCAACGGTCTCCTCTCCGGGACAGTGACCGCGGTCGCCTTCCTCGGGGCGGTGAGCCGTCTCACCGTCGACCTCGGCGACACCACGGTGCTCGCCCAGGTCCCGACCGCCGAAGCCGCAGCCCACCCGGGCGGCGCCCGCGTCCGCGTGGCGTTGCGACCCGACCCGGTCCTCGTCACCCGCGACGACGGCCCGAGACGCGGGTAGGCCGATCATGCCGCTGTCCCACCGACAGACCCTGGGCGGCGGCGACATCCTGAGCTCCGGCGCGCTCTCCCCCTATCGAGCCGTGATCCCGGGGAGGGGCGAGCAGCACATCGTCCGCTCGGAGCTGTTCGACGGCACTCCGGGGATGCTGCCCCTGGGGCCGCGCCGCCCCCTCGCTTGCGTGGCCCACATGACCGACCTTCACATCACCGATGTCCAGTCCCCGGGCCGATTCGAGTTCATCAACCGCGAGTTCCTCGATCCCCGCTTCGCCGAACTGATTCCCATGCAGCGGCCCCAGGAGGCCCTCACGCCGCACGCCCTCGGCGCGCTCATCCGCACCCTGAACGGGGAGGCGGCCGGCCCCGTCACCGGCGTGCCGCTGGAACTGGTCGTGACCGGGGGCGACGCCATCGACAACGGCCAACAGAACGAGATGCGCGCCCTTTTACGACTCCTCGACGGAGGGACCGTGGGCCCCAACTCCGGCGCCCCGCGGTACGAGGGGGTGCAATCCGTCGCCTGGCCTGACGACATCTTCTGGGTCCCCGACGGCAGGCTGGAGGCGCCCGACATGTTCCAGCGGGATTTCGGCTTCCCGGTGGCGCCGGGGTTGCTCGAACGCGCCATCCGGCCCTTCGATTCGCCTGGGTTGCGAGTGCCCTGGCTCGGCTGCCACGGTAACCACGACAGCCTCTGCCGTGGCGTCGGCCGGATGACTGCCGACCTGAGAACGGCGCTGGTCGGGGGGCGCAAGCCGGTCGCCCTGCCCGATGGCTTCGACCGCGACCTGGCCCTGGAGACCTTCATCACGCGACCGGAGGCGTTCCTCGCCGGACGCACCGTCGACGTGACCGCCGATGCCGGCCGCCATCACTGCACCCTGGCCGAGTTCGTCGCCGCCCACATCGACGGAACGGCGTCCGGCCACGGGTTCGATGAGCGGAATCTCCGTGACGGCACCGCCTACCTCGTCCGCGACACACCGGCCGTGCGTTTCATCGTGCTCGACCTCGCCTGTCCGGCGGGGTCGGCGCAGGGGTGCATGGACGATGAGCAACTGCTCTGGCTCGAGCACCGGCTGATGGAGGTGCACTCCTCGTACCGCGACGCGAAGGGGGGGACCGTGCGGACGCGGGCGACCGACCGGATCGTGGTCGTCGTCTCGCACCACGGCTCCGAGACCGTGTCCAGCACGCGGCGGCACGCCGACGGATCGACACCAAGCGCCGGTAGCCGGCTTCTCTCCACCCTGCTGCGCTTCGACAACGTCGTCCTCTGGCTCAACGGCCACACCCATACGCACGCCATCCGCCCGCGCTCCGATCCCGGCGGTGCGGGGCGTGGGCTCTGGGAGGTGACCACGGCATCGCTGGTGGACTGGCCGTGCCAGGCGCGGTTGATCGAACTCGTCGACATGGGTGATGGGGCTCTGGCCATCGCCAGCACGATGATCGACTACGACGGGCCGGCGGATCCCGGCGGGGCGGAGACGTCGCTGGAGCTGGCCTCGCTCCACCGCCAGCTCGCCGCCAACATGCCCATGGCGGGCTTCGGCTCCGCCCTCGAGGGGACGCCGCTTGACCGCAATGTGATCATGATGCGGCGCCTCGGCTTCGCGCTGCCCGCGTGAAGCACGCGGCCGGCCCGCCGCCGCGGCGCTTCCGGAGATGCCGCGCCTATCGGATCGCTGCAGAGATGAGGGCGGCCGCTGCGGCGCAGAAGGCGTCGTTGTCCCAGTAGTCGTGGGGGCGCAGTGCACCGCCGACGGCATCGTGCGCGTTGTCGACCTGAACGTCGGTGACCGACTGGGGCAGCTCGGTCCCCGTGTCGGGGTCGTGGACCGCGAAGAGCCCGGGGCCGCCTCCCTCGGGGAGCGGCTCGCCCCGCTTCCACCCGGCGGGCGGGCCGAGCGGGTCGGCAACCCAGTCCGCGGCGTCCCAGACGTTGGTCCAACCGCCCCCCAGGAGACGCATGCTGCCGGCGTCGCGGCCCCACCCGAAGAGGTCGGAGTACTTGCGCAGCGGGCTGCCCGCCGTGATGAGGAGACGCACGCCGGACGCCGACGGCGGCGAGAGTGCCGCGATGGTGTCGAAGGCCATGACCGTGCCGTTGCTGAGACCGTTGAGGGCCACGCCGTCCACATCCGAGCGCGCCAGAACTCGGCTCACCGCATCGCGGAGGAAGGTTCGCACCCGCTCACGGTGCTCGTTGCGCGTGACGTAGGCGGCGACGCCGTCCTCGAAGGCGCGCAGCTCCGCCAGCGACCCGGGGTCTGCGTCGTCAGCATGCGGCGTCCCGCCCGGCCGGTGCAGCAGCCGGCCGAAGAGGCCGCGATGCGCGCCGGCGCCCTGGGCATGAAACCGCCGCAGCGCCTCGAGGTCCGAGACGATCATCCCCGCGATGCCGCCGGGCGTCGCGTAGCTCGCCAGTGACGGCACGCTGAGGACCTCCAGGCCATGGAGGGCGGTGAGGTCGGTGCCCTGCTCCTCGAGGCCGCTGTAGACGAGGGCGACGTGCGCCACCTCCGTGCCGGCGGGGGCGAGCGGCACGCCAACGATGCCGACGGAGCCCGAGGCGATCCAGCGTCCCAGCCGGCCGACGCCCGCCTCGGTCGCTCCGCTCCTGGGTGGGAACTCACTCTGCACGTACACCGGTCCGCGACCGCCCGCGGCGAGGCGGTTCGGGTCGTCGCCGAGGGCCGCGCCGAGGTGGGCGCGCAGCCCCTCGTGCAGCGCGTCGGCATAGCCGTCCGACGCGTCGTGGGCGCTCGGCGCGCGCTGGAAGCCGATGCCATGGACGCTGATCACCACGATCACGGGCGCGTTCCTCCCGAGGTGGACGGCGGGGTCGCCGCGGGCGAGTGTACCGGGGCCGCCCCGGGCGGGTCCGGGCGCGGCCCGGGAGGCCGTACAAGGAGGCCGCGAGGTCACAGCGCCAGATCGGCACGAAGCCGGCTTGACATGGCACCATACTGATGCCATCATGGTGCCATGAACCTCAGCTTGTACGTCGAGGACATCCACCGCCAGCTGGTGACCGCCGCCGATGCAGGTGGTGATGACGCTCGGGCGCTTGCCGAGCGGCTGATCGCGCCCCTTGAGTCGGCCATCCGGCTCGCGCTGCAGGACGCGCTGGCCGCCGCGGCGGAGGAGATCACCTGCGAGCTCGCGCCGGGTTCGGTCGAGCTCCGGCTGCGCGGGCGCGACCCCGAGTTCGTGGTCACCCTCCCGCCGGCTGACCTCCCCGAGGGGGGCGCAGAGTTAGCGCCACCTGATTGGGGCTCAGGACCCACGGGCGTGGGGTCGTCCCCCGTCGGCGAGGGCGACGAGGGAGGGATGTCGAGGATCAACCTCCGCATGCCAGACCAGCTCAAGAGCCGGGTGGAGGCAGCCGCCGGCACCGAGGGCGTGTCCGTCAACGCCTGGCTGGTGCGCGCGGCAGCCGGTGTGCTCCAGCGCCATGAGCCCTCGCGTCCCCCCCGGCCGCGCGCGCCTCTCGGCGCCCAGCGCTACACCGGCTGGGCCCGGTAGCCGGGTGGGCGAGCACGTGTCCCGGATCACCCGCGTCTCTCCAGCCGGGGCACCAGCCCGGACATCAGAGGTGTACGACATGGCCAGCTTCGACACTCCCGAGCCGATATCGCTCATCGTGGAACTCGGCGCCGGCAACGTCCGGATCGCAGCCGGAGACCGCCGCGACACGGTCGTCGAGGTGCGACCGAGCGACCCGCGCAAGAGGCCCGATGTGACTGCCGCCGAGCAGACCCTGGTGGAGTACGCGGGGGGGACGCTGGTGGTCAGGGCTCCCCGGCGATGGGCGCAGTACGTGCTGGGGGCCGGCTCGCAATCCGTCGACGTCCAGATCGCCGTTCCGGCGGGTTCACGGCTCACCCTCGAGGCACCCGGTGGCGCCCCCGCCGTCCGCGCCACCGGGCGCCTGGGTGACTGTCGCGTCAGGACCGGTGCCGGAGAGATCCGTCTGGATGCCGCCGGTCCGGTGCAGCTGCGCACCGGCGCCGGCGACATCACCGTCGACCGGGTGGCGGGGCAAGCCGAGGTCAGCACCGGGGCGGGCTCGGTGCGGATCGGCGCCATCGATGGCGCCGCGACGATCAAAGGCTCCACCGGCGAAACCTGGATCGGCGAGGTCAGTGGCGGTCTCGAGGTGCGCGCCCCCTGTGGAAGGATCTCCGTCGACCGTGCCGAGCAGGCGGTCGACGCCAAGACCGGCTACGGCGACGTCCTTCTCGGGGAGGTCACGCGAGGCGCCATCAACGCGCAGACCGGCCACGGCAAGGTCGAGGTCGGTGTCCGTGAGGGCGTCGCCGCCTGGCTCGACCTCCAGACCCACTTCGGGAACGTCCACAGCGAACTGGAGGCCGCGGGCCCGCCGCAACCGGGTGAGGACGCCGTCGAGATCCGCGCGCGCTCCTCCTTCGGTGACATCACCGTCCGCCGATCCTGAACCACCCCCACGCACGCCCGAGAAAGAGACGTGATGACCAGGCACGTCTTCCGGCTGGCCGCCAGGCCCGCCCGACTGCGTACGTTGTCGTAACCAAAGAGAGAACGGATATGCCCGGAACAGCCAATCAGGTGAAGGGGCCTGCGATCCGCGTGCAGGGTCTGGAGAAGTCGTACAAGAAGCTGGAGGTGCTCCGCGGCGTGCACTTCGACGTGGCGCGGGGCAGCATCTTCGCCCTCCTCGGCTCGAACGGGGCGGGCAAGACCACGGTCATCAACATCCTGACCACGCTCCTCAAGGCCGACGCGGGAACCGCCAGCGTCAACGACTTCGATGTCGCCACGCAGGCTGCGGACGTGCGGCAGTCCATCAGCCTCAGCGGACAGTTCGCCGCCGTCGACGAGATCCTCAGCGGGCGGGAGAACCTCACGCTGGTCGCCCGGTTGCGGCAGCTCAAGGACCCGGGCACGATCGCGGATGACCTGCTCGCTCGTTTCTCGCTGACCGACGCGGCCGCGCGGAGAGTGTCGACGTATTCGGGTGGCATGCGCCGCCGCCTCGACATCGCGATGAGCCTGATCGGGAATCCGCCGGTCATCTTCCTCGACGAGCCGACGAGCGGGCTCGACCCCCAGGGGCGCATCGAGGTGTGGCAGGCTGTCAAAGAGCTCGCCGGGCACGGCACCACGGTCCTGCTCACGACCCAGTATCTGGACGAGGCCGAACAGCTCGCCGACCGAATCGCGATCCTTCACGGAGGCCGGATCATGGTGAACGGGAGCCTCGCCGAACTCAAGCAGCTGCTCCCGCCGGCCAAGGTCGAGTACGTCGAGAAGCAGCCGACCCTCGAGGACGTCTTCCTCGCCATCGTCGGTGACGACGGCAAGAACCGCGACGCCAGCAATGACCACAGCGTCGGCACGGACGCGTGAAGGAACCACGATGACCAAGCGCTTCTTCCGCGACACCTCAGTCCTGACGGGACGATCCCTGCGCCACATCACGCGCAGCCCGGATACCATCATCACGACCGCGATCATGCCGATCGGCTTCCTGCTGGTGTTCGTCTACGTATTCGGCGGCGCGATCAACTCAGGGTCGCATTCCTATGTGAGCTACCTGCTGCCCGGCATTCTGCTCATCACGATTGCTTCGGGCATCTCCTACACCGCATTCCGGCTCTTCCTGGATATGAAGAGCGGCATTTTCGAGCGATTCCAGTCCATGCCGATCGCACGGTCGTCCGTGCTGTGGGCGCACGTGCTGACCTCGCTGGTCGCCAATCTGATCTCGCTGGTGGTCGTCGTGCTCGTCGCCCTCCTCATGGGCTTTCGCTCGGGGGCTGGGGTGCTGGCGTGGCTCGCAGTCGGTGGCATCCTGATCCTCGTCACCCTGGCGTTGACGTGGATCGCCGTGATCCCGGGACTCACCGCCAGGTCCGCGGACGGGGTGAGCGCGTTCTCCTACCCGCTCATCTTCCTGCCGTTCATCAGTTCGGCATTCGTGCCCACCCACACCATGCCCGGTCCGGTGCGCGCCTTCGCCGAGCACCAGCCGGTGACGTCCATCGTCAACTCGATCCGCGACCTGTTCACGCAGCAGCCGGTCGGCACCGACATCTGGATCGCCCTTGCCTGGTGTGTCGGCATCCTCATCGTCGCGTCCAGCTTCGCCAGGGTCATCTACCGCCGGAAGATCGCCTAGTCGAGGGTCGAGCGGGGCTGCCGGCGCTGGGCGTGCGCCGCCGGCGTGCCTCAGCATGAACCAGCCCTGGGGCCCCGAAAGGCTGTGCCGGGTGGGGGCCGTTCGACGCCGTCACCAACGTCTTCAGGCAACCGCGGCAGGGCAGCATCACAGATTGCCGTTAAGTCGGGACCGACTGGCTCAGCCGTTTCCTAGAGGGGCGGACCGCCGGGGTAGCCCTCGAGCGGCCCGGGGAACTCCGCCTCCGCCAGGGCATGGATGCGCCCCCGCTGGCGATGTGCCAGAACCGCCGCGAGGACGACGCCGGCCACGGCGGCGACCCCCAGGCCGAGGTCCGCCCACCAGGTCAGCCCACCGATGCGTCGGCCCAATTCGAAGGCGACCACCCCCCACAGGGTGGCCCAGACGATGGCGCCGGCGGCGTTGACGGCGAGGAAGGGGGCGAGCCGCATCCGGCTGGCCCCGGCCAGCAGCGCGGCGTAGGAGCGCAGGATGGCGACGAAGCGGCCGAGGAAGATCACCGCTCCACCGTGGCGGCGGAAAGCATAGCGGGCGACCTTCACCTCGGCCTGGCCGAGGCGGACGGAGCGGCCGAAGCGGACCAGCAGTCGGTAGCCGCCCCACCAGCCGATGCCATACCCGAGGGCACCCCCCACCACGCCGCCCAGGGCGGCGGCGGCGATGACGGCGGGAATGGCCAGGCTGTGGCTGATCCCCGCGTAGATGCTGGCGGTGAGGAGCGTCGTCTCGCCGGGGATGGGGACGCCAAGGCTCTCGACGGCGACCATCAGGAAGACGGCGAGGTACCCCCAGTGCTCCACGAACCCGGCGAACGCGAGCCCTGCCGCCATCGCGGGGTCAGGCCCGGCCGGCGGAACTCGGGCCGGTGGGTTTCGCCGGCTCGCCGGACCCGGGTACCGCGCCCGTCGCCTCCACCGCCGGCGTCACCAGGCGCAGCACCACCAGGGAACGGGCTTCGACGTGGAGGCGCCCACCATGCGGCACGCGCCTCGCCGCGAGATCCTCGGCGGGATGGGCTGTGTCGAGCAGCACCTCCCACTCACCCGGGGGCAGATCCCACTCGCAGGGATCCTCGGCGGAATGGAGGAGAACGGCCAGCGTGTCGTCGACGACGCGCTCCCCGGTGGCGGTGCGGTCGGCGATCAGGCCGCCGTCCAGGATCATCGTCAGCGACTGCCGCTCGTGGCTGCCCCAGTCCTCATCGGTCATCTCCACCCCGTTGCGCCGCAGCCAGCGCACGTCCTTGAGACCACCGCCCACCACACGCCCGGTGAAGAAGCGCTGGCGGCGCAGGACGGGGTGGGCAGCGCGCAGCGCGATGAGGCGGCGGGTGAAGCGGAACAGCTCCGCGTCGTCGTGCTCCCAGTCTATCCAGGAGATCTCGTTGTCCTGGCAGTACGCGTTGTTGTTGCCCATCTGGGTGCGTCCCAGCTCGTCGCCCGACAGGATCATGGGACTGCCCTGCGAGAGCAGCAGGGTGGCGAGGAAGTTGCGCTGCTGCTGGCACCGCAGCGCCTTCACCGCCGCGTCGCCGGTCTCGCCCTCGAAACCGCAGTTCCAGGAGCGGTTGTCGTCGGAGCCGTCGCGGCCGTCCTCGCCGTTGCCGGCATTGTGCTTGACGGAGTAGGAGACGAGATCGCGCAGCGTGAAGCCGTCATGGGCGGTCACAAAGTTCATGCTGGCGCTGGGGCCCCGGCCGTCGTCGGCGTAGAGGTCGCTGCTGCCGGTGAGGCGGTAGGCGAGGTCGGCGACGCCGATGGGGGCGCCTCGCCAGTAGTCGCGGACGGTGTCTCGGTACTTGCCGTTCCATTCCGCCCAACCGACCGGGAAGTTGCCGACCTGGTAGCCACCGGCGCCGATGTCCCAGGGCTCCGCGATCAGCTTCACCTCCGCCAGCACCGGGTCCTGGTGGATGAGATCAAAGAATGCCGACAGCCGGTTGACCTCGAAGAACTGGCGGGCCAACGCCGCCGCCAGGTCGAAGCGGAAGCCGTCGACATGCATCTCGGTGACCCAGTAGCGCAGCAAGTCCATCATCAGGCGGAGCGTCTGGGGAGCACCCGCGTTGAGGGTGTTGCCGCACCCCGTGACATCCCAGTAGTGGCGCCGGTCACCGGGATCCAGGTAGTAGTAGGCCTGGTTGTCGATGCCGCGGAAGGAGAGGGTGGGGCCGAGATGGTTGCCCTCGCCGGTGTGGTTGTAGACGACGTCGAGGAAGACCTCCAGGCCGGCGCGATGCAGGGATCTCACCAACTGTTTGAACTCGACCACCTGGCCGCCGCCGTCACCCGTCGAGGAGTAGCGTCCCTCGGGGGCGAAGTAGCCGATGGTGTCGTAGCCCCAGTAGTTGCGCAGGCCGCGCTGCTGGAGGCTGGCCGAGTCGATGAAGGCGTGCACCGGCATGAGCTCGACGGCGGTGACGCCGAGCGACTTCAAATAGCCGATGGCTGCCGCGTGGCCCAGGCCGGCGTAGGTGCCCCGCAGGCCGGCCGGCACGCCCGGGTGCCGCATGGTGAATCCGCGAACGTGAGTCTCGTAGACGACGGTGTCGGCCCAGGAGGTGCGCGGCGCCCGTGTGCCCCGCCATTCGAAGCGATCATCGACGACCACAGAGAGGGGGACGCTACCCGCCGAATCGAGATCGCTGAGAACCGCGTCGCTCATCGGCTCCTTCCAAGCGTAGCCGTAGACCGCCGGGTTCCACGTCACCACTCCGGTGAGCGCTCTCGCATAGGGGTCGATGAGCAGCTTGTTGGCGTTGAAACGCTTGCCCGCGGCCGGGTCGTAGGCGCCGTGGACCCGGTAGCCGTAGAGCGTCCCCGGGCCGACATCGGGAAGGTAGCCGTGCCAGGTCAGGTCGGTCCTGTCCACCAGCTCATGGACGGCCCTGGGGCTTCCGTCAGGATTGACCAGAACCAGCTCAACTCCCTCGGCGTTAGCGCTGAAGAGGGCGAAGTTGGTCCCCTCTCCGTCCCAGTGCGCCCCCAGCGGGAAATGCTGCCCGGGCCAGGCGAGGCCGCGCTCCGGCGCGGAACGAGGCAGCGTCTTCAACGAACGTCGTCCCCTCGATGGGCGGCTCCGGTCGCGGCCGCCGTGCCCGCCAACCATAGCGAGTCCTCGCGCTGTGTCGCGACGACGCCCAGGCGGGCCGGCCGGTAAGGTACGGGCCACGGTGCGACGGCGGTGAGGCGGACGAGATGACGGAGCGGAGCCCACAGGCGTGGGGCGTGTCCGGCCGCTACCGGGCGACCGACGGCCGCCGGCGTCGCGTCGCGCCGGCGACGCTCGCCGCTCTGACGGCCGCCCTGGACGCCGGCGGCACCGCCGCAGCCGAGGAGACCGCGCCCCTGGTCGTCGTGCTCGGCGAGTGGCCCGGGCTGGACGGGCCCGCCGAGGTGGAGCTGGAGGGAGGCGAGATCCGGGGATTCGCCGATCGCCTGCCCGGGGATCTGCCCCTCGGCTACCACCGCCTTCACCGGGAGGGGCGGAGCCGCCCACTGATCGTCACGCCGCCGCGCTGCCACCTGCCCGCCGGCCTGCACACCTTCGGTTTCGCGGTCCAGCTGTACTCGACGCGGTCGCGCGAGAGCTGGGGCATCGGCGACCTCGCCGACCTCGCCGAGATCGGCCGCTGGGCGCGTGGCCTCGGGGCGGGTGCGCTCCTCGTCAATCCCCTCCACGCCGCCATGCCGCTGCCGCCGGTGGAGCCGAGCCCGTACTCCCCGTCCAGCCGCCTCTTCCTCAACCCCATCTACCTGCGGCCAGAGGGCATGGCCGGCGGCCGGAGCCTGGAGGACCTCGCCGGGGAGGCCCGCGCCCTCAACGCGGAGCGCCGGATCGACCGGGACAGAGTTCTCGCGCTGAAGCTCTCCGCCCTGGAGCGCCGATTCGCGGAAGCTGCTCCCCTCGGGGCTGCGCAGGCTGCCCTGGCGGACCGGCCCCTCCTCAGCGACTTCGCGCTCTTCTGCGCCCTCGCAGAGCGCGAGGGCCCCGACTGGCGGCACTGGCCTGGCGCCCTGGCCCACCGCGACCCTGCGGCGCTGCGCAAGGCGGCCGGGGAGCTGGCCGATCGGGTGCACTTCCACGCCTGGGTGCAGACCCTCCTGGACGGTCAGATGGCCGCGGCGAGCGCTGCGCTGCCGCTTATCCAGGATCTGCCCGTCGGCTTTCAGCCGGGCGGCGCCGACGCCTGGCTGTGGCAGGAGCTCCTGGCGCCCGGCGTGACCATCGGCGCCCCACCGGACATGTTCAACGCCCGAGGGCAGGCTTGGGGGCTGCCCGCCTTCGCCCCGGGAAGCTGCGAGCCGCCGGGTACGACCCCTTCATCCAGACCATCCGGGCCAGCCTTCGTCACGGCGGCAACCTGCGCATCGACCACGTCATGGGCCTGCGCCGGCTTTGGCTGATCCCCCCGGGCGCCGGCCCGGCGGAGGGGGCCTACGTCGGCTACCCACTGGATGACCTCCTCGGCATCGTCGCCCTGGAGTCGGTCCGACACGGGGCCATCGTCGTCGGCGAGGACCTCGGCACCGTGCCCGGCGGGCTTCGCGGCCGGCTGCGCCGCCGCGGCCTGCTCAGCTACGTGCTTCTGCTCTTCGACGGCCGGTCCCCGGATCGATGGCCGCGGCAGGCGTTGGCGGCGGTGACCACCCACGATCTGCCGACGGTGGCGGGGCTGTGGGACGGCAGCGATCTGTCGGCGCAGCGGCGGCTGGCCCTCTCCCCCAACGCGCCGATGACCGGGCAGCTGGTGAGGCGGATCGGCGAGGGCGGCCTCGACCGCGGCAGCCCGGCGGCGGACGCCATCGTCAACGCCCACCGGCAGCTGGCCCTCTCCCCGTGCGCCCTGATCGCGGCCACGCTGGAGGATGTCGCCGCCGTCAGGGAGCGGCCCAACCAGCCGGGAACGACCACGGAGCAGAACCCCAACTGGTCCCTGGCCCTGCCCCTGCCCCTGGAGGAGCTTCAGCGGCTGCCCATGGCGGACACCCTGGCCGGCATCCTGCGACGCGGCGACCCGTGAGCCGCCTGCCCCGTTAGTGACTTAGAGCTTGCGCCAATAGGTGATTGAGTCGGATGACTCCGTTGAGTCGTCCGGGACCCTGTGCGGGCGGTGAAAGTACATGCAGGACATGGACTTTCCGATGATTGGGAGATCTCAACCAACCCACTCAGGGGAAGCGTCCATGCCTGCGATCCAATCATGCTTCATCGAGCCCCTCTGGGACCAGTTCTCCGCCCTCCTGCCGAGCCGGCCGGGGAGCCACACGCTGGGCTGCCACCGCCCCCGGGTCTCCGATCGCCTCGTCTTCGACAAGCTCCTCCAGGTGGCCGTCTTCGGCTGCGCCTACTGGCGCATCGCTGACGCCACCTGTTCGGCCACCACCCTGCGCCGTCGTCGCGACGAGTGGATCGGCCTCGGGGTGATGGAGCAGCTGGCCCAGATTGCCGAGGAGGGCTACGACCGGCTCATCGGCTTGCAGCTCGAGGACATCGTCGTGGATGGCTGCATCACCAAGGCGCCCTGCGGCGGAGAGATGGCCGGGCGGAGCCCGGTCGATCGTGGCAAGCAGGGAACCAAGCGCTCGATTGTCGTGGACGGAGCTGGGATTCCTCTCGGGGTTGTCCAGGCACCGGCCAATCGGAACGACTCGCCGTTACTCGCCTCCACGCTGGACACCCTCGCCGATCGTGCCCTGCCACCCGGCGAGACCACCGTGCACCTCGACCGTGGCTACAACTCGGGCAAGACCCGCGCCGAGCTCGATCGCCGCGGCCTGGCGCCGTGCATTGCCAAGGTGGGCAAGCCGGCGCCGCTGCGAGCAACCTCGCGCTGGGTCGTGGAGCGGACCAACGCCTGGCACAACGCGTTCAAGAAGCTGGCCTGGTGCACCGAACGCCGCGGCGTGGTGGTCCGCTTCTACGTCGCCCTGGCGAACGCCATCATCATCGTCCGCCGCCTGGTCCGCGAGGCGTGGAAACGCTACCGCTGGGACACCCGCCCGAAGCGCTGTCCATGAACGCGTCAATCACCTATTGGCGCAAGCTCTTATGGCCTGAGTTTGTCAGGACTAATGGCACGGGTGTATAGTCGGGGCGGCACGGGGCACGTGGGCCCCGATCGAATCAGCTGTGCAGAGCATCGCCATGAAGCAAGCGCCAAGCCCTGTGGATTACGAGTTGTTCGTGCGGGCCAAAGACGAGGCCCGCCGCCTCCACCGGCCCGTCTACATCGCCACGGGAGAGATCTACGCCGACCGGCCGGCGCGCACCACCGCGATGGTCTGGCCGAACGGCAGCGTCACCTGGGGCAACCCCCAGGCGGCCAGTAAGCAGATCGACCGCCGGCACCTGCCGCCCGCAGCCTGACGGGACCGACGGGCTGGGGGCGGGCATCGCTCGCCTGGCTGACGGAGCCGGACGGACGGTGCGGGGCGAGGGCCTCATCCGCGCCGGGAAACGACACCAGGAAGTAGCGGTTGCCCGCGCCCCCCAGTGCGTCGTGGTGGAACGGGGGGACGAAGGCCAGGCGATGCTCACGTTGGAGCAGAGGTTGCCGTTCGCCTTGCCGATCACGACGACCACGGCGATGACAACGATGCGATGAGAAGAAGGGGCAAGGAGTGCTCGACCAGTCCCTGCCCTGCCTGGTAACGACTTGAGCGGCGCCGGCGGGAACTGGGGAGCCCGGGGGATCACAAGAGCACCGCCTCCTTGGCTTGCCCGGCCGCACCTCCTGTCGCACACCTCGGACCCAGGAACTCAACTCTGCCCGGGACGTCCGAGCATCCGACGATGGACGGATGACGTCTCTGTGATGTCCTCGGCACGGCTCCAGCCCTGGAAACGCGGCTCCGCACTGGGGCGGCATCAGACGGGCGCGCCCCGTCCTCAGCCCTCGGAGAAGCTCCGCACCGCCCAGGCGACCGCCCCCACCAGGCCGGCGTCGCTGCCCAGCTCGGCGGGACCGAACCGGCAACGACGGAGTGGGGCGGCGAAGGCGATCTCCGCCATGGCGTCGCGGAGCGGACCGTGGAGGAGGTCGGCGTGGCTGCCCACGCCGCCGCCGATGGCGAGGGCCTCCGGTCCCAGCAGGTTGATGACGCCGCCGAAGGCGCGGCCCAGCGCCCGTCCAGCCTCGGCGTACACCCGGCGAGCGAGGGCGTCGCCGCCGTGGGCGGCGTCGGCGATCACCGAGGCGGTGAGGGGATGGACCCCCCGCAGCTGCGAGACCTCGCCGGCGTCGAGGGCGGCGGCGGCCTGGGAGGCGATCCCCGTCCCCGAGGCGATACCCTCGAGACAGCCGACGTGACCCTGCCCGCATCGCGGGCCATCCAAGCTGGAGGGCACGTGGCCCAGCTCGACGGCCGTGCCGACGGTGCCGACGTAGAGCTCGCCGTCGATGATCATGGCGCCACCGATCCCCGTGCCGACGATGACGAAGACGAAGGTGCGGGTGTCCCTGCCCATCCCCGCCACCCACTCGGCGTAGCCGGCGAGATTGGCGTCATTGTGGATGGCGACGGGGCATCCGGCCGCCTCGCTCAGCATGTCCCGGGCCGGGAGGTCCTCCCACCCCGGCAGGTGGG
The DNA here is from genome assembly GCA_963808125.1 of Candidatus Dormiibacterota bacterium. Classification (GTDB taxonomy): domain Bacteria; phylum Chloroflexota; class Dormibacteria; order Aeolococcales; family Aeolococcaceae; genus CAWEEP01. The sequence continues at coordinate 58,625 of CAWEEP010000053.1, forward strand.
GGGCGGCGAAGACGATGCCCGCGACCGGGTCCACCGGGCCCGGGATGCCAATGGCGATGCCGTCGGGGGTTCCCCCGGCGACCTCCTTCGCCGCCGCCGCGCAGGCCGCGATCACCGCCTCCGGGCCGTCGGCCGCGGGCGTCCGGCGGGCGACCCGAGCCCCGGGGGCCGTAGGTCCGTTGGCGACCGCCGCCCGGATGCTGGTGCCACCCAGATCGATGCCGACCAGGCGCTTCATGAGGGCCTCCCCCGCGCTGGGGCACGACGGCGCCGCGCCTCCGCAGTGGGTGAATTGTGCCAGTGGCCGGGGCGGGGGATCCGGGTGGCGGCCTCCGGGCCCCAGCTCCCCGCTGCGTACGGCGCCACGGGCGGCGGCCGGTCGAGCACCGGCTGGACGACCTTCCAGCCGCGTTCCACCTCGTCCTCCCGGATGAACAGCGTATGGTCGCCACTCAGCGCGTCGTGGAGGAGCCTCTCGTACGCTTCGGGCGGGGTGCTCTTGAATGAGCCCTCGTAGCTGAAATCCATCTCCACGGGAAGCGTCGTGACCTCTGGTCCGGGACGCTTGGCGACGAAGCTGACGGAGATCCCCTCGTCGGGCTGGATGCGGATGACCAACCGGTTGCTGTCGAGGCGGTCGACGCCGATGCCCTTGAAGAGATGGAGCGGGGCCTGCCGGAAGGTGAGGACCACGCGCGTGTCCCGCGTGGCGAGCCGCTTGCCGGTGCGCAGGAGGAAGGGGACCCCCGCCCAGCGCCAGGAGTCGATGTGCAGACGCAGGGCGGCGAAGGTCTCCGTCTGGGACTTCGGGTCGACCCCGTCCTCCTCCCGGTAGGCCGGCACCGCCTCGCCGTCGATGCGCCCCGCGGCGTACTGGCCGCGGACCACGTGGTGGGGATCGGCGGGCTGCAGGGCGTCGAGCACCGCGACCTTGGCATTGCGCAGGGCCTCGGGCGCGAACGAGCTGGGGGGCTCCATGGCGGTGACGGCGAGGAGTTGGAAAAGATGGTTCTGGACGATGTCGCGGATCGCCCCGGTCTCCTCGTAGAAGCGACCGCGCTGCTCGACACCGAGGGTCTCGGCGACCGTGATCTCCACCCGGGCTATCGCGTCGCGGTTCCACACCCGTTCGAAGATCGAGTTGCCGAAGCGGAAGACGAGGAGGTTCTGGACCGTCTCCTTGCCCAGATAGTGGTCGATCCGGTAGATGCGCTCCTCGGGAAGCGCCTCGTGGAGGGTGAGATTGAGCTGGGTCGCCGAGGCCGCGTCATGGCCGAAGGGCTTCTCGATGACGAGCTTGGTCCCCGGCGCGAGCCCCGCCGCGGAGATGGCGGCGGCGAGGGTGCCGAACGCCGACGCCGGGACCGCCAGGTAGACGAGGCGCAGCGACCGCTGCGCCGCCAGCGCCAGGGGCAACAGGTTGTCGTCGCCCTGGATGGCGACGAAGCGCAGGCGCTGGGCAAACCTGGCAAAGCTGCGGCGGTCGAGGCCCGTCCTGGAGTAGCTGCGGATCGCCTGCTCCGCGTGGGCCCGGAAGCGGTCGTCATCCCAGGCCATCGGGGCCACGCCGATGAGATCGCCCGCCTTGGGGAGCAGCCCCTCCACCTCCAGGTTGTAGAGGGCGGGGAGGAGCTTGCGGGCCGCCAGGTCACCGGTGGCGCCGACGATGACGATGTCCTGGTCGGGCGGGGTGTGGAGGCTCACCGGTCCGCCATCAGCGGCGCCCGTCCGGCGTCACGGCAACGACGCCGGCGGGCGGGACAGCATCGGGCAATGCCGCCCGGCCCCCCGGGGACGGCGCTCGACGGGGACGGGGCGGGTTCGACCGCGGCCACGAGGCCGGATTGTACGGGAGCCGCCGCGACGGCCACGCCGGGCGCGGCGATCAGGCGCAGGCGGGGACGCCCGGCGGCGCACCGGTTCACCCCTCCACCTGTGAACATGCGCCAGTACGTCGACGGAGTTTTCACCGAGGAGCGCGCAGCGTGGAATACGAAGGCATCGAGCCGGAGCTCGACATCACCCCGACCGGGACGCGGATGTGGGGTTTCGGTGAGATCCTCGGCGTGAGCTTCCTCGTCGCCGCCGTTCTCCTCGCCGCCGGCTCCATCGCCGCCGGCCTGCTGACGGCGGGCGCCTCGCCCGCCCAGAACCAGGTCGAGGTCGATCTCCTCTACACCACCCAGTGGATCACCCCGTACATCGTCCTGTTTCCTCTCGCCGCTCTGGCCAGCGCCTGGTGGCGGATCCGATCCGAGCGGGCTGACGCGGCCCCGGAGGCCGGCGGCGGCTCCCTGGGCGCGGCCAGGGGCGTGGTCATGGCCAGCGGCGCGCTGCTGGTCGTGGTCGTCTGCGGCGCGGTCGGAGCCATTGCCAGCACCCTGTTGCTGATCCACGCCAGCGACCTGCCGGGCAATCAAGTCTGGCCGTCGGGCGCCCAGACCCTGTCCGAGGGCACCGCTGCCTTGGTGCTCGCGATTGCCGGAATCGTCTGGGTCTCCGCCCTCCTGGGACGGACGTCGTACCGGCTCGCCCCCGCAGTCGAGGACGAGACCGCGGATGCCGCGGACTCGACGGACCTCGAGGAGAGCCCGGTCACCATCACCGCCCCCGACTGAGGGTCACCCCGAAAGGTAGGCCGGCCGGGCGACGGTCGCCGGCTCGGGGAGAAGGGGTCAGGCGCTGACCGTCCGGCAGGCGCGAGCCGGGTATCCGAGCTCGCCGGCCGCGGCGGTCAGCGCCTCGGCCTCGGCCCGCCCGCCCGCCACGGAGAAGACGGCGCCGCCGCTGCCGGTGAGATGCCACCGGCCCTGGGGAGCACCGGCGCGCAGGCACCGGAGCGCTTCGGCCAGTTCCGGCTGGGCACGGCAGGCGGCCGCCTCGAGATCGGAGCCGCACAGTTCGGGATCCACCGGCCGCCCCCGCGCCAGGAGGCGGGTCAGCGCCTCCGGCCGTTCGGGGCCAAGCCATTCGCCTGGGTCGAGCGCCGCAAAGGTGGCCGCGGTGCTGCTGCGTCCGGCGACGGCGACGGCGCAGTGGAAGGGGGCGTGGAGGACCGTCTCCAGGCGCTCGCCGGCGCCGCCGACGAGCTGGCCGCCCCCAGCGAAGCAGGCGGGCACATCACTGCCCAGCGCGTCGGCGATTCGCAGCAGGTCCGGGTCGGTGGCCACGGCACCGGGACCGGCGAGGAGCCGGAGGACGGCCGCGGCGTCCGCGGAACCTCCCCCCAGGCCCGCCGCGGCGGGCAGGCGCTTCTCCAGATGGAGGTGGGCCGACATCCCGGGGTGGCGGTCGAGGAGTTGCCGGGCCGCCCGGAGGGTCAGGTCATCGGCGGCGGGGACCTCGGCGGCATGGGGGCCTGAGACGTCCAGCCGCACATCGGCAGGCCCATCCGCCGCCGTCAGCCGGAGCCCGACCAGGTCGTGCCAGTCGAGGCGGACGATGAGGGAGCGCAGGTCGTGGCGCCCGTCCGGCCGGCGGCCGACAACGCTCAGCGCCAGGTTGAGCTTGGCGTAGGCGGGAACGACGGTCATTGCGGCGATTGCTATACTCCACCCTCGCCCCCGCTGCCGAGTGGCAGTGGTGGCTTCTCGTCGAACCATCACCAGGTGTCAACGTGGCCAACTCCCGTTCAGCCCGAAAGCGCATCCGCGCCAGCGAGCGCAAGCGCGTCCGCAACCGCACCGTCCGTTCGGCGGTTCGGACCAAGATCGGCCGGGTGCGGCATGCGCTGATCAGCGGCCAGACCGAGGGGATCGACGAGGATCTGCGCGGCGCCATCAAAGCGCTGGACAAGGCCGCCGAGAAGGGGATCATCCACCGCAACAACGCCGCCCGGCGCAGTCGCGGATCATGGTTATGGCCGCCCGTCTGACGGCGATGTCCGGGAGCCTCGAGGAGCAGGCAGCCACTCGCGCGGCGGCCACCGGCGGCGCCAAGGGCAAGACGACAAGAGCCGCAGCGACCGCTCCGAAGACCGCCGCCAAGGCCACGGCCCCAAAGGCCGCTGCCAAGGTCACCGCCGCCAAGGCCGCCGCCCCCAAGGCTGCCAGCAAGGCAGCCCCCACCAAGGCGGCCCCCACCAAGGCAGCCCCCGCCAAGACAGCCCTCACCAAGGCAACCGCCACCAAGGCGGCCGCCCCGAAGACGGGTGACACGAAGACGACCGGCGGCACGAAGGCGGCCACGGCGAAGCGGTCGACCAAGCGCCCCTGACGGGCCGCGCGGAGGCTTCGACCGGGATCAGCCCGGCCGAGCACCCCTGCGCTCGTCGCGGCTCCCCCTCGCCGTCGCCGTCCGCCGCTCGGACGTCAGCGCCCGGGCGGCACCCAGAGCGAAACCCTGCAGCGCGTTGCGGTCGTTGCTCTCCCCCGCTTGATGGAGGCGTCGAGCCTCTGGAGTTGGCGGAGCCAGTCCTCGACGAGCCCGGGGCTCACCGCCCCAGCCTGCCTCGCCTGGCGCTCAGCGCGCCACTCGGGTATCCGCAACTTCTCTCCAACCTCGCGCCGCGGATGCCGGAGAGCACGAGACCCTGGACCTGGCGCAGCTCGTGGAGCTGCCCGGCGAGGGTGGCGATCAGGTGCTGGGTGGACCTCCCCTCCTCGACCAGGTCGGCGACGGCGGCCGCGCCGAGACCGGGCCGCGGTCCCAGCAAGCGCTCCAGGACCGCCCACACCTCCAAGGTCTCGGAACCGCCGGTCAGGAGTCGGACCGTCTCCAGGTCGACGATCTGGCCATCAGCGTGGGCGGCCAGCTTGTCCAGCTCGGCGGAGACGACGCCGAGGTCGCTGCCGGCGACGCGCAGGATGTGCTCCATCCCGCCGGCGCGCAAGCGGAGGTCGCGCGCCGCCGCCGCGCGATCCACCCACTCTCGGAGATCGCGGCTGCGCAGCTGACGGCAGAGGAGGATGTGCCCCCCGAGGCGTGTCACCGCCGCCAGTACGGGATGGGACGCGGGGACCGTCTCGTGGCAGACGAGGCATACCGACGTGGTGGGGGCTCGCAGTTCCAGGGCGGCGGCCAGGGCTCGCGCCCCTTCATCGCCCCGCCGGCCCCCCAGCTGGGGCGGGTCGCGGATCAGCAGGTACCGGCGCGGGTCGATGAACGGCGTCTCGGCGATGCCGGCGCGGATCCGCTCGATCGGCGCTGGAGGATCGACGACATCGACCCCCATCTCGGCGCCGGCCGCGGCACCCCAGCGGCGCACCTCGTCGTCCACCCGGAATCGATCATCGCCGTGGACCAGCAGGAGTTCGGCGCTGCCGCCTTCTCCGCCGGAGGGGCCACTCCGCTGCGGCTCAGAACCGGTAGCGGCGGCGCCCATCCTCCCCCCGGAAGGTCTCCGCTCCGGCCCTCTCCGCGAGGAATCGGATGGCCCGGCCGGAGACCTTGACCCCCGCTCGGGTGATCTCGGACGCGATCTCCGACGCCGTGCCCTGGCCGAGCTTGGCGATGACCGCGCGCACCACCTCCGTGGTCACCTCCGGAGGGGTCGCCCGCCCCTTGGCGGCACGGGAGCGCGGGCGGCGACGGCGCGCCGGCGCCGCGGCGGGCGTGGCCGGCGCCGCTCCGCGCCGGCGGGGACGCGGCTCGGCGAGCGCCGAGGACGCCTTCTCGAAGAGATCGATGGCGCCGCGGAGCTGCCGGCGCAGTTCTTCGTTGTCGGCGCGCAGGCGGGCGATCTCTTCCACCAGTGACTCGATGCGTTTGACCATGCGCTCGGCGGCCCTGACCACCGGCGAGCTCGCCTCAGCCAGGGCCTCGTCGTCCGCCACCCGCGTGGCGCGAGACGTGCGGGCACGATCGCGGAGGCTCCCCCGACCATCGTCCTCCAGAGGGGGCACGGCCATTGCAAACACCTCATCCCTGTCGTCGCCGACAGCCGCGCCCACGGGGCCGGCCGGCGGCTTTCGCGTACGCGACCAGGGTCGATCATAGAACTTCTCCGAAGAGACGGTGCCGAGTGCAGTCACGCCGCGCCGCACCCGGCCCATCCCAGCGCTGCCAGGCCTCCCCCGGCGACTGCCCTGTCCGCTACCATGAGATTCGGGCCCGGGGACGTAGCTCAGCTGGGAGAGCGCTTGCATGGCATGCAAGAGGTCGGGGGTTCGATTCCCCCCGTCTCCACCACCGGCCCAGAACCGCTGAGTGAGGCAGGGGACCGGCCCGCCGCACCAGCCTCCACTGGGGAAGGCGACGCATGGCGACCGCGGCGGCAGCGACATCCGCACGGAGGGCATGGCCGGCGTGGGCCAACGCCACCACCCTGGTGGGACTGCTGCTCGGCGGCGTCGTGGTGCCCCTGGTGGGTTGGCTGGTGAGCGGGGCGGTCCTCTGGTGGTCGCCGACCTGGACGCATCGCGAAAAGCTGCTCGGGACCCTCGTCCTCCCGGGAGGGCTGATGGCGATGTTCTACGCCTCCCTGCAGGTAAGCCCGAGGGAATGCAGCGGCGCGTACCGCCTGCTGCCGTCGGGCGGATGGAGCGGAGCGCAGACCTGCACCGCCGGGACGTCCTCGGGGGTGACGCTCGCCCTGTTCTGCCTCCTGGCCGCTCCCATCGCCTCGATGATCTACCTCTGGGTGAAGGCGCGAGGACGTCAGGCCTGATTCGCAGCCGCGGGCCCGGGCGCTGCCACAAGGGCGGCGCCATCGTCTAACGTCTGGTCGATGGAACAGCTGTGGGCCCCGTGGCGCATGGCCTACGTCACCGGAGGTGAGCCCGGCGGCGAGACCTGCTTCCTCTGCTCGGCGGCCAAGGGTGACGTCGCCGGGGAGGACGCCTCCTCCGACCCGGGTCTCGTCGTCGAGCGGGCAACGGCGACGGTGACCCTGATGAACCTCTTCCCCTACACCAGCGGCCACGTCCTGGTGGCACCGCGACGCCACGTCGCCGACCTGCGCGACCTCACCCCGGATGAGGGCGCGGCACTCCTCGCCGCCACCCAGCGGGCGCTCGGGGCGATCAGCCGGGCGCTGCAGCCCGCCGGATTCAACGTGGGGATGAACCTGGGCCGGGCCGCCGGGGCCAGCATCGACCACCTCCATCTCCACGTGGTACCCCGCTGGAACGGCGACACCAACTTCATGCCGGTGCTGGCCGACGCCAAGGTCCTGCCCGAGCACCTCGAGGTCACCGCGGGGCGGCTGCGAGAGGCTCTCGCCGGCGATCGGGGGACACCCTCCGATCCGGAGGGGAAGCCCTGACCTCACAGGTCGGCGGCGGAGTCTTGGTATAGTCGGCCCCCACCGATATCGGTTGGGTCAAATGCCAGGGCCGGTTCGCATCCGGTGCCGGCATGGAGACGGCAGGTTGGGTTCGGTCATCAAGAAGCGCCGCAAGAAGATGCGCGCGCACAAGCACAAGAAGATGCTCAAGAAGACCCGCTGGCAGCGGCGGGCGAGCTGAGACGCGGCGACGCGTCCACGGCGGAGGGCGCCCCTCGGGGCGCCCTCTCCGCGTCTAGGGGTATGGCGTCGGGGGGCACGCTAGACTTGGCGCTCCTGGGGCCGGTAGCTCAGCTGGGAGAGCGCTGCCCTCGCACGGCAGAGGTCCGGGGTTCGAGTCCCCGCCGGTCCACCACCCTCCGATTGCAGCCTCCTGCAATTCAGGGTCGTCCCCCTGCGGCGTGGCTGCATCCTGGCACCACTCGACAAAGGAACATGGTGCTTTTGAAAGCACCGTGTTCCTGGAACAAGGCGGTGCTTCCGTGTGTCTCGCCATCTCGCGGCTACTCATGGGCACGGGCGAAGGCCTCCAGCATCTCGCGGGCGTCGGCGGTGTAGTAGCGGCGGACCATCTCGATGCTCTGCCAGCCCCCGGCCTGCTGGAGGTGGAAAACCGGGACCCCGGCCTCCACGGAGCGGGTGGCCCAGGTGTGGCGGAGCATGTGAGGGCTGACGTGGATCCCGGTCTGCCGGGTGAGCCGCTCCATGAGCTGCTGCACGCCAGTCGGCGTCAGCGGGCGGGCTCGGCCCTGGCCGTCCCTCACCTGGCTGAGGAAGACCTCCTGGCGTCCGCCCGCTCGGAGGGCGCTGTCCTCGCGCCTCAGGAAGTCGCCCAGCTCCCGCGGTAGGTTCGGGTACTTGGACCGGAAAGGTGCGTTGCGGTCCTCCCGTCCCTTGGTGATGTCGCGGTTGTGGTAATTGCCCCTCACCCGGACGAAGGCTGGCCGGTTGGTGAGGTTGAGGTCCGACACCAGGAGGGCGGAGAGCTCGCCGACACGGAGCCCGCAGGCGAGCAGCACCTCCACGATGAGGCGGTCGCGGCCCGGCTTGGCGGCGGCCACGATGGCCGCCTCCTGGTCCCTGGTGAGCGCCACCGGCATCTTCCGGCGAGCGGTCCGGGGAACGGGTATCCGGTCGATGTCCGCCAGCACGCCGCCGAAGCCTGGGGTGGCGGCGCAGAAGCGGGCGAGGGCACGGAGGTAGGTGCGGTACTTTACGACCGTCTCCGCCTTGAGCACGGTGCTCACATCGACCAGGAAGTCCTCGACGTCCTGGGTTCGGAGCAGGTGGATCGTGTCAATGCCCCGCACCCTGCAGAACTCGGGCCACCGCCCCAGGAGCAGGTAGTGCCGGGCATTTCGGCGGGTGGTGATGGCCCAGTCCGTCGCGTGATGCCGGAGGAGGGCATGAATCGCCTCCTCGACAGTTGGCACGGCGCCTGGTTGCCTCATGGCCGTGCTCAGCTCGGCGAGGTCCGGCGTCGGAGTCTGGGAGTAGCGGTCGCGCTGCCCGGCCCTGGGACGCCGGTATCCGGTCGCGTCGGTGGGTGGCCCGCTCATCAGCTCGCGATCCGCATAGGCTCGCGCTGGGCGAGCGCCTGCAAGATCCGGATCGCTGTCCGGTCCTGCAACGGGCGTCCCCTCACCGCGGCGTAGACCGTCCTTTCGGCGATCCCCGTCGCGCCGGCGAACTCCGCAAGGGTCCAGCCTCGCTCAAGGACCGCCAGTCGCAGCAGCACCCCGTCGAAGGCCCCAGTCGCGGGAATCCAGATGGCCGCCGCGGTCATGCGATCCCTCCCCGATGTGGGGTGGCCGGGTCTGGCCAGGGCCGGCCGATGTCCACCGCGTCCACCACGGCCAGGTCCGGGCGCCACTCCTGGCCGATGGCCAGGCGCGCCTGGGCCACCAGCCGGCGGGCCTGACGGGCGCTCCGAGAGGTCGCGTTGGCGACCTCGGTCGCCGTCGGTTCCCGGCCATCGGCGAGGGCCTGGCGCACCACCCGCTCCGCTTCCTGCCGCGCCGCGGACGTCCGGACGGATGGCCGTGACCGGCCGACCGGGACGCCGGCCACACGGGCGACCGCGGCCGTGGTGGCTGGCGGAGCCATGGCCAGTCTCTTGGACCGGGCTCGTGCCTCCGATCCGCGTCCGGGTCGCGTCGGCATCGCCGATCGGAAGAAGAGGTGCCACGCTCCGACCATGCAGAGCGCGGGCCACGCGTGCATCGCGCACGCCACCGGGTCGTCCCCGGCCGCTAGGACATTGCCCGCCAGGGTGGCCGCCGTGGCCGTGCCGGCGAGCAGCCAGGCCTCGCCGGTCGGCCCGTGACCCCGCCGGGCCGTGAGCATCGCGATGAGTGTCGACGCGAGCACCAGGATGTCGACCGTGAGCGGCCAGAGCCGCGCCTCCCACCCCGAGTAGCCGTGGAGGGTGGCGAGGCGTTGCAGCGTGGAGTAGGAGAGCACCCAGCCGAGGGCGGTCAGGCAGACGATTGAAAGCTCGGCGCCAAGGAGGAGGGCGCGCTCGCGGTTCCCGCTCACGCCGCCCAGCTCCTCGAGCGCGCCCAGCGCTGCGCGATCCCGCCGTCCCAGGCGCCGGGATCGAGGATGGCGCTGAGCAGGACCACGTAGCCGAGGGGGTTGGGGCCGGGCTTGGGCCGCCGCCGCCGAGACGGGCGGCTGATTCCGTCCCAGGGGTCCCCGTCGTCCCCGCGGACGACCTGATCGAGGTCGAGCCCCTCCTGCACGCAGAGGCGGCAGCAGCGGGCGCCCGCGGCCATGGGCAGCCCGCAGACGCAGTGCTCGTGCCGGATCGAGCCCAACTCGCAGCGCCGGGGTGTGCAGGGCAAGTCGGGAAGGCATCGTTCGGCGGTGCCCTGCGGGCGCGGTGCGGGCCCCCGCACTGCGGCGTCAACGTCTGATTCGACCGCTTCCTGCCGCCGGGCCGTCATCCCCGGCGACCTCAAACCGGGTCTCAGCGCGGTGACTTCGTCACTGGCCTTCACGTCCTGCACCTCCTCCGATGGGGCGATGGATGCGTCACTATGCGTCAGTTTGCCATGGTTAGCGACGATCAGCGATGCTGAGCCTTGGTAGGCTTCGGTTCCGATGGACGCAGCGCCCCTCGGGGACGTCGCCAGGGACTTCGGCATCAGCCGGGACACCCTCTACCGGCTCGTGCGGCGGCATGGCCTCCAGACGTACCGGCGCGCCGGGGACCGCCGGACCTGGGTGGATCGGGATGAGATCCGTCCGCTCGTGGCCCTCCGGCCCAAGAATCCCCGCCCGGTAGCCGACAGCTCCCACACGTCCCCGGCCTGACCGCCGCCCCGGAGCTCGGCGCCCCGTCTCGCTAGCAACCCTGCCAACCAGATCGACGGTGTTCATGGTGTCTGGCTCCTGTGAGGCCGGATATCGACGCCTCGCAGGCTATGGCCCGCCAGAGATCCGACTGCGAACATCCGTGCAGGTGAAAATTCGTTCACCTCGGGCAGACGGCTACGGGAGGCGCGAACCCCCCGGCATCTCCGGATGCCCCGCGAGCCAGTCAGGGAGACGCTGGGTGACCGCGACGCGGATGCCGGTGAAGGCGCGCTCAACCTTCCCGATCCCGTGCTCGTACATCAGGGCGTGGACGATCGCGATGAGCCCAAAGGCGGAGAAGGGACGCGCCGGCTGAGCGCAGAAGGCGGCGACAGCCGACGGGGTGAACTCGACCCCGTGCAGGCGGCGCGTCTCCCAATGGTCCTTCGCGGCTCCCACGGAGCGGCGGTCCTCGATCTCGGCGAAGCTCGATGCCGTGCGCACCAGCCCGATCAGGGCGTACTCGCAGAGGTACGAGTTCGCGCCGAAGCTCAGCCACGTCAGCTCGTCGGCTTCCAAGCTGATCCCCAGTTCCTCGGTCATACCGCGCATGGCCGTGCTCAGCGGCCGGGGGGCGCCGCTTGCCGGGTCGCCATCCATCATCCGCGTCGTCCCCTCGGCCACCGAAGGGAAGAAGACCTGGGGGTCCACGGCGGTGTTGCCTCGCTCCGAGACGAGGAGCAGGCCGTCCGCGGTGACCACGCTCAGCCCGACGCCCCAGTGCGTCGCCAGCTCCGGGACGGGCCTCACTCGCAGGTCCACGTCCGGGGCGTACCTCTCCCGCAGCGTGTACGTCCGCCCGCCCGACGTGAGCGGCACATCCAGCCGCTGGTCGGTCGCCAGCATCCGAAAGTACGTGGTCGGACCAAAGTGGAGGACGAGGCGCGGCTCCTCGTAGCCGTGCGTCCTCGACGAGACGTGGAAGCGCAGCAGCTTGAAGTCGTCGGAGTCGTAAGGCACGTCCTCGCCCCTGGCCCCTCGCCGCCGGATGTCATCGCGCAAGGCCAGGAACCCCTCCTCGACGTCAGGTGGGTACTCCGGCTCATCGGCGTGGAAGTACGTCTCGATGTTCTCGGGACGGTACGGCCCGTAGCCGGCGACGACCCAGGGGAACCAGATGCTCCCCACCCGCGTTCCCCATCGAGTGTCCTGCGATCGAGCCCGGCCCTCGGTGGGGAAGTACCGGCGCAGGACGGGAGAGGGCGCCGGCTCGGCAACCCGAAGGCCGTCCGACGGTGCCAGCAACTCCTCCGGCCGCACCCTGAGAGCACCCGCCAGCTTCACCAGGTCCGACACCTTGACATCGTCCCGCCCGGCCTCCACCCCGATCAACCAGCGTTCCGACTTTCCCACAAGGCCGGCGACCACGTCCTGGCTCATCCCACGCCGCAGCCGCAGCTCGCGGACCCGACGACCGATCGGGTAGTCCTGCACCCGAAACCTCCATTCAGCCCCTCGGCGGGACCCCCTCGCCAGCGCTCCAGCGCAACCCGGGCGAGTCTACCCAGCCACCGCGCCCACC
>CAWEEP010000054.1:0-6775 GCA_963808125.1 Candidatus Dormiibacterota bacterium
CGGGAACGACGACTTGCGGAGCGTTCTCGGCCGACCTGGAAGGCCTTGACGAACGATGACTCGATCTGACTCTCGGCGATCCGCGCCACCGCCGCCGTGTAGCGGTTCCCCCGTGACGATGAGGGGGATGAGGCGGCGGGCGATCTTGCTGTCGACGTCGCCGAGAACGAGGCCCCGAGCCGTCTGCGCCTGGAGGCCGCCCTCATGGATGTGGAGCTCGACCACCTCGCCAGGTGCCACCGTCACCGTCAGGCCCGCCTCGGGCGGGGCGAGGACGGTGAGGACGCTTTCTCCGGTTCCTCGGCGAAGAGGTCCATGTCGACGGCCCCCTTCTGCCCGGCCAACCGCTCCCGGCTGTCCATGAGGATCTGAAGCTTGCGGACGTTCTTCTGGGCGATGACGTTCATGGGGTTGAGCTGGAGGGCCTGGAGTACTGCTCCAGGGCCTGCTCGGCCTCACCCAGCTCAGTGAGTGCCTTGCCGAGGCGGTTGCACGTCTCGTCGTCGGTGCCGTGGCGTTCCACCAGGGCGCGGTTGATGGTCAGGGCGTCGCTGCCAGCGGCTCTCCAGCGCCGCCTGGATCGCCTCCTCGACATACATGCTCCGGGGCTTGACGCGATCCACTTCAGCCAAGAGAGAACTCCCGATTCGCCGGGTCGGTCACCGGTCCTCGACAACTGCTGCGCCAGCCGGCTTTGGCAGCGGGCAGGGTCCGCTATGATAGCGGCTCAGTGCGGCGCATCTGTTCGGCAGGCTGTCCCCGGTGACCAGGGTCATCGCCATCGCCAACCAGAAGGGTGGCGTGGGCAAGACCACCACCGCCGTCAACCTCGCGGCCGGGCTCGCCGAGGCGGGTGCCCGGACCCTTGCCATCGACCTCGACCCGCAGGGCCACCTGACCATCAACATGGGGGTGCGCCGCCCCGACGAGCTGGAGGTCACCGTCTACAACATCCTCACCGAACCCTCCACCGCGGCCAGCGAGGCACGGCTGCGGTCGGAGCCGATCGGCCTGGACTTCCTGCCCGCCAACATCGACCTGTCGGGGGCCGAACTGCAGCTGGTCACCGAGTTCGGCCGCGAATCGGTGCTCCAGGACAAGCTCATGGCGCTGCTCCCGGAGTACGACTTCGCCGTCATCGACTGCCCTCCTAGCCTGGGCCTGCTCTGCGTCAACGCCCTGGTGGCGGCGACGGAGGTGATCATCCCACTGCAGTGCGAGTACTTCGGCATGAAGGGGATGCAGCAGCTCCAGCGCACCATCGACAAAGTCCGGGCGAAGCTCAATCCGAGCCTGCACATTTCCGGGATCCTCCCCACCATCTACAAGCCGCGCACCCTGCACAGTCAGGAGGTCCTCGAGCTGGTCCGCGAGAGGTACGGCGACGAGGTCTTCGACATCCGCGTCGACGCCTCGATCCGCTTTGCGGAGACGCCACTCGCGGGGCTCTCCATCCTCCAGTACGCTCCCAAGTCGCCGGGGGCGAAGGCCTACCGCGCCCTGGCGCGTGCGGTGATGGCCCAGGGCGCCGAGAAGGCCGCGGAGGCCGTCACGGCGGTGCCGGCGAGAGCCGGAACGTCGTGATGCCCGGGTTCCGCCGCGCTCAGCTGCGCGGCTCCGACGAGCTCTTCCGCACCACCGACGCCCCGCCGGTGGCGGAGCCCCTCCCCGTTGAGGTCACGGCCCACCCGGTCCCCGCCGCCCCGGCCCACAACCTCCGCTCCGTCCGGCTGACCGAGGACGAGATCGCCACGCTGGTGGATGCCGTGCAGCACCTCAAGTTCCCGGGCAAGCCGCCGGCCAGGCCCTCGATCGGCGACTTCGAGGGCCTCGAGGAGCTGCGCCAGAAGCTGCTCTCGCATCTCTGAGGCAGGGAGGCCTCCGGCGCTGACGACCGTCCAGGTCGGGGCCGGGAGCCGGGTGGGACGGGGGCTGATTGCGCCAATTGATCCTCAATGGGGAGATGCGCCGCCCGCTTCTGCTAGCGTGCCGCCGATGGTGATCGGCACGCTCCTCCTCCGCCTCGAGGTCCCCGGGAGCGAATCCCTCAAGGACAAGCGGCAGGTGGTCCGCTCCCTCGTCGCGCGCCTCCGCCACACCTTCAACATCGCCGTGGCCGAGGTTGGCGACCTCGACCTCTGGCAGTCCGCCGAGCTGGGGGTCGCCTGCATCTCCACCGACGCGCGCCACGCCGACGAGATGTGCCAGAAGGTGCTCGGCTTCGTCGGCGACGAGGCCGACGCCCTGCTCACCGGCTCCACCTTCGAACTGGTGCACCTGTGAGCGCGGCGCCCCGGCCCCCTCGGCGTCTGACCCTGGCCGTCCCCGCCGGCCGCTGGGTCCTCTGCGCCGCCGTCCTCGGCTCGGGGATGGCCTTCCTCGACACCACCATGGTCAACATCGCCCTGCCCTCCCTCGGCACGGCACTGGGAGGCGGCTTCACCCTGCTGCAGTGGGTCCTCGCCGCCTACCTCGTCACCCTCGCGTCGGTGGTGCTCCTCGGCGGAGCCCTCGGCGACATGCTGGGGGGCGGCCGGCTCTTCCTGGCGGGGGTGGCCGCATTCGGCCTGGCCTCGGCCCTCTGCGGCGTCGCCCCCAGCGGTCTCGCCCTGGTCGTCTTCCGCCTCCTCCAGGGAGCCGCCGCCGGCATCCTCATCCCGGGCTCTCTCGCCCTGGTGGTGACGACCTTCGCCGGTGAGGAACGGGGACGGGCGATCGGCATCTGGTCCGGGCTCTCGGGCCTCGCCACCGTGGCCGGCCCCCTGCTCGGCGGGGTGCTCGTCGACGCGGCGGGCTGGCGGTGGGTCTTCCTCATCAACGTCCCCATCGCCGCGGTTGCGCTGGTCATCGCCGTGCGGCATGTCGAGGCGGCAGACCCAGGGCTGCGCTCCGCGCGGGAGCGCCTCGACCTTGGTGGGGCCGCCCTTTGCGCGGCCGGCCTCGGTCTCCTCGCCGACGGCCTCATCGAGGGGCGCCAGGGGGGCGCCGGAGGCCTGGCGACCGTCGCCCTGATCCTCGGCCTCGCCGCCCTGGTGGCCTTCCTCTCCGTCGAGGGTCGGCGCGACCGGCCGATGCTGCCGCTGGCCCTCTTCGCCATTCGCGACTTCGCAGTCGCCAACCTCACCACGCTGCTCGTCTACGCCGCCCTCAGCGTCTCCCTCTTCCTTCTCGTGCTGCAGCTCCAGCGCGTCTCCGGCTACGGCCCGGTCGGCGCCGGAGCGGCCGTCTTCCCCATCACCCTGCTGCTCGCCGTCCTCCCCTCCAGAATGGCCGGGATGGCGAGCCGGATGGGTCCGCGGCGGCTGATGACGCTGGGCCCGCTGGTGTCGGCGGTGGGGCTCCTGCTCTTCACCCGGCTGGCCAAGAACCACTCCTACGTCACCGTGGTCCTGCCCGCGGGGATCGTCTTCGGCCTCGGTCTCGCCCTCACCGTGGCCCCGCTCACGGGCACCGTGCTGCGCGCCGTCCCGGCCGCCCGCGCTTCGGTCGCCTCCGGCGTCAACAATGCCATCGCCCGGCTGGCGGGCCTCCTCGGCGTCGCTCTCGTGCCCCTGTTCACCGGGCTGGCGACGGGTGGCGCCAGCGGCGCCGTCCTCGACGAGGGCTTCCACCGGACCATGCTGGTCGCCGCCGTCCTCTGCGTCGCCGGCGCCGCCGTCTCCTTCTTCGGCCTCCGCCGCCGAAGCAAGGATGCCCCGAGCGTCGCCGCCACCGTCATGTGAGCGCGCCGACGCACCCTCTCATCGATCGCCTCGTCGCCGCCTTCAGCGCCCACGCCGGGCTCACCCTCGACTCCTTCCAGGTGGAGGCGATCGAGAAGCTGGAGAGGAGCCGGGGGGTCCTCGTCAGCGCCCCCACGTCGAGCGGCAAGACGCTCATCGCCGAGTACGCCATCTGGCGCTGCCTCGCCGCCCCACGAGATCTGCGGCGCGGCCGGGACGAGCCCAGGCGGGTCATCTACACGACGCCGCTGAAGGCGCTCTCCAATCAGAAGTTCCACGACCTGAGCCGCGCCTACGGCGAGAGCAGCGTCGGTCTCGTCACCGGCGAGCACACCATCAACGACATGGCACCCGTGGTGGTGATGACCACGGAGATTCTCCGCAACATGCTGTACGACGAACCGCAGAGGATCGATTCAGTCGGCGACGTCATCCTCGACGAGATCCACTACATCGACGACTTCCCCCGGGGGACGGTTTGGGAGGAGGTCATCATCGAGATGCCCGCCCACGTTCGCATCACCGGCCTCTCGGCGACGATCAGCAACGTCGACGAGGTGGCGGGATGGATGAGCGGGCTGCGCGGCGAGGTCAGCGTCGTCACCCGCACGGAGCGGCCGGTCGCCCTGGAGATGTGGCTCTGCCTGGACAATCAGCTCTGGCCCCTCTTCGACGACCAGGGACATGTTTCCCGGCCGACGCTGGAACGCGCCCAAAACCTGAGCGCCGGCGACCTCCGCATGCGCTACGCGCCGCGCGCGCCGGAGAACGACCTGCTCCAGGTCGTCGAGCAGCTGCGGCGCAACCGCATGCTCCCGGCGATCTACTTCATCTTCTCGCGGCGGGGATGCCGGGAGGCGCTCTCCCGCGCCGCCGTGCACGGGCTCGACCTCACCGACGACGCCGAGAAGTCCGTCATCGACTTCTGCGCTGGCCGGTCGCGTCGAGGCCATCGCCGATGCCGACGAGCGGCGGGTCTTCCGCGACGCCATCGACCCGGTGCTGCTGCGCCGCGGCGTGGCCATGCACCACGCGGGCATGCTCCCCTACGCCAAGGAGACGGTGGAGCACCTCTTCCAGCGGGGGCTGGTCAAGGTGGTGTTCGCCACCGAGACCCTCTCGCTCGGCCTCAACATGCCGGCGCGGGCCTGCGTGGTCTCCACCTTCAGCAAGTTCGACGGCACCGGATTCAACGCCCTGACGGCGTCGGAGCTCACCCAGCTCATGGGCCGGGCCGGCCGGCGCGGCATCGACACGGTGGGCCACGGCATCATCCTCAAGGAGTTCTGGACGTCGACGTCCGCGACATCTACGACGCCGCCATCGGCGGCGAGATGAGCGTTCTCTCCAAGTTCGCGCCCACCTACACCATGGTGCTGACGCTGCTGCGGACACGGAGCCTGGAGCGGGCCGAGGAGTTGCTCGACCGTTCCTTCGGGCAGTACCAGGCGCTGCGACGGAGCGAGCACTGGGTGCACCGCCGGGCCAACCTCGAGGAGCTCCTCGGCGACCTCGGACGGCGCGTCTTCCGCCATCCTCGCGTCGCCTGCACCGAGGCGACACTGACACGGCACCTCCACACCGCCGCCGAGGTCGAGGCCCTCGACACGCAGGTGCGGCGCGCCCGCCGGCAGCACTGGCGGGACAGCCACGCCGGCCGCTATGGGGGTCGGGCCGCCGACCCGGGCGGCAAGTTCGAGCAGATGCGCCGGTCGCTGAAGGCGGCGCGGAGCCGGTTGGAACAGAGCCCCTGCACCGGCTGCCCCCACCTCAGCGACCATCGCGCTCACCGGCGCGACACGGTGGAGACCGAGGAGACGCTCCGCCAGGGGGAGGAGGAGCTGCGCAGTGCCCGCGGCCGGTACCGCCGCGAGCTGCGGGCCCTGCGCGCCGTGCTGCGGGAGGCGGGCTTCCTGGAAGACGACCGCCCCACCGAGTTGGGGCTGCTGGCGGGCCGCCTTTTCGGGGAGAGCGCGCTGCTCATCGCCGATGCCATCGAGGCTGGCTGGTTGGAGGCGCTGACCCCCCAGGAGCTGGTCGCCGTGCTCACCATGCTGGTCGCCGAGGACCGTGGGAGGGACCGGCCCCACCCCGCCCGGCGGCGGTGGCCCAGCCGCGGGGTGGAGGTCGGGTACCGGGCGCTGCGCACCGACCTGCAGCGCCTCTCCGAGCTCGAGAAGGGGCATGCCGTCGACAGCCTGCGGCCGCTGGGCCTGGACTTCGTGCCCGCCGCATACGCTTGGGCGTCGGGGGTGCCACTGGCCGACATCGAGGTGCCGGCGGGGTCGGATGTCGGAGACCTTGTCAAGGCGATCACCAACCTGTACTCGCTGCTCCGCCAGATGGAGCAGGCACTGCGGGACCACCCACTCCACCCCCTCGTTCGCCACGCCCGCGAGGCCATCGAGCGCGACATGATCCGCCGCATCTGACCGGGCCGTACCATGGGGTCATCATGGCCAGGATCCAGGTGACGTCAGTCGGCGGTTCCGAGTTCACCGTCCAGGTGGACGGGCACGGCTTCAGCGTGACGGCCACCGAAACCCTCGTCGAGGAGATGGGCGCGCGCGACGCGGAGACACTGGTGCGGGCGTCATTCGACTACCTTCTGGCCCGGGAGCCGGTTGCCTCCATCCTCCCCCGCTTCGACCTCGGCGTCATCGAGCGGTACCACCCCGGATGGCGCATCGCCATGCGGCGGGTCGGGGCGCGGGAGCCCTTCTCCTCCGATCAGTAAGGGGCCGCCGATGAATAAGCTTGACAACCGGGAGCGCATGAACTAGCGTTTGGTTCGTGAAGACGGAGGCGGCGGTTGCGGATCGGTTCGCAGCTCTCGCGCCGTTTCTGGACGAGCGCCAACGCCGGCTGTGGGTTGGCGCTGAGGCGCGCGTGTTGGGCCATGGCGGTGTGTCCTTGGTGGCACGCGCGACCGGGATTTCGAGGCCGACGATCTACAAGGCCCTGAGCGAGCTTCAGGCGCCCCCCGAGGCGGACGGAAGGGTGCGCCGGCCCGGTGGCGGTCGGAAGCGGTTGCGCGAGTTGGATCCGGGGCT
>CAWEEP010000055.1:0-40158 GCA_963808125.1 Candidatus Dormiibacterota bacterium
GTTACGCAGGAGAAATAGGGCTCGTACGTCCAGATTATTGGAACAGCTTAAACTCGTCGCCGAGTTAGCAGAGAAAGAATGCCCGGAAAGACTACAGCATGTGCCTCTGGATTTCTGGAAGGCCGAGAGTATTCGTTGGGGCGATGTATGCACTGCAATGGTTCTTGGGCGAGCAAAATGATCCACTGGCTACCTGCCTGAATTACACCGTTCAGGATAATGCGCCAGAAAAAGGCTAATGTTTCTAGAGGTGTCAAGCTCGCAAACACGGCGGGACGGCCTTGGACACCTCCCCACCCCTAACGACAGCCTTAGTCGTGAGATCCTTCCCACTGTGCGCGGTCATGGCTGCGCGCCGCGAGGACCGAATCGCGGGCAATGCAAAGGGGCCAACACCTCGGGCAGATGCCGTGAGCGGGAGTTTAAGCGGATGAACAAAATGGAAATCGAATGAAGAGTAGTGCGGAAAGGAAGCTGCGCGCCATCGAGCGCTGGCGATCAAAAGGAGAGTGGAAAGATGAAAGAAGCGATGACTGCGATGACGGATCTTGCTTTGACTGTCGACTCCAAGAAACTGAAAGGAAATAAAATTCGTGAAACAGACAGCGAGAACGATGCGAGAGGCGACTGCCGTAAGTGAAAAGACCAAAGCAAGGGCGTTGACAGGTTACGCCAGAAGTAAATGCGCCGCTACGACGACAAATGGAGTGCAAATGCAGGGTGGAGTGTCTGAACAACAACACCGAAGTTTGATTTCGCTCCCAGCCAAGGCGGTTCAGCGTCCCGGTTCCCACCCTGGGGAACGGGCGCTTCTTGAGGCGCTCGTTTCACTGATAGCTCACACAGAAATCCCGATCACACCGAGCAGCCGCAGTTGCTCTTAGGTGATTGTGATTCCCAAAAACTAAAGGATTAACAATATGAGCAATGCACCATCGAATGATATAGCGAAGCCGCCCGCTGAGCCAACTATTTTCCTCCGCCCTCGGAAAACGATCACGCGCCCGACGCGTTTACTCGCCCGCAAGCTAAGCGCAATTGAGCCTGGATACTACGTCGAAGCGATCCGAGCGCGAGGAGCATGGCCTAGTGTCCTTTGGGAACCTGAACATTGCTGGCTTAAAGTGCTATCCAAAGGAGCACACCACGTAGAAGTTCAGCTCCCAACAGGGCCTTTCATCCTACCAAAAGACTACGTCACAGACGTATTAACCGAGCGAGATGGTAAGCTGCAAAGCTTAAGGCGTTTTGAGTGTACAGCCCGATCTTCTGATGAACCTCCCTTTCTTCGGGCTGGGCGTGGAGACCGTAACCTCCTGGCTAGCTGGCGTGCCCCTCGGCCAAAGGGACGGATCAACGGCCATGCAACATGATCCGACACGAGCCTCGCCCTAAAAAGTAGAGCAAAATCGAGATTGAACGCCAGCCTAAATATGTTTGCGACTGTAATGCCAGAGACGACGCTTGGATGAAAAGACGCGAAATCAATCTAAAGAAAGGAAGAAGGAAGTCTGACTATAAGTCTGAACCAAAATCAAATAACGCTCACGGTCAGAACTTGTTGCGGGGCTGCTATGTGAACGACCGAGGTCGTGAAGGCCCGTGCCAGATTCCTGTAAACTTCAGAGGAATGGTGGCCAAATGTAATCTCGACGATACCGGATGGTGTGGAAGTCGAATTGAGTGCTCGCGCCTAGTCGGCTCGTTTAAAGGGAGACTCTATCTGGGGAAAGACTCTATAACGGGCGTGAGAACTGCCTCAGATGGTAAGCCACGAAGCTCCAAGAAGAACGAACGGGCCTGTCCCTTATGCGGTGGTACAAGACGCGCTTCGTCACGAGGCTGACAAGGCACGCGTTCCTTCAGAAGCCGGGGCTTATTATCAAGGTCTCCGTCAACGCTGCGCTAATTCAAGATAACATCAACTTTACAACTGCTCAGAACACAAGAAAAGGTAATGGAATGAAAGAATACTGGGATCACAAAGGTGCCGTTGCGGCTTACGCCCGTTCAATACCTGATGTGGTACCTCGTCATCGACATCAAAGAGATCATGGCAACACGTATATCGAAATCAACGGCTCGTGCTATAGGGCAGAGCATCTTCTATATTTCTTAATGAAAGGAGAGTGGCCACCGGAGAAGAGCACAGTTGAAGTTAGAAATTCTATGTAACACGCCATCAAGGCGGCGGCACGCTGTTTTAGCAAGAGAAAAACGTCCCTCGTTCCCTTGGGACGTTGCGCTCGTTTACGAGATGGTAGTGTTCCTTCGGCTTAGAAACTTAAGACAGAGCAAACACTGCTTCCAAAATTGCCCAACTCCCCGTCCTGCATATAACTATGCAGAACAAGAAGGGAAACGTCCGTTCCGATTGCCCGTAAATGACACCCTTGTATACGAAGACTGGGTATGAATTGCGAATGAGGCGGTTTCCCCGGCAAGTCGCACAATCGTGCAGCCTAAATAGTAGTGTGCAGCATCTGCTGCGCGTTAGTAACCCGTACAAAGTGAGGTCAAATAATGACAAAAGCAAAGGCTATACCTGATGATACAGAGTTGTTTCCATTCTTAAACAATGCCGAGATAGAAGAAAGAGTAAGAAAATATCACTCGACACCGGCATACAAGCCAGTAATTGCGATAAGCGAGTACCATGGTTGGATTCCCTTGAACAAAAAGGCCAATGACGAGCTGTTCGTGGTTGAGATCGTTGATCAAGATGCCTTCCCATTCGCGGATGCATACTTGCCTAACACTCTTGTGTTCGGACCAACCTCCAGAAGAAGGTCACATCGGGTATATGGTGATGTTTCCACGAAGTACATTTGTGATATGGTGCATCCGTCCAAATACACTGTCGGTGGTGATATCATTTTGGAGGTTCGCCGCGGAGGGGAGCATGCTGTTTTCCCAGATTCATTTTATGAATCGGACGAGTTCAATCATTTTCGAAGCTGAACGCGACCATGTAAGATTTGCAGAACGGTTCCAGATTGAACTAGCAATTGACATGATTCTGATTGCGACAGCCCTGCGCAAGGCATGGAAACTCGATGACCGCCGAGCACTTGCGTTGAATACCGCAAAATGTCTGGTTTCAGCCGGGTGGACGCAGGGTGGCGTCGAGGCTCTCATCTCCCTCGTCGCAAAAGAAGCAGGAGATAATGATATCGAAGGCTATCGCGCCGCTATTCAGAGCGCCTATGAAGCAACTTACAAAGCTGGCCGCTCCGGGCTTGTTAATTGCATGGGCGAAGAAAGTGTGGCGGTTATTGAGACATCGTTGCGCAATATAGAAGACTGGCGCTTTACTGATTTCCTCGATACACCGAAGGTTGATTTCGTGCCAAGCAAAGCCCTTTCAGGGTGCCGACAGATTCCACCCTTGGCGTCCTAGGCCGGTGCGTATCGACGGCGTGACCGCAATAAAAACGGCCCTGCACCGCCGCACCCGCTTGTCGAAGCGCACGCGAATAATGAGCAGATTTGCCTAAGGCGTTGAAGAGAACCACTGCGACGGCTCTCGAACTGGTGCCGTTGCAGTTCGCCTTGCTTACTGCTTAAATTGCGGAGTGGTTACGCGTGGGAAGTATGTTCCCCGTTAGGATTTATACCAGTAATTTGTGCCGGCGCTTGCAGCAGAGGGTGTCCGAAGTCGAGCAAGGGACGCGGTCCATAACTCGTTTACTAATAATATAAGGGCCCTGGCGCTAAGGGGGGGAAAGACAGAACATCTGGAGCACGTTACGCGGGATCGGAATTAGGCCCCGACGGGCCTCCTACCACAATTTTTTAGTCGTGATATCAAAACGAAGATGGTCATGTCCGGCTCTCTGTGGCGGAAACTCATTATCCATCATCATCCAAGACATCGAAGCAATTTTCTCGTGGGTTTTCTTTCTGAACTCAGACCATCCCGCTTGTAGCCGTTCTTCGCTTGAAGGCTCAGGTGCGGGAACCGCCGCCGACTTGAAGATCTTGACTTCTCCAATCTCGACGAGGCGATGACGACAGTCTTTCGCCCATTCCCTTTGTCACGAAATCCCTTGTTCCTCCCGACCGCCTGAGAAATCTGGTCGCGGTAATATAGCTCGATTAGGTCGGATATCCCAAGCCAATGTCCGACAACGTTGAGTTGGGCATAGTGATCCGGGGCGAGATGCGTGACGATGATGTAGATGTCACGGTCTGCGAGGTGGTTCGCTCCCTTGGCTTTTTGAAACGTGAGCACGCGTTCATTGTCCTCCACGCCGTTGGAGATGACACACGCATTCGGGTTTGCCTCGGTAATTTCACGCGCCAGCTCTTCAACTTCTTGATCTTGCGTGCTTATCCTTCTTGGTGCTGGCGCGCTTATCGATGCAGACCGGCACAGAGATCGGGAACAGTTCCGGTGGCGGGTCGATGCGCGCACAGACCAGACTCGCCTTGCGTTTGCCATCTCTCAAACATGGCTTGTTTCCCATAGGCAGCCCGCACGACCTCAGTCATCAGTCGCTCGGTGGTCAGGAAATTCCGGGCCGGTCATCGACTTGAGCCAGTGCTGCACACCCAAATAGAAAGGTTTGCCATTCTGACCTCTGTAAATGCCGCTCTCACTGTTATCGTTTCCATAAGGAATCGCGTCGAAATCCACGAGGACTTTTTCGAGGGAATCCAACCGGACGCGCATATCGGCGTCGAACTGCTCAAAGCTCGGGCGCGGCAATGGTTCGAAGCGGATATTCCTGTAAGCATCAAGCCTTTGCCGGAAAGCGAGGCTGGTCCAGTCTGGGTGCGCTTTCCGCTGGCTCTTGATGAGTTCGTAATAAGGCTCGGTCCCAGACATGCAGGAATTCGTCAAGTTCAAGCTCATCAAAAGCCACGGTTCCGAGCCCGAAATCGTCGGCGAGCAAACTCTCTTGCTCGTGGCTCATGCCAAGCTCGAAGCGGGGATGAAATATTGTTCGGGTCAGACGGCTCGTATGCCAGGTCCGAATTGTCGCTTTGGTCGTGAAAATCATGGTCGAGCCGCAATCGAAAGGGGCATCTTCCCAAAAATTCTTCCGATGTTCCTCAAGAAGTTTGTACACCTCCGGCTGACGGCTCCTAATCGTTGCCATCACGTCGCTCGCCGCGTGGGATTCGAACTCATATTTTTCGAGCTGCTTTGTTCCCGCCTCCGCGCATGTTTCGGCGTAGATGTTCCAAAACGATTCCAACACGACGGTCTTGCAACGGAATGGGCTGCTCCGCTTGTCATACTCGCCACGCTTCTCAACCGCCTGCTGTTTCGAGCGGGCGGCGTAGCACATGAAATGTTGAGGGGCGTGAGCCGCCCTATCCATTGCGCGGTCCAACATTTCACTGCTCATGCTTTCGAGAAGACCATGCGTTTTCCCGGCTCCCTCGACAGCGGTGATGAGACGGTCGCGATTTCGCGGCGTTAGATACAGCTGCGTCGTTTTTCCGATGGTCTTGCGCTCGCGCTCGATTATCTCAGCTCGCTCTTCGGGTGACAGGTTTCTGTCATCATCGGCCTGAGATTCTTCGGCGTCGGCGCTTTCCTCCGCCCATGACGCCAACTCGAACGCTGTGAGGTTTCCAGGCAAGTAAAAATCGCGGTCAAAATCATTCTTGCCTTGCAAACCACAAGTTTTCGGAACTCTCCCTTGACGAACGTAGAGGGATTTTTATCGTCGGCATGGTTGGCGAACCGGATGGTGATCTCTCCGGCTTCGGTGCCGAGCTTCTCCGCCCGAGGAAAGGGCGCATCCCATTCGGTCTCGCAGGCGTCACGGATGATTTCGAGCGCCCGGCCGGATGCGGCGAAGGCAGCGACCTGGTCTTCAACGCCGCTCTTGGACCTGCTTCGGCTGGCTACGGTCGCTGAAAGATGGGGGTCGATGAGCCATTCCGTTGAGCCCTTCGGTTTTCTCTCCCTCACATTCTCATGAATCACAAGCTGCGGAACCCGCTCTCCTTTGCTCAAGCCGAGGAAGACGCAATCTTTTTTGAGCGTGTTGATCCCAAAGGGCGCTCTCCTCCACTGCGTGGCGGTCCGCAACTTTTCGTCCGGCTTGGCAAGCGGCTTCAGAATGTGGGCCATACATTGGTCGACGTGGTCCCACGCCAGTTGATAAGCTTTCTTCATCACCGCCGCCGTTTGGGAGCGACCGTCGAGTCTCGATTGCCAATCGGCGTCCCAGGGCGCGTTGATGAGATGCTTGGTGTCATAGACGAAATGCGTATGGATTGACCTGCGCCCGGAATACACGGCGCAATAGCCACGATAGTCCTGGTGACGCCCCAACTCCTTATCAAGAGCCGCGAACGGCGCGGAGGCGAAGTCCCCATCCTTTCCGGCGAACCAATTCAAATTCTGCTCGAACTCCTCGATGCGCTCGCAATCAAGTTCCGACGTAAGGACGATGAACCCACCGTTCGTGAGCCTGTCTTTGGGAACTGGCGCATTCTTGACCTCGAAATTCGGCGCATCGTAACCGAGAGGAAGCACCAGCGGATTCGTGAAGTAGGTATATGGGAAATGCTGATTGATGGGCGCAGTCAAAGACTTAATCTTGACCGGCGGCATCTGGAGCTTGCGGAGCAGATACACATTTTCCGAGAAGGGAACGTAGACGCCGCGGCTCGGATCGAACGAGGACGCCGTCAACAAATCAAGCAGGCGAAGTCGCCGCTCCGTCGCGCGTTTCGCTTCGTTCGATTGGACATCTTGTAGATCTTGGCAAGCCTCTGGCGATTGTGGGGCGCGCAGCGCAACTTCTTGAACTCGAAATCGACAAGGCTCATCAGTGAGAACTCATGACGGGAAGGCCCCTAAATTGGAGCGGCTCTCCATCGAGCAAGAGACGAACGCGTTCAACGCTGTCCACGAGGTTTACCCGCCCCTCGCGTAACATGCTCCAGATGTTCTTCTTCTCTAGTCCCCCCTATAATTTAAGCCCCTTATATTATCAGTAATCGAGTTATGGGGGGGACCTAGGCCATGATACGCGGTCGGAATGGTGAGGATTACGCAACGCCAGCATCCTGGGCTTCTCTAAGTGTTTCTTCTCCAATACTGTCATGCTGAAGCTTCCGAAGGCACAATTCTTACGGCTTAGGCTTGCCCAAAATCGATGATTCACGGCCAAAAATCCAAGGGACGAGTGGACATCGAAAGCGCGCATATAAATAGACGGAGAGCAGTTATTACGAAAGAAGAACGACGGGAATGGGAAGAAACTCACGATTTAGAAACTTGCACCAACAAAGCAGAGGCGGTCATCACGGCTTATTCAGAGGAATTAGAAGAAAACGAAAGAAAGATCGTCGAAGAGAAAGCTTGGGCGACGAGCTTGGACCTATCGCGAATTAAATTCTGGTATCCCATTCTTATAAAATATTGCCCGGACCATCCACATACTCAAGACTTGATCTGGGAGCGTGGCTTTACAAAAAGCGCAAAGACCTAACGGATTTCTTCGCCTGGAGCTGGGACTGACTTCTGCCGATGGCGCGGTAGCGCCATGTCGATGGAGACCTCATGGCCCTCACTATAGGTCAAGGTAGCGGTTGAGCGAGGAGATAAGCCTCGAACAGGTCAACGCATATAATCGGATAGATGAGTTCTTCATTCCATTTTGTCTTTATGAAAGAAATTATAATAAACGCTATGAGGACAGTTTCCGAGTTCGTGGGGTAATTATACCTGCCTTCACAAGCATAGCAACTCACGAAAGTGTATAAGAAAAACCCTTTCATGTTGTCGTGCATGGCTGTATTTCGGCTGATGAATAAAGACTGAACGACAAACAACCGCAACGCTCCGCAGTCGAAACGAAAATTAGCCCCGACTATCTAATGCCGCCACTACCCGAAATCTATTAAAGAATTCGAAGAGCAAGACGCCACCACTGTTCCACACGCCCAATGGCAAGGCCTATGCCGATATTCAAAACAACGGACACCGTGAAACCTGGCCCATTAACTCCAAGATCTTTCGCAATTTCCTCAGGCACTGGTTTTATAGAAATCGGCGTCAAGCGCTAAGCTCAGGTGACCTCAATCGCGCGCTGCAGCAGTTCGAAGCTCAAGCCCAATTCGACGGTCCCGAAAGAGACGTTCATGTCCGCATGGGAGGGCTTGGCGGTAAAATCTACATTGACCTTTGCGATGAGGAATGGCGCGCCGTTGAGATCGACACCAATGGCTGGCGAGTGGTCCGTACCCCACCCATTCGGTTTGAACGCAAGCCGGGCATGAGGCCTCTGCCCGCACCGGCGAACGGTGGTTCCATCGAAGCGTTGCGTCCGTTCTTGAACGTGCGATCCGACGACGATTTCGTGATGGCGGTTGCCTGGCTGCTCGCGGCTCTTCGCAATCGCGCTCCCTACCCATTGCTTGTCTTGGCGGCGAGCAGGGTTCAGGTAAGTCAACATTCTCGGGAGATCCTGCGAGCTCTCGTTGATCCAAGCACCTGCCCATTGCGAGCGCTGCCGCGCGACGAACGCGACTTCTTCATATCGGCAGGCAATGCACATGTCTTGGCTTTCGACAATCTCTCCAGCTTGTCGCCTCGGACCTCTGATATTCTATGTCGGCTCTGGACAGGAGGCAGCTTCCACGCGCAAGCTCCGCACTGATCAGGATGAGGAGATTTTCGCCGCTGCAAAGCCTGTGATCCTGAACGGCATCGAGGATGTCGTCAACCGCGCCGATCTCGCCGACCGGGCTGTGTTCCTCCACCTCAAGTCAATCCCCGGAAGAGCGCCGTCGTCCGGAGGCCGCATTCTGGGCGGACTTCGAGGTCGAGCTTCCCCGAATTTTCGGAGCGCTCCTCGACGGCGTGGCCAAGGGCTTGGCGATGCTGCAGAAGACGAGGCTCGAAAAGCTGCCGCGCATGGCGGATTTCGCCTATGGGCGACCGCTTGCGAAACAGCGTTTTGGCCGCCCGGATTGCCTTCGTGAAGGCCTACGATAACAATCGCGATAATGCCGCCGAAATCATCATTGACGCCGGAACCTGTCACCGCTGCGGTCAGCCATTTTGATGGCGACGCAGACGGGATGGGCTGGAACTGCCTCGGACCTTCTGGATGTACTTGGGCGGGTTGCTGGGGACGGGGCCACAAGGGCCAAAGGCTGGCCCAGAGCGCCTCAAGCGCTGTCCGGCCGCTTGCGCCGCGCCGCAACTCTACTGCGCAAGAGCGGCATCGAAATCCATTATGAGCGTAAGGGACACGGGAGAACGCGAACGATCCATATCACCCGCGTTGCGCCAGACAAAAAGGGCACGCGGTCGTCCTCATCGTCCGCAGAGGCGCAAAAGGCAAAAGAGGCCAATGGCTTCACGGTAAAGGGTGCGGACGATCGGACGGCGCGGACGCAAAATTACCCTCTTCTGAGATGGGAGCGCTTAAAGGATGCACTGAAGGCGGGTGCTCCCACGCATTCAAAGAGCCTGCTTCGTCGCCGTGACACCATCCGGAGTTTTACAGTGACGCCACAGGTTCAGCCGCCAGGGGACGCCACCGCGAACGGCCCCCGGCACACAAATGGGCTCCATCCGAAGACCAAAAGTGGCGCGAATATAAATAGAGAGAAGTCTAAACCAACAAAGAAAGTGATGCATATGCGAAAGATTCAGAACACGAACATTTCATTCAGGGTGACGACAGACCTCAAACAACGCCTCGCGGACTACTGCCTTGAGAACGACCTGCACAACTCGAACGTCATTCGTTACGCTTTAAATTCTTATTTGAGGCAGGAGACGAAGGCAAAATGCAACGCTAATGGCGGACCGATAGGACTTGGACGCCTGAGAAGCTTCGGGAACGGGGTCTCCCGGTCAAGTCGGCGTTAGTGTGCAAGCTTGTGTCATGCTCATCGCGCTTCCTTGATGGCGTCTCGATGGCATCCAACGATCTTGGCGTGCATAATTTGATCTGGCGATCTTCGGTTGTGACGTCTAAGATTAGACCAAGAGTGGTGGGATGAAGGCTAAGTCTATGCTTGCGAAGGAAGTGTCTCGCGCCTTGGATGAATTGGCATTAGTTATTGCCAAGCTACAGTTTGTCGTCGCAGAGCTGCAACGGGCGACAAAAACCGAGGTGAAACGCCAACGTAATCAAACACCTCCAGAAAAAGCACGTTGAATGGTCAGATGAGCATTCCGAGGGCATTATGAAAAAGTAGAAATTTGCTTGATCAGTCCACTTCTCAAGTTATTGGGATAACGTCTCTGTCCACATTCACGGGGTTTATGTTGGGCTTCATTGGTGGGTTGGTTCGGTGGCGCTCTTTCCTTTATGATATGCTATACTCGGCCTGGAAGCTGGGTATGTACTAAAGTGATTAGGTGCTCGACACCAACCTTGAGGAAGATCGATGCCGGTGTACCTATAGCGTAGCAATAAGTGAGGCTTTGGCGACCGTATCGAATATGCTGAAAGCTTTATGCTGATTAGAGCCACAACAAAGGCAGCGGCGAACCCCTCGCTTCTCATTGAAGTGGATCAGGGTGGAGACCCGAAATCCTCGTTTCGAGCAGAACTGGGCGGTCGAACCTTCACAAGCGGACACCTCACTGTGACGCCTCCCTCACCGAGATTGGCGAGGACCATCCGCGAGTTAGATACTTGTGGAGCCCGTTCGTGACCCGGAGCTCTTTCGGTTCCGGGCCATGGCATTGCGTCTTTTGCTAGACAAACCGGCCTATAAAGTTAAGCCAGCCAGCGGTTGTTGGCGTCCACCATGCCCTGCCGCTGACTAATGATGCAAACAGCGCTTTGACTATTCTTCTACCCGGTTATATTACGGGAAAGATGCAGGAGGCCAGTATGAGCAATTCGCAAAAGCGAGCCGTTCAGAACTACCGCTCCCGGCTGAGCGGACGCGGCCTGGCCCGGTTCGAGGTGCTGGGGCTTGGCAGCGACCGTGAACTGATCCGTTCGCTTGCGCGCCGGTTGGCGGCGGGCGGACCCGAGGCCGCGAAGCTTCGCGCCGCGGTCAATCAAATTGCCCGGGGGAACCGCCACGCAAGGGCGGTATTTTGGCGGCGCTCCGCCGCTCGCCGCTGGTTGGGGCCGATCTCGATCTGTCCCGGCCTTATGAAGAAGGGCGCGACGCCGGGATTTGATGCGCTATCTCCTCGACACCAACATCGTTAGCGAACTTGTCAAGCCCACGCCGTCGCAATCGCTGATCGCGTGGATGGAGGAGCAGGCGGATGAGGGTTTGTTCATTGCCGCGCTGACCGTGGCCGAAATCAGCCGCGGTATCCTGGAAAAGCCCGCGGGCAAGCGCCGCATCGCGCTGGAAGCGTGGTTTGCGGGACCCGAAGGCCCACAGGCGCTGTTTCAGGGCCGCGTGCTGCCGTTCGATGAAAAGGCCGCGCTGATTTGGGCCCGGTTCATGGCAGGGGGCCGGGCGAAGGGCCGCCCGCGGAGCGCCTCGATACCATTATAGCCGCAGTTGCCGAAGCCAACGCCTGCAACAGCAACACCGCCCGTGACGCCTTCGCCAATCTCAGCACGTCCGGGAACAGGACCTACACGGTCGCCGCAGCCGCCGTCGCGGCGGTGGGCAGTCAGGGCACCACACCAGTCTGCGCGCTCTGCGTGATGGGATCCGGAGGCATCAACGTCACAGGCGGATCGCACATCACGATCACCAACGCCCCCATGGTGATCAACTCGTCGGGCACCGCCCTCACGCTGAGCGGTGGATCGACGGTGAGCGCGAGCGTCATCGACATCGTCGGAACGGGGAGCTCGGTCACGGGCGGTTCGAGCGCCAGTCCGACGCCATCGACAGGGCACGCGTCGGTGTCGAACCCGCTGAGCAGCCTGGCCGCCCCGTCCTTGAGCAGCGCGGCCGTGCAGCTCCTGAGCGGTTCGACGCCCGCCTGTCCCCACGACTACGGCACCTGCACCATCAACCCCGGGGTGTACGAGGATGCCTCGCCTGGGGGCGGCCTGTTCATCACCCTGACGCCCGGAATCTACGTCATCGAGGGCGGATTCTCGCTCACCAGCGGGGCGGGCATCGTCGCCACCGGAGGGGTGATGATGTACTTCACCTGCACCGGCTATAGCAGCACGACCACCCAACCGTGCACAGGGAGCGACGGCGGGGACATCACCATCGGAGGCGGCGGAACCTATGAGCAGACCGCTCCGAGCTCGGGCGCCTATCAGGGCGTCGCAATCATGGTGGACCCGAGGGATGCAGCGACGATCACCATGACCAACGGCGGCACCCTATCTCTGAGCGGAAGCATCGACGCCCCGATCTGCCCCCTCATCGTGACTGGAGGCGGGACGTCGTGAGATCGAACTCGGTGATGTCGGTCGCTTCGATCTCCCTCTCGAATGGCGGGTCGCTCAATATGACCGCGACCGCGTCCGCCAATGCGCCGGGCGCCTATCAGGGCGCCTCGGGGGGTGGCCTCGTCAAGTAGCGTGAGCTCGCTGCAAGTCGCCCGGCCCTTCGGGGCGACCGTGGCCCCAGGTCATCTTGTTACGCAGCGGTATCCGATTGCCGACGGGATCTGTCATGAGGGCGGCCCTAGGATCGGTCCAGCCGTCAGAGTTCACGCTCCGGAGGGCGCCCTTTGTTGATCAGCCGCTTCGGAGGCTCCCGATGAGGTCTCCGGGACGACGCTGGCGGGGGCAGCGCGGGATTCGCGGCCAGGCTATGATCGAGTTCGCCCTGGTGCTCCCCCTGCTGCTCTTGCTCGCCGTCTCGGTCTTCGACTACGGCTACTACCTGGAGCATGTCGACAACATCAGCTCAGTGGTCAGGGACGCCACCCGGTACGCCAGCCTCTACACGACGGGTTCGCCGTGGAGCCCCAGCTGCCCGGACCCCACGTATACGCAGACCACGGGCGAGTACTACTGCCCTTTGACGACCGCCGGCTCTGACAATGTCCAGGCGCTCATCCAATACGAAGCCGAGAGCCTGACGGTGCCCGAGGGAGGGCTTCCCCTCGACAACGTCGACTGCGTCTGGTCCGGGAACAATGACAACCCCAGCATGAGCGCGGGCGTCGGCACCATCTCCATCCCAGCCACATTCCCCTCCGGGAGCAACGTCAGCGGAACGCCGGGGAGCTGCATCACCGTGGCCTACTACACGAGCAGCAACGGAACCTATGCACCGTCCAGCATGAGCCTCTACGGCTGGTGGTCGTCCGACGCACAGGCGGACGTCGGATGCTTCGAGCTCGCCAGCAGTGCCAGCAGCAGCAGCTGCACCGCAACGCCCTCGCCGCCGGTCGGCTCGATGGTCCAGATCACGGTCCTCTACAATTTCACGGCCACCGCCCCGGGACCAGCCTTCGACGTGATGAACTCCGTCTTCGGCTTGCAGGCTGACGTCGTGGCCCAGTACGCGATGGTGGTCATCAAGTGAGGAGCTCCCGGCAGCGTGGCCGCCGCGGCCAGACCCTTGTGGAGTTCGCCCTCATCCTCCCCTCCTTCCTGCTGATCATCTTTGCAACCATCGACTTCGGCGGGTACTTCGGTTCCCGGCTGTCGGTGGAGAACGCTGCCAGGGCCGGCGCGCGGGTCGCGGCGATCCAACCGGGCACCGCGTATCCTTCGGCGGGTACCGCGATCGTGACTGCGATCAGCGGTCAGGCCAATGTCGGCCACGTCTCGACCACTGTCGACTGCCAGTGGCACGGGATCACCCTGACCCCCACCTACTACCCGCCGTTCTCCCTCAACGGCGGCTCCAGTTGTATTGGGATCTGGTATTTCACGCTTCAGTCTGCCGGCCCCCCCAGCCTCTGCGCACAATGGAGCGTGGCCAGCCACGCGTGGGACACCTGGACCAGTGCAGGCACCGAAACGACGGGCAGCGCCACGCCCCAGGCCGGCCAAAGCCTGTGCGCCACGGCGGCGGACGATGTGGTGGTGGTGGCGGTGGGATACACGTACAGCCCACTCACACCGATGCCCAGCATCGCCACCGGTGCTCTGACCACCTATGGGGAGACGGAGCTCCTGGAGGAGCAGTAGCGGCCCGCCCCCGGTACACTGCCGGGCCATGACGGCCATCACGCGTCCCCGGGGGACCAACGACCTCCTCCCCGCCGACGCGGCCCTCTGGGAGTGGCTGCTGGAGACCCATGCGCGGGTTGCCGGCCTGCACGGCTACGAGCTGATCGAGACCCCCGCCTTCGAGGCCACCGAGATGTACGAGCGGGGCACGGGTGCCGGCACCGACGTGGTGGAGAAGGAGATGTTCTCCTTCACCGACCGCGGCGGCCGCTCGCTGACGC
Source organism: Candidatus Dormiibacterota bacterium (assembly GCA_963808125.1). Classification (GTDB taxonomy): domain Bacteria; phylum Chloroflexota; class Dormibacteria; order Aeolococcales; family Aeolococcaceae; genus CAWEEP01. The sequence continues at coordinate 14,282 of CAWEEP010000055.1, forward strand.
TGCGTCCCGAGATGACGCCCGGCGTGGTACGCGCTGTCCTGGGGGCGCACCTCGACCAGGAGCGCCGCCCCGTGCGGGTTCGCTACGCGGGGCCGATGTTCCGCTACGCCAAGCCCCAGGCGGGCCGCCACCACCAGTTCTGGCAGGTCGGCATCGAGGCCATCGGCGAGAAGTCACCGGCCCTCGACGCCGAGGTCGTCGAGGTCGCCTGGCGCTTCTACACTGCCCTGGGCATCACCGGCCTGAGCCTCCAGCTCAACACGCTGGGTGACCTGGAGGACCGGTTGCGCTACCGGGCGGCCCTGGTTGCCCACTACGAGCCGCTGCGAGAGCGTCTCTGCGAGGACTGCCGCCGCCGCCTGGAGATCAACCCCCTGCGGCTCCTGGACTGCCGCCGCGACGCCGCCATGGTGGCGGACGCGCCGGACATCGGCGACTCGCTGAGTGCGGAGAGCCGGGAGTTCTTCGCCCAGGTCACCGGGTTGCTGGGCGCAGCCGGCATCCCCTTCACCCTCAACCCCCGCCTCGTGCGTGGCCTCGACTACTACGCCCACACCACCTTCGAGCTGTGGCACGCGTCGCTCCAGGGGGCGCAGAACGCGCTCGGGGGCGGCGGCCGCTACGACGGCCTGGCCGAAGTGTTGGGATTCGCCGCCACCCCCGGTGCCGGGTACTCGCTGGGCGTGGAGCGGTCGCTGGCCGTCTGCCGGATCCAGGGGCTGGGACCGGGAGCCGCGAGCGGGCGGGTCGCCGTCCTCGGCATCGGGGAGGCGGGCAACCACGCCGCCCCGCAGGTGGCGCGCGCACTTCGGGAGGCGGGCATCGCCGCGCTCCTCGACACCGCCGACCGGCGCCTCGACCGCAAGCTGAGCGGCGCGGCGCGTCAGGGAGCGCGCGCCGCGGTGATGGTGGGGGAAGACGAGGCGGCCGCCGGCACAGCGACGTGGAAGGACCTGGAGACGGGGCACCAGGAGACCGTGAGCAGCGACCAGCTCGCGGGCGCGCTGCTGCGCCTGCTGGGCGGAGCCGCGGCGTCGACGGATGCGTGACGCCGCCGCCTCCCGGCCCCCTCTGGGCTACGATGAGAGAGGCACCCCGCCGGTTTCAGCGCTCCAATGCGGCTGGACCAACACCTCAGACATCGGGATCCCAACATCCGCCGCCGGCCCCCGTGCCCCGGACCCGGGGAAGGGGAAAAGCGTCGTGCGGGAACCCACCTGGTCCCCGGGCTCAGCCCAGGACAGCGCGACCGGCGTGGGGGCCACCTTCAGGCGGCTGCGGTGAGCCCGGCGCTGGCGCTCGGGGTGCTCTTCGCCCTCATCGGGGCCCAGGTGACGCGCCTCGTCCTGCCCGCCTCCGGGTACCTGCGCAACCTCGGGCTGGCGGCCCTCGGTGTCATCGTGGGCGAGCTGGCGGCGCTCGGCGTGCGCGCCGGGGGACCGTCCCTCGGGCCGCTCCATCCCCTTGCCGACGCCCTGGGCATCGCCGCCCTGGAGACGGTCGGCGCCATCATCGCCGGGCCCAGAGTCCACAGCCGTGCGGCGTCCTCGTTCAGGGCGGGCAGGCAGCACCGGCGAGTGCCGCCGGAGGACCCGCCGCCATTTCCTCGATAATCTGCTTGTCACCCAGCCGGGGAACCGACCACGGAGGACAGCCGGTGCGTCTTCGCATCCCCTTCGGCCGCAAGGGACTTCTCGCTGCCGCGGCCATCGCCGCCGGTGTCGTCTACTGGCGCGTGCGTGTGGCGCGGCGCGAGGCGGACGACATGGAGTGGGACGCGGACATCCACGCCGCCGTCGACGAGGGCGTCGCCGCCGGCCGGGCCGCCGCGGAGCCGGGGGAGGGCGGAGTTTGAGCCTGGCCCAGCTCGGGTATGCCAACCAGGTGAGCTCAGCGCGCGCCTCCGAGTTGCGGCTTCCCGCCGAGCGGCGCTACATCGTCGTGGCGAAGCGGGCAGCCGCCGGGTTCGCCGCCGTGGCGGGGCTCGACGTCGAGGCCCTCGACGACCTCGTCATCGCCGTGGCCCAGGCCTGCGAGAACGCCGTCACCCTGACCGAGCGCGTGGCCGGTCCGGGCAACGGACACATCCGCCTCCTCTTCAACCTCGCGGACAAGTCCCTCGACGTGGACGTTCGCGGCAGCCTGTCGCGGGCTGAGCTGGAGGTGGCGGCGCAGCGCCAGGCCGTCGCCGTGGCGCGGGCGGCGCTCGAGGAGCAGGCCCGCGAGGCGGAGGAGATGTCGATGCGGCTGATGGGCCTGTTCGTCGACGACTGCCGCTACCGGGTTGACGAGCGCACCGGCGGCCTGCGGGTCCGGCTGACGAAGTATCGAGTTCGGTGACGGGCGCCGCTGGAGCCGGCCCCGCGGTCGCGCCCGAGCGGCGGACGATGGCGAAACCCGCCGCGTCTCCGGAGCGTGACGAGGTCCGACGGCTGCTGCGCGAATACCGGCAGAGCCGCGATCCCGCCATCCGCGAGCGCCTGGTCGAGCTGAACAGCGACCTGGTGCGCTACATCGCCCGGCGCTTCGCCTATCGCGGCGAGCCTCTCGAGGACCTGGAGCAGGTCGGTTTCCTCGGGCTCATCCAGGCCATCGACCGCTTCGACCCGTCGCTGGAGCACGAGTTCAGCACCTTCGCCACGCCCACCATCATGGGCGAGATCCGCCGCCACTTCCGCGACAAGTCCTGGGCGGTCCGGGTGCCCCGCCGGCTGCAGGAGAACCTGCTGCGGGTTCACGCCGCCGAGCAGACGCTGCAGGGGACGCTGGGGCGGCCCCCCTCCATCAACGAGATCGGCGCGCACCTGGGGCTGGAGCCGGACGAGGTGCTGGCGGCCCTCGAGGTGTCGCCCGCCCAGCACACCATCTCGCTGCAGACGCCGGTGGGCGGCGACGGCGGCGACGGCGCCGTGCTCGCCGACCGCCTGGGAGGCGAGGACGAGGGCCTCGACCGGGTCGAGATGCGCGATGTCCTGGAGAGGGGGATGGCCCATCTCAGCCCCCGCGAGCGGCGCATCATGGCGCTGCGCTTCGTCGAGCAGCTGCCCCAGACCGAGGTGGCCAAGCGGCTCGGCATCTCCCAGATGCACGTCTCGCGGCTCCAGAGAGCCGCGGTGGAGCACCTCCGCCGCGAGTTCGCCGCAGAGCAGCCAGTGTGACTCCAGTCCTATAGAATCAGTCCTCCCCGCACCTCGCCGGAGCCTGCGCTCCCCGCGCGGATGAGGTGCCCCATCGTTCCAAGAGCCTCTGTTTGCGTAGTCAAGAGATCCGGAAGCGCTTTCTCGGCTTCTTCGAGGAGCGCGGGCACTTCCTCCTGCCCAATGCCTCGCTGATCCCCGACGGCGATCCGTCGCTGCTCTTCACCGTGGCCGGGATGGTGCCGCTCAAGCCCTTCATCAGCGGGGAGCGCACCCCGCCCGCCGCCCGCCTCACCTCGTGCCAGCGCTGCTTCCGCGGTTCGGGACTGACCACCGACGACATCTCGCAGGTGGGCGACTGCAGCCATCACACCTTCTTCGAGATGCTCGGCAACTGGTCGATCGGCGCTTACTTCAAAGAGGGCGCCATCGACTTGGCCTGGGAGCTGTTGACGCAGACGTTCGGCCTCGACCCGGCGCGGCTCCTGCCCTCCGTCTACCCCGAGGACCGGGAGTTGATCGAGCTGTGGACCCGCCGCATCGGCGTCCCCGACGAGCGCATCAGCCGCATCGCCGACAACTGGTGGCAGGCCGGACCGGTCGGCCCCTGCGGTTACGACAGCGAGATTTACTGGGATTGGGGCTCGCCCTGCTCCTGCGGCCGCGACGACTGCCGCCCGGAGGACGAATGCGGCGGCGACCGCTTCACCGAGATCTGGAACCTCGTCTTCATGGAGTTCGAGCAGCGGGCCGACGGCACCCGCGTGCCCCTGCCCCAGCGGACGGTCGACACGGGCATGGGCCTGGACAGGATGGCCGCGGTGCTCCAGGGGGTCCGCTGCAACTACGAGAACGACCTGCTGCGGCCCATCGTCGACGGCTTCGACCGCCGCGTCGGCGGCGATCGCGACGCGCCGGGCCGGACCCGATCGATTCGCGTCCTCGCCGATCACGCCCGCGGCGCCGCCTTCCTCATCGCGGACGGCGTCGCCCCCGGCAACGAGGGGCGCGGCTACGTGCTGCGGCGGGTGATCCGGCGCGCCGCCCTCCACGGGCGCCGGCTCCACCTGGAGGGTGGCCTCGCCGGGGCCGTGCCCGACGTCGTCGCGGTCATGGGCGAGGAGTACCCCCATCTGGCGGCGCGCAGCGCCCTTGTGGAGGCCACCCTGCGCACTGAGGAGGAGGTCTTCGACCGGACCGTCGAGGCCGCCTCGGAGCGTCTCGACACGCTCCTTGGCGCCGGCAGCGGCATCTCCGGGGAGGACGCCTTCCGCCTCTATGACACCTTTGGGCTACCCATCGAGTTGACCATGGAGATGGCGGCGGAACGCGGGCTCCCGGTGGACCGCGCCGGCTTCGACGCGGCCCTCGACGAGCAGCGGCGGCGGAGCCGGCAGCGGGCCGCCTCCGCGGGCTGGAGCGCTCCGGCCGGCGGCTCCGGGACCCCCGGCGTCGCCCTCGACACCGTATTCCACGGCTACGAGACGCTGATCACGGAATCGACCGCCGTTCGCCTCGGGGCCGGGGACGATGCCGCGCTCGAGCTGGGGGAGGAGGGTTTGGTCTTCCTCGACGTCTCCCCCTTCTACGCCGAGGCCGGCGGCCAGGTCGGCGACACGGGGACGCTCGCCTGGCCAGACGGTCACGCCGAGGTGCTGGACTGCGTCAATCTCGCCGACGGGCCCGTCCGGGGCCGGGCTCACCGCGTGCGGGTCGCCCAGGGGTCACTGCGCCGCGGGCAGCGGCTGACCGCCAGTGTCGACGCCCTGCGCCGCGGGAAGGTCGCCAGGCACCACAGCGCCACCCATCTCCTGCACAAGGCCCTGCAGGAGACCCTGGGGGAGGGGGCGGTCCAGCGTGGATCCTTCGTGGGCGCGGACCGAGCCACCTTCGACTTCAGCTTCTCCCGCGGGCTGACCGCGGAGGAGGTGGGCGCCGTCGAGTGGAGGGTCAATGCCGCCATTCGCGACAATCTCCCGCGTGGTGTCACCGTGACGGATGTGAACGAAGCCCGCGCCCAGGGGGCGATGGCCCTCTTCGGCGAGAAATACGGCGCGCAAGTCCGCGTCGTGGACTTCGGGGGCTGGTCCCGTGAGCTGTGCGGCGGCACCCATGTGGAGAGGAGCGGCGACATCGGCGCCGTGATGATCGTCTCCGAGAGTTCCATCGGCCAGGGGATCCGGCGCATCGAACTGGTGGCGGGGGAGGCCGCCGAGCGGCGCTGGGAGGAGGGCGAAGCCCAGCTGCGGGAGACGGCGCGGTCGCTTCGCGTCCAGCCGTCCGAGGTGCCGTGGAGGGTGGCCCAGCTCATCGAGCAGAACCGCGAGCTGCAGCGCGGTCGCCGGGGGGCCGGCGACGAGGTGGCTGCCGCCCGGGTCAGGGCCGCCGAGGTGCGCCGCACCGGCGCGCACGCCATCGCCGTCGCGGACGATGCCGCACTGCACGGCGACGAGGCCGTGTCGCTGGTGGACCGGCTCCTCGCGGAGCGTCTCGGCGCCGACGGGGTCGCCGTGGTCTTCGGCGCCGACACGGTCTGCGTCCGGGTCGGGGGCTCGGCGCTGGCCGCCGGCCTGGACGCCGGGAGGGTCGCCGCCGCCGCCGCCGCCGCCACGGGCGGGCGCGGCGGTGGTCAGCCGGGCTTCGGCCGGGGCTCTCTCAAGGACCCGGAGCGTCGCGGCGCGGCGCTCGCCGCGTTCCGCGCCGCTGTCGAGGGGGAAGGGCCGTGATGCCGCGCAAGAAGTTCACGCTGCTACGGCGCCGCGGCGAGTTCCACAGCCATTTCACCGTCATCGACATCGGCACCGAGTTCGTCAAGGCCCTGGTCGTCAAGCGCGAGGAGGGCCAGGGCGTCGTCATCGGCGTCGGCAAGGTTCGCCAGTCGCTCTCCGATATGCAGGCTGGCGCGGTCGCCGACATCCAGGGCGTCATCGACAACTGCGACAAGGCGCTGACCGAGGCCGAGGACATGTGCGGCAGCATCCCCGGCCAGGCCGTCATCGGCATCGCCGGGGAGCAGGTCCGCGGCTTCAGCACGACGATGACCATGCCGCGGTCGCAGCCACAGGCGCGCATCACGCAGGCGGAGATCGCCACCGCTCTCCAGGCGGTGCAACGGCGCGCCATGAAGGAGGCCGTGCGCCAGATGTCGCACGAGCTGGGGGTGGCCGAAGTCAACGTGAAGCTGGTGCACAGCAGCATCACGGCGGTCCACATCGACGGCTACGCGGTGACCAATCCGATCGACTTCCAGGGCCAGGTGCTGGAGATCGCCGTCTTCAACACCTTCGCGCCGCTGACCCACATCGGCGCGCTGCAGACCATCGCCCAGGAGCTGGACCTGGAGCTGGTGGCCACCGTCGCCGAGCCGTACGCGCTGGCGCGCAGCTGCGCCACCGAGGACGTGTACGAGCTGGGAGGGATCTTCATCGACATCGGCGGCGGCACCACCGACATCGCCGTGGTGCGCCGTGGCATCGAGGCCATCCGCATGTTCGCCCTGGGTGGCCGGTCCTTCACCAGACGGCTGGCCAACGAGCTGGGCATGACCCTGGAGGAGGCGGAGCGCTTCAAGCTGGCCCACGCCGAGGGGCGCCTGCCGGCCGACCAGGACGCCATGGCGCGCGCCGCGGTCGGCCCCACCGCCGAGGTTCTGGCGCAGGGCGTCGCGCTGACCCTGGAGGAGCTGGCGGGGCGCGAACAGCTCCCGCCGGCGCTCTACCTGGGTGGTGGCGGGGCGGCCCTGCCGGAGGTCAGCGAGCAGTTCCGGGCCCCGGACTGGGCGGAGAGCCTGGCCTTCAGCCGTCCGCCCACGGTGACCGTGCTGGGGCCGGAGAACGTCCAGGGGATCCACGACAGCACGGGCCTCCTGGTGGGCAGCCAGGACGTCACCCCGATGGGACTTGCGTATCACGCCGTGTCCCTGGAAGATGACGCGGACCAACCGCTGGGGGGGTTGATGCGGCGAGTGATGAGGGCGATGCGGGTATGACGACGCGGCAGACACACCGGACCGAGGTGGGCTGAATGGCCAGAAGGCTGCTCTACGTCGGCGCCGACGACGAGATCGCGGATCTCGTCAGCAGGGTGAGGGCCGCCGCGCCCGGCGACGAGGTCGGCTTCGTCGTGCCGCAGGGAGCCGGCGTCTTCCAGACTCCGCTCAACTTCCGGCTCATCAACCAGCTCTGTGCCCGGCAGGGGGTCACCGCCGGCATCGTCAGCCCCGACACGAGGACCCAGCAGCTGGCGCGCGACGCGGGGCTCGGCACCTTCACCTCGGTGAGCGCCTATGAGCAGGGCGTCCCGATGGGCGACCGCCGTCCCCTCGGCGGGCCGGCTCCCCTGGCGGACCCGCGGAGTGGTGCCGTCCTTCCGGTGCCGGTCCCCGGGCAGTTCCGTCCGGCGGGCCCGCCCGCGGCGCCGCCGCCCTCGCCGCCGGCGGGCCCGCCGCCCGGACCGGCGGGAGCGCAGGACGCGCTGATGGCACCGTCCCCGTGGACGGCGCGCCAGTCGCCGCCGGCACGCCCGGCGGGCCCGACGCCCCCGGTGGCGGCCCCTGAGACCTTCACCTTCGGTCATCGCCCCTACCCCACCGCCTCCGGTTTCACGGCGGACGAGGCCGACGCCCAGTACGGCCGGCCCTCCCAGCCCTACGGACAGGCGGCGGGGATGGGGCGTCCGGGACTGTCTGGGACCCCTGCGCGCCCCATCGGGCCGCTGGGGCCGGGAGGCCCCAGACCCGCCAAGGAGCCGATGAGCCAGAACCGCCGCCGGATGATCTACGCCGGGGTCGCCGCAGCCGTCATCGTCGTGCTCCTCCTCTTCCTCATCGTCGCGCCGTCGGCGCAGGTCACGGTCACGTTCGCCGAGGTGCCGCTGACGGTGAGCCCGACCATCCAGGGCACGCCCGACTCCGGCACGGCGGCGCAGCCCGACCACCTGCTCAGCGAGTCGCTGAGCGACACGGCGAACCAGCAGTTCACGGCGACGCCGACGGGAACTCAGACCAACCCCGCGAGTAACGCGTCAACGCAGGTCGTGCTAACGGCGACGAACGCCATCGCCTCGGGGTGCTTCGACCAACCAGCCTGCACCTTCACATTGGGAGCGGGAACCCAGTTCGAGACCTCATCGGGCACACCCATCATCTTCGCCGTAACGTCGACGACCTCAGTGACCATCCCGGGTGCCGGTAGCGGCGCGAGCAGTCCCATCGAGGTGGAATCCGTCACGGCCGGCGGCAGCGCCAACGTCGGCGAGGGGCAGATCGACAAGTGTGCCCCCGGTGACGAGTACTGCTCCATCTACGGGTTCACGGTCACGAACCCAGCGTCCGCCGCCGGAGGCACCGACGCCGAGCAGGTCATCGTCGCGACCGCCTCCGATATCGCCGGCTGGACCAGCGAGATCACCCAGTTCGAGACCACCCTCACAGCCAAGGCGAAGAGCGACCTGCTGACCAAGGCGGGCGCCGACAAGCTCGCCGTCGACCCCAACGGTGGCGGTGAGCTCATCAGCTTCACCGTCAGCCCGGATGTCAGTCAGGTGCAGGTGGGGGCGCAGACATCGCCGGCGACGGTGACGGTGACGATGACGGCGCAGGCCGCCGCCTACAATCCCGCGAGCATCGGCCCCGTCGTCCTCACCGACCTCAAGAAGCAGCTGTCAGCGGGCAGCACCCTGGTGGCCGGCCGCCTGACCCTCTCCGCCGTGGACATCATCGAGGCGACACCGGACGGCAACTTCGCCCTCTCCGTGACGGCCACGGACTTCTCGCAGCCCAATGTGAACCTGGACACGCTGCGCGGCCAGCTGACCGGCCGCAGCCCCGGCAGCGTCGAGGGGATCATCGCCCAGCAGCTCGCCGGGGTCACGAAGGTGACCGTCGAGGAGTCCCCGTTCGGCCTGCCGTACATGCCGCTCTTCAGTGGCAGCATCAAGATCGGCGAGGACTTCGTCGAGCACCAAGACGCCTGCCAAGCCCCACGCCTCGCCGACGGCGTCGGCCTCACCGTCGGCCACGGCGACCGGGTGAACGCGCCGGCGCAGGCGTGTGGCCCCCCCTCGCTTGGGCTCGCGGTCGCCGTCGACCTCGGCACCCGCCGCGTCGGGCTGGCCACCGCCGACCCCACCGGAACCTTCGCCTCACCGCTGCGCGTGCTGGAACGCGGCCGCCCCAGCTTCTGGTCGGAGCTCGAACAGGTCTGCGCCGATCGCCAATGCCGGCTCGTCGTGGTGGGGCTGCCCCGCAACATGGACGGCAGCGAGGGTGCCGCTGCCGCAGCAGCCCGCAGCTTCGCCGCCCAGGCGGCCGATCAACTCCACGTCAGGGTGGAGATGTGGGACGAACGCCTGAGCACGGTGGAGGCAGAGCGGTCCCTGATCGCTGCCGGGGTGCGCCGTGCCGGCCGCCGGCGCAGCCTGGACGCGGTGGCGGCGAGCCTCATCCTCCAGGGCTATCTCGACGCCCACCGGACGAGGCCGGCGCCGTGAGCCGCCGCCTGGGCGCCGCCTTCGCCCTCATCGCCGTCCTCCTCATTCTCGTCGCGGGGGTTGGCGGAACCCTCGTCTACGCCCGCTTCCAGCTCGAACCCAAGGTCTCGACGCAGGCAACGCCGATCAGCGTCCAGGTCCGTGCCGGGGAGAGCATCGACGCCGTGTCCAGTGACCTGGCCGGCCTGGGGATCATCCGCAGCAGCTTCTGGTTCGCCGCCTTCGCGCGCTTCGAAGGCGTCCACCTGCATGCGGGCACCTTCACGGTGGATGCGGGGATGGCGTCCAGCGAGATCGTGGCCAGGCTCAACGGGCCATCGACCCCGTCGGTGAACGGCACCGTGAATCTGCTCATCCCAGAGGGGCTCGACATCGACCAGATCGCCGACAAGGTCGCCGCCAGCGGCCTTCAGATCACCCGCCAGCAGTACCTGGACGCGGTCGCCGAGGACACCTACACCGCCTCGTTCCTCAGCATCCGCCCCGCCGGCGACACCTCGCTCGAGGGGTTCCTCTTCCCCGATACGTTCCAGGTGCCGAAGAGCTCCACGGCCCACGACCTGGTCCAGCAACAGCTCGACGACTTCGCGACCCGGGTCGTCCCCCTCCTGCCCAAGACGGCGAGCGATGCCTACGCGGTGCTGATCACCGCCTCGATCATCGAGCGCGAGGCCGACATGACCGCCGACTACCCGCAGGTGGCGTCGGTGATCAACAACCGCATCGCCGATGGCATGGACCTCCAGCTGGAACTCGACCGTCGTCTACGGCCTCCATCTCGTCGGCCAGGTGATGACCGGTACCGACGAGGCGATCGACACTCCGTTCAACACCTACCTCAACCCGGGTCTGACCCCCACCCCGATCTCCAATCCGGGGCTGGCCACCCTGGGGGGCGCGCTGAAGCCGGCCTCCACCGACTACCTCTTCTACGTCACCGATGCGTGTGGGTACAACCACTATTCGGTGACCGAGGCGCAGCACGAGCAGCAAGTTGCCGAGTATCTGGATTCATGCCCGGAGCCGTCACCCTCCAGCTAGGCCTCATCGGCTCACGGATCGGCGGCTCGCCGAGCCCGGCCATGCACCGCGCCGCCCTGCAGGCGCGCGGGCTGGCCGGCGACTACGAGCTCTTCGACGTCGCGCCGGCCGAACTCCCCGCCCTTCTCCAGCGTCTGCGCGCCGGGGAGCTGGCGGGCTGCAACGTGACCACCCCGTACAAGAGTGCCCTCGCCGCGGCCTGCGACCGGCTGGAGGGCGACGCGGCGCGCTGCCGGGCCGTCAACACCCTCACCGCGGTGGACGGCGAGCTGATCGGCGAGAACACCGACGCCAACGGCCTCCACCTGGCGCTCAGCTACCGCCGCCTCTGGCCCGCCCCGGGATGCCGGGCCGTGGTTCTCGGCGCGGGCGGCGCCGCTTCCGCCGCCGTTCTCGCCCTCACCCACGCCCCCGCCGACGACATCGCCGTGGTGGCGAGGCGCCTCGAGGCGGGCGAGAGTCTCTGCCAGCAGGTCGCCCCGGAGAACGCCCGGGTGCTTGCCTTCGACGACCGCGCCGCCGTCAACGCCGCCTGTTCCGAGGCCTCCATCGTCGTCAACGCCACGCCGGCCGGGGTCGCCGACCTGCCCCTCGACGTCGAGGCCCTGCCCGCCTCGTGTGCGGTCGTCGACCTGCGCTACGGGCCCCGGCCGGTGGACTTCGTCGCGGCGGCGCAGGCGCGTGGCCTGGCAGCCTGCGACGGAGAGGAGATGCTGCTCTTCCAGGGGATGCTGAGCTTCCGTCTCTGGACCGGCGCGGAACCGCCGTGGCATGCCGCTCGGGCCGCCCTGCGGGAGGCGCTCGGCGAATGAACCTCGCCCTGACCGCCGGCGCCGGGGTCGCCGGCGCGTTGGCCGGCTGGGGCTCGGGTTTCCTCAGCGTCTACCTGGAGAGGACCCAGGGCCTGGAGAAGGAGGAGCTCGAGGAGCGCGCCGACTACGAGGCCGAGGTGGCGCGGAAGGCCGGAGAGGCGCACGCCGCCGGGGAGGAGCCGCCGGCGGCGGCTCCCTGGATGGGCGAACGCTACGGGTGGACCTGGGTCGAGCTCACCCTGGCGCCGGTGCTGGGCGCCGTCACCTTCGGTCTCTTCGCCGCCCGCCACGGGCTGAGCTGGATCCTCGCAGAGGACCTGCTGTGGGTCGCCGTCTTCCTCCACATCTTCACCTTCGACCTCAAGCACCGGTTGATCCTCAACCTGGTGACCTACCCGGCACTGCCGGTCGCCGTCGTCCTCGCCGCCGTCACCCCGGGGCTGTCCGTGCTGCAGTCGGTGATCGGGGCGGCCGCCGTCGGCCTGTTCTTCCTCATCCTCCACGTCATCTCCCGCAACGGCCTGGGGCTGGGCGACGTCAAGCTGGTTGCGGTGATCGGCGCCGTCACCGGGCTCGGCGCCGCCCATTACGCGGCGGTCGACGCTGTTCTCGCCGGCGTCTTCCTCGGCGGGGTCGTCGCCCTGCTGCTGCTGATCACCCGGATCCGCAGCCTGAAGGACCCCATCCCGTACGGGCCGTTCCTCTGCGTCGGAGCTGTTCTGGCCCTCTACCTGTCCCTCTGACGCGCAGGCGCAGCACGGCGTCGCGCGGATGGCTCATCATGCCGCGCATGGCTGCCCACCTCCTCGAGGGCGAGAGCGAGATCGCCACCGAGCGCGAGCACGTGCTCGTGCTGCTGCCGATCGTGGCCGCGGTCGTCGTGTGCGCGACGGCCCTGCTCCTCCTCATCCAGCTCATCCCCGTGCACGTGCTCGGCCACGACATCAGCGGTGTCCGGTTCGTCGTGGACGCGGTGATCGTGGTGCTGGTGGTGGCGTGGCTCCTCGTGCGGGTGCTGCGCTGGCGGTTCCACACCTACACGCTCACCAGCCATCGCATCATCCTGAGCCGAGGCGTGCTGTCCCGCGTCACCGAGTCCATCGGGCTCGACCGGGTCCAGGACACGGTGATGCGCCGGCCCCTCGCCGACCGCCTGATCGGGGCCGGGAACATCGAGATCGAGTCCGCCGGACGCGACGGCGTCGAGGTGCTGCGGCTGATCCCGCGCGCGGACCGCTTCTATACGCAGATCCTCCAAGCCATCGAGAACCACCGGCAGGGCGTCGGCTATCCCGTCCCGGAGGCGGGGGAGACGGGCCACCCGGCGCCGCCACCCGCTCCGCGCGGCAACGGCCAGGGCGGCCTGTGACGGCTCCGGCCGCGCGTCGGCGCGCGGATGGGCCCGCCATCCCGGCATAGGCCGGCCCCACTGGTCCGCCCAGGCCTCGTGGCCGGCCGTCGTCCCTCCGCCACCGCCCTGGTCACCGGCGCGGCCGCGCTGGTGGCGGCCGGCGTCGCCACCTTCCAGCTGACCCGTGCCGGACAGCTGCCCGGCGCCTCGTACGACACCGCCGTCTTCCTGGGCGGCGCCATTCGGCTCGTGCACGGAGCCGTCCCGTATCGGGACTTCGCCTTCGTGCAGCCGCCCGGGCTCCTGCTGCTTCTCAGCCCCTTCGGGCTCCTCTCCGAGATGGTCGGCACGCGCCGAGCGCTGGACGCCCTCATCCTCTGCACGCCGCTGCTCGCCGCCGCCAACGTGGTGCTGGTGGGGCGCCTGCTGCGCCACCGCGGCTGGACGGCGTGCCTGGTCGCCTGCGAACTCCTGGCGGTCTGCCCGGCCGTGTTCTTCGCCCTCCGCGACGGCATGGTCGAGCCCCTCATGGACCTGTGCTGCCTGGTGGGGCTGTGCCTCGCCTTCCAGGGAGACCGGCTGGCCGGCCCCAGGCGGCTGATCCTGGGGGGCGTCGCGCTGGGCGTGGCGGCGACTGTGATGCTCCCCGGGCTCATCCCAGCGCTGGTGGTGGTCGCGCTGGCGGCCCGCCATCCGCGGCGCCAGCTCCTGCCCCTGGCCGGTGGACTGGTCGCCGGCCTGGGCGTCCCGTCGCTGCCCTTTGCGCTGCCCTCCCCCGGCGGATTCGTCGACGGGGTGTTCGTCTCGCAGCTGGCCCGGGTTCCCGATGTATCCCGGGCGTCGCTGGGGCTGCGAGCCGTGGATCTGACCCTCGGCGGCGGGCAGGGGTGGGCCGTGCTCGTGGCATTCGTCATCCTCGCCTGCGCCGCCCTCGCCGCGGCCGCCGGGCTGCTGGCGCCCCCCCGGCGCCGGCTGGCGTCCCTGGAGTGGTTCGCCCTCGGGGCGGCGGTTGCACTCCTGGCGGTCCAGTTCCTCACCTCGCAATACTTCCCCCACTATCCCGCCATGGTGGCCCCGTTCCTCGCCCTCCTCCTCGGCATCTCCGCCGGACGGCTGGCGGCGTGGCGGCTGCCCAGGTTGCTCCCGGCGGCGGTGACCGGATTCGCCGTCTGGCTGCTCGCCGCCCAGGTGGTGGGCGTCTCCGGCCTGGTCAGCCTGAGGATCCCCGCCGGCCACGTCGCCGGGGTCCTCCCCGCCGGGGCCTGCGCGGTGGCCGATCGGACCTACCTGCTGGTCGGCAGCGACCGCTTCGTCTCCACGCGCCCCGGCTGTCCGGAGCTCGTGGACCCCCGCGGCACCGTCTACGCCAACGCGGACACCCCCGGCGGGGCGGTTGCGGCCTTCTCGTCGGCGATCACCGGCGCCGACTACGTCGTGGTGGACATGAGCCTGGCGGCGTGGCTTCCCGGCGCGGTGTACGCGCCACTGCGCGCATATGTCGGCGACCAGTTCCAACTGGTGCGTGTGGGGCGCCTCTACTGCTACGTCCGTGACGGCCTCCCGATCGCCGAGGAGGCGGATGCCGGGACGGTCGAGACGGCGCAGGGCGGGTCGTGATCGCTTCCGTGGCGGCCCGCCCTCTCGCCGATCCGCGCCGCGATCGGGCGGTGCCCGCCATCATCGCGACTGCGGCCGCGGTCGCCGCCGTCATCGACATCCTGCAGGTGACGCGCCCCGGCTACCTCTTCGGCCTCACTCCGGACGTCAGCGTGTGGCTCGGGGCCGCGGTCCGTCTGGTGCACGGTGCCGTCCCCTACCGCAGTTTCGTCTTCGACCAGCCACCCGGCATCCTCCTGCTGCTCAGCCCCTTCGGGCTGCTCTCCAACGTGGTGGGCACGCGCGGCGCCCTGGCGGCCGTGCGCCTGTGCACACCGTTCCTCGCCGCCGCCAACGTCATCCTCGCCGGCCGGCTGGTGCGGCACCGCGGCGTTCGCGCGACGCTTGCCGCCTGTTTCGCCATGGCCCTCTACCCGGCCGTCGTCTACGCGCTGAACGGGGGACTGCTGGAGCCCATCGAGGACCTCCTCTGCCTCGGCGGCCTCCGTCTCATCTTCGACCAAGACCAGCTATCCGGCTCGAGGCGTCTGCTCGCGGGCGGCGTGCTGCTCGGGCTGGCGGGCACCGTCAAGGCGTCGGCGATCGCCCCTGTCGCCGTCGTCGTCATCCTCGTCGCCGTCCTCGCTCGCCGGCGCCTGGCACCCCTGGTCGGTGGGGTCTTCGCGGGGTTCGCCGTTCCCTCATTTCCCTTCTTCCTCCTGGCCCCGTCCGCGTTCGTCCAGGACGTGGTGCTGACGCAGGTGGCCCGCTTCCCCGGCGCCGCCCGGGCCACGGTCATCGACCGCCTGGCGAGGATGACCTTCGGGGGCCGGCCCGTCGGCATCCTGGGAGCCGTCGCCGTCGTCATCGCGCTTCTCTACGCGGTCAGCGTCCTCGCCTGGCTCGTGTGGCGGCGCGGGCGGCTGACCCCGCTCGACTGGTTCGCGCTCGCCGGCTTCGGCGCCGTCTTCGCCGTGCAATTCGGCACCAGCCAGTACTTCCCGCAGTACGCGGCGTTCCTCGCCCCGTTCGCCGCCATCCTGCTCGGTCTGGCCATGGGGCGGCTCGGGCCGCGGCGGATCACCCGCAGCGTCGCGGCGCTGTACGCGGCGGCCCTCCTGGCCGCGGTGGCGTGCGAGGTGGTCGTGGTCGAGCTGTCGTCCACCCCCGACGTCGACGCCAGCGTCACGGCCGTTGTGCCGTCGGGGGCCTGCTCGGTGTCCGACAACCCCAGCATCCTGGTCACCGCCGACCGCTTCGTCTCCGCCGTCCCCGGCTGCACTGAGATCGCTGATCCCTTCGGCACCCAACTGCGCTTCGCCGCCGACCCGGCGGAGGGCGTGGACGCCTTCCGGGCGGCCCTGACGCACGCCGACTATCTGGTGCTCGGCGTCACGGCGGCGCAGTGGCTGAACGGCCCCTACACACCGCTCAGGGCCTACGTCACCGCCGACTTCCATCTGCAGCGGTCGGGCTCGCTCCGCATCTACATCCGCGACGGCTTCCCCGTCACCGGCAGCCCGTAGGGTGCCGCCCGTGCTCACCTCGCCGGGCCCCGCGCCCGATGCGTCGCGGGGCCTCCGCCTGCGGAGGTTCGCCGGGCGGCACCGCTACCATGCCGCTCTCGTCGGCGCCCTCGCCGTCGCCGCCTTCTTCCGCTTCTACCAGCTGAACCGGTTGCCGCCGGGGTTGTTCCCCGACGAGGCCGCCAACGGCATCTCGATCTTCCAGATCCTGGAGCACCACGACTTCCAGCCGATCTACACGAACAACGGACCCAACGAGTCGCTGTTCACCTTCATCCAGGCCGTCTTCGTCGCCGCCATGGGAAACACCATCCTGGCGTTGCGCATCGCGCCCGCAGCCTTCGGCGTCGCGGCGCTGGTTCCCACCTATCTCTGGGCGCGTCGTCTCTGGGGCGAGCGGGTGGCGGTGCTGTCGTCCCTGTACATGGCCATCACGCCATGGGCCTTCATCATCAACCGCACCGGTTTCCGCGCCAACATGACGCCGTTCATGGTGATGCTCACCATGTGGCTCATCACGCTCGCCTATCAGACCCGGCGCATGCGCTGGTTCATCGTGAGCGGCGTGAGCATGGGGGTGGGCATGTACACCTACCTCAACTTCAAGGCGTTTCCGCTCATCCCGGTGCTCCTCGTCGCCGCCGTGTACTGGCGGGCGCGTCCCGGCATCGGGCGGCTCTGGGTCAGGGTGCGCAGGCCCGTGCTCGCCACCGTCGGCGCCTTCCTTCTGACCTGCTCTTGGATGATCGCCTATGGCGTCCAGCATCCCCTGGACGTGGTGGGCCGGCCCGCCGGCGTCAGCTTCCTGACGCCGTCGATCAACCACGGGCAGCCGCTGCAGACACTGGTCACGACAATCGGCAAGACCGCCCTGATGTTCAACCTCTTCGGCAACCCCGACTACAAGTTCAACCTGGGCGGCGCCCCCGAGCTGCCTCTCTTCATCGGGGCCGCCTTCCTCATCGGGCTGGTCATCGCCGTGGTCAGCATCCGCCGGCTGCGCTTCCTCGCCCTGCTCACCGTTCTGGCGGTGATGCTGCTTCCCGAGGTGCTCAGCGCGCAGGGGATCCCCCACGCCATGCGCGCCATCGGCGCCATGCCCGCGGTGCTCATCCTCGCAGCGCTGGGGACGGATTGGCTGCTCCAGCAATGGCAGCGGAGGTTCCCCATCCGCGTCGCTGCGCGGGCGACCGCGCTCGGCCTCCTGGCGCTGATCCTGGCCGCCACCGCCTACGGCGCCTACCGGGAGTACTTCGTCACCTGGGCGCAGTCGCCGCAGGCCTATCAGGCGTTCGCCTCGGACACGGTCGCCATCTCCAGCTACCTGAACGCCGGCGGCTTCGATGGCACCACCTACGTCGTCATCGGTGCCTACGCGGACCAGACGGTCCAGTACCTGACCCACGGGTTCGCCGTCTACACCCGGATCGGCGCCTCCGCTCTCAGCTCGCTGGAGGTCGAGGGCCCGACGCGGATCGTCATCGACGTCAACCAGGCGGGGGCGGGGACGAGCCGGCTCCGGCAGGGCTTCCCCGACGCCCGGGAGGTCGCCGCGCCGGCCGGTTTCGACGGCTCCCACCCCTTCACCGCCTATGTCGTGGCCGGGTAGGGGAGAGCGAGACCCGGGTGGCCGCCGCCGCCACCCCGTAGAATCCGGCCAGTGCTGCGCTTTCTCACCGCGGGGGAATCCCACGGCCCCCAGCTCACGGTCATCGTCGACGGCCTCCCGGCCGGGCTCCCGCTCGACGTGCGCCGCGACATCGACCCCCACCTTCTCCGCCGCCAGGGGGGGTACGGCCGCGGCAAGCGCCAGCTGATCGAGCGCGACCACGCGGAGATCGTCGGCGGTGTGCGCGGGGGCCGGACCCTCGGCTCGCCGCTCGCCCTGGTGATCCGGAACCGCGACTGGGAGAACTGGAAGGGGCCGATGCAGGTGGAGGCCGGGGGCTTCACCAAGAAGCCGGTGATCCGGGTCCGGCCCGGGCACGCCGACCTGGCGGGCATGCTGAAGCACGATCTCGACGACGCCCGCGACGTTCTGGAACGGGCCAGCGCCCGGGAGACGGCGGCCCGGGTCGCCGCCGGCGGGGTGGCCATTGCGCTACTGGGCCGCCTCGGCGTCCACGTGTCCTCCTGGGTGCAGCGCATCGGCGACGTCGCCGTGGACTGGACGGCATCCCCGGATCCGGCCGCCGTCGAGAGCTCGCCGGTGCGCTGCCCCGACCCCGCGGCCTCGGAGCGCATGGTGGCGGCCATCGACCGCGCCCGCGAGGCGGGAGACACGCTGGGAGGCAGCGCCGTGGTCACCGCCACCGGCGTGGTCGCCGGCCTTGGCAGCTACGCACAGTGGGATCGGAGAACTCGACGGCCTCATCGCCCAGGCCCTCTGCAGCATCCCCTCGGTCAAGGCGGTCGAGATCGGCGCCGCCATCGCCGCGGCCGCGTCGCCAGGCTCCCAGGTCCACGACCGGCCGAGCTACGTCGAGGGCGAGGGCTTTCACCACCTCACCAACCGGCAGGGGGGGCTGACCGGCGGCGTCACCGACGGCGAGGCGGTCTGGGCCACCGTCCACTTCAAGCCGATCTCCACCCTGCTCAAGCCCCTGCCCAGCGTCGACGTCCGCACCGGCGCGCAGGTCAACGCCCACTACGAACGCAGCGACATCTGTGTCGTGCCGGCGGGAGCCGTGGTCGCCGAGGCCATGCTCGCCTGGGTGATCGCCGCCGCGATGGCCGAGAAGCTGGGCGGCAACTCCCTGCGCGAGATGCGGCGCAACCTGGCCGCGTACCGGCGCACCACGCTGCGCCTGCGATGAGCGCGACCCGCGCCCGGCCGGCGCCTCCTCCGGCTCCCCGTGCCGCCCGCCCACGCTCGATCGCGCTCGTCGGCCTGCCGGGGAGCGGCAAGACCACGCTGGGGCGCCGCCTCGCCGAGCGCCTCGGCTGGGAGTTCCGGGACACCGACCACGAGATCGCACGGGCGACGGGCCGGAGCCCTGCGGAGATCATCGACGCCGACGGCGAGGCTGCCTTCCGGCGCCTGGAGGCCGCGACCGTCGTCGACCTGCTGCGCAGCGACGCGCCGCTCGTGATCGCCTGCGGAGGGGGGCTCTTCGCCGAGGAGACCCCGTCACGCCGCCTGCTCCGATCCGCCTGGGTCGTGGCCCTGGACGCACCGGACGCGGCACTGCTGCGGCGCATCGTCGGCGGCGCGGACCGCCCTCTCCTGCGAGGCGACGCCCCCGGGGGCATCGCCGAGCTCCGGCGCCGCCGCGAGCGAGCCCACGCGAGAGCCCACGTCCACATGGACACCGAGCGAACCCCGCTGGAAGCGGCCGAGGCGGCGCTCTGCGCCCTCGCCAACTCGGTGAGCGTTCCCCTGGCCGGCGGCGCCTACCCGGTCATCGTGGGCCCGGGGGCCACCGACCACCTGGCCATCCACCTCCCGGCCGCCTGCCGGCGGGTCGCCGTCGTCACCGACCGAGCCCTCGAGCCCTTCGCGCGGCGGCTGGCCGCCGTGGTCAGCGCCTCCGGCCGGCAGCCCTATGTCATCTCCCTCACCGCCGGGGAGCCGGTGAAGAGCTGGGCGTCGACCGGGCGCCTGCTCGACAGGCTGGCCGCCACCGGTCTGGGCCGGGGTGACTCCCTCGTCGCCGTCGGCGGCGGGACGATCGGTGACATGGCCGGGTTCGCCGCCGCCGCCTACTGCCGCGGCATCGCCTGGATCGTCGTGCCGACCACCCTGCTCGCCATGGTCGACAGCGCGATCGGCGGCAAGACGGGGGTCAACCTCCGCGTCGCCAAGAACCTCGCCGGCGCCTTCTGGCAGCCCCGGGCGGTCCTCGCCGACCCGACCCTTCTCGACACCCTGCCCCGCCGCGAGCTCGCCTCCGGACTGGGGGAGATCGCCAAGTACGCCATGATCGCCGAGGGGGACCTGCCCGACCTGCTCGACTGCTGCCTCGATCGGGCCCGCGCCGGAGACGTCCACATCCTCACCGCCATCATCGAGCGCTGCGCGGCCATCAAGGCGGAGGTGGTCGCCGGCGACCCGCTGGAGGGAGGGGCGCGCGCCGTCCTCAACTACGGCCACACGGTCGCCCACGCCATCGAGGCGGCCACCGGCTTCGGCCCCGTCACCCACGGGGAGGCGGTCGCGGCCGGCATGCGCGTCGCCGGGCGCATCTCCGTCGAGATGCTCGGCATGCCCAGGCAGGACTTGCGGTGGCAGGACAGCCTCCTCGACCGCCTCGATCTGGCGCCACTGCCTGCCATCGACCCCGCCGCCGTGCTACAACGCCTCGGCCACGACAAGAAGTCCGTGGGCGGAGAGCCGCGCTGGGTCCTGCTGGCTCGCAGAGGCGAGCCCCGACCTGGGCAGCGCGTGCCCCCCGATCTCGTCCGCACGGCCCTCGAGGAGGTGCTCTCCGCACCATGAACGGCATCAGTCACAGGCCGGGCGGCCGGCGGAGGGCGGCACCGTGACGCGGGTCCTCGTCCTCAACGGCCCCAACCTGGGCAGTCTCGGCCGTCGCGAACCGGAGATCTACGGGCCGCAGAGCCTCGCCGACATCGACGCCGAACTGCGGCGGCAGGCCGCCGAGCTGGGCGTCGAGCTGCGCGTCGAGCAGAGCAACAGCGAGGGCCGGCTCATCGACATCCTCGAGGAGGAGGCGGGCCGGGCCGGCGCCGTGATCATCAACCCGGGTGGCCTGAGCCACACCAGCGTGGCGCTGCTCGACGCCCTGCGCGGGTTCCCCGGCGCGGTCGTCGAGGTGCATCTCACCAACACCTTCCGCCGCGAGAGCTACCGGCACGCCATGATCACCGCGGAGGTGGCCGAGTGCGTCATCCTGGGGCTGGGCCCCGAGGGGTACGGAGTGGCGCTCGAGGCCGCCGTCAGGATCATCCGGGAGAGGCAGAATTGAGGACGCACCGATGATCAGCGCAGGCGAACTCCGTCCCGGCACGACCGTGGATCGCGGCGGCGACCTGCTCCAGGTGATGGAGTTCGCCCACATCAAGATGGGCCGCGGCACCGCCGTCGTCCGCACCCGTCTCAAGAACCTCATCACCGGGGCGGTGACGGAGGAGACCTTCCGCCCCGAGGAGAAGTTCGGCCGCGCGCGCATCGAGCGCACCGAGGCGCAGTACCTCTACCGCGACGGCGACACCTTCGTGGTCATGGACTCGACGACCTTCGACCAGACCGCGCTGACCGAGGAGCAGGTCGGCGACGGGATGCGCTGGCTCAAGGAGAACCAGACGCTCACGCTGCTCAGCTACGACGGGCGCATCCTGGGCGTCGAGCTGCCCATCGCCGCCGAGTTGGAGGTCACCGAGACCGATCCCGGATTCAAGGGGGACACGGCCAACGCCGGCACCAAGCCGGCGGTGCTGGAGACGGGAGCCGTCGTCGACGTCCCCCTCTTCGTCAACCAGGGCGACCACATCCGCGTCGACACCCGCACCGGGCGATACATGGAGCGAGCGTGATGGCGCAGGCGGCGGACGGAGCGGCGGATCTCGGCGGCGGCGACGGGCCGCACGCGCTCGGCGTGACCCGAGTGGCCAACGAGGTGGTGGCCTGGATCGCCGTGCTGACCGCGCTGCAGGTGCCCGGCATCCACGCCATGTACCAGGCCGGCGGCCAATCCCTGGAGCGCATCCTGCGCCGATCCCTGGCGCACCGCGGCGCGCGGGTGAAGCTGCGCGACGATCACGCGCTGGAGATCGACCTCTGGGTCGTCCTCGTCTCCGGTCACTCCGTGGCCCATGTCGGGGCGGAGATCCAGCAGCGCGTCGCCGATGCGGTCGACCGCATGCTGGGGCTGGAGGTTGCGGCCATCAACGTCCATATCAGCGAGGTTGTCTTCGCGGCATGAGCCGCTCGGGAGGGAGGCGGCGGCGGGGGAGAGAGCTCGCCCTGCGCGCGCTCTTCGAACTGGAGGGGACGGAGAAGGACCCACGCGCCGTCCTCGACTACCAGGGCGCGGAGCTGGAGGCGCCGGCCGACGTGTCCGCCTTCGCCCGCAGGCTGGTGGACGGAACTCTCCAGCACATCGGGACCATCAACTCCGCGATCACCGGTGCGAGCCTCCACTGGGATCTCGTCGATCTCGGCAAGGTGGAGCGGGCGGTGCTCCGGCTCGGCGTCTTCGAACTGCTCTTCCAGGCGGGGACGCCGGTGGCGGTGAGCATCGACAAGTCCCTGGAACTGGCCCGGGTCTACGCCGGCGAGGAGGCCGTTCCCCTCGTCAACGGCGTGCTCGGACAGATCGCCCGAGAACGCCAGTGAGCCTGCGCCGCCCCCTCACCGTCGCCGAGCTGACGGGCATCATCCGGGGGGTGATCTCGATGAGCCCGGAGCTGGGGGACGTCCTGGTGGAGGGGGAGATCAGCAACCTCTCCCTGCCCAGCTCGGGCCACCTGTACTTCACCCTCAAGGACGGCGGAGCCGCCCTCGGCTGCGTGGTCTGGCGATCGCAGCGCCTGCAGATCCCCTTCCGGCCGGCCAACGGGATGACGGTCATCGTCCACGGACGCATCGAGATCTACGACGCCCAGGGGCGCTACCAGCTGTACGCGGACCGTCTCGAGCCGTCGGGAATCGGCGCCCTCGCCCTTGCCGTCGAGCAGCGTCGCCGGGCGCTCGCCGCCGAGGGCCTCTTCGACGAGGCGCGCAAGCGGCCGCTGCCGCTGCTGCCGGGGCGCGTCGTCGTCGTCACGTCGCGCACCGGCGCTGCGCTGCGCGACGTGCTCACCGTGCTGGGCCGGCGCGCCCCCTGCGTCGAAGTGGTCGTCTCACCGGCGACGGTGCAGGGGGAGGGGGCGGTGGAGACCCTGGTGCAGGCCCTGGAGAGGGCGCAGTCCGTGGCCGGCGCCGAGGTGGTGTTGCTGGTGCGGGGCGGCGGTTCCCTGGAGGACCTGATGGCCTTCAACGACGAGAGCCTGGTCCGCGCCATCCGCGCCGGCCGCCTGCCCGTCGTCTGCGGCGTGGGCCACGAGACGGACACCACCCTCGCCGACCTCGCCGCCGACAGGCGTGCCGCGAGCCCCTCGGCGGCGGCGGAGCTGGTGGCTCCCGACTGCCGCCGGCTCGCCACCGAGCTGGGCGGGCGCCGGGCGCGGCTCGCCGCCGCCGCCGCCCGGGGACTGGTCGCCAGACGCGAGGCGGTCGGGAGGTCCCGGTCCCGCCTGGAGAACGCCTCGCCGCTTCGCCGTCTGCCCAGCCACCGGCAGGAGTTGGACGCCCGCGCCGCCCGGCTGCGCGCTGCGCTGAGCGCCGCTGTCATGGGCAAGCGGCGCGACCTTGAGCGAGCCGGAGGACGGCTCCGTGTGGTCTCGCCGGGACAGCGCCTCGACCTCGAGCGCGAGCGCCTGACGAGGCGCGGGCGGCGCCTGTCGGACCTCACCCAGACCGCGGTCGGGAGCCGACGGCACGCCGTCGCCGTGCGTCGTGCCCAGCTCGAGGCGCTCTCCCCGCTGGCCGTCCTCGACCGCGGCTACTCGATCACCATGGACGCGGCAACGCGCGCCGTGCTCACCGAGGCGGGGTTGGTGACGCCGGGACAGGTGCTGCGCACCCGGCTGGCCCGCGGTACCGTGGTCAGCACCGCCGGCGAGGGGGGCGGCGAGGGACCGGGGGCGGGCTCGACAGCAGAGCCAGAACGGATGTACGATCCCGGCGAAGGGACGGCGGAGAGAGGATGAACGGCGACGACATCAAGAGCCTCAGCTACGAGGCGGCGCTCACAGAGCTGGACGGGATCATCGAGCGGCTGGAGAAGGGAGCGGTGGCGCTCGACGAGGCCATCGCAGCCTACGAGCGCGGCAGCCGCCTGGCCCAGCACTGCGGTGAACTTCTCGACCGCACCGAGCAGAAGATCACGCAGCTGGTCGTCGGCGGCAGCGGGCACCAGGTGGAGAGACCCTTTGATCTGGCGCGCGAGGAGAGGGAGGTGGTCGCCGCGGCGCCGGCCGGGCGACCGGCGGATGCGGGGCTGCCGTTCGGCGCGGGGGCGGGCACGGCGGGGTTGGGCCCAGCCGCCCCGGCGGCTCCGGCGCGCCGCGACCCGGTGCCCATCGACCCCGACGACATCCCCTTCTGATGGCGGCGACCCACACGGTGCCGCAGCGCCAGCGCCTTGACACCCTCCTCGTCACTCAGCGCCTCGCCGACACCGCCGAGCGTGCCCAGGCCCTGGTCGCCGCCGGCATGGTGGAGGTGGATGGCGTGCGCGCCCGCAGCGCCGCCCAGCGGGTGGGGGAGGGGGCCGGCATTCGCATCACCGGGGAGACGACCCCCTGGGCGAGCCGGGCGGGGGAGAAGCTCGACGCCGCCCTGGATGCCTTCGGAGTGGACTGCGCGGGGCGCGTCTGCCTCGACGCCGGGGCGTCGACGGGCGGCTTCACCGACGTGCTCCTGTCGAGGGGTGCCGCGCGCGTCTACGCGGTCGACGTGGGACGCGGATTGCTGCTGCCCCGGCTGGCCGGCGAGCCGCGGGTGACCGTTCTCGATCGCACCAACCTGCGCCATCTCGAGGAGCTCCCCGGCCCGCCGCCGAGCCTGGTCACCCTCGACCTCTCGTTCATCTCGCTGCGGGCGGTCCTCCCCGCCGTGGCTCGCCTGGCTGCCGGGGCGGACGCGGTTGTCCTCTTCAAGCCCCAGTTCGAGTTGGCCCGCCAGGCGGTGCCGAGGGGTGGGGTCGTCCGCGACGAGGCCGCGGCCCGGGCGGCGGCCCGGGCCTTCCTGGAGTGGAGCGTCGACGAGCTCGGCGCGACGGCGCGGGGCGGCCCGCTGGCGGCCTCCATCCGGGGGGTGAAGGGCAACCTGGAGCTGCTCCTCCACCTGCAGCTCCCGACCCGCGCCATGGCGGAGGTGCACCCGTGAGCCGCGGCGCCATCGGGTTCCTGCTCCACCCCGACGAGGTCGACGGGGTTATCGCCGGCGCCCTTCGCGCCGCCGACCGGCATGGGTACCGCACGTGGACCACCGTCGTCCATCCCGCTGAGGACGTCGCCTCGCACGCGGAGGGCACGGAGCTCCTCGTCACGGTCGGCGGTGACGGAACCTTCCTCTTCGGCGCTCGCCTGGCGGCACCCCGGGGGATTCCCGTCCTCGGTGTCAATCGCGGACGCCTCGGTTTCCTCACCAACGTCCAGCTCGCTGACCTGCCCGCCGCCATCGACGCCTTCGCCGCCGGGGCGACCGTGCGCCAGCGCCGGAGCCTGCTCACCGCCCTCATCGACGACGGCGTCACGACGGTCGAGGCCCTCGCCCTCAACGACATCGTCCTCAAGTCCCGGGAGGTGGCCGTCGTCCGCTTGCGCGTGGATGCTGACGGCGAGCGTTTCGGCGACTTCGACGCCGACGGCGTGGTGGTCTCCACCGCCACCGGCTCCACCGGCTACGCGCTGAGCGCCGGCGGACCACCCATCGATCCCCGGGTTCCCGCCATCGTCGTCGTGCCCCTCGCCCCGCACGCGGTGCTGACCCGGCCGGTCGTCCTGCCCGAGATGACCGTCATCGACCTCATCGTGGAGCACGGGCGGGTCTTCGTCGCCGCCGACGGCCAGGAGCAGGCCCGCCTCGAGGTCGGCGGTCGGGTCCGCATCGCGGCGGGGCCCGAAACTGTCGGTGGTGCGCCTGCCGGGCTCCCCCTCTTTCCTCCGCCAGCTGCGGGAGAAGGTGCACTTCGGCCTCCCCCTGAAGCTGGCGGAATACCGCCGCCCCGCAGGGGATGACCCCTCGGCCACACCCGGCGAACCGGCGGGCGACCCGCCCCGGCCATGAGCCGTCTCCTCGAGCTGCGGCTGCGCAACCTCGCCCTGGTGCGCGACGCGCGCCTCGACTGCGCCAGCGGCTTCGGCGTCCTGAGCGGCGAGACGGGGTCGGGCAAGTCCCTCTGCGTCTCCGCGCTGC
>CAWEEP010000056.1:0-85594 GCA_963808125.1 Candidatus Dormiibacterota bacterium
TCCACTAGTGCTGACTCGTGGTTCTGTGGCCACTATACTCACCGGACCCACGCTCGCTCCCCTCCCCTCGCGCGGTAGTGGCAAGGCATCCCCGTGGGCTTGACCCGGTACGACGGGCCACCATGAGGTGGAGGCCAACCCCACAAAGGGGCTTGAGGTCGGAACCTCCTCCAGGTCGTGCCGGAAATCGCTTATTCCACCTAATCCAGCAAAACTCGCGAAAGCCGCGACCTCGCTCCTCGCCGCGGCCGGTGCACCTTTGGCGCCGTCCTCCACGCTGAGCAGCTGCTGCTCGAGGGGCCCCGGCCGGGAAGCCCGATACGCGCCTGGACGGCGACTGAGGACAGCGACCGCCCGCGGCTGCTCTGGAACGGATGTTCGTGAGCGGCCGCTTAGAGCAACGCCTTGCTGAGATCAGCACCTCAAATGCGTTGCTCTAGGGATTTCTCTGTCCGGGCAACCATCGGTCGGCCAAAGTCCATACACGGTAAGGGAAATGGAGCCCAAGGTGGGAATCGAACCCACGACCTACGCCTTACCAAGGCGTTGCTCAGAAAGAACGCGATTTCGAATACAAAACCGACCGAGCACGGGGGTTAGGCCGACGTATTTCAGGTTCTTACAGTGGGCTTGAAGTAGGCTTGCAGTAGCGTAGCGTGCGCCCGGTGGCCTCCCCTGCTCTTGGCCGGGGCCGCCTGTTCCCACCCCTCTGGCTGCATCGACGCGTTACGCGGCCCTGGCCGCCCGGCCACTACCCCTCGAGCCGAGGCCACAGCACCCATGTCGGTTCGGCTGGAACGCTGCTATCGCATCTGCTCGAGGGTCGTCGTGAAAGCACGGACAGCTCCAAAAGCCTGCCTTGCCGCTCGCTCCATGTCGTCTGGGCTGGCGCCGGGGAGCGCTATGAACCGGGCGTAGAGCGCGGCCCGACTCGACCGGCGTCGGCGAACTCGACCGTCAGGCGGGCGAGGGCAGCTTGGACGTCCTCACGTTCAAAGGCGGCGCTCGACCTGGTCGCAGTCGCGGCACCAGCTGGGCCTCCAGGCCATGCCTCCAAGAGCCAGACGATGTCATAGGCATCCTTGAGCTTGACCCTTCCCACGAGGGCACCGATCTTGGCGACGAGGAAACCGACAATGCCGGTCACGCGGAATTCCTGGCTGACGACGCCAGCGTCATCCGGAAGGGTCACCTCCCGGATGACGGTTTGGGCATCAGCGGAGATGGCTTCGCCCGCATCGAGAGCGATCGCCGAGAGGGTCGATCCCATGTTGTGCTTGGCGGTGGGCGCCCTGGCCGCCTTCGGACGGAAGAGGGTGCCCGCCGGACGATCATCGGACGCCGGGCAGAAGAACTCGACCGTGAGGCCAAGCCCCGCGGCGCGCTTCCAGCGGAACGAGTCGGCGGTCGGTTGGTAGCCCGCCCTTGTGAGCCCAGTCTCGATGCGCTCGTACTCTGCCGTGTCTCCCGCCGCCAGGGCAACGCTCAGACACAAGTCGAGATCGGTTGTACCGACATGGATTGGCCGACCGGCACCAGCGTCGAGAACGAGGAGACCCGGGACCAGCCCACCGATCACAATGACGTGCCCCGCGGCGAAACCCAGGTGCCGAAGCAGGTGTGCCGTCTCCCCCAGGATCGCCTTCGAGATTCCAGGGTCGTACTGGCTGATGTGCTGTGGGTCACCAACCAATGACTGCCTCCCGGAACAGGGCTGCTGCGTCTTCGCCGCGCGGCTCATCGAGCATATCGAGCCACACTCTCACCGGTGACGCGAGAGGCGCTGGGCCATTAAATTGGCGGCCATGGACGCCGACCTCTCCGAGATCGCGCACTAGCACCACGTTCGGCCCGGTGTCAACCGGCTCGGCCTGAAGGCGCGAGCATGCGTCGGCAAGAGGAACGCTCGGCGCGATCCGAAGCATCGTGATCGGGACGCTCGTGGTCACCGTGGCTCCGTAGATGTGTGCGGCTGCGACCCCGGAGAAGGCGTATTCCAGTTTGGCGGAGACGGCACGCGCCGAGAGCGTCGTTGTCAGCTTCGTTGGGTCGGTGGATGTAGACGAACGCCAGTCGCCGCTCTCGGATACGTCGAGCTGACGGGACGGTCGAGAGCCAGTCGAGGAGATCACCGGGATTGGGGACCGTGCGACGAAGAGACCGCGCTCGACCCGTGGCGGCTACCAGCCCTTCGTCCTGGAGTCGCGCCAGGACACGGTGGGCCTCTCCGGTCGAGGAGGCCGCGGCACGGGCGAGTTCCGGTACCGACCACTCTCGACCTGGCTCGGCCAGCAACGACTGGATCGTCCGCACGCCGACAACTCCGATCCCGGCAGGCGCGTGGCCTGTGGTCCGGCGACGGTTCGAATGGCCTTCGATGTGGACATACAGACCAGGGACGTCGATGTGAGCTGCTCCGGTGCCATCGGCATAGGCGCATCCCGCGCTCTCCAGCTCCCTCCGGACATGCTCCGGCAGGCGCTCAGCCACGACAAAGCTCAGCTTGTCAGGACCAGCCAGGGCGACAAGCAGCGTCGCTGTTGCCCTCGCGTACGGGCGTATTCCCCCGGAAACCAGGGCCAAGGGCCAAGAGCGTCCGTTGACCCGAAGAGTGGTCTTCGAACGGCCGGAGCGTACGACAAGACCGGGAAGAGTTGTGAGGATTTCGCCGCTCCGGGCTGGTACCTCACGCCCCAGCTCTATCGTGACGGCCATGGTTCACTCCTGGCTATCATTCAGTGCACAGTGGATGATAGCCCACAATGAACGATAGCGCACGGGCTCACGACCCACCCCGCCTCGTAGGCGTCGCTCGGGATCGGCCCGGGCTTCGCCAGGTGTCTCTCCCCCACCCAGAGGGCCATGGAGCTTGCTGATGGTCCGGCCGTGGTATGAAGGGACGTCCGATGCGCGGTCATTTGGCCGAGCTAGAGGGCGCTGCCATCCTGGCGACGGTGCCGCCCCTCGACGTCTCTGGACCCCGATACGATGTCGCCAAGTGAACGCCGGTTCGCTCATCGCGATTCGGGTAGCCTGATGCAGCTCAATGAGGAGGCCGATTTCCGTGCCGCGGTGAGCAACGACCTCGAGATCCGGCTTCAGTCGGCCCTGGCCACCATCGACGAGTTGCGCCGGGAGAACGCTCGGCTCCAGGCATTGGCGGCCGGCGTGGCGGTGCCCACGTCTCCCCTGCTGACGTCACCCCCTGGGTCTCCTATCGCCGATGTCACCGTCGATGCCCACTCTCCCGACGGAGAGAAGATCGCCCTCTTCCGCCGGCTCTTCCGAGGTCGACAGGACGTCTACGCCCATCGGTGGGAGGCGCGCGACGGCCGAAGCGGCTACTCCCCCGCCCTCCGACCCGGGGCGAGTCGGGAGCGGGGTCAGCGGCCGGACCCGGAGGTGCTGCTGCCGCTGGATGACGAGGTGGTTCAGAGCCACCTCCTCGGGCGGCGGGTCATCGGCGTCTATCCCCTCCTGAGCAACGAGACCTGCTGGTTCCTGGCCATCGACTTCGATAAGTCGTCGTGGCAAGACGACGTCGCCGCCGTGTGGCGGGCCTGCGACGCCCTCGGCGTGCCCGCCTCCGTGGAGCGGTCGCGGTCGGGTCGAGGCGGCCACATCTGGATCTTCTTCGACCGTCCGGTGGCCGCCGCGCTCGCGCGCAACCTCGGGTGCACCCTGCTGACCCAGGCGATCGATCACCGCCACCAGATCGGCCTCGCCTCCTACGACCGGCTGTTTCCCAGTCAGGACACCATGCCCAAGGGCGGATTCGGCAACCTGATCGCCCTGCCCTTGCAGCGCCTGGCCCGGCGGGACGACAACACCGTCTTCCTGGATCGCGACTTCCAACCCTTCCCCGACCAGTGGCGTTACCTGGCTTCGGTGAACCCGCTCTTGGCTGCGGACTGCGAACGGATTGTACGCAAAGCTGCCCGCGCCGGAACGATCCTGGGAGTGGACGCATCCTGGTTCGAGACCGACGAGGAGGCTAATCAGCCGTGGACCCTGACGCCATCCCGGCGCCGAGTTGAGGCGCGGATCGCCGGACCGCTGCCCGCTGCGGTCGAGGTGGTCATCGCCAATCGCGTTTTCATCGCCACGGCCGATCTCCCTCCGGCACTCATCAGCCGGCTGCGGCGCCTGGCAGCGTTTCCCAACCCCGAGTTCTACCAGGCTCAGGCGATGCGTCTGTGGACGGGCAACAAACCGCGGGTGATCGACTGCTCCGAGGATTTCCCCGCCCATCTGGCGTTGCCTCGAGGTGCGCTCGATGAGGTCCGAAGCCTGCTGGAGCGACATGGCGTCCGGGTTGACATTCGCGACCAGCGCCAGTTCGGCGTGCCCGTGTCCTTGACGTTTCATGGCGAGCTGACCCCAGCCCAGCGCGAGGCGGCAGACGCGCTCGCCGCCCACGACCTCGGCGTGCTGGCCGCACCGACCGCCTTTGGCAAGACGGTGATCGGTGCCTGGCTCATTGCCCGGCGCGGCGTCAACACCCTGGTGCTGGTCCACCGGCAACAGCTGGCCGACCAATGGCGGGAGCGGCTGGCAACGTTCCTCGACATCCCTCCGCGCTCGATCGGTCAGTTCGGAGCTGGCCGCAACAAGGGCAGGGGCACGATCGACATCGGCATGCTGCAAAGCCTGAGCCCTCGGGGCGAGGTCAAGGATCTGGTCGCCGACTACGGACACGTTCTCGTCGACGAGTGCCACCACGTCCCGGCGGTGAGCTTCGAGCGAGTGCTCCGGGAGGCCCGAGCGCGCTATGTGACCGGGCTCACGGCGACACCCACCCGCAAGGACGGGCACGACCCGATCGTGGTCATGCAATGCGGGCCCATTCGGCATCGCGTCGATGCCCGGCAGCAGGCCGAATTGCGTCCATTCGCGCATGTGGTGGTCCCCAGGATGACGCGGTTCACCCTGCCCCCGGAGTTGGTCGACCCTGGCATCCAGGAGATCTACTCGCGCCTGGTGGCGGACCGGCCGCGGACAGAGAGGATTGTGGCGGACGTTCTCGAGGCCATCAGCCGGGGCCACTCGCCGCTGGTCCTGACCGAGCGAACCGAGCATCTGGAACAGATGCAAGAGCTCCTGGCGTCGCATGTCGAGCACTTGGTCGTCCTGCGCGGCGGGATGGGGGCCGGCCAGCGCCGGGCGGTGGCCGCCGCGCTCAAGGCGATCCCCGACAACGCTCCTCGCGTCCTCCTGGCCACCGGGCGGTACATTGGCGAGGGCTTCGACGACGCCCGACTTGACACCCTGTTCCTGGCACTGCCCGTCTCCTGGCGCGGCACCGTTCAACAGTATGCCGGCCGTCTCCACCGGCTTCACGATCGCAAGCGCGCTGTGACGATCGTCGATTACGTGGATGTCTTCGTGCCGATGCTGGCCAGGATGCACCAGAAGCGGCTCCGCGGCTACGCCGCCATCGGGTACTCGGTCGCCGAACCCTGACATAGCGCCACCCGAGGCGGGAATCGAGTGCGGCCGCCGAACCGCCAGCACCAGCATGCTGGCGTGGGCGACGCTGACCTCACTCGAGCGCGAAAGGCCGGACCCGATGTGCCCACCCCATACACTTTCTTTCGCCTGCAAACTAATGGATGCATCAATCAGGAGAGTCCGATGTCCCCCACACCCACCCGACACTGGTTCGCGAACCACGTCTTCAATCCGCTGGTGGCGGGGCTCACCCGCCTCGGCGTCAGCGTTCGCGGCTCACGGATCCTGGCCGTCCGCGGTCGCAAGACCGGCGCATGGCGGACGACCCCGGTGGGCCTGCTCACCCATGAGGGTGCACGCTACCTGGTCGCGCCAACCGGTGTGACCCAGTGGGTACGCAACGTCCGCGCCGGCGGCGATGTCGAGCTGCGCCGGGGGCGGCGCCGCGAGCCCGTCGCCCTGGTCGAGCTCACCAACGACGAGAAGCTTCCGGTGCTGCGCGCCTATCTGCGCCGCTGGAAAGTGATGGTCCGCGCCTTCTTCCAGGGGGTCGGACCCGATGCGCCGGACGCCGACCTGGCGCGCATCGCGCCGGGTTACCCGGCGTTTCGCGTCTCCGGCCCGAAGCCGCCGTCACCCGGCGGCTGAACCCTCGGCGCCGGCGCGGTTCCCGCCCAGCAGGGACCGGCCCAGCAGCAGCGCGTTGCGCGGATCCTCACCGACTCGGCGGACCCCGTGGGGCCACCAGTCGGTGCCGAAGGGGAGGTCAAGGCGGACGGTGAAGCCCTCCGAACGCAGCCGTCGCTCTCAGTCGGGCCGGGCGCCGCGGAGCATTGGAAGGCAGTAGCTGCATCTCGCGTCGCGCCGACGGCCTCTGTTGATTTCGAGCCCAGCGCTTGCCGGCCAGATTGGCGCCCTGAGCAGCGCCCGCCTCACACCTGAGGGATTGGCGCGTCTATAGAACCGGCCCAGCCCTCGAACCAGACGGCCCTGGTTGCACTTCGAACATTCCTGCGCCTACGTCCGGGAGGCGCCGGCGCGCGAACCCCGTGCGACCCCGGTGCGAACAGAGCCCGGCTACCGTCTGCCCGGCTACCGTCTGCCCGGCTACCGTCAAATAGAGCCCAAGGTGGTGTCGGAGCCCAAGGTGGTGTCGGAGCCCAAGGTGGGAATCGAACCCACGACTTACGCCTTACCAAGGCGTTGCTCAGAAAGAAAGAACGCGATTTCGAATACAAAACCGACCGAGCACGGGGGTTAGGCCGACGTATTTCAGGTTCTTACAGTGGGCTTGAAGTAGGGTTGCAGCATCGTTCGTCACGTCTTCCCGGTCCGCGTGAGACCCAGTGTGCCGCCCACCCGGGATCAATCACCTCACTTGCCCCAAACACAACGCTTGACCATAACATTCGCGGTGGAAGTGACCGGGTGCTCGCTTCGCCACTGCTCCCGCTTCCGCGCCGGCCTGGTGATCCCTCACCCCCGGGTGCGGGCGGCCCTGGAGCGGCTGGCCACTGGAGGGTGAGGTCGGCCGGCGGTGCGCCTCAAGCATTCCCCATTCCCCAACACTGGGGTGGGCGACGCTGACCTCACTCGAGCGCGAAGGGCCGGACCCGATGTGCCCACCCCATGCGGCTGTCCTTGCGGCGGTTGCCGCGCCGGAGAGGCTGGGATCAATCTGGCAGGCAGAGGTGGCGGCCAAGCGCTACCGCTTGAACTCTGAGGCTTGGCCCCCGGCAGATGGGACCCGTCCTCTTGGTGGCCGACCATCGGTTGGCAAAAGTCCATACACGGTAAGGAAAATGGAGCCCAAGGTGGGAATCGAACCCACGACCTACGCCTTACCAAGGCGTTGCTCAGAAACAACGCGATTTCGAATACGAAACCGGGCGAGCACGGGGGTTAGGCCGACGCATTTCAGGTTCTTGAAGTGGGCTTGAAGTAGGTTTGAAGTAGCGTGCGCCGCTGCGGCGTGGCTGCTGGCACGGTCCCATCCCTGCCGCGGATCGCTCAAGCGACAGGGCACTGGGCTGGCCCAGCCGCGCTGAGGGGCTGGGCGGCGTGGCGCCATCGGGGACCGGTGCTAGGGAAAGAGCCCTTGGTCAAGTTGCTTTTGTTGGGGTATTATGGCGCCATGGCCATGTTGACCCATGATCTACAACCGCGCCAGATCGGCAGCCCAGCGGAGGCCCGGGTGGTTGCCGAGCTCGAAGCGCGCCAGCAGCGCCTGGTAACCGCCACCGAGGTCGGCCTGCTGGCCCGGGTCGAGGGCCAGCGCGTCATCGACGTCCTCGCCGGATTACGGTCCCACGGCTGGCTGCGCCCGCTTAGCCTGCGAGGCAGCTATGAGTTCCTTCCAGCAGTGGGCGGCCCGCTGGCATCGGGCGATGCGTGGCTCGAGCTGCGCGCTGCCCTGGATCGAGACCCCGCCGCGAGGGCTCATCTCGGGCTGGGGAGTGCCGCCTTCGCGCGAGGCCTGGCGGATCGGCGACCTCTGCCCAACACGGTCGTTTGGCAGGCCAGTCGTGAGGTGCCACCTGGGCTCCTGCGCGTCTATCGAGTGGTCCGGTGCGTCCCCTCTCGATTCTTCGGAACCGAGCCTCTGGACGGGCTCCCGGTCGCCTCGGTGGAGCGGATTGCCGTTGAGGTGGCTCTCTGGCCGCAGTACGGCGGGGATCTACTCAACCCCGACCACTGGCTCGGCGAAGTGCTGCGCGCCTGCGACCCTGAGCGGCTGGCGTCCCTGGCATCGCGCGCCGGCCCGGCGGCGACCGGCAGGCTTGGCTACCTGGCGAGTGCGCGGGGAGCGCCCGAGCCCGTCCTGGATGCGCTACGTCCACTTCCCCGGGCTCACCCAGCCTGGCTGGGATCGCGCCGCTTCGGGGCTAAGTACGATCACTCCTGGGACGTCTACGACAGTCTCGGGCTCACGTGATCCGCGCTGTCTCCGTTCGTCGCCTCAACGCCGCCTACCGTGGCCTCGCCGCCGACGAGTTCTTCCTAGAGTTGGCCCAGGAACACTTCCTCGACTGGCTCCGTCACGAGGGCCTTACCGAGGGGTTGGTGTTCAAGGGCGGCACCTCGCTGCGCAAGTTCGTCTTCGGTCTCGCCGGGAGGTTCTCTCGCGACCTCGATTTCACCGTCTCGGATCGGGCCATCGGCGAGCTGGTGATTGACGCCCTGAGTGCCGGTTTCCGCCACGAGGGGGTCACCTTCCACGGCTTAGAGATTGACCGGGAGTCGATGAAGGCAGCCTGGCAGGCCGAGACGACCGATCTGGGCCGGGGCCGCTTGGCCTGCCGCCTCGACTTCTCGACCCGCTCTCTTATGCTGCCTCCAGTCGCCCGCCCGCGGAGCGCGCTGCCGGGAGTGAGCGCTGCGGACCTGGGCTTCTCACCACTGCTCGTCCCGCTTGCCGATCTCCGCGAGACGATGGCGGAGAAGCTGGCGCGCCTGCGCCGGGTGCTATTCGCCCGCGACGTCTACGACGTCGGCCACCTGATCCCCCTAGTCCGCGCCGATACCCCGCTCGTTCGCGAACTGCTCATCTACAAGGTCTACTTCGATGTGGTCGATGACGGCCGCGGTGGCGCGCCGTTCCGCCTCGGCGTCGAGTATCGGGGACATCGGCGAGCCGAGATCCGGGGCGTCGACGAACTCGGCAGCACCACTCAGCCCGTGTTCGATTACCCGGCCACGCTCCGCCTCATCGAAGACACCTACGGGGGGCTCAGCCTTAGCGCGGATGAGCGCGAACAAGTTCTGGTGCGATGCGGACCGGGGGATCGGTATCGGGCGCTCCAATGGGTCAATGAGTTCCGCGAGGGACACACCTCACCCGCAAGAGGCGGGATGGGGCTCGGCTAGGTCGAAAAGCTCGCTCCAGTGCGCTGCCAGCGGTTTGACGCGATCCAGAGCTAGGCTTAGTCCTGCGGCGATGAGCAACTCGGTCGCCCTCATGAGCAGTCCCGCCGGGTAGACGCTAAGCGACCGCTCAGCGTCAACTCTGATCGGCTCTTTTGCGCGCTTTGCTCCAGTGACAGTAACAGCCCACTGGGCTGGCCCAGTGTTGGGCAGTCACCCTTGACGACATCCCAGATCCTCGGCTCCGCCCGATCGTCGGGCCCCGCCAGGAGGCCGCCACCTCTCGGATCATGCGTCAGGGCTACGTCACCGGTACAGTGCGGGCAAGACGCGAGCAAAGGGCGCGTGATTCGCCCGAACTCCGGCTGCGCGGCAGGTACAGGGCGCCGGCGCGGAGTTCGGTCATTGCCTGCGGGACAGCATGCGAGTGACAACAAAGAAACGGAGCGCCAGTGCAGCGACCAGGGCGCCAACAACATCGACAGTTGCGCCGGCCGTCCGAGCTCCTAGCACGATGACCGCACTCCCACTGATGAGGAGAACTCCTGCGCCCATCCCGAGGCGATTTCGCGCTTGTGCGATTAGCTGGAGGGATCTCTCGGAGAGGCTAACGCCTTCCTCCCGGAACGCACTTCCCCAAATCACGTGGAGGACCGACGGCCCGCGATGAACCCGTCGATCGCCACGGAGCGCCTTCGCTTGGGACCCATTGCGCGGTGGAGAACGTCTAACAGCCTTGTCAGCCTTCGCCCCAACCACCAGGCTAGCGGTGGCGAGAAGGATCATGAGTGCACCTACCCCATAAGCGACTTGCACCCACCGAAGTAGTGAAAGGGGGACGATGCTACACGCGGCGCAGATCGCCAGCAGCCCTGTCCATGAAGAACGCACACGGAGGCTTCGAGCTTGGGCATTGTCGTGTGGGTGGCCCACGACAGCCCCGGATCGCAAGGTCTCGCGGAGCCAGCTCAGCACACCGGCCGCCGCACCATCACGAGCCACATTGGCCAAGCGAACCCTGGAGGTTTGCGACGTCGCCTCCGACGCCCGGCCCGATAGCCCCGAACGAGAGGCAATTCATCAGGTCAGACAGGCCTCTGTCAGCGGTGGCGGCCATCCAGCCCAGGTCCATGCCCATCAGGCCAGACAGTATGAACCGCCCCGAGAATCCTGGAGGCGCTGGGACGCGGACGTGCGGCAGGCGCCTGTGCGCGAATTCCGTGCGACCCCCGTGCGAACAGAGCCGGGCTACCGTCAGGCTGGAGCCCAAGGTGGGAATCGAACCCACGACCTACGCCTTACCAAGGCGTTGCTCAGAAAGAAGTCGATTTCGAATACAAAACCGGCCGAGAACGGAGGTTAGGCCGACGTATTTCAGGTTCTGTAAGTGGGCTTGAAGTACGGTTGCAGTAGGGTGCACTACCCCGGGGTGGAGACTGGGACGATCCCCTTCTCTGCCCCGTCACCGTAGGGAACCGCTTCATTACCATTCCTGTGTCACCCGTCACACGCTGACGTGATTCCCCACCACGCCGGTGTCGCCGACTGGGCGGTCGGGGTCGGCAAGGGCTGCACCGCGACCCACGGAACTCCGGATGGCGACGGCGAGGCGGGGCGGGTCGGCGCCACCGAAGGGCTGTTGGGGGCGGTGGTGGCCGCCGAGGTGAAGGCTGCCGAGTTGAGAATCGCGGTGGCGGTCGAGATCTGGAGGGCTTGGATTAGTCCCCGCATGCAGGCGTCAAATTCGTAGTAGTCCTGTGAGGGGCCGTTGGCAATGACGACAGGCCTTGCTTGGATTGGAACGTTCAGCACAAAAAAGCTGGATGTGCGAATGCGAACCAGGCGACGTATAGCGCACAGAGGGTGGCAAGAACCAGAAGCGAGACGACGCACCCCAGTCCAACCCGTGCAGGGTAGTTTCGCGACAGGCCATCGGGAGTGGCGATGACGAGGCGCCTCCGGAACCCTCGGATGAGGAGAAGTGACAAGAGCGCCGCCAGCAGCCAGAGGCCGAGGGCAACCCCGCCGCCCGCGGGAGCAAGAGTCTGATAGCTGCCATCCCAATTTGAGGCTGGCGGACAGGGGACGTACTCATTGGGAGCGAACAACATCACGGCCAGGATCGCCACGATAAGGATCACCTGACCCAGCATTCCCCCGGCGACGCGCAAGCTCCAGTAGCGCGATTTCATTCGGGGCACCACGACGGGTAGTGTACGGCGCCCCGAGCCCTTACGATGCTATCGGACGATCGCAAACAGCACTGGCAACACGCTTGAGCCACCTTGGTGGCTCCGGTCGGGCATCTGATCATCGCCGGTACTGGTCCGAGCTCGTGGACTTCAGGTAGTCGGGATCCCCCGAGTAGACGGCGGTGACAACGGTGTGAGCGTCGGGCCCGAGCCGACTGGTGGTGAGTGTCGCCTGACCCGTCGCGTTGAGCGATGCGCTTCCCAGGTTGGTCTGCCCGTCATAGAACTTCACGCTCCCGGTTGGCACGCCGGAGCCGGGCCCAGCGGCGGATACCGTGGCGGTGAGGGTCACCGGCCTTCCGACGGCGGGCGTGGCCGGTGAGATGGTGAGCTTGGTCCTAGTTCGATCCTTGTTCACTGCCTCCGTCACCGCGGCGGAAGTGCTGGCCAGGAAGTCAGGCCCGCCGGAAAACGACGCTACCACCTGGTAGGTGCCCACGGCGGGGTACTTCACCTCACAGGTCGCCTGGTCTCCCGAGAGCACGACGGCCCCGCAGAGTGTGGTGCTGCCGCTGATGAATGTCACCGATCCCTCACCGGCGGGGTTGGCGCTCCCACCGGTCGAGGTCACCGTGGCCGTGTACGTGACGGCCTGGCCTGTCACCGCGCGGTTGGCACTGCTCGTCAGGTCGGTCGCTGTCGAGGCCGGGGTCACCGTCAGCGCCCCGTAGCTGTAGCCGATGGAGTAGTTGGCCGCGGAGAGCCCCGAGCAGGAGGAGATGGCATAGGGGTTGCCCCCCACCGGGCTCGACGGTGTCGCGTTGGTCGAGCAGGCGAGCTGGCCGGATACCACTCCCCAGGTGTCGCCGCCCCCCCAGGTGACTCCGCCGTAGTCGGGGGTGTAGACGGGGGCGCCCCCGTAGACCTGCGTTCCGGTGACGTTCACGACGACCCGGGCGGGGGTGACGCTGATGGTGGCATCGTCATCGTAGGTGATGCTGTAATCCGAGTCGCTCGCTCCCCAGCAGCCGATCGCGTAGGGGCCCCCCGCCACCGGGGAGATCGCGGTCACCTCAGTGGCGCAGGTGGGGGCGGTGGCTGGGGCGGTGTCACCGTTGACCAGACCGGTGTAGGTGGGCGTGACCGTCGGCACCGTTCCCCCGTAGGTCATGGTCGAGCTCGACGGTGTCGACGTGACTGTGAGCGGCGCCGGCGTCACTGTCACCCATCCGTCGCTGTACTCGACGGGACCTGCCGTGGAGCTGAGTCCCGAGCAGGCTGAGATCGGGTACGGCCCTCCGGACACCGTGCTGGACGTTGCCACCGCGCTGGAGCAGCTGAGCGTTCCGGTGACGGTGGACGACGTGCCCTGCGGATCAGCGCTGAACTCGGGGGTGAACGTCGGAGAGCCGCCGTACACCTGGGTCCCGCTGACGGTCACCTCGACCGCTCCCCCGGTCCCGGTGCTGGGAGCGAGGTCGAGGTAGCCGGAGAAGCTGGCAGTGACGGCGTCGAGCGTCGTCGAGATGGGGAGCGGCGGAGAGGTGGCGGCTCCGTCAACCACGGAGACCGGGGCGCCGACGGGACTTCCCCCCACCTCGAACTGGACCGTCCCGCCGCCCGCGGTGGGGGCGATGGTGGCGCTGGCGACCGGTGCCTGCCCCGGCCCGGGCGTGCTCATCTGGACGCCGGTGGAGGTGGCCGTCTCCAGGTCCTCGCCGGTGCCGGTCACGATCAACGAGTTCGGGCGTCATGCTGTTGTCCTCGAAGGTGATCAGGGCCACCCGTGACCCTGCCGCCTGGGGCACCATGGCGACGCCGACCGTGCACGAGGTTCCCGGTGCGAGCCTGGTCCCGCTGCACCCGTCGGAGACGATGCTCACGTCCTGCTCTCCCCCGGGGTCGCCGAGGCCGTCGCTGGAGACGCTGATGCCGCTGACCGCCAGGGGTGTCGTCCCCACGCTGGTGAGGGTGAGGGTCTGGACGGGAGTGACCTGACCGACGGGGACGGCGGGGAAGGTGGAGGTTCCCGCGACACTGCCCAAGACGCCGATAACGATGGGCGCTGTTGATGCGGAGGCCACATTCCCATCCGTGTCCGTGACGGTCACACTCGCCTGATATAGACCGGCACCCGTGTACGTGTGGGTCACACGCTCCCCGGACCCGGTGGTCCCATCACCGAAGTCCCAGCTGTAGGAGGCGATGCTCCCCTGGGCCGCGCTGGAGCCTTGCGCGCTCAAGGAGACAGTCAGCGGCGCAGCGCCGGAGGTGGGGGTGGCGGTGGCCACGGCCGTCGGCGGCAGCTCCGTCGCGGGCAGTGCGCCCGCATTCACCTCGACGTCCTCACCACCCGGCGGGATCGAGGTGCCGGTCGAGCTCACCGTCCAGCTCCCGGCCTGGGGGTCGGTGATCAGGTACGAGTTCCAGGTCGCGCCCGCCTGGTGACTGACAGTGGGAGCGGTCGTGCCAGACCCGATCACCTCGCCCGAGGGGCTCGTCAGGTCCGTGGACACGCTCCCGTTGGCCCAACTCACCGACACGCTCAGCGTCGCGGAATCGGACGGGACGGCCACGCTCTCGGTGATGGTCTGGCCCTGATCGATGAGCGGATCGCCAATGCCCAACGGGCTGGTTGGGTTGCGACCCATGTAGTACTCGATCGCGGCCGCGAAGGCAAGGTTGTACCCGAACGCGTTCGGATGATAGCTTTCCTGATAGTCCCAGAGGGCCAGTCCGTCGCTGTCAAAACCGTTCAGCCAGGCGGTAGTGTTGGCCTGGCAGTCGGCGTGATCGTCGACACCCCCGTCCGCTGCATAGTCCGAGGCTTCTGTCGGATGCGACAGCATGGCGTCGTAGAAGGAGGGGAGACTTCTCATCGGGCAACACGCTGTACAACCCTTGCGACCCTGCATACTCGGCTCCGGGCAGCACGGTCACTCCCGGGAGGTTCTCCGTTTTGTTCGGGATCCACAGCGGCACATACTCTGCGACCTTGCTCTGTGCGACCGCATCGGCGATGTCGTCGTTGAGGTACTCCACCGCAACGTCCAGTGCCTGCTGCTTCTTCTGGTCCATGTAGTCGTAGTTACTGAGCTTGCACTGATTGTCGCTGTCCTCGACGTCTGCGAAGACCCGCGGATACCCGAGCACGAGGATGCGGGCATTGGGGGCGAGACTGTGAATCTGCGCGTAGAGCGCCGCCAGTTTGTTGATGAACGCCTGACCGATCCCTTGCGCGCGACCCCCGCCGTCGGGTGACTTGCCTTCTTCTGCGGCTTGGATGGCATTCGTGCAGTCCTGGTCCGACGCGAAGTTCTTGAGGAACGGGAGATCCGTGCAGTCTCGGAGAACCGCCGGGAACTGCTCGTCATCGCCGCCAAAGGTAAGCGTGATGAGCTGCACACTCGGGTCATCCTCCGCGCTGGGGTCACTCGTGCAGTAAGTGCCGGGGGAGCTGCACAAGGCGCTGAGCTGGGACGGCTCCCCACGGTAGGAGGCTCCCAATCCCAGCGCGTCCTCTCCGTTGCACGCAACAAAGTCGGAGTTCGGCGGACCACTGCCCTCCGATGATCGGGTCCGCGTTGTTGAATTGTGCGGGCATCCATGAATCGCCTTCGGCCTGCTCGGCCAGGACATCAGGGTACGCCTCGGTCAGGGAGCGATCACAATCGTCCCCCTCCCCGGTGGACGGGTTGTAACCGGGGACGCCAGACAGAGGAGCCTGCTGCTCCCCGTTCGTGTCCACCGGGACGAGCTCGTACCCATCGGAGAGGGTTCCCTGACCTGATGAGTAGGAGTTGCCCATTGCCACGTAGCGCCCCGGACCCACGGTGAGCATGAGAGTGATTCCGATTACGGAGTCATTCGAGGCTGTGAATTCGAGGTCGCTCAGAGTTCTGGCCGGAGGGAACAGAGCATGAGACCGAGGTCGTAGCGTTGGTGTAGTAAGTGTTCCCGGGAAAGGGAGCCCCACAGCTCAAGCCCTGCACCTGGGGCACGGCCATGACCGGAGCGACGCCATCGGCGCCCTCCGCTTCGACGGTGAACGAGGTGCCCTGGTTGGTGGTGTCGATGAAGCCGTTGGTGGGTGCCGGGGTCGTCGGCAGCCACACGACGCCCGGGCCCACCTGGTACGTGATCGTGGCCGTGTGCCCGGCCGGATCCGACGCGGTGAACGTCACCGAGTAGTCATCGACCGTCTGGTACACGTCGGCGACGGTGCACTGGATGGTCGCGGGTTGGCCGGAGCCAGACGATGCCGCGGACGTCGCCGAGCAGGTCAGCTTGCCATTCGGCATCCGCGTGTCCGCTTCGCTCGGCTCCATAACCGCGTAGCTGAGGCGCACTGTCTGCCCGGGCTCCTCGGCCGCGACGGTAAACGGGTCGCCGTTGGTGAAGAGGGAACCGTCCATTGCTGTAGGGGGGGCGAAGGCAAGGCCCTCATACAGGTTCGATGTGACGAGGTTGACGCCATCGACCGCCACCACTCCTCCAACGCCGAGCATGGACTTGCCAACGTTGAGATCGGAGGCTACGTCATAGACCGCCCCGCCAAAGTAGACGTGGGCACCGCTGAGGTTCACTCCTCCGGTGTCATTGCGGTCGTAGAAGACGCTGATGCCCGCATC
Organism: Candidatus Dormiibacterota bacterium; assembly: GCA_963808125.1. GTDB lineage: Bacteria > Chloroflexota > Dormibacteria > Aeolococcales > Aeolococcaceae > CAWEEP01. The sequence goes on from CAWEEP010000056.1 coordinate 16,139, forward strand.
GGGCCCCGTGGTCGGAGCGGTGAGGTTGACTGCGCCTCCGCTCACGTCAAGGGTTGCCTGGTCAGCGAAGAAGAGGGTCACCTGGGTTCCGCTGACTTGGGTATCAGTGCTAGCGAAGGCGCCGGTGATGATGTAGAGCCCGCTCTTCATGGTTACAGTGCTCGGCCCGCGGAAGCACAGGCATCCGTATGTCCCTGGGCTCACCGTGGCTGTCTGGCCGGGTTCGACATAGACGTCCGACGACGAGGAGGATGGGGTCGGCTGTTTCAGAGTTGCAAATGGGTCCGCGGCCGGGCGTGCCAGTGATGACGTTGAGACGAACGGCGGCGTGGCCTTGGAATCACCGATGAGGTTCGCCTGGGCGCCCGTGTAGTTGGCCTTCGACTGGATGGGTGGCGTACCGGTGGCGCTGTAAAAGTGGAGCGGCGTAGTCTCGCGCGGTAGGTCTGGAAACCACCGAGGAGAACTACGCCGTGGAGAAGAGAGTAGCGCCCAGCACCCAGTTGGAGGAAGCCATCACCGCCCTGCTGGAGAGCGGAACCCCGGCTGGCGAGAAGCTGGCCGAGATCGGACGGCTGGGGGCCCGCCTGGTGCTCCAGCGGGCCATCGACGAGGAGGTGACCGCCTTCCTCCAGCGGGCCCGCTACGAGCGCACCCCGCAGGCCCGAGGATCGCGTAACGGGGTGCGGCCCCGCCGTATCCAGACCGCCGAGGGCGAGGTGGAGCTGGCCATCCCCCAGCTCCGCGATTGCGCCGAGCGCTTCGTTCCCAAGATCATCCCGGACACCCGGGTGGCGATCCGGACCCGGCCGCTCGAGGCGCTGATCATCGGGGCCTACGTGCGCGGCCTCTCCGACCGCGACGTCGAGAGCCTGATCGCCGAGGCCGGGCTGGGCACGATCAGCAAGAGCACGGTGAGCCGCATCTGCCAGGAGCTCCGGGACCGCGAACCCCGTGCGACCCCCGTGCGAACAGAGCCCCGCTACCGTCAGATTGGAGCCCAAGGTGGGAATCGAACCCACGACCTACGCCTTACCAAGGCGTTGCTCTACCTCTGAGCTACTTGGGCCTGACCGGAGTGCTGCGCAGATGGTAGCGGAGGAGTGACTGCCCCGGGATGACGGCACAGTCACCTTGTCCACCCCCTTCCGGAGGACGCTCCCACCCTCACGACGACGGCGGTTTGTTCTCTTCGCCGTCATCGACGGGACGGGCGGGGACCGGCGGCGCCCCCTGCAACAGCTGGGACAGCGAGATCCCGACGACGACCGCTCCAGCGGCAAACGACAGCCTGGCCAGCGACTTCGGCAGGCGCGGGCGGAACACGAGGCGGCCCGGCCCCGAGCTCATCAATCCGATCGCAAGTGCCAGGTTGGTGAGGGGAAGCTCGAAGCCCCCCTTCTGGGACATCGGCCCCTGCCTGCGGTGCACCGCTGTGGCCACGCTCATGGCGCCCACGATCGCCAGCGGCCCCACCGGGTCCGCGATCCCGGTCGCCGTCAGCACCCCGCCGCCGAGCTCGCTCACGCCGGCGAGAACCGCCGTTGCCCTGGCGGGGCGCATGCCCAACTTCTCGAAGCCAACCACGGTGGCATCGAGGCCCGGGCCGCCGAAGGCACCGGACAGCTTCTGGGCTCCATGCACGGCGAGGTGCCCGCCGAGCACCGACCGGGTGGCGAGCAGGCCGACGCTGCGCATCTCAGACCTCCTTGCGAATCGCCTCTACTCCGGCTGCCCGCTCTTGCGGTTCCGCACGTAGCGGACCGGGTGGACGATCCAGTACGCGTTGACCGTCCACCCGGCGCCGTACACCTTGGGGGTGAAGAACTTGGGATCGTCGGAGTTCCAGTACCGCGCCCGGTTCCTCGCCACGGTGGGCCGCCTCGTGTCGTGGGGGATGCCGTGCCAGCGCTCGGTCTCCTCGACCTTCCCCTCAGGCGTTTCGTCGGTCACGGTGATCCCTGCCGGCGGTCGGGGCAAGCGGGCCGGCCCCCGGGCGCGGCTCCCCTATCTTCGCGCCCTCCGGCGCCGGCGGTCGCGCCAACCAGGCGATGACCCCGCCTTCCCCCTGACATAACCAGGGGCGGCGGACACTCTGATGGATGTTGCTCTCCGACCACCACCGGTCGAGACGCGCCACGGGTGCGGACCTGGACCTGGCCCTGGCCCTAGCGGAGACCGGCGCACGACTGGCCAGGCGGCGATTCGACCAGGGCCGGCTCCACGTCTCCTTGAAGTCGGATGGGGCATTGGTGTCCGACGCCGACATGGCCGTCGAGCATGAGATCCGTGCCCGCCTCGAGCTGGAGAGGCCCGAGGACGGCATCCTGGGCGAGGAGTTCGGCGTCACCGGGAGCCGGCGGGCGCGGTGGATCATCGACCCCATCTGTGGCACCCACAACCTGGTGCGCGGCGATCCGCGCTGGGCCGTGATGGTCGCGCTCGAGGTGGGCGGCCGCCTCGAGGCGGGTGTCGTCGCTGCCCCAGCCCTCGAAAGGCGCTGGTGGGCGGCGCGGGGCATGGGAGCCTTCGCCGACGGCCGGCCGATGCGCCGCCGCTGGGGCCGCGATGTCGCGACCCTACGTGTCACGGCGCGGGCCGGCCGCGAGCTGGTCCGGTTGGGGCCGGCGCACCCGCTCACACAGGTCCTCGGCAGGCTGCAGATGGTCACCTCGGCGCTGCCCTGGCCGGAACTCGCCGTCGCCGAGGGATCGGCCGACATCGACCTGCGCCTCAACGCCCACCCCTGGGAACTGGCGGCACTCGGCGCCATCCTCGCAGAGGCGGGGGGGGCGATGACCGACCTGCGCGGCGCCCCACGCATCGACGGTGGCTCCGCTCTCGTGGCCAGCGCCGGGCTTCACGCCGAACTGCTGGGTACGGCTGCGTCCCGGGTTCAGACCCCGGCCCGCACCCGCCGCGCCGCCGTCGGCGAGGCGCCGCGCGTCGCCCTGCTGGGCTGACCAGACCGGGGCCCGCCAGCCGAACCGACCGGCCCGGCTTCCAACCCCCCGTTCTCTGTGCCAGGATCTCGCGCCGATGCCACTCCCTGGCTTCCGATTCCTGCCTCCACAGGCAGCCACGCCACCGGCGGGCCCGCCCGCCGACCCCTGGACCCGACCGCGAGACCCACTGCGCCCGGCAGGCGGCGGTCTCGACCAGCGGGGTCGCCCCTCAGTGCGCCGTGCTTCCTCCCACGGCTCCCCGGAGAAGCGTCCGCGGCAGCGTCAGTGACAGCAGTGCGGTCAGCGTCCAGAAGCCGATATTGAAGAAGAGGAGCACCTCCACGGCGCCGACGAAGTCTTTGGCGAGCGCCGACGCGGCCGCACCAGAGAAGGCGGGGGTGGCGGGGTTCGACGCGGTACCGGTGGTCGACGGACACCCCGGTGCGGTCCGCTGTGGGTTGCTGGAGGATGCTTGCGCTTCGAAGCAGCGCGTGAACGTCGCCACCGCCTGGTTCGCCGCCCCGGGAGATAAGTTCGCCTGGGTGAGCTGGGCCCGCAGCGCCGGGGCCACGGCCGAGGCCGCAGGAGCGGCGCCTGCGGTGAGGAGCCCGAAGAACACCACGCCCACCCCGGCGACGCCAATCGCTCCACCGAGCTGCTGGAAGGTGGTGAGCACTCCGGAGGCCGAGCCGGCGTGGCGCGGGGGCACGCCCGCCAGAACGATGTTGAGCAGCGGCGCCACCACCGTGCCCATGCCCAGACCGGTGACCAGGAAGCTGGGGATGAGGTCCCAGCCGGTGAGCCCTGTGCCGGCCGCATGTAGGGTGAGCATGATGGCGGCGATCCCCACCACCATCGTGGAGGCGCCCGCGGTGATGGTCCACTTGCCGAACCGCGGCGCCAGCCGGGTCGACATGATGGAGGCGAATGCCGTACCGAGGCTCCAGGGGACCGTGGTGAGCCCGGCGTTGAGGGCACTGAAGCCCAGGCCCACCTGGACCAGGAGGCTGAAGAAGAAGAAGAACGCCGGGATGCCCGCGAGCAGGGTCAGGGAGATGAGCAGGCCGATGCGGAATGAGGAGATCCCGAAGAGCGAGAGCTGAACCAGCGGGAACGCGCTGGTCGGGAGGGATCGCTCGTAGGCGACGAAGAGGAGGAGGACGAAGGGGCTGATGCCCATGCAGATGAACGTCCAGAGGGGCCAGCCGGCCACCTGCCCCTCCACCAGGGGGTAGACGAGGAGCACCAGACCCGCGGTGGCGATGCCGGCGCCGACGAGGTCGAGCCGGGTGGCGTTGGGAGCGCGAGAACTCGTTGACGACCCGGGAGGCCGCCACGAGCGCCACGATCCCAATTGGCAGGTTGACGAGGAAGATCCAGCGCCACGACCCGCCGGTGAGGTCATTGCGGATGATGAGGCCGCCGACCAGTGGGCCGGCAATGGTGGCGATCCCGATGACTGCGCCCAGGTACCCGAAGACGCGCGCCCGCTCGTACGCAGGGAATGTGACCTGCACGATGCTGAGCACCTGTGGGTACATCAGCGCAGCCATCCCGCCCTGGAGGATGCGGGAGAGGTCGAGCATCAGCGGGCTCTGTGCCAGCCCGCAGAGCGCCGATGCCAGCACGAATCCACCCATGCCCACCATCAAGAGACGCTTGCGTCCGTAGATGTCACCGAGACGTCCACCGGTGATAAGGGTCACCGCATAGGCGAGTCCGTAGCCTGCGACGACGAACTGGATGTCGGCGTCGTTGGCCGCAAGATTGGTCCGGATGGCGGGAATGGCCACACTCACGATGGAGACGTCGAGCAGCGCCATGAAGAGGGCGGTCAGCACGGTGGCGAGTGCGACCCATCGGCGGGGATCGGGAGCCTCGCGCCAGGCCTGACCGGCGTCGGAGGTCGCCGTTGTGTCGAACTCGCTGGCCGCGGACGCGGGGAGCGCGCTCATGCTCCATCTCCAGGGACAAGGTGCATTAGTTGACTCTAAGGGTCCCCGTCCGCTCCGTCAAACCGCCTGTGTGCGCGAGAACCCGGGTACCGCCCGGCAACTCGCTGAAGCCGGGCGGGGCGCTGGTGTCGGACGCCGACGTGGCCGTCGAGCACGAGATCCGGGCACGCCTCGAGCTGGAAAGGCCGCCCCGGGAGCCCTCTTTACCGAGGCGGGCGGGGCGATCACCGACCTGCGCGACGCCCCGCGCAATCGACGGAGGCTCCGCCTGGTGGCCCGCGCCGGTCTCCATGCCGAGATGCTGGGCACGGCCACGTCCCGGGTTCAAGCCCCGGCCCGCCCCCGCCGCGCCGCGGTCGGAGAGGCGACCCCCGTCGCCGTACTGGGCTGACCAGGCCGGGTCCCGCCAGCCGAACCGACCGGCCCGGCTTTCCAAGCCCCCGTTCTCTGTGGCAGGATCTCGCGCCGATGCCACTTCCCGGCTTCCGATTCCTGCCTCCGCAGGGACCTCCGCTCCCGGCCGTCGCGGCCAACGACCCCTCCCAACACTCGCCGGGCCTCATCCGCCTCGGCGTCGATACGCTGCGCAACCAGTTCTTCGACATCGCCGTTCCGGAGGGCATCGTCCAGCACGTCACCCTGCTGGGTCTCACCGGCACCGGGAAGACGACCACGGCCGAGCGCCTGGCGGAGGGCGCCGTCGCCTCCGGCGTCCCCCTCGTGGTCATCGACGCCAAGGGAGCCGGCCTGCGCGACCGGGCGAGGCGCCTCGCCGCCGCCCAGGGTCTCCCCCACCGTGAGGTGGTTCCCGGCGCGCCGGGGACGCTCGGCTACAACCCCTGCGCGCTGGGGTCGCGCGCACAGGTCGCCGACAAGCTGGTCTCCGCCTTCACGCACGGGCCGGGCGCGGAGATCTACCGCAACATCGCCTCCGAGGCGATCTCCATCCTCGCCGGGATCCTGCAAGCGCTCGGCGAACCCGTCACCATCCGCCGGCTGCGGCGGGAACTGGACCGCACCCGGATGCCCGGACTCGGCCACCGAGCGCGCGACATCACCCCGGACCTCGCCGACGACCTCGTCGACCTGGCCAAGCGCGGAGGGGTGACGGCGGACGCCCTGGAGGGGATGCGAGCGCGCCTCGGAGCCCTCCTCCACGGCGAATACGGGGAGATCGTCGACCGGGACGGACCCTGCCTCGACCTGCCCGCCGCGCTCTCCGTGCCCGGCATCACCTACGTCAGCCTGCCGGCGCTGGCGGTCAGCCAGGACACGGCGCTGATGGCGAGGGTGCTCATCCAGGACCTCAAGCAGGCGGCATTCCAGCGGCTGCAGGGCCCGGGTGCCCGTCCCGCCATGCTGGTGCTCGACGAGTTCGCCGCCCTGGGTGACCCGGCGCAGATCAACGACCTGCTGCGCCAGGCCCGCGAGGCGCGCGTCTGCACCGTGGTCAGCACGCAGCAGCTTCCCGACCTGCGCGCCGCCCATGCCCTGCACGGCGCCCTGCTCGGCGCCGGCGTGCTCATCGCCCATCGCGTCGGCCACGACGACGCCGAGGCTGTCGCGCGCGTGATCGGGGTGGAGCCGGCCGTGCAAGTCACGCGCACCGTCGACGCCGGCCACGACACCGGACGCCGGACGGTGCGTGCCATGGACCGCCATATCGTCGACCCCAACCTCATGAAGCAGCTGCGCACCGGCGAGGCGGTGGCGCTGTGCGCCGCCGGCGAACGGCGGGTCGCCTGCATCTCCGTCCTGCGACCGTCCACGCCGGACACGGCGTGATCCGGCCGCCAGCCGCCCCCGGCCGGGCGGTGGGCTTGCCCGCCACCGCGGACTGGCTGCTGGCCGGCCTGCGACGCCGCTGGGGCGCCGCCCTGGTGACGCTCTTCTGCACCTGGTCGGGGCTGTGGCTGGCGGTGTGGCTGGTGGCCGTCACCGCCGTCCTCGATGCCCTCCTCACCTTCATCGCCCTGGTTCTGACGGGGGGCGGGATCACTTCGGGCCCGGGTGGCAGTGCTGTCTCGACCGCCGCCGGTGCGCTCTCCGGCGTGATCTCGGCGCTCATCACCGCGCTCGCGGCGGTGTTCACCGACGACCCGCTCCAGCTCCTTGCCGCCATGGCGCTGGGGCTGGCCATCTCCCTGGCGCTGCTGGGCGCGATGATCGGCTTCGAGCCCTGGCTTCTGCGGCTTCGCGGATACCGCCGCATGAGCCGGCGCGAGGCGGCGCGGCTCGTGCCCCTGCTGGAGGGGGCGGCGCGCGACCTCCGCCTCGGCGACCTGCCCCTGGTGTCGATGAGCGACGGCGGCTCGCTGACCGCGATCGCCGCGCACTGCCGCCACCTCGTCGTCAGCCGCGCCCTCTGCGACGAGATCGGCGACGAGCCGCTGGCCGGCGTGCTGGCCCACGACCTGTGGCACTGGGCGGTGGGGGATGCTGTGGGCGACCGGTTGGTCCTCGCCTGCGGCCTGCCGCTTCTCCTTCTGTACGAGGCGGGGGCATGGCTGGCGCGTCGCGGCGGGGGACTGCTCGCCGCCCTCGGCTGGACGGTTCTCTGGCCGGCGTGGGTACTCGTCCGCCTCATCATCCGGCCGGTCATGGCGAGGGGCACGCGCCGCCAGGAATACGCGGCGGACGCGGCGGTCGTCGCCACCGGCCGGGGACCGGCCCTGCACCAGGCGCTCACCTTCCTCGGTGAGTTCGAACCGGGCCGCTCCGGGTGGGATCAGATAATCGCCGCCACCCACCCGCCACGGGAGCTGCGCCTCGAGGCTCTCGAACCGGGACCGGAGTCGAGTGTCATGGGCCGCGCATCGGCCATCGACACCGCCGCGCCGGGGTGGCCCGCCCGCTAGGTCTGCGTCGGCTCCGCCGCGCCGGCCGCGACGCCGCGGCCGAAGACGCGCCACCCCGCCCAGCACGCGGCGGCGGCGAGGGCCAATCCGCCGGCGATGTCGGCCAGGTAGTGCTGGTGGACGAGCACGGTCGAGTTCGACGATCAGCAGCGTCCAGATCGCCACGGGGATGCCGATGCGCCGGTCCCAGCGCCACCAGTGGACCGCGATGATGGTGGACAGTGACGTGTGAAGGCTGGGGAAGTCGTTGTACGGGCGATCGCCGACATACACGTCGCGAAGCCATCCCACGAGGACTCCGTTCCCGGTCAGGGCGGGGCGCGCCACGTAGGACTGGAGGAGGAAGTAGAAGGCGAAGCTGACCAGCCAGGCGATCATCACGGCGACCGCCGCGGAGCGGAGGAGGCGGGCGCGGAAGAGCAGGAAGCCGAGCAGGCTGACGACGAGGAACGGCGTCAGGGACAGGTACGGGATGACGAAGATGGGCACCAGCGGGATGTGCTGGTCGAGCGGTGTACGCAGGAAGATCCGGTTGGGACCGTGGTTCAGCGGCTCGTACAGGAGGCTGACGGCGTACGCGACGACGACCAGCGCGAGGGTCGCCGGGGCTGCCATCCTCGGTTCGCCAAAGACCCCCCGGCGCAGCTGGGCCCGCAGCCACAAGGTGATGCGTGACAACCGATTCACCACGCGGACTGGTACGTCGGCGGGTCGATCGCGGTTGCCGCAGGCGGCGCAGAGACCTCCCGTTCAGATGAGGACCACGATGCGGAGCGCGCGGCAGGTGGCGGTCGTCGTCGACCTCTTCGCCGCTGCGCGGCTGCGGTGCCAGCCTGCTCCACGGCCGCGGCGCATCACACGCCATCCGCCCCCGCCACCGCCGGCGTCGAGCCCATGGCCACAGCCACGCCAACGCCGTCGCCGGGCGGAAGCGGTGCCGTGCCTCACATCCTCGTCATCATGGAGGAGAACCATGGCTACTCCACGACCGTGGGCGACTGCGGCGCAGGCTCCCGGACCGTATCTCTGCTCGATGGCATCCGAGTACGCATCGCTCACCCGGTGGTATGGAGTGGAGCACCCCTCGCTCCCCGACTACATCGACCTGGCCTCCGGCGCGGACCAGGGATGCGCCGCCGACACGTGCGCCGGCCTCTACCCGGCGACGGACCTGGGTGGGCAGCTCCACGGCGGCGGGGATCCCCTGGGCCGCCTACATGGAGTCGATGCCGTCCCCGTGTTCCACCGGCGCGTCCAGCGGTGAGTACGTGCGCAAGCACAACCCGTTCATCGTCTTCGACGACGTCGCCGGCACCACCGGCTGCGACGGCGTTGAGCTGCCCTACCCGGGGGCCGCCGGCATCGCGGCCGTCCTCGACGCGCCGGGGGCGCCCGACTTCGTGTGGATCACCCCCAATCTCCTCGACGACATGCACGACGGCACCGTCCAGGAGGGTGACCGGTGGCTGAGGACGAATCTGGCACCCATCCTCAGCTCGGCGTGGTTCGCCGACGACGGCACCGTCATCGTCACCATGGACGAGAACGACGACCAGCCGGGGGGAGCCTGCTGCGGGGACGCCCACGGCGGCGTCATCCCCATGGTCGTCATCTCCGAGAACAGTCTCGGCAGGGGCAGCACCGGACTGGTCGGCGATCACTTCGGCACCCTCCGCAGCATCGAGGAGGTGTACGGGCTTCCTCTCCTCGGTGCCGCGTCCAACGCGGCCAACGGGGACATCAGCGGGCTGCTCGGCTCCTCGTAGGCGCACCCACCGGGTCGCCCGCCGAGCCGTCCGGGAGCCACAATCGTCAACCATGGACGATACCGCCTTCCTGGCAGACCACTTGGGCGCGGTGCGCGCCGCGGCAGCGCGGATCTCCGGCCACGTCCGGCACCCCCCGCTCCTCTCCGCCGCCGACATCGGCGAGGCCGGGGACGACGTGATGGTCAAACCGGAGCTGCTGCAGCCGACCGGTTCGTTCAAGGTGCGGGGCGCCTTCAACGCCGCCCTCGCCCTGCTGGAGCGCTCCCCGGACAGCCCCGGTCTCATCACCGTCAGCTCCGGCAACCACGGCCAGGCGGTGGCCCTGGCGGCGGCCCGGCTCGGCCTGCGCTGCGTCGTCGTCATGCCCGAGGGGTCCAATCCCGTGAAGGTCGCGGCGGTGGCGGCCCTCGGCGCCGAGGTGGTCAGCCAGGGCGTCACCGGCGAGAACCGCGAGCAGCGGGTCCTGGAGGTGATGGAACAGACCGGCCTGGACTTGATCCATCCCTTCGACGCGTGGGACACCATCCACGGCCAGGGGACGGTCGGCCTCGAGGTGCTCGACGGCTGTCCGGACCTGGGCATGGTGGTCACCCCCGTGGGCGGCGGTGGCCTGATCTCCGGCTGCGCCATCGCCGTGAAGGCTGCCCGGCCCGCAGTCCGGGTGGTCGGGGTGGAGCCGGAGCTCGCCGCCGACGCCGTGGCCTCGAAGCGCAGCGGGCAGCGGCAGCACCTGGAGCACGCCCCGGCGACCATCGCGGACGGGTTGCGCAGCCTGGCCATCGGCGAGCGCGGATTCGAGGTGACCGTCGAGCGGGGGCTCGTCGACGACATCGTCACCGTGACCGAGGCGGAGATCGAATCGGCGATGCTCACCGCCTGGACCCGTCTCCACCTGGTGGTCGAGCCGTCGGGTGCCGTACCCCTTGCGGCGCTCCTCGCCGGCCGGCTTCCCGCCGCCCCATCCGGCTCGCGCATCGTGCTCGTGTTGAGCGGGGGAAACGTCGACCCCACCCTGGCGGCCCGGCTGCTCAGCCGTCCCGGCTGATTCGGCGGCCGGCCGGGGTGCCCCGGCGGCTTCGCCATGGCGGCGGCGGCGCCCGATCGGCGATGCTTGTCGGCGCCGGGCGGCCAGGGGCGATCGAACCCCGCGAGCCGCCGGAAGCGCCGCTGGAGGGCAACGATCGTGAAGCTGGGTGTCCACGTCTCGGATTTCACCTGGCCGGGCGGGCCGCAGCATCTGGGTGAGAACCTCGCCGCGGTGGGCCGGGCGGCCGACGCGGCCGGTTTCGACCGCCTCAGCGTCATGGACCACGTGTGGCAGATCAGCCACCTGGGACCGCCCGAGCACGAGATGCTGGAAGTCGTACACCACCCTCGGATTCCTGGCGGGTCACACTCACGGATCGAACTGCTCACCCTGGTCACCGGCGTCGTGTACCGCTCGCCAGGCCTGCTCGCCAAGATGGTCACCACCCTGGACGTGCTCTCCGGCGGCCGGGCCATGCTCGGCATCGGCGCCGCCTGGAACGAGGACGAGGCGCGTGGCCTCGGCCTCTTCTTCCCGCCCATCGCCGAGCGCTTCGAGCACCTGGAGGACACGCTGCGCATCTGCCTGCAGATGTGGAGCGACGACGACGCCCCTTCGCCGGAAGCAACGCCAACCTGGGGCGGACGCTGAACTCGCCGCAGGCGCTGTCGCGACCCGCACCCGCCGATCCTCATCGGCGGCTCGGGGGAGCGCAAGACGCTCCGCCTGCGTGGCCCGCTACGCGCAGGCGTGCAACCTATTCCTCACACCCGACCTCGACCACAAGCTGGACGTGCTGAAGGAGCACTGCGAGCGCGAGGGCCGCGACTACGACGACATCGAGAAGACGGTGCTCTTCAACTTCGACGTCGGGGAGCATGGCGAGCGCGCCCGGCGAGGTGATCGAGCAGCTGCAGGGCCTCGCCCAGCGCGGCATCCAGGTCGCCCACGGCGGGGTCAAGGACGTCTGGAAGATCGAACCGCTGGAGATCATCGGCCGTGAGGTGCTCCCCGCCGTCGCCGGCCTCTGACCGACGGGTCGCGGCAGGGCACGACGGACCATCGGAGGCGCAGCCTGAACGAGCCGGGGACAAACTGGCTGTGCTCCTGTCCGCATGGACGGCGATGCTGCGAACGGGCCGCACCGCCGAGCTGGCGGACATCCTCGGCGGCGACGTCGTCTAGCAGGGACTGCTTCCCGATTTGCGGTGCGACAGCCGGGAGGAGGTGCTGGACATCCTGGCCCGGAACCGCCGCCGGCTCATGCGGATCGCGCGGGTCGAGGACGAGGAGGCCGGTGACCGTGTTCGCCGTCGAGCGTCGAGAGCCCGACTTCCCCGACGCCCCGGACGGGGTCGCAGGGGCCGGTCGGGCACTCGTCTTCACCTTCCACGACAGGCGGGTGGCGAGGATGAAGAGCCTGCCCGACAGTGACTCGGCCTTCGCCCGGCTGCTGACCTGAGAGCATCGCGCCTCCCTCGGACCGGCTGCAGCCGGGGAAACGGTCGACGTGGTGGTGCCCGGTCCGTCGCGACACAGCCGGTGTCAGGGGTGCATCCGCAGGTAGTCGGCGGCCACGCTGCGCAGACGGCGTCGAAGCCGTTCATGGCCTCACCCGGCGGCAGGAACTTCTTGGGAACTTCGCCACCGAGGTGTGAGTTGGTGTCGACGACGTTGGCCAGCGGGGAGAGCACGCCCTGGCTCACCAGCTGGTACGCATCCATAGCCTCCAGCGTGTAGTCCTCGCCCAGCCAGCGGATCAGGTCCGTCTGGGCAATGCGGAAGGCGTCCTCCAGGGGACGCGCCGAGCCCGTGGAGATGATGTGGGTCTCCGACTCGATGCGCGGCCACGGGCAGGGGCGGCCCTTGATCAGGTCGACGGCGATGACCGTGTTCATGGCGCATTCCACCGCCACGCCGCAGGTCTCCCCCTCACCCTGGCGTGCGTGCCCGTCGCCGAGCGAGAGCAGCGCCCCCTCGACGTTGACGCCGAGATAGCAGGTCACCCCGGCCCGCATCTCGGGGGTGTCCATGTTGCCGCCGAAGGCGTCCGGCACCAGGGCGGAGCGCACCTCGAGGTTGGCTGGGGCGACCCCCACCGTCCCGTGCATGGGATCCATGGGCAGGGCCACCTGGAAGTCCCCGGAGCGGGCCCGGAAGATGCAGGTCCCCGCCTTGCGGTCGAGTTCCCAGATCCACACGATCTCCGGCAGCGCCTCGTGCAGAAGGGCGGTCAGATGGGTTGCCGAGAGGGCGCCGAAGAGGGGCACGGTGGTGGACACCGCCCAATCGCGGGCGGGCTCGATCTTGATGAAGTGCACCGCCACCGTATCCCCCACCTCCGCGCCCTCGATGTAGAAGGGACCGGTCTGGGGATTGACGAAGGGGAAGTTGCAGACGTCGGAGACCAGGTCGCGCTCGGTGCGCACCTTGCCGTCGAAGCAGTCCTCGGTGAAGAGCTGCAGCACGGTGCCGGGTTTGATCCGCCGCAGCGGCTCGACGCCTCCGAATGTCCAGGCGTACTTGCCCGGTGTCGGATCGATGGTGAGAACTTCCAGACCGCTCACGACGTCACCTCAGTGGTGTGGTTTGACGATGGCCGACGATGCACCTTTCCCCCCAACGGGACCCGCCGGCGCCCGACCCCTCACAGGGCGGGCGCTGGCGTCTCTCCCTCCCCGACCAACTCGGGGGCGAGGTCCAGGTGCACGGTGCCCACCTCGGCGACGCGGTCGGGATGGGTCTGGTAGAGGTAGACCATGTAGCCGATTCCCAGCAGCATCCAGACGCCCATGGCCGGCCCCATGTAGGAGTAGGGCGGCGGCAGCGGCGAGATGAAGTTGAAGATCGGGATGCCGGCGCCGCTGAACCAGGCCGGGATGAAGGCGACGATGCCGAGGATGGGGACGACGATGTGCAGGAACCAGTTCACCTTGCGGCCGCGCGTCCTGATGAAGTATCCCATGCACGCGGCGTTGACGACGAGGTAGATGGCGACCAGTAGCACAACGATGCCGGTGCCCACCATGGCGAAGGCCACGAACGGGTTGTACTTGACGCCGAGGCCCACCGACACGGCGATGGAGACGATGAAGGCGGTGAGGAGTCCCCACTGCGGTGTCCGATGGCGGTGATGCACCGTCGAGAAGAACTTCGGAAAGGCGCCGATGCGGCCCATGGCGTACGCGGTCCGCGTCGAGGCGGTGACACCGGCGTTGGAGTTGGCGATGGTGGAGTTGACGATGGCGAGGAAGACGAACAGCCAGAAGATCCCGTACGAGGCCGTGGCGATGCCCTGCCAGGACGAGGCGCCGGCGCTGCTGAAGGAGGCGAACTTGCCGGGTCCGAAGACGACGTCGGCGGCGTAGGTGGTGAAGACGTAGATGATGCCCACGCCGAGGGTCGCCCCCAGGACGGCCCGGCGCACCGTCTTGCGCGGATCCTTCGCCTCTTCGGCGAGCGGTGCAGCGCCCTCGAAACCTCCGAAGGCGAGGATGGTGAACACCGATCCCGCGATGACGCCGCTCAGCCCGCTGAAGTGGGCCGGCGTGTACTTGGCGGTGAAGACGGTCAGCGTGTTGGCGCTGCCCGCCTTGACGATGAAGAGGATGGCGAGGACGACGAAGACGACGATCTCGAAGCTTCCGAGGATCGTGCCCATGCGCGCCGAGGTGCGGATGCCGTAATAGCCGGCGGCGAGAACGATGAGCGCGCCGGCGATGGTGAACAGCCACCAGAGGTTCGTGGAGAAGCCCGAAGTCGTACTGGTGCACGGTGGCGGCGACGGTGTAGCCGAGCTGGAGGAGCACCAGCGGCGGGATGAGGCCGGCTGCGGCGACGTACGCCCAGTTGACCAGGAATCCCAGCGACGGATGCAGCCCCCGAGCCGTGTAGGTGCCCATCGAACCGGCCGAGGGAAGCTCCCTGGCCAGTTCACCGACACACGAGGCGCACAGCAGGCAGGCGACGAGGGCGATCAACACCGAGAGGGGCAGGGCGCCGCCCGCGAAGGCGACACCGGCGGGGATCGACGCCGCGATCGCCGCCCCGGGCGCCATGTCGGTGACGCTCTGGAAGAGGACCTCTCTCAGGCCGATGGCCCCGCGCCGGAGGCCAAGGTTGCTTGAAGCGAGCTCGGATGCAATCAGAGTCATGGGAATCCCCCGCGTGTGCTGATTGCCCGGTGACGGTAACAGGCGGCGACGCGGGGTGTCAACGCGCTTCGGTTTGCCTCGGCAAAGCCCAGAACGCGGCGGCGCAGGCCGGGTTCCCGCACCGCTCACCGCGTCGCATCGCCGACCGCGAATCGTACCGGCTAGGCGGTTGCGGCCTCGCCGCGGACGTCGGTGCGCGTCACCGAAAGGTAGACGACGCAGATGACGATGAGGGCGGCGAGGTCGAGGGCGACGGGGAGATCACCCCATCCCAGCGCCCCCCAGCTGCGCGGCTTGCCCATCCAGTCGGCGAACGACGCGCCCAGCGGCCGGGTGACGATGTAGGCGAACCAGAACGACAGGATGGCGTTGAGCCCGAAGAGCCGGTGGGCGATGGCGGGGACGCCGATGAGGGCGGTGAAGACCAGGCCGGACAGCAGGTATCCGAGGTGCAGGGTCGTCGCCGTCATATCGCCCGCGGCCGTGCCCAGAGCGAACGTCGCCATGACGGTGGCCCAGTAGAAGGCCTCGCGGTGCCAGGTGGTGATGCTGTGGATGGAGAGCGTCCTCTCCGTCCGCCGCCACAGGGCGAAGACGGCGGCCAGCACGACGGCGAAGAAGGCGGTCGAGACCACATAGGGAATGCCGAACTCGATGTGCAGCACGTCGGCGGCCATGGTGCCGGCGACGGCGACCATGACGACGGCAAGCCAGTACACCCACGCCACGTACCGGCGCCTGGAGAACTGCAGCGCCAGGGCGAGGACGAGGCCGGCGCCGCCGAGCCCCACGGCGATGAAGGGGTCGATGCTGTGGACGAGGGAGTCGGAGGTCGATTCGCCCATCGCCGTGGTCAGCACCTTGGTGATCCAGAAGACGGCAGTGATCTCCGGCACCCGCCTCCTCGCCGGTGCCGCGCTGCGCACCAAGAGCGCGGCGCGGGAGCGGTCGCGCGCGGGTGTGCTCATCGGGGGAACGGTCATGTCGAAGTCGCGCCCCGTGGGTGATCCGCCTCGTCGTCGCAAACCTAGCATCTCCCGGCGCGGGCGCGCCCCCTGCCCAAACCCCGCGGCGAGGCCGCCGCATCGGCGCCTCCGTCCGGGACTTCCCCCACTCCCGGCATGGCACCCGGGGCCGTCGGAGATGACGCTTCGTCACCGAAAGCGGCGCACCGCGGCCACGTTTCGTTCAACGGCGGCCGCCTCCACTAGAGTTCGTGCAGCCGTCCCCCCGCCCTCAATGAGGACCCTCAGTGCCCGCAGAGACGCCCGCGGAGCCCGTCCCGGCGCCCCACCCCGACCCCTCCCCCACTCCTCGCTTCACGGCGAGCCGGCCACCCCGGGGCCTCCGATTCCTCCTCTTCGGCCGCGCCCTCCCCACCGCCTTCTACGGGCTCCTCGTCTACCTCCAGTTCCACTTCTTCACCGACGTCGCCGGCACCGCGTACCACCACCCCTCGCCGCTCACCCTGCTCAACGCGACGGGCAACTTCTTCTACCTCGTCTTCTCCGTCATCCCCGTCGTCATCTTCTTCACCCGGCCTGCCCCCAAGAGCTACCTCGGCAGCTTCCCAGCCCGTTTCGCCGCCTTCGCCGGCACCACCATCCAGCTCGGCATCGGCATCTTCATCAACCTGGAGAAGGGCCGGTTCCAGGGCCCGTCGCTCTATCCGACGGGAGACGTCACCGCCTACATCAAGGCGTTCGCCATCGTCGCCGGCTTCGCCTTCGCCGTCTACGCCATCGCCTACCTGAGGTACGGATTCAGCATCGTGCCGCAAGCGACGTCCCTGGCCACGCAGGGGCCGTACCGCGTGTGCCGACATCCCCTCTACCTCGCCGAGCTCACCGCCGCGTTCGGCGGGTCGCTGCAGGACTCGCGCCTGCTCCCCGTCCTCGGTTTCTTTGCCCTCCTCGGCCTGCAGCTGATGCGCACCCGGTACGAGGAGCGCCTCCTCCGCTCTCACTTCCCCGAGTACGCCGCCTACGCCAAGACCACCAAGCGCCTCGTCCCAGGCGTCTTCTGAGGCAGGCGCTCAGCCGTCCGCCCCGCCGCCCCGGCGCCGGGCGCGCGCCTCCACGGCGACCCGGCGGGCGCTGACCCAGAGGCCAGTCAGGACGAGGGCCGGCGTCGCCCACCAGGCGGCGACCCGGACCTGGACGAGGAGCGCGCAGAGGCCGAGACCGGCCACCACGGCCACCGCCAGGTACCAGTCGTCGCCGACCACGAAGTCCCACCAGAAGAGGGCGAACGCCCGAACACGCGTCACGCCCCGCCCACCGGCAGGGCGGCGGCCCGCCCCGTCGCGGCCGGCCGGCCGGCGACACGCCGGAGCGAGCCGACCATGGCGAGGGCGACGGCGAGGACCGCCGGGGTGATGCCCAGCAGCGCCGCATCGCCGCCGGGCCAGGACGCCCCCGCCCCCTCGGTTCCCCAGAACATCCCGAAGCTGGTGAGCAATGCCCCCACGGCGAACTTCATGGTGTTCTCGGGAACGCGGGCCAGCGGAGCCCGCACCAGTAGGGCGGCGGCGAGCACGACGATGACCGCCGCCGCGGCGGCGAGGGCCGCGTCGAGGATGCGCCCCTGGTTGGCGCCGAAGGTGACGACGATGAAGGCGACCTCCAGCCCCTCGAGGAGGACGCCCTTGAAGCAGACGGTGAATCCGTAGGCGTCGAAGGCGCGCGGCGAAAGGGAGACGGCGGCAGCCTCCGAGCGCTGGTCGAGGAAGGCTCTCTCCTCGTCGTGCCGGTTCTTCAGCCCGGCGGTGCGGAGGATCGCCGACCGCAGCCAGCCGAGACCGAAGACGAGCAGCAGCGCCCCCACCACCAGTCGCAGCGCAGAGATCGGGACGAGGCTCAGCGCCGGGCCCAGGGCGGCGACGATGACGGCGAGGACGCCCAGGGCGGCGGCTGTGCCGATCAACCCGGATCGCCAGCCGCGGGTCAGGCCGACTGCCAGGACAATGGTGGTGGCCTCGACCGCCTCCACGCAGCAGGCGAGGAACACGGCGGCCAGCAGCGCGACGAGTCCGGCGCTCACGATGGCCGCACCTCCGCTAGGGGATGTCCCGCCGCAGGGTGAGCAGCCACCCGAGCCCGGCGAAGAACAGCCCCCAGCCAAGGCTCACCAGACCACCTTGGAGCTGCGTCAGCGAGCCCCCGGGGAAGCCTCCCGATCCCGGGTCGACGAGCGCGTTGGATGCGGAGCCGGGGAGGAACCGGTAGGCGTCGTTGACGTAGGGGATCACCGAGAGCAGGGGCTCGACGATGAGGAAGTAGGCAAGGGCGCCGATGACGGCCGCGATCTGGTTGCGCACCAGGACGCCGATGCCGACACCGACGACCGCGGAAATCGCCACCGCGACAAGGGCGCCGGCCAGCGTGCGCAGCACGCCGTTGCCAGTCCAGCCGATGGTCACGCCCCGCGCCGCCAGCCACGGCACCGTGATGGCGACGACGGTGAGGACGCACGCCACCGCATAGATGAGCCCAACGGCCGCGGCGACGATCAGCTTGGCCGCCACGACGTGCCCGCGACGCGGCTGGACGAGGAAGGTCGGCCTCGCGGTCAGGTGACGGAACTCCGTGGTCACCAGGATGATGCCGACGACGGCGGCGAAGATCCCGGCGGCCGCCGCCGTCGAAGCGATGTTCCGCTGCGTCGCCGGCTGGCTGAGCAAGTCGGGGGCGACGAAGCCTGGGGGACCACCCGAGTGGACGTTCAGAGCACTGGCGATCTGGCTGACGACGCCGAGAGCGGTGAGGGCGACGCAGCCGATCAGCATCCCCCACCACAGCTTCGTGGTCAGGACCTTGCGCCACTCCGAGCGCAGCAGGCGGGTCATGCCGGCGCTCCGGGTTGCCCGGGATCGGCGGTGAGCGCCAGGAACCGCTGTTCCAGCGTCGAGCCCTCGTCACGCAGCTCGTGCAACTCGACGTTGGCCTGCCAGCACGCGTGCCCGGCGGCGGCTGCGGAGATGCCGGTGACCAGAAGCCATCCGCTGCCGCGATCGGTGACGGACGCGCCCTGGGCGTCCAGCGCGGCCGTCGCCGCCCCGACCGCCGGCGTCCGCAGGATGACGGCGGACTGGCCACCCGGCAGGTCGCGCAGCGTGCCCGCGTAGAGGAGGTGCCCCCGGGCGATGATGACAACGCGGTCGACAATCTGCTCGACCTCGGAGAGGACATGGCTGGAGATGAGAATGGTGCGGCCCTCGGTGTCCGCCATGTAGCGAAGCAGCTGTCGAAGCCAGGCGATGCCCTGGGGGTCGAGGCCGTTGGCGGGCTCGTCGAGGAGGAGCACACGCGGATCGCCGATGAGCGCGGTGGCAAGGCTGAGCCGCTGGCGCATGCCCAGCGAGAAGCGCCCCACCGGGAATCGGGCCGCACCGCTCAGACCCACGACATCCAGCACCTCGTCCGCCCGCCGGTCGGCAACGCCCGCGGCGGCGCAGAAGACGCGGAGATGGTTGCGCGCCGTGCGCCCCGGGTGAAAGCTCGTCGCCTCCAGGACCGCGCCGACGGTGCGCGCGGGATCGGCGAGATCGGCGTATCGCGAGCCTCCGATGGTGGCGACTCCCGCTGTCGGCGTGGCCAGCCCGAGGATCATCCGCAGGGTGGTCGTCTTGCCCGCGCCGTTGGGGCCGAGGAAGCCCGTCACCGTCCCGGGCTCGACGGTGAAGCTGAGGTCGTCGACCGCCCTCACCGTGCCGAAATCCTTGCTGAGGCGCGAGGTGACGATGCCCGGAGCCGCCATCGTCCCCGCGAGCTGACCGCCCCCGGCTGCCGTCTCTCCCTCCGGCCTGGCGTCGTGCCCTTCCAGTTCCGTCATGTGCGCATCATGCCTGCCGGCGCGCCGTCGCGTGGCCCTCGCCACGCAGGAGGCGCTCCGCGATCTGCTCGCCCTGTGCCCTCGCCAGCAGGTGGCCCGCGGCCAGTTCCTGGTCGGCGCGGTCGCGCAACGCCTCCATCGCCGGGGTCACCTGCGCCAGCGTCAACTCGACGACGGTCGTCTCCAGGTCGAGGTCCCAGATGTCCACGAAGATCCGCCGCAGCCACGGCGTGCTGTGGTCCCATCCGTGCCGGGGCGCGCCCTCTCCGTACCCGCCGCCCCGGGCGAGGACCAGGATCGCCGGCTTGCGCGACAGCACCCGCTCGCCGGCCGCCTTCAGCCGCGCGTCGGTGATGACGACGTCGATCCACGCCTTGACGTGCTGCGGCACCCCGAAGTTGTACAGGGGGATGGCGAAGAGCAGCGCGTCCGCGTCGACCAGCTCGTCCACCAGCGTGGTGGCCAGATCGAGGGCATCGCGCTGCGCCGGCGTCATCGGCGCGGACGCCGCCTTGGCGGCGATGGCGTCAACCCAGGTGCGGGCCGGCAGCGGCTCCCGGCCCAGGTCCCGGCGGATCACCGTGAGGTCGGGGATGCGGCTGCGCAGACCGCTCACCGCGCTGTCGGCGACGCTGCGGCTGACAGACCCCTTGTGGCGGATGCTTGCGTCGACGCGGAGCAGCTTCATCGGCCCGGTCCGGTCACGCGATGTCCGCCTCGATCCGCAGCGTCGTCGCCGGTCACGTCACCTCCACTGGCGCGGGTGGCCACGGCCCTCCGCCGCGGCGCCTCCACAGGATACCAGGGGAACCGTGGGACCCCCACCCGCCCCGGGTCGCCCGCAGCCGTCAGTAGATGAAGCCCTCGACGTCCACCAGGCTGTTCACGGGGCGCTGATCGGGGACGGTCGGATTCCATCCGAAGTTGGCCTCGTCGACGGCGAAGCTGGTGGGGCCATACACGATGGCGACGTAGGCCACGTGACCGTAGAGGTAGTTGTAGCCATAGCCAGGGCCCCACACCACGATGGCGCCGACCTCAGGCGTCATCCCCGTCGAGTACCCCTGGGCCTGGGCCGCGCCGAGCCATTGGTCTGCGTTGCCACCCCAGGTCACGTAGCGCAGGGAGGCCACGTACCAGGTGCACTGGCCATACGGGTAGTAGTCGGGGATGGGACCGAAGGCGAACGGGGGAAGGGGCTGCGTACCCGTCGGGTTGGGGTTGCCCCCCGACGAAGACGACGACCCCGCCGCTGCCGCAGCAGCCGCCGCCGCCGCCGCAGCAGCAGCCGCGGCCGCCGCCTGCTGCTGCGCGCGCACGCCGGCGATCTGGTCGAGGATCGATGAGCGCTGGGACACGAGGGTGGTGACCTGCCCACTCAGCGACGCGACCTCCGTCTGCAGCTCTGCCTGCTGCGCCTGCAGCTGCGCCTCGAGCGTGGTGAGCTGCGCCGACTGCTGCGTCGCATCGGCGAGCTCCGTCTGTTGGGTCTGGAGAAGGCTGTCGAGCCGCGCCTCATCCTGGTGGATCTGGTCGATCAGCGACGTGATCCGTGCGCCCACCGCCTGATCGCTGCCGACCCTCTCCATGAACTGGGTGAGGCTCTGGCTGTCGACAAGGGCGTCGACGGCGCTCTCCCCTCCCACCGTGTAGAGCGCCACGGCGACGGTGGCGAGCTGCGCCCGGGCGGCGCCAACCTGCGCGGTGTCGGCCTGGATCGCCTCGGCCGTCTGGGCCAGGCTCGTGTTGAGCGCCGTGATCTGGGCCTGGACCGCCTGGAGCTGCGCCTGCGTGGTGGCGACATCCTGCTGGGCGGCGAGCACCTGGGCGTTCAGGCTGGACTGCTGCCCCTGCAGCGAGTCGATCTGGCTGCCCAGGGAGTTGTACTGCGCCTGGAGCTGAGCGATCTGCTGGTCGTAGGCGTCGGCCAGCCGGAGCGGCAGCGCGGCCTGGCGCGCCGCCATGGGCGAGATCGCCACGAGGCCGGCGCCAACGAGGATCGCCAGCGCGAGGCGGCGGACGATGCGGTCGACACGGCGCATGGGATGTTCTGTCCTGCCTTGAGGGTTCGGCCACGGGAACGTAACAGACGTGCCGCGGTTCTCCGATGGCATCTCCGTGAAGAGATGCCCGCGCTTGTCACGACGGTGCAACGATCTCCCGGCAAGGCCCCTTCCCGGAATTCGGAGGCGATTCCGGAGTGCCGGACCTCGGCCCCCGCAGAACCAGCACCGTGGCGCTGCACCGGCCACGGCCGGCAGTGGTGCTAGATTGGACGTCGATGGCAGCCAGCCGGCCCAACGTCCTCTTCGTGCACGGCATGTACATGAACGCCGAGAGCTGGGCGCCCTGGGTGGAACGCGCCGGCGCTGCGGGGTTCGACGGTCTCGCTCTGTCGTGGCCATACCACAATGGCGAGCCCGAGGAATTGCGGCGGCACCTCGATCCCAAGCTCGGATCGCTCACCTTCGGCCGCGTCGTCCAGCATTTCGTGGACATCATCGCCGGCCTCCCCGAACCGCCTCTCGTCATCGGACACTCAGTGGCAGGGCTGGTGGTCCAGCGGCTTGTCAACGACGGCCATGTCCGAGCCGGTGTCGCCATCAGTTCGGCGCCGGCGCGGGGCATCATCTCCCTCGACCCGCACTTCTTCCGGGCGAACTTCCCCCATGTCAACCCCTTCGCCGGCAGCCGACCGGTGGTGATGACGCGCGACCGTTTCCACTACGCGTTCTGCAACACCATGAGCCGCGCGGCCAGCGACGTGGGCTTCGAGCGCTACGTCGTGCCGGAGAGTCGCAACGTCCCGCGCAGCACGCTGAGCCGCAGCGGCGGGATCCGCTTCCACCGCGACCACGCGCCGCTCCTCTTCCTCACCGGCGACAGCGATCACCTCTGCCCCCTCAACACCGTTCGGCGCAACGCCGCAGCGTACCGGCGGTCACCCAGCCCAGTCAGCCTCCAGACCTTCCCCGGCCGCTGCCACTTCATCTGCAATCAGGACGGCTGGGAGGAGGTGGCCGATGCCGCCTTCGGTTTCCTCCGCGCGGCGACCGCATAGCGTCCTCGCGAGGTGCGAACCGGCTATGGGGATCCGGGTGTGTCGATCTGGTGCCACACTCCGCCGTACAGGGTGATGCCGTTGCCGGTGTCCTGGCCGGGGCCCAAGTCGCCGGCGTACGTGTAGAGCGGATGGCCGTCGAAGGTGGTCTGGGTCGAGCCGTCTGGTCTCAGGATCGTGCCCAGCGTTCCGCTCACGCCTGCGCTTGAGGTCGAGGCGCCGATCACCGGCGGCCAGTACTGGGCACAGGTGTCGTTGCAGTTCGAAGCACTGGACGTGTCGCGCCCAAACCAGTACAGCGTGTATCCCTGCGCGTCAGTCAACACCGTGACAGCGCCGACGGTGCCGGTCTTCAGCACCGTTCCGTTTGCGCTCGTGTCCGTCGTGCGGGCCGCCGCCACGGAGATGCCGAGCAGCAGCGCCGCCAGGATGGTGACGCAGGCGGCGACCCGCCGGAGGCCTGGGACGCCGGTCAGAAGCCGGTCGAAGAGGGCGTCGACGCGAGCCGCACGCCGCGCGACCCCGGAGCGGCCCCCAGAAGCGACAGCCAGCCAGGCGAGCGTCGCGAAGGCGGCCACCTCGACGCAGCCGGCCGCAATCCCGGCCGCGGTGCGGATCTCATGGAAGCCGAAGAGCCCGACCCGCAGCGCCACCAGGTAACCGCCCAGTGCCGAGAGCGCGAGCAGCGCGCCGGCCGCCGAGGCCAGCCGGCTGCGGGTCACCAGGATGATGGCGGTGAGGCCGAAGGCGGCGATCACCTGCAGCAGGAAGAGCGGTGCGATCGTCGGGATCGACCCGTAGCCGGTGATGTAGAGGTCGAGGTGGATGGCTCCGGCCGCCGCCAGCAGCCCTGCCCCGCCGAATCGCAGGACGCTCGCCGTCCTAGCCGTCCCGGGTCGTCGCTCTCTGCCCATGCCCGCCACTACGTCCCAACCAATGCACAGGTTCATTCCTGCGGGCCGGGCCGGCCGAGACAGTCACCCAAGGCACGGGGCAGCCGACCAAGGGCGGCCAGCGCCCCGTCCACCCTGGGCAGCAGATGAGTGAGACACCAGACGTCCCCGTCGAAGTGTCGGGGATTGCGGAGAGCCTGCTGCTGCCGGTGTGCAGCCGCGGGATGGAGGCTGGCCGTCCCCATGGCCAGATCCATGACCCGATCGCGGCGCGGCCTCGCTTCGCGAAGGCCCAACCCGCGGCGTGAGCCGGGCTCCGGTCCCACGCGCGGGGTTGGCTGCGACCGCGGAATTCGGCCGTCTTACGGCCCCACCTCAGCCAGGCTGCCGGTCCGGACGTCATAGACAAAGCCGCGAACATCGTCCGTGTGGGGAAGGAAGGGGCTCAGCCTGATCCGGGCGATCGACTGCCTCACATCGCCCTCGAGGTCGGAAAACGCCTCCAGAGCAAAGGGCGGCCGGACCCCGGTCTCCCTCTCGATCTGCGCCTTCACCTCGTCGTCGTGGAAGGTCAGCATGCCGCAGTCGGTGTGGTGGATGAGGAGGATCGAGCGCGTGCCCAGCAGCCGCTGCGAGATCACCAGCGAGCGGATGGCGTCGTCCGTCGCCGCCCCGCCGGCATTGCGGATGATGTGCGCGTCACCGATCTCCAAACCCAGGATCTTGGCGACGTGCAGGCGCGCGTCCATGCAGGCCAACACGGCGATGCCCGTCGCCGGGGGCAGCGGCGCGGTGCCGGAGTGGAAGTCGGAAACATAGGTGGCGTTCTGCTCCACCGCATGATCGATCGCGGACATGGATTCACTCCTGATGAAGACTGTGTGAACCGGCGCGCCATCGCGGCAGCGCGGCGGTCAGGGCAGGGAAAGCTCAGTCCGAGACGGGGATTCCCACCGTCACCTGACGGCGTGCTGGCCGTTCAGAGGGGACGGCAGCTCCCGTCTCTGCGTGGACAGCGATGACTGCGGCAGCGGCCGAAATCGACCCAGCGCCGGCGCGTCAGGGGATGCAGCACGTCACGAACCATGGGCGGATGGTAACCGCCGCCCGTGCGCAGCGTCAATCGCCAATCTGCGGTGGCCCAGCCGGCACCGCACCCGTGTTTGGCAAAGCGGGACAGGCATTTCGCATGACTTCACCGCCGGTCTGCGTCCCCGCTCTCGAGGGCGCCGGCCGTCGGCCGGTGCCGGCCCTCTCCGCCTCAGCAACAGATTGATGCGTTCATCGAGGACCGGTAGGACGCGGCGTGGCCGCCCTACAATCCGGGCGACTTCGGGTCGGACGCGGCTTGACGAGAGCCGCGGAGGCCTGACGCAAAGGGAGAGGCGCATGTCGGACACGAAAGTCCTCGCACCCGATGGCCCCACCGCGACCACGGCCCCTGAACGCATCTCATTGTTCCAGCGCGTCGCCGACAGGGTCAGCTACGGGATGGGATCCCACCAACATCGGCATCTGGATCCTCATCGTCGTCGGCTGGACGCTGCTCTTCGCGCTCCACATCGTCGCCCCCAGCGGAAGCTTCCTGCCCACGTGGTTCACCTCGACCGGCTTCAACTTCCCTCTCAACCTGGTGACGACCGTCGCCGAGCTGTACATCGGATTCCTGGTGGGCGCCTCGTCCAACCGCTCGGAGCGGAATCTCGAGGCCACGCTCGGCCGTCTGACCGCCCAGGAGGAGCAGATCTCGGACGTCGAGGCGAGGCTGTCGAAGACCCTCGAGATCAACACCGCGCTGACGCGGGAGGTCCACCAGCTGACCAAGCTGATCCACGAGACCGTGTGCGCTCCGAAGTGAGGCGGGGGTGCCCGGCGGGCGGCGTCGCTGACCTCCCGGCGGGGCAACCTCGGTGCGCTGCTGCGGCTCAGACCGCGGTCTCGTCCGCCGTCTCCGCACCGGCCGGGTCGGCGGCATCCGCATCAGCGGTTGCCCCTTCCTTGGCGGCCTCACTGGTGACGTCTGGCTCGTCTGCCTCCTGCTCGTCAACCTCTTCCTCGTCGAGGTCCTCGGCCGAGATCGCCGTCAATTCGGTCATGGCACAGATCCCCTTCTGGCGCGCCGGTCCTAGGCGCCGCCTTGGGGCAGTGTTGCAGCGCACCGGTATCGGCCGGGGGATGGGCGGGTTAACCGGCGGCGTCCGCCCGGTTAGCCGTTGGCCGAGTTCCCGTGATGACGCACCTCCGGCTGTGACCAGAGCGTGCCGTCACTTCTCTACCATCCGGTGACCCCACCTCGGGACGGTGTGGGGCGACGAAACCGAAGCCGGACAGAGTGGGGTTGGCATGACTGCCGTCGTCGAGGTCGAGCACCTGCGCAAGGCGTACGGCAGCGTGGTCGCGGTCGACGACGTGTCGTTCACCGTCGAGCAGGGTGAGATCTTCGGCCTGCTCGGGCCCAACGGCGCCGGCAAGACCACGACCGTCGAGTGCATCGAGGGGCTGCGCCGCCCCGACAGCGGCCGGATCATGGTCCTCGACCTGGATCCCGCCCGCCAGACCCGCGAACTGCGGCGGCGGATCGGCTGCCAGCTGCAGCAGGCGGCTCTGCCCGACCGGATCAAGGTGTGGGAGGCGCTGGACCTGTTCAGCTCCCTGGCGCCCCAGAAAGTCGGCTGGCGCACGGCTCCGGACCACTGGGGGCTGAGGGGCAAGTGGGGGTCGGCGTTCTCCAGCCTCTCCGGAGGCGAGCAGCAGCGGCTCTTCGTCGCCCTGGCCTTGATCAACCAGCCACAGGTGGTGTTCCTCGACGAACTCACCCAGGGGCTCGACCCGGCCGCCCGCCGGGTCGCCTGGGACCTGGTCCGGGCAGTGCGCGACCGGGGCGCCACCGTGCTCCTGGTGACGCACTTCATGGACGAGGCGCAGCAGCTCTGCGACCGTGTCGCCGTGGTGCACCAGGGTCGGATCGTGGCGGTGGACAGTCCCCAGGGCCTGATTCACCGGTACGGCGCGGGTGTCCGCGTGGTGTTCTCCCTGCCACCCGGCGCGGACGCCAGCTGGCTGAGCCAGACGCCGCACGTCAGCCGATTCGTCCGCCACGGCCCGAGGCTCGAGGTGAGCGGCGACGGGCCCTTGCTGGCGCACGTCGGCGCCGCGCTCATCGCCCACGGCATCGAACCCGACGACCTCCGCGTCGAGCAGCCGACGCTAGAGGACGTCTTCCTCAACCTCACCGAGGCTCCGGAGGGGACGGAGCGGTGAGAACATCGGCATTCGCGAAGCTGACCTGGCTCGAGATGAAGCTCTTCTTCCGCGAACCCCTGGCGGTGGGGTTCACGCTCGCCTACCCCATCGTCGTCATGTTCGTCATCGCCGGGGTCTTCAGCACGTC
Source organism: Candidatus Dormiibacterota bacterium (assembly GCA_963808125.1). GTDB lineage: Bacteria > Chloroflexota > Dormibacteria > Aeolococcales > Aeolococcaceae > CAWEEP01. The sequence goes on from CAWEEP010000056.1 coordinate 43,025, forward strand.
GCACGAGGGCTTCCGCGGCGCCGGCGGTGCCGAGTACTACGTCGTCAGCAACATCGCGGTGGTCATCGGGGCCATGGGCCTGATCGCCCTCCCCCCGCACATCGCGTCGTATTTCGAGCGCGGCATCATGCGCCGCTTCCGAGCCTCGTCGGTGCCCATCAGCGCCGTCATCGCGGCCCAGACGCTGGTGTGCTTCGCGGTGGCCGTGGCGGCCGCAGCCCTGCTCCTGCTGGTGGCTCGCCCGGCGTACGCATACAACGTCCCGCGGTCGGTCGCCGGGGTCGTCCTCGGCTTCGCCGTCGGGCAAACCGCCTTCCTGGCGCTGGGCCTGCTCGTCGCCGCCATCTTCCCCACCTCCCGGTCGGCGCAGGGGATCGGCCTGGTCCTCTTCTTCCCCCTCTACCTGATCTCCGGTGCGGGGCCGCCCCTGTCGGTCCTCCCCAGCACGATGCGAGCCATGGCGAACTTCGATCCCCTCAACTACGCGGTGCGAGCACTCCAGGATCCCTGGTTCGGATACGGCATCACGGGGACAAACCTGGTCGTCCTGGCGGGGATCGCCGTCGCCGGCGGCACGGGCGCCGCCCTCCTCTTCCGGCGGCGCTGAGCTGCGCCTAGTCGTCCGCGGACGGATGGAACGGCTCGAGGTGCTCGAGATCGCCTTCCGTCAGATGGGCGAAGAGGGCCAGGTCGTCACTTCGCCCCAGGAAACGCACCTGCAGGAGGACGTCCTCCTTGAAGAAGCCCACGGGGTGCGCCACGATGCCGGCGAGTTCGCCGCCATCCAGCACCACGTCCCTAACCGTGCCCAGCTTCTTCCCCGCGTGGCCCAGCATCACGTTCTCGCCGCGCCTGATCTCGAGCTCGTCGAGACTTCTTGCGGGCCGCCTCGACGAGCGGCGGGGCGAACATGCCGCCGCCGACCTCGGCGATGAGCACCCGCTCCTCGTCCCCCCTGTCGAGGGCGGCGAACTGGTAGGTGAGATACGGAACGGTACGGCGCGCCTCGGCCGCTGTGATCGACAGGGTGATCTGGCTGTGCTCCACCTCGCGGACGGCGCCGATGGGGATGGCGATGTCGTCCTCCATGAGGGCCGCGACCGCCTCGTGGTGCCCGGAGAAGTGGCGCGTCTCCCTGACCACGAGGGCATGGACGCCGGAGCTCTCGCGATCGATGACGATGAACCTCAGGGAGCCGATGTGCCTTCCGTCCGAGGAGAAGACCCTCGCCCCGAAGTGGAAGTCCTCTGCTCGCCTCGCCTGCGCCGGGCTGATATCGCTCATGAGGTGATTCTAGCCGTCGGCTGGCGAGGCCCCGGGAGCCATCGACCGCTCACCACGGTCCGCCCCGCCGGCCCTCCGGCGGGCGCGTGCTCACGGCACGGCGGGCGAGGGTCGGCAGGCAACGAGAGTGAAGAACTCGCCTCCAGCCATGGCGATCGCCTCGGACCCAGGCGGGAGCTTCACCTCGGCGGGCAGGAGAGGAGCGGGTGACGCCCCGGGGAGCGGGAGATCGGCAGGGACGTCTCCGGACGGTCTCCCCGCACGAGCAGTGAGCCGCCAGAGGTGATTGCCAGGCTGTAGAGCCCCGGCAGCGCTGCCGGAGACGCTGTCGCCGTTCGGCATGGCCGCGGGTTCCGGCAGCGAACTGCCCCCGGTCGTGCCGTTCCCCATCTGACCGAAGGAGTCGTCCCCCACTCCACGACCGTGCCGTCCCAATCCCGCGCCGTTGACACACCGCCATGGGTGACCGAAGATCACCCGTGGCTGCAGAGATCAGCCCAGCCCGCCCTATTCGATGCCATCGCACAGTGAGGAGTTTGGGATGACTGATGAAGTGATCAGATCAGAGCTCGCTGAACGGATCGTCCCCGGCAAACGGCTTGGGCGGCATATCGTCCATGACGCCCGATCGCGAAACTTCCCAGCAGATCGCGCCGTGCAGATCGTGAGCGTCACTCACCAGGCGCACGGGTTGCCTCTCGATCAGGGCCAGATCGGATCGTGCACGGCCAACGCCCTGTGCGGGTCGCTCGATTCATCCCCCGATTTCACCGGTGGTGCTCCTCGCTTGGAGAACGACGCCATTCACCTCTATGAGGTGGAGACGAGGTTGGAGGGCAAGCCATATCCCCCGAATGACCCGGGCGGCAGCGGCCTTGAGGTGTGCAAGGCGGCCAAGCAGCTGGGCTGGATAACCGCGTACAAGCACGCGTTTGGCATCGAGGACGGCCTCCTCGCACTGGTGGTTCGGCCAGTGATCACGGGAATCAACTGGTACACCAGCTTCGACACCCCTGATGCCACGGGCCTTGTCGTCATCGCCGCCGGCGCCACGATACGGGGTGGCCACGAAGTCGTCGCCGACCAGATCGATGCGACGAACCAGCGAGTGTGGTTCTGGAACAGCTGGGGTCCCAGCTACGGCGTCGCCGGCCGGTTCTGCATGTCCTTTGACACTTGGCAACAACTGCTCGAGCAGCAGGGTGATGTCACGGTGCCAATGCCGTAGGGGTGCGTCTCTAGAGCAGCACCCCGAACTGCCCTGCCATCAATGTTCCACCCGCGGCCGATGCGCACGTGTCCGCCATGACCGCAGCCCGACGAGCACGGAGCCGACGAGCAGCAGCTCGGCGGTTGTGACGACCACGACGTCGAATCGGTGGTTGAAACCACCGTAGACCAGCGCAGACAGCACAAGGAGGGCAGCAACCGAAACGATCGATGCCTTGGCGAGACGGCGGATGATTGACAGCATCTACTTCAAGCTCCTGCTTAGCAGCAGAATCCTGTCCTGAACTCACATGTGCCGGCTGTCGGGGAGCGCGGACTCGAACCGCGGACCCCTGGTCCCCCAGACCAGTACTCTAACCATCTGAGCTACTCCCCGACGGGTCCGCCCCCAGTGTAGCGGAAGCCCTCACACGCCTTCCCCAGAGCCCGCCGGGACCCACCGGCGATCACCCAGGAGCCGATCACGCCATGACCACGGAAGCCGTCCCCGACGCCCTCTTCGACGCCGCCCTCGACCAGATGCAGGACCTCATCGACGCCACTCGGCCCGATCAGATGGCACTGCCCACTCCCTGCGACGACTGGGACGTCCGGGCCCTGATCAACCACATCGTCGGCGGACCGGCCGGCTTCGCCGCCCGGGCCTCCGGGAAGACCGCCGGCTGGAGCGCCCCGCAGGGGGACCTTCTCGGGGACGATCCCGCTGCGGCCTTCCGCGCGGCAAGGCGGAGCCTGGAGGCGGCCTTTCTGGAATACCCACAGGCCGCCGGGCAATCCCGGCCCTTCATGATCGGCGAGAGCGCCGTCCACGCTTGGGATCTCGCCCAGGCGACCGGGCAGGTGGCACGCCTGGACCCGGCCCTGGCCGAGGCCGGGCTGGCGGTGCTTCGCACCGTGCTGACCGCCGAACGGCGGGCGGGGAGCGACGCCTTCGGCCCCGAGGTGCCCGTCTCCCCCGACGCGCCCGCCTACTTGCGGCTGGCGGGGTTCCTGGGACGCCAACCTCTGGGCTGAACCGGCTACGATGCGGCGGCCGCGCCGAACCGCGCCGCCGTCGCGACGGGCAACGTGGGCGAGCCTCTGCGCGCGCGGCGCCACACGACTGATTGGAGGCATGACGCCTTGCCGCAGACACGCAAGCGCACCCCCAGGGCGGCGGAGGGGACCGGCGACGGCGCGCGGGAACGGACGCTCGTCATCCTGCCGACCTTCAACGAGCGGCTGAACCTGGAGGCGATCACCGCCGGAGTCCGCGGGCAGGGCTGCGACGTTCTGGTGGTGGACGACAACTCGCCGGACGGGACGGGCGACCTCGCTGACGCCCTCGCCCTCGCCGACCTGCGGGTTGACGTCCTCCACCGGTCGGGCAAGCTTGGCCTGGGCACCGCCTATATCGCCGGGCTCCACCACGGCGTCGCGAACGGGTACGACCTGCTCGTCACCATGGATGCGGACGGCTCTCACAACCCCGTCCACCTGCCCGCCCTGATCGCCGCCGCCCGCAGGTCGCACGGCGTCGCCATCGGCTCGCGTACGTGCCGGGGGGCGCCATCGTGGGCTGGAAGCGGCATCGCCTCGCGCTCTCCTGGACCGCCGACACGTATGCCCGCACCATCCTCGGCATCCGTGTCCACGACTGCACCTCGGGGTACCGCTGCTACCCCGCGCCGTCATCGAGCGCATCGATCTCGACCGCATCGTCGCCGACGGCTACGCCTTCCTCATCGAGATGCTGCATCTGCCTCAACCTACGCTCCCCCGTCACCGAGATCCCATCCGCTTCGAGGACCGCCTCGCGGCCGCTCCAAGGTGTCGTCCTCGGAGATCATCGAGTCGGTGACCCTGGTGCCGCGGCTGCGCCTTCGCGGCCGGCGCGCCCTGCCTATAAGCCGCTGAGGCCCGGCCCCGCAGCTCGTCGGCGGGGCCGCGCCGCCATGAGGTCGGACAGGGCGGTGGCGATGGGCTTGCCCTCGAAGAGCACCGCGTGGATCTCCAGGGCGATGGGCATGTCCACCCCGTACCGCTCCGCCAACCGCACCGCCGCCCGGGTGGCGTTCACCCTCGGCGACCATGTGCGTGGAGGCGATGACCTCGTCGAGCCCACGACCCGGGCCACCGCCTCGCCGAGCAGGCGGTTGCGCGAATGCGGGCTCATGCAGGTCAGGATGCAGTCGCCGAGCCCGGTGAGGCCGGCGAAGGTCAGCGGCTTGGCGCCGCGACCACCCCCAGGCGCGCCATCTCGGCGAGGCCCCGGGTGATGATGGCCGCCTTGCCGTTGTCGCCGATGCCGATGCCGTCGCAGATGCCGGCGGCGATGGCGACGACGTTCTTGAGCGCGCCACCGTCTCGACGCCGAGCAGGTCGGGGCTGCTGTAGACGCGGAGCTGCGAGCCGCGTGCAGGTGTCCCGGACGGTCTCGGCCCAGTCCGGTCGAACCCCGCCACCACGGTGGCCGCCGGCAGCCCCAGGGCCACCTCGACCGCGATGTCGGGACCGCTCATGGCCAGCAGGCGCGGGCGCCAGCTCTCGCCGAGCACCTCGAGGAGGACCTGGCTCATGGTGCGCAGGCCATCGAGGTCGAAGCCCTTGGCGGCGCTCATCACGGCAGCGGCCGGCTCCAGGTGCGGCGCGGCCAGCCCGGCGATGTCCGAAAGCCCGTGGCTGGGCACGGCCACGATGACCAGCTCGCCGCCGCGGCAGGCGCGGGCGATGTCGTGGGTGATGACGATGGAGGGGTCGATCTCCAGGTCGGGGAGGTAGCGGAGGTTGCGCCGGCTGCGCGACATCTCGTCGGCCCGCTCCGCCGTCCGGGCCCAGAGCCGCACCTCCAGCCCCTTGTGGCAGAGCGTCTGCGCCAGGGCCGTACCCCAAGAGCCGGCGCCGAGGATGGCGACGCGGCGCATTAGGAGCGGCTCGGGCCGCCGGGGCCCTGAGCGGAGGTGGAAATGGTGATGGGCATCGCCGGCGGCGATCCTACTCGGTCACCGCCCGCCGCCGGGCCACCAGGCGGAGCCGGACGCCGGAGAAGCCGAAGGCGCTCCGGATGCGGTTCTCCAGGTAGCGCTGATACGAGAAGTGGAGCAGGTCGGGATCGTTGACGAAGAGCACGATGGTGGGGTTGGGCGTGCTCGCCTGGGTGGCATAGAGGCATACGGCGGCGACCCTGTGGAAGGGCGGCGGACGGTCGTCGACGGCCTTGCGGATGACCTGATCGAGGGCGCCGGTCGGCATGCGGAAGGCGCGAGCGTTGGCGACCCTCCTGGGCGGCGTCCAGCACCCGCGAAACGTCTGCGCCCAGCGTGGCGCTCGCCGTCAGGAGCGGGCGCCGGCACGAAGCGAAGGCGTCGGCGATCTTCTCAGCGTCTTCGGGTCGGAGCGGTCCTCGCGGAGACGAGATCCCACTTGTTGGCGATGATGACGACGCCCTTTCCCGAGGTCGGCGGCGTAGCCGGCGACGTGGCGGTCCTGGCCACCGTGCCGTCGGGAGCAGTCGATGACCACCAGGGCGACGTCGCTGCGCTCCAGCGAGTGCATGGCCCGGAGCAGGCTGTAGTGCTCGATGTCGGTGCTGACCAGCCCGCGGCGGCGGATGCCCGCCGTGTCCACCAGGCGGAACTGGCGGCCGCCGTGCTCGATGAGGGTGTCCACGGCGTCCCGTGTGGTGCCGGCGACCGACGACACCAGCGCCCTCTCCTGGCCCACCAGGGCGTTGAGCAGCGACGACTTACCGACGTTGCGGCCGCCGATGATGGTGACACGGAGCTCGTCCGGCTGCACCTCGTCGGCGCCCACCGGCGGTGGAGGCGGTCGACGACGTCGTCGAGGAGGTCGCCCGTGTCGGTGCCGGAGAGGGCGGAGATGAGGCGCGGCTCGCCGAGGCCGAGGCGGTACAGCTCGTGCGCGTCAGTGGGGGTCGCCGGGGGCGTCCGCCTTGTTGCCGGCGAGGATCACCGGCGCACGACCGGTGCGGAGGATGGCGGCGGCGTCCTCGTCGAGGCCGGTCACGCCGGCGCGGATGTCCACCATGAGGATGCAGACGTCGGCCTCGGCGATGGCCATCCGCGCCTGCTCCTGCGTTCCCCGCGTCAGCTCGGCGATGCCGGCGTCGTCCTTCACAAGCTGCGGGTCGAGGCCGGCGGTGTCGACGACGGTGAAGCGCCGGCCCCGCCACTCGGCGAACTCCGTAGAGGCGGTCGCGGGTGAGCCCGGCGGTCTCGTCCACGATTGCCTGCCGGTGTCCGGTGAGACGGTTGAAGAGCGTGGACTTGCCGACGTTGGGCCGCCCGACGATGGCCACGATGCCGCTCGGCGGCGCCAGCGACGGGTCTTCGCCGCGGCGTCTGGCGTGGCGTTGGGGCAGCGTCCCCGCCACCCGGCTCACCGTGCCCCCTCCCACACGCGGGTCACGACGCGACCTCCACGGCCACCTGCTGGAAGGCACCGCCCTCCCCTTCGAGGCGGAATCCGTTCAGATCGCCACTGCCACCCTTCGTGGTGTTGACGATCACGTAGGCGTAGTCGACCCAGGCGCGATCGGTGTCGAACTGCGAAGGCCGGGCGGGGTGGTCGGGATGGCTGTGCCAGAAGCCGACCACGTCGAGGCCGAGACCGCGGGCACGGCGGTCGGCGGCCGCGATGTCGGCGGGATCGAGGTCGTAGCGGTCGCGCAGGCGCTCGGTCCAGAGGTTCCGCCCGGCGGTCGCCTCGCGAACCGCAACCTCCCCGGCGTCGAGGGAGGCGCCGATGAGCACGCCGCAGCCCTCGTGCGGGTAGGCGGCCTCGGCGAGGCGGCGGATGGCCGCCTGGGCGGAGGCGACCAGCCGGACGGCGGGGAGGGTCACGGCGGGGTCATGCCGTACAGGCCGCGGCTGACGTAGCGGTCGCCGCCGTCGCAGAAGATGGTGACGACCACCCCGTGGTCCAGCTGCCGGCCGAGCTCGCGGACGGCGTAGAGGTTGGCGCCACTGCTGTGCCCCACCACGACGCCTTCGGATTCGGCCAGCTGGCGGGCCAGGGCATACAACTCCTCGGTGGGGGCGCCGATGTGCTGGTCGGCGAGGCCGGGCTCGTAGATGCCGGGGACGATGGAGGTGGCCATGTGCTTGAGGCCCTCGAGGCCATGCCAGGGCCCCTGCGGTTCGACGGTGACGAGATGGACCTCGGGGTTCAGCTCGCGCAGGCGCCGGCCGGTGCCCATGAACGTGCCCCCCGTTCCCAGGGCGGCCACGAAGTGCGTCACCGAACCCTGCGTCTGGGCCCAGATCTCGTTGGCCGTGCCGTGGTAGTGGGCACGCCAGTTGTCGGGGTTGTTGTACTGATCGGGCATGAAATAGCGGTCGGGATCCCTCGCCAGGACGTCCTGGCAGAGGCGGATGGCGCCGTCGCTCCCCTCCATGGGATCGCTGTAGATGATCTCGGCCCCGAGGGCCTTGACCAGGGCCTTGCGTTCGTCGCTGACGTTGGCCGGCATGACGAGGCGGACGCGATAACCCTTGACGGCGCCGATCATGGCGTACGCGACACCGGTGTTGCCGCTGGTGGAGTCGAGGATCACCCGATCCGGGGTCAGTCGCCCATCCCGCTCGGCCTCAGTGATCATGCGCAGCGCCGGCCGGTCCTTCACCGAGCCGCCCGGGTTGCGGTACTCCGCCTTGGCGTACACCTGGACGTCGGGAAACTCGTCGTCGAAGAGGCGGATGCGGAGGAGCGGCGTGTTGCCCACCAGGTCGAGCACGCCGCTGCCGAGGGAAGGGGGGAGCACGGCGAGGCGCGGATCGGAGAGGGGCATGCCAGCCATTATCGATGACCCCCGATCTCGGGCCGCTTCGCCGCCATCGGCGCGCCGGCCGTGCCGGTGAGGCTCAGCCCTTGGCCCCGGAGGCGCCGACCCGGAACCCGGCGCTGCCTCGGTGGGCATCCGGGAAGAGGGCGACGATGGCTGCGGGGCGGATCCGGATGGGGCCGCCCTCGGCTGGCAGCTCGACGAATCCCGCCTTGTCGGCCGGCCGCTCCAGCGCCTTCAGGGTCTCCTCCACGGAGAGGCTGACGACGGTGTCGGGGCCGTTGCTGAGCCGGATGGTGGTCATGGCCCTGCGCTCCTCGCTCATCGCTTCCCCGCCATCGTAGCCGCAACGGAGCCCGAAGCCGTGCCGTCCCGGCGGGGACCCGGGGGCCCCGCGCGGGCGGCGGCGGTCATGCCGGGCGGCGGCGCCCCGTCACGCGGACAGCTTCGCCCTGGGGAACGCGGCCCTGCCGGCGAAGCTTCCCGAGCTGCCCAGCTCGCGCTCGATGCGGAGCAGCCGGTTGTACTTGGCGACCCGCTCGGAGCGGGAGGGGGCCCCCGACTTCAGCTGCCCGCCGTTGATGGCGACGACGAAGTCGGCGATGAAGGTGTCCTCGGTCTCGCCGCTGCGGTGGCTCACCACCGGGTTGTAGCCGTGGGCCCGGCCCAGCGCCACCGTCTCCAGGGTCTCCGTCAGAGTACCGATCTGGTTCAGCTTGATGAGGATGGAGTTGGCGACGCCCAGGTCGATGCCCTTCTGGAGCAGCTTGGGATTGGTGACGAAGTTGTCGTCGCCGACCAGCTGGACGCGGTCGCCCAGCTTCTCGGTGAGGAGCTTCCAACCGTCCCAGTCGTCTTCGGCCATGCCGTCCTCGAGGCTGATGATCGGGTAGCGGTCGAGCCAGGACGCCCACATGTCCACCAGCGCAGCCGGCTCCAGCTCCCTCCCCTCTCCCTTCAGCACGTAGCGGCCGTTCTCGTACAACTGCGACACGGCGGGGTCGAGGCCGATGCCGACCTGGTCGCCGGGGGTGTAGCCGGCCTTGGTGATGGCCTCGACGAGCAGCTCCACGGCCTCCTCGTTGTGCTTCAGCGACGGCGCGAACCCGCCCTCGTCGCCCTGGCCGGTGTCGTACCCCCTGGCCTTGAGCACGGTCCGCAGCGCGTGGAAGCATTCGCTGCCCGCCCGCAGCGCCTCGGCGAAGCTGGGCATGCCCCAGGGCAGGAACATGAACTCCTGGAAGTCCACCGAGGTGCGGGCGTGGGCGCCGCCGTTGAGGACGTTGAACTGGGGAACAGGAAGCGTCGCCGCGGCCACGCCTCCCAGGTAGCGATAGAGGGGGAGGTCGGTGGACTCGGCGGCGGCGCGGGCGCAGGCGAGGCTGACGCCGAGCATGGCGTTGGCGCCGAGGCGGCTCTTGTTCTCCGTGCCGTCCAGCTCGCAGAGGCGGGCGTCGATGCCCGCCTGGTCGAGGGCGTCGAGGCCGATCAGGTCGGCGGCGATGACGTCGACGACGTTGCTGACCGCCTGGAGAACGCCCTTGCCGCCAAAGCGGGCGGGATCGCCGTCGCGCAGCTCGACGGCCTCGTGCTTGCCGGTGCTGGCGCCGCTGGGGACCAGGGCGGTGCCGCTCCAGCCGCTCATGAGCTGGACGTCCACCGCGATGGTCGGGTTGCCCCGGGAGTCGAGGATTTCTTGGGCGGAGATGGATTCGATGAGTGTCATGCCCGGCAGGATAGCGGGCGGAGCGCCTAACCCGCCGGTGGCCCCTGGGGCGGGGGCAGATAGGGATTGGGGGGATAGCCGGTGGGCCCGGGCGCGGGGTAGGGATAGGGGGCACCGTAGGGGGCCACGGCGATGATCGGGGTCCGCCGCACCACCAGGGCGCGTCCCAGCTTGTCGTGCAGACCCTGCTTGCGCTTGTCCCAGGCGACCCAGAGGAGGGCGAGGAGGACGAGAAGGCCGACCAGCGAGCCGACCCCGGGCACGAAGGCCAGCAGAGAGCTCCCCCAGAAGACGATGGACCTGGGCAGCGAGCGCTCCAGGGGCAGGTAGTGCGCCGGGTCCTCGATGCGGACGACCCGCGCCCCGATCGCCCGCTGGCCGACGGTGCTGCCCCAGGCGCTCACCAGCACCCCGTAGTAGAAGAGGCCGATGACGGCGGCGACGACCGCGTACACCGCCGCCGCGCTGGCGGGCCAGGCGATGGACGGCAGCGAGCCGGTGCACGTGCCGTTGACGCATTGGGTGTTGACGTACGTCGAGATGGTGTTGAAGTAGCTGGACAGGGTGGGCCAGAGCAGGATGACGAAGAGAATGCCGCTGGGCACGCCGACGATCAGGCCGTCCAGGAGGTAGCCGAGGACGCGCCACCAGAAACCGGCGTAGACGAGCCCGGGCGCCGGACCCGGGGCTCCTGGGAAGGCATACTGGCCCAGGGGCCTGTCAGCGTACGGATGCCCGCCCGGGGTGCCGGGGTAGGGAGGGATCCCTCCGGGATAGCCGGGGCCCGGATAGCCGGGGCCCGGATAGCCGCCGGGGTAGCCGGGTGGGGACGGGTAGCCGGGAGGGGTCTGACCGGCGGGAGGCGTCTGGTCGCCGGGAGGCGGCTGGTTCCCGGACGGCGTCTCGTCGCCAGGAGGGGACCCGTAGCCCGGGGACGGTGGTTGCCAGCTCATCGGGTCGCCGGGGTGCGCCGCTGCAGCGAGCGTGCGAGGTCGTCCCACAGCCTTGTCACGGTGCGAAGCCCTCCGTCGAACTGGTCGAGGTCCCATTTCTCGTTGGGAGCGTGGATGCGGTCGTCGGGGAGACCGAAGCCGATGAGCACCGAGGGGAGGTCGAGCAGACGGTCGAACATCTCCACCGGCGGGACCGATCCCCCCATCCGGGTGAAGAACGGGTCGGCGCCGAAGACCTCGCGCACGGCCCGTGCCGCCGCCCGCACCGCCGGATGGTCAACCGAGGTCACCACCGGGTTGTTGCCGCTGCCGAGCGTCACCGTGGTGCTCACCGCCTCCGGGGTTGCCGCCTCCAGCGCCGCCCTGACCTTGAGGGCGATGTCGTCGGGACGCTGATGGGGCACCAGCCGGCACGTGACCTTCGCCCAGGCGCTGGCCGGGACGATCGTCTTGGGGCCGGGGCCCTGATAGCCGCCGCCGAAGCCGTTGATCTCCAGGGTGGGGCGCACGCTGGTGCGCTCCATGGTGGTGTAACCGCCTTCCCCGAACGTGGCGGGCACGCCGCCCGCCTCCTCCCGGTAGGTGGCCTCGTCGAAGGGCAGATCGGCGATCTGGGCGCGCTCCTCGGGGCTCAGCTCCTGGACGTCGTCGTAGAAGCCGGGAACCGTCACCCGGCCCGTGGCGCCGTCGCGCAGGGAGGCGAGGATGCGCGCGAGGGCCTCCAGGGGGTTGAGCACGGAGCCGCCGAAGTGGCCGGAGTGGAGGTCCAGGGAGGGGCCACTGACCTCGACCTCCAGGTCGACGAGACCGCGGAGCCCGACGCAGATCGACGGCTGGCCGCGACCGTGCATGGCGGTGTCGGAGACGACGCAGACGTCGGCGGCGAGCCGCCCCGCCTCGGCCTGGATGAGCTCCTCGAAATGGGCGGAGCCGATCTCCTCCTCGCCCTCGACGATCAGCTTCAGGTTGAGGGGGAGCTCGCCGCGGACCCGCACGTGGGCCTCGACCGCCTTGAGATGCATCCAGATCGGGCCCTTGTCGTCGGAGGCGCCGCGGCAGCGGAGCTGGCCCCCCTCGATGCGGGGGTCGAAGGGCGGCGATGTCCATTGGTCCAGGGGGTCGGCGGGCTGGACGTCATGGTGCCCGTAGATCAGAGCGGTGGGCAGGGATGGGTCCACCATCCGCTCGGCGTAGACGGCGGGCTGACCCGCGGTCTCGATCAACCGCGCGGTGGTGAAGCCGGCGGCGAGGGCGCCGGCGGCCAGGTGCTCGGCGCTGCGCCGCACGTCGGCGGCGTGGGCCGGGTCGGCGGAGATCGAGGGGATGCGGCAGAATTCCCTCAGCTCGTCGAGGAAGTGCTCCCGGTTGGCCGCGCAGTAGTCATCCAGATCCTGGCTCACGGCGTCGAGCGTACCGCGGCGCGGTGACCTCGTGAGGCACGATCGCCCGACCTGGTGTAGCCTTCGCGGGGTCTGACCTCTACTCCACCCAACGTCTTTGCAGGAGGTTGTTCCTCATGGCGGTTCAGGCACGTCCCCCAGAGTCCCTGGGCCTCGCCTATCCGAGGCCTCCCCAGGCGCCCGCCCTGCCCCCGGGGCCGTTTCCGGAGCCGGACGGCCGCGCCCTCGAGCTGCTCGGCCGCCGCGTCTACCCCGCGCCCCCTCCGGCCGACGAGGGCACGCGATTCGCCATCGATCAGGCGGTCGACGCCGCCATCCTCCCCCACCAGCTCCACGAGATCGACCAGGTCCTCGAGATCGCCCGGCTCCACGAGCTCCGCGTCGAGAAGGATTCGCGGATCTCGGTCCTAGAGCGGGGACTGGCGCAGTGGCGGGAGAGGGCCCGCGCCGAGGGTGAGGCCCGTCTGGCGAGTGAGCAGCTGGCCCACGAGCGCGAGACCGAACTGATCCGCGTGCTCCACCAGCAGATCATGGTCATCGACAGTGCCGAGCAGGGCAACCAGATGGCCATGGCCCGCGTCCACGAGCTGGAGTCCGCCATCGCGGACCTGGAGCAGCGTCTCCGCGGCTGGCACCCCTTCCGCCGGGGGCGCTGACCAGAGGCCTCAGCAGATCCTCGGCAGGGGATCGCCGATGAGCATGTCGACGACGCGGGTGCCGCCGAACCCCGTGTGCACGAAGACCATGCCCTCGGGCTCGCGGAGCACCTCCCCGATGACGGCCGCCTCGGCCGCTTCGGGACGTGAGCGCATGATCGCGAGCGCCTCGGCCGCCTGCGCCGCGGGCAGGATCGCCACCAGCTTGCCCTCGTTGGCGATGTAGAGGGGGTCGATGCCGAGGATCTCGGCGACACCCCGCACCTCGTCGTGGACGGGCAGCGCTACCTCCTCGATGGCAATGGCCAGCCCCGACCCCTGGGCGATCTCGTTGAGCACCGTGGCGACGCCGCCGCGGGTGGCGTCGCGCATGAAGTGGACGTCGATGCCCGCGTGCAGCAGGGCGGCGGTGAGGCGATGCAGCGGCGCCGTGTCGCTGCGCAATCCCGGGGCCTCGAGATCGAGGTCGCCGCGCGCCAGCATGACGGTGGCGCCGTGGTCTCCCATGGCGCCGCTGAGCAGCACAGCGTCGCCGCTCTCGATGCGGTGCATCCCCAACCGCCGACCGCCGGTGACGATGCCGACGCCGGTGGTGGTGACGAAGAGCCGGTCGGCCTTGCCCCGGGGCACGACCTTGGTGTCGCCGGTGACGATGGCGACACCGGCCCGGTCGGCGGCGGCGCGCATGGATTCCACCACCCGGCGGAGCGTGGCCATGTCCAGGCCCTCCTCCAGGATGAAGGCTGCGGCGAGGCCGAGCGGGACCGCACCGCCGACGGCGAGGTCGTTGACGGTGCCGTTGACGGCCAGCTCCCCGATGTCGCCGCCGGGGAAGAAGAGAGGGCTGACGACGAAGGTGTCGGTGGTCAAGGCGAGCAGCGAGTCGGTGCCCGGGATGGGTAGCAGCGCCTGGTCACCGAGCTCGTCGAGGGCGGGGTTGCTGAACACGTCGGCGAAGAGCGCCGACACCAGGGTGTGGCTCGCCTTGCCGCCGGCGCCGTGGCTCATGGTGACGGCGCCGTCGCGCAGCACCGGCTTGCGCTTGCGGACCAGCGCGATGCGCCGCAGGACCTGGGCCTCGGCGTCGCCGACGCCGGCGGTGGCCGCCTTCACCGAATGAGCGGTGGGCGATGCCTGCACCGCCGGCGACGGGTCAGATGGCCCCCCCACGCCCCGGCTCATCGCCCGCCGGCCTCCGGCGGCCGCGCCAGGGCGCGCTCGCGGTCCCGCGCCCGCGAGTAGCGGCCGAAGGTGTAGTAGGCGGCGCACGCCCCCTCCGACGACACCATGCATGTCCCGATCGGCGTCTCTGGGGTGCACGCCGTGCCGAAGACCTTGCACTCCCAGGGCTTGATGGCGCCCTTGAGGACCTCGCCGCACTGGCACACCGTGGGATCGGCGACGCGCACGCCGGGAACCTGGAAGGCCCTCTCCGCATCGTGGGCGGCGAACTCCTCGCGCAGCTCGAAAGCGCTGCTCGGGATCATGCCCAGGCCCCGCCACTCGAACTGAGGGCGGAGCTGGAAGACGCGCTCCATCACCTCCAGAGCGCGGGGATTGCCCTGGTCGTGGACGACGCGGCGGTACTGGTTCTCCACCTCGCAGCGGCCTTCGACCAGCTGGCGGATGAGCATGTGGAGGCCCTGCAGGATGTCGAGGGGCTCGAAACCGATGACCACCACGGGGAGCCCGTAGTGGCTGGCGATGACCTCGTACGGATGGATGCCGATGACGGTGGAGACGTGGCCGGGACCGAGGAACCCGTCGAGGCACAGCTCCGGCGCCTCGACGATGGCGGTCATGGGCGGAATGATGGTGACGTGGTTGCAGAAGACGAGGAAGTTGCTCCGTCCCTCGGCCTTGGCGCGGAGCAGCGTCAGCGCCGTCGACGGCGCCGTGGTCTCGAAGCCGATGGCGAAGAAGACGACCCGCCGATCGGGATTCTGCTCGGCGATCTTGAGGGCGTCGAGCGGCGAGTAGACCATGCGCACGTCGGCGCCGGCGGCCTTGGCGTCGAGCAGGCTGCCGTGGCTCCCCGGCACCCGCATCATGTCGCCGAAGCAGGTGAAGATCACCCCCTCCTGGCGGGCGACGGCGATGCCGTCGTCCACCCGGCCCATGGGGATGACGCAGACCGGGCAGCCGGGACCGTGCACCAGCTCGACATTGCCGGGCAGCAGGTCCTCGATGCCGTACTTGAAGATGGCGTGGGTGTGCCCGCCGCACACCTCCATGAACTTCCAATGCCGGTCGCCCGCCTCATCGGCGATGCGGTCGGCCACCCGGCGCGCCACGGCGCCGTCGCGGAACTCGTCGGCGAACTTCACGGCGCGCTCCGAGAGCCGCGGATCTGCTCGATCTCGTCGTTGTAGGCGGCCCCCATCTCCTCCAGGAGGGCGAGCGTCTCGGTTGCCTCCTCCTCGCTGATGCGAGAGAGGGCGAAGCCGACGTGGATGAGCACGTACTCCCCCGGTTCGGTGGCGTCCTCGCCGGTGAGCATCGACGTGTTGACCTGCCGGTTCACCCCGCCCAGCTCCACCCGCGCGTAGTTGCGGTCATTGTCGACATATTCGACGAGGCGGGCCGGGATGGCCAGGCACATCGGCTACTCCTCCGCGGCGTGCTGCAGGGCGACGCCGCCCTGGCAGAGGAGGACGTCGCCGCTCTCGACACCGGGCACGAGCTCGATGGAGACCTCGCAGGGCCGGCCGTCGACGGTCCCCCGGGCCATCCCCGACGTGGCGTCGGTGGAGGTCACGACCAGGCTCACCAGCTGGTCGCGGCAGGTGACGCAGAGGCCGTCCCGACACTCCGCCTCCACCACCGGTGGACCGGCCGCCGACCGCTGCGAGACCGCCACCAGCGCCTGCCCGAGGCTGACTCCGCCGTCGTTGGCGGGCACCGCTGAGTTGGCGTGGACGGTGAGAGCGCGCTGCCGCAGGAGGGACTCCAGGCGGCCGAGGAGGAGGGCGTTCTGGAAGACGCCGCCGCTGAGCGCCACCCGGTCCACCCCGCATTCGGCGGCGAGCCGCCCCACGGACTCGGCCACCGCCTGGGCCAGGCTCTCGTGGAAGAGCAGCGACAGCTCGGCGGCGGGACGGCCCCTCTCGCGGTCATGGGCAAGCGCCATGACCAGGGAGACGGTGTCGATGACGAGCGGATCACCGCGCATCCCGACGGGCAGGGGGCGGACCTGGTCCGGCTCCCCGGCGGTGGCGGCGAGCGCCTCGAGGCGCATGGCCGCCTCCCCCTCGAAACTCGACACCTGGGCGACACCCAGGAGGCTGGCGACGGCGTCGAAGAGGCGGCCCGCGCTGGTCGTCACCGGCGCCCGGTCGCTCGCCGCCAGGCGGGTGACGAGCCGCCAGCGCCGCGCGTCGGGGGCGTCGGGGGAGGCGGCGATCGCCGGCGGAGGCGCGGCGGGGGCTGCCCCAGCCGCGACCAGATAGGCGGCCGCCATGCGCCAGCCCTGCCGGGCGCACATGTCGCCCCCGGGCTGGGTGACGGGCGCGAGGTGGCCGGCGCGGACGAAGGAGCGTTCGTCGCAGAGCAGGATCTCGCCGCCCCAGAGGGTCCCGTCCGGACCCAGGCCGATGCCATCGAAAGCGACGCCGAGCACGCGGCCGCGGAGGCCGTGCTCGGCCATGACGCTGGCGACATGGGCGTGGTGATGCTGCACCCGCACAGGACGGGCTCCGCCCTCCCACCACGCCTCGGCGAGGTGGCTGGAGGTGTAGTCGGGATGCAGATCGCAGGCGACCACGTCGGGATGGACGCGGAAGAGCCGGAGGTAGGTGGTCAGCGCCTCGGCCTGGTGGCGCAGCGCCAGCGCCTCGTCGAGGTCACCGACGTGGGGGCTGACGAACGCGTCGCCGTCCTTGAGAAGGGTGAAGGTGTTCTTCAGATGGGCGCCCAGCGCCAGCACCGCTGGACGGGGTCCGCCGGCGTCACCTTGCAGGTCGATGGGCAAAGGGCAGAAGCCCCGGGCGCGGCGCACCATCCGCGACGCCCCGCCGACCAGCCGCACCACCGAGTCGTCGTATCGCGCGTAGATGTCGCGATCGTGGAGGAGGAAGCCGTCGGCGATGCTCCCCAGCCGCTCGACAGCCTCGTCGTTGTCCTTGGCGATCGGCTCGTCGGTGAGGTTGCCGCTGGTCATGACCAGCGGCCGCCGCAACCTCTCCAGCAGAAGGTGGTGCAGCGGGGTGCTGGGCAGCATCACCCCAAGGTCGCCGAAGCCGGGGGCGATCGACGGCGCCACCCCGTGGTCGGCGGCGTCGCTGTGCGGGCGGAGCAGGACGATGGGCCGGGCCGGCTGCCGCAGCAGTTCAGCCTCCTCGTTGCTGACGATGCAGATCCGCCGCACCGACTCGAGGTCGGCGCACATCAGCGCCAGCGGCTTGGCGGGGCGGTGCTTGCGGGCGCGGAGGCGCCGGACCGCGGCCTCGTCGCCGGCATCGCAGCACAGCTGGAAACCACCCAGTCCCTTGAGGGCGACGATCCGCCCCGCCTCGACCGCCTCCACCGCCCGGTCGATGGCGTCCCCCGGCATCTCCGCGCCGTCGCGCGCGGCGAACCAGAGCCGGGGACCGCACTCGGCGCAGGCGTTGGGCTGGGCATGGAAACGGCGGTCGGCGGGGTTCTCGTACTCCCCCCGGCAGCGGCTGCACATGGCGAAGCGTCGCATCGTGGTCAGCGGCCGGTCGTACGGGATGTCCTCGATGATGGTGAAGCGCGGCCCGCAGTTGGTGCAGTTGATGAAGGGGTATGCGTGGCGGCGGTCCTCCGGATCGAACAGCTCCGCCAGGCAGTCCGCGCAGGTGGCCGCGTCGGCGGCGATCGTCTGGTGCTCACCGGCGACGGTGCGGCTCTCCTCGATGCGGAAGTCGATGCTCCCGGCGGGGTCCGTCTCCACCACGTCGATGCCGGCGATGCGCGACAGCGGCGGGGCTTCGCGGACCAGCGCCCGGGCGAACCCCTCCAGCGCCCCGGGGGTTCCCTCCGCCTCCACGATGACGGCGCCGGAGGTGTTGCGGACCGAGCCTGTGAGGCCGGACCGGGAGGCCAGCGTCCAGACGAAGGGCCGAAAGCCGACGCCCTGGACCAGGCCGTGGATGGTGTAGACGCGCCGGATGCGCACCTCGGGGAAGGCGGCGACCACCAGATCCCCGGCGTCGCCGGCATGACGCGGAGACGCTGACGCGGTGGCGCGGGACGGGGGATTCTGGGGGGACACCGAGGGTCAGCCTACACGCTGACACTGACGAGACCGCCCGAGCGCGGCGCGGCCCGGCGTCCACCGGGGCGGGGCCTAGGCCGGGATCTGGCTCCCCGCCGGGCCCGATCCGAGCGGCGACGCGTGCCGGGGTTCGTCGACCCGCAACTCGCCACCCGGGATCAGCATCGTCGCCACCCGCCCGAAGCCGGCGTCCTCGATGCCGCCGACGAACTCGGCACCCCGAGCCCGCAGCTCGGCGACGGTTGCCTCGATCGCGTCGCACATGAGGTAGAGCTCGTGGCGGTTCTCCCCTCCCGCCAGGTGCACGCCGAGCTCCGCCGGCGGCAGGGCGAAGATCGGCCAGCCGCCTCCGGCGTCGACGGACGGCAATTCCACCACGTCGCGCAGGAATGCCCGAGCGGCCTCCGGCTCCGACGTGAAGATGAGTGCGTGCACGCCGGTGATCACGCCCCGCAGTCTAGCGACGGCCTCCCTCGCCGGAGGCCGGCGCGGTGCATGCGGCCCTGGGTGTACCGTTCGCCGGACGGCAGCCCCAGTGAGGACCCCGACCGTGATGCACGAGCCGCCACCTCCACCCCCGCCGCCAGTCCACTCTCCGCCTGTCGGCGGACCTCTCCCGACCCAAACGCAGCAGGAGTCGCCACCGTCCGCCTCGCGGCGGCCCGCCCTGCGCTTCGAGCGGCGCGGCATCGCCGGCATCGCGCTAGGGGCGATCGGAATCGCCGCCATTGCCCTTCTCATCGTCCTGGACGTGGGGCTCCAATCCAGGGTCAACTCGCTGCAGAGCCAGGTGAGCACCGCAAAGGCGGGCCTCGCGACGGCGAGCGCCATCAGCAGCGGCCTGACCGCCAACAACCTGAACGACCAGGCGGAGATCGCCTCCCTCGAAGCGCAGGTCCCGAATCAGCCCGACTTCACCGTCGTCAGCTCCAGCTGGCAGAAGGGCTGCAGCGCGGACACCTGCTTCCCCGAGGCCTCGGTGGTCAACTACGGCCAGACGGGCCAGGCGGTGGTCATGTTCAGCATCGACCAGGGAGGCTCGACCACCGGCACGGTGCTCGCGACCTGTTCTGCGTCGATCACCTCAACAGCCCCGAACGGCGCCGCCGACGTCAACTGCCCGGCATCGTCGGCAGCCCTCATCCAGTACTTCGAGAACAACCCCGCCGGGGAGGTCTCCCTGCAGGTCGTCATCAAGAACCCCTGACCCGGGGTGGGCCGCCGGGGGCCGGTGTCGGGCATCGGCGCGGCGGGACGCCGGGCGGGCTCTGGGCGTTCTCACAGCGAATTCCCAGGATTCGCTGCCACCATGGGGGCCGTGGCCGAGCCCCTCACCGAGCCCACCCGGGTCTTGGTCGTCGACGACGAGCGCAACATCACCGAGCTGGTGGCCATGGCGCTGCGCTACGAGGGCTTCGAGGTGCAGACGGCGGCCACCGCCCGGCAGGCCCGGGAGGCGGTCCTGGAGCGCCGCCCGTCCTTGATCGTCCTCGACATCGGTCTGCCCGGCGAGGACGGGCTGCAACTGGCCCAGCGCCTGACCGCCGAAGGGCAGCGGGTCCCCATCATCTTCCTCACCGCCCGCGACGCCACCGAGGACAAGGTGCGCGGGCTCACCGTGGGCGGCGACGACTACGTCACCAAGCCCTTCAGCATCGAGGAGCTGGTGGCGCGGATCCGCGCCGTGCTGCGCCGCTACCGAGGCGGTGATCCGGAGGCCGGAGGGCGGCTCGCCGTGGCTGACCTGGAGCTCGACGAGGAGAGCCATGAGGTGTGGCGCGCCGGCCAACTCGTCGAACTCACCCCCACCGAGTTCCGCCTCCTCCGCTACCTCATGGCCAACGCGCGCCGGGTCCTCTCCCGCGCGCAGATCCTCGACCACGTCTGGGATTACGACTTCGGCGGCGACGCGGGCGTCCTGGAGACCTACGTCAGCTACCTGCGGCGCAAGGTTGACTGCGTCGATCCGCCCCTCATCCAGACCGTCCGGGGCGTCGGCTACGTGCTCCGCCCTCCCCGCCCGGCGTGAGATGACGCTCCGGACCCGGCTGCTGTGCACCCTGGTGCCGCTCTTCGCCGTCTGCCTGGCCGCGGCCGACATCGCCACCTACACCGACCAGCAGGCGGTCCTCTTCGACCAGCTGCGGCAGCAGGCGCTGAACGGGGTGACGCTGATCGCGGACTCGGTGCCGGGCAACCCAGGCGGGCCGGGTGGAGGCGGTCCGCCGGGCGCCGGCGCCCAGCCGGGCGTCGTCTGGGGTGAGGTGCTCTCCCCCGCCGGGCTGATGGTGAGCCCCGCGAGGTTCCTGGGTTTCCCCACGCAGGATCAATTGAGCGCCACCGCCAACCATCCCGTGCTCACCCCTCTGCTCACCTCGTCGCCGTCCCAGGACGTGGAGGTGGCCGGGGTCGGCCGCTACAGCGACTACCTCGTCGACACCCGGCCGGCCAATGACGGCAGCGGCGATCTGATCGTCGCCGGGGTGCCGATGGACAGCTACAACGCCACCCTCGGCAACCTGCTCCTCCTCGAGCTGCTGGCGGGACTGGCGGTGGTTTTGATCCTCATCCTCACCGCCTGGTTCCTCGTCCGTCGCGGGCTGCGGCCACTGGAGCGCATGGGCGCGACGGCCGGCGCCATCGCCGCCGGGGAGCTGGGCCGCCGGGTCACCCCGGCCGACCCCACCACCGAGGTGGGCCGGCTTGGCCTCGCCCTCAACACCATGCTGGACCGGCTGGAGACCGCTTTCGCCCAGCGCGCCGCGGTCGAACAGCGGCTGCGCGACTTCATCGCCGACGCCTCCCATGAGCTGCGCACACCGCTCACGTCGATGCGTGGATACGCGGAGCTGGCACGCCGCACCCCAGACATGACGGCGGAGGAGATGGACCTGTCCCTGCGCCGCATCGAGGACGAGGCGCGGCGAATGGGGGAGCTCGTCGACGACCTCATGGTGCTGGCCCGGCTCGACCAGGGACGACCCCTGGGGCGCGCCCCGGTGGCGCTGGAGTCGCTGGTCGCCGACGCCTGCGGCGACGCCCGGGTGATCGACCCCTCGCGGACGATCACGGCGGATGTCGCCGCTCCGCTCACCGTCACGGGAGACGAGGCGCGGCTGCGCCAGCTGCTCGGCAACCTGCTCCGCAACGCCGTGGTCCACACGGCCCCGGGGACGCCCGTCGAGGTGCGCCTGAGACAGGAGCCGCCCTGGGCGGTCATCGAGGTCGTCGACCACGGCTCGGGCATCCCGCTACCCGCCCGGAGCCAGATCTTCGAGCGATTCCACCGGGCCGACCCGGAACGGAGCCGGGACCAAGGCGGCAGCGGGCTCGGACTCAGCATCGTCGCCGCCGTGGTGGGGGCGCACGGCGGACGGGTCTCGATCACCGACACCCAGGGCGGCGGCGCAACCTTCCGCATCGACCTGCCATTGGCCCGCGAGGCAGAGACGCCACCCGCGGAGGGCGCGCCACCGCCGGGCTGATCCTTTCGCGAACGCCGCGCCCCATCCCTGATCGTTGCCCCGTTGCGCCTCCACCGTCGCAGGAACCCGTCGGGGAGGCCGGCCAACGTCCTCCTCATCGCCGTCAACGTCCTGATCATCCCCGGTCTCGTCCTCACCCGGCGCTCGCGCCCGAGCGCCGCCGCCGACCACGGAGCCGCGCCTCGTCCCTGGTAGTCCCCGGGGGCTGGGGCTCAGCCGTTCTGGATGAAGCGCCTGCGTCGACGTGGGTGTTTGACGTCCATCCAGCCGCGGAGGACGGCATACCGGCACACGGTTGCGGCGAGATTCACTGCCGTCAGCACGGCCACCTCGACGAGGCGGCCGGCTCGGGGCGCGGCCAGCGTCAGCGCGCCGGCAGCGGCGGTGGTCATGAGCAGGGCGATGAGAAACGCGACGAGCCCGGCGGCGTAGTCGCCGCGCAACCCCGGGCGTCCCCGGACCCCGAAGGTGATCCGACGGTTCACGGCGGTGTTGGCCACGGCGGTGACGAGGAGGGCCACCGCGTTGGCCACCGGCGAGCTGGTGAACCCCCGCAGCAGCAGGTACAGGCCGGCGTAGGCGACGGTGCTGGCGACACCGATCGCCGCGAAACGGAGGAAGCGACCGGAGATCCCCGACCGCAGCAGGCGCATGACGCCCCGCAGGTCGTCGCGGGCGGTGGAGACGATCTTGACCCGGGAGTCGGGATCGTCCGTCCAGTCCACGGGAACCTCGTGGATGCGCAGCCCAGCCCTCTCCGCCAGCACCAGCAGCTCGGTATCGAAGAACCAGGAGCGGTCCTGCACGTCGGGCAGCAGGCGCCGCGCGACATCGGCCCGGACCGCCTTGAAGCCGCACTGCGCATCCCGGAAGTGGACGCCCAGCACGAGCCGGAGGATCAGGTTGTAGGCGCGCGAGATCGTCTCGCGCTCGACGCCGCGGTGGACATGGGCGCCGGGAGCGAGGCGGCTGCCGATGGCCACGTCGCTGTGCCCGCTGACCAGCGGAGCCACCAGGGGCAGGAGGGCATCGAGGTCGGTCGACAGGTCGATGTCCATATAGGCGACGACGTCGGCGTCGCTGTTCATCCAGGCGTGGGCCAGTGCCCGCCCACGGCCCTTGTCCTCCAGACGCAGGTAGCGGACGCCGGGCACCTCGGCGGCGAGTCGCCGGCCGATCGACGCCGTTGCGTCGCTGCTCGCGTTGTCGGCGATGGTGATGCCGGCGGCGAAGGGGAAGCCTGGCTCGTCGAGGTAGGCGCGCAGCCGGCGCACGCTGGGCTCCAGGTCGTGCTCCTCGTTGTAGACGGGGAGCACGATGTCGATGACGGACTCCTTCGACGGCTGCTTGGCCAGCGCGATGGCGGGGCGGATCACGAGCGACATCATGCACGCCCATTCTTGGCGCCGTCTGCGAGGCGGCTGTGAAGCGCGTGGGAACCGCCCCCGCCAGATTCACAGGCTTCTCCCAGGTCCCTACCAGGGCCCTCTCGGAGACGGGTGCCAAGGTGATCCCATGACAGATCCGGCAGACACCGCCCCGGCCGGGGCCGTAAACCCCGTCGAGACCCCACCCGCGCGCCCTACCGCCGTTCGCCGCCTGATGCGGCAGGTCACCTGGCCGCGCGTCTCGCTGTTCCTGCTGCTCGCCATCACCGCCGGCCTCTACCTCTGGAACCTGGGCGCCTCGGGATGGGCCAACAGCTTCTACTCCGCCGCCGTCGAGGCCGGCGCCAGGAGCTGGAAGGCGTTCCTCTTCGGTTCCTTCAACTCCTCGAACTTCATCACCGTCGACAAGCCTCCCGCGTCGCTCTGGGTGATGGACCTCTTCGCGCGGGTCTTCGGCGTCAACGCCTGGAGCATCCTCGTCCCCCAGGCCCTGGAGGGCGTCGCAGCCGTCGGCCTCCTCTACGCCACGGTGCGTCGCGGTTTCGGGCACGTCGCCGGGCTCATCTCCGGCGCCGTCCTGGCGTTGACGCCGATCGCGGCCCTGATGTTCCGCTTCGACAACCCCGACGCCCTTCTCGTCCTCCTCCTGGTCGGCGCCGCCTACTCCCTGACCAGGGCGCTGGAGGCGGGGAGGACACGCTGGCTCGTGCTCGCCGGCGCCTTCATCGGCCTCGGCTTCCTGACCAAGATGATGGGGGCCTTCCTGGTGCTCCCGGGCTTTGCCGCGGTGTACCTGGTGGCCGCGCCAGTCTCGGTCCGCAGGCGTCTCGTGCAGCTGCTGGCCGCCGGGTTCTCCGTGCTCGTGGCGGGCGGCTGGTGGGTGGCGCTCGTCACCCTCTGGCCCGCCGCGGACCGCCCCTACGTGGGCGGCTCGACCGACAACAGCGTGCTCAACCTGATCTTCGGCTACAACGGCTTCGGCCGCGTCACCGGCAACGAGACGGGCAGCGTCGGTGGCGGCGGCGCGGCCGGCGGCAACTGGGGCCCGACCGGCCTCTTCCGGATGTTCAACGACACCTTCGGCAGCCAGGCCAGCTGGCTCATCCCGGCGGCGCTCATCCTCTGCGGTGCTCTGCTGTGGTTGCGGGGTCGCGCCCCGCGCACCGACACCAGGCGCGCCGCCGCGCTCATCTGGGGCAGCTGGCTGGTCGTCACCGCCCTGGTCTTCAGCTTCGCCCAGGGCATCATCCACCCCTACTACACGGTGGCACTCGCTCCCGCCATCGGTGCCCTGGTGGGTGTCGGCGGCGTCGAGCTGTGGCGCCATCGCGACCGCCTGGCGGCCCGCGGCCTCCTCGCCTTGTCCCTGGCGGCGACCGCCATCTGGGCCTTCGCGCTCCTCGGCCGTAGCCCGGACTGGATGCCCTGGCTGGCGCCCGCCGTGCTCGTCGCGGGGCTGGTCACCGCGGCCGCCCTGCTGGCACCGCCCGTCAAGAGCGTGGGGATCGCCGCCCTGCTCGCCGGGTGCGTCCTGGCCACCGCCCTGGCCGCGCCCACCGCCTACGCCCTCGACACGGTGGCCACCCCGCATAGCGGCGCCATCCCCACCGCCGGGCCGACCGTGACGTCGGCCGGCGTCGGGGCGGGCGGGCAGGGCGGCAGTTTGGGTGGAGCGCCGGTCGGCGCCGTCGCCGGCCTGGGTGGCACCGGCAGCCGCCCTGCCACGGCGCCGGAAGGCCTCCCCGGGAACGCGGGCACCGGTGGGCTGCCGGGCGGCCCGGGTAGCGCCGGCGGCTTCCCCGCGGGGATCCCCACCGGCGGAGGCCCCGGCTCTCGGGTCACACGTCCGGCCGGTGCGGTCGGCGGCACCCTGCCGTCAGGCGTGCCAACCGGCGGCAACGCCGGGGGCGGTGGCCTCCTCAACGCCAGCACGCCGTTGGCGGCAGTGACGAAGGTGCTGGAGAAGAACGCGTCCTCCTACGAGTGGATCCTCGCCACCGTCGGCGCCAACAACGCCGCCGGCTACCAGCTCGCCACCGACGACCCGGTCATGGCCATCGGCGGCTTCAACGGGACCGATCCATGGCCGACCCTGAGCGTCTTTGAGAAGCTCGTCGGCGAGCACGAGATCCACTACTTCATGGCCGCTGGCACCGGCGGCGGCCCAGGGGTGGGCGGCTCGACAGAGAGCACTGAGATCGCCAGCTGGGTCGAGAGCCACTTCACGAAGGTCACTGCCGCCGGCACCACCCTCTTCGACCTGACCAAGCCGGTGACGTCGACGGCGGCCTGACGGCGCATCGAACCGGGCGGGGCCGTGGCACGCACTGCGCCGGCACACCGCCGGCCGCCGTGAGCAGATCGCCGCTAGTCGATCGAACGGCCGATCCACACGGCGAGGAAGCACTCCCGCATCGACGCGCCGGGGTTGAGCCGGCGGTACTCCTGCGCCGCAGCGGCGCCCCCTCGGTGGAGCCTGAGCATGGTCCGGAACCGGTCGTACTCGGGCGAGGCGAAGACCGTCGGGGCGTCGAAATGCCGGTTGACGAACTCGGCGGCACCATCGAGCGGCGTCTTGTTGCGGAGAAATGAATGCAGGGCTCCCCAGGCCATAGCGGCGCCGATCGTACGCGGTCTGATCCGTCACTTCCTACTCCCCGATGTCCGAAGATGAGTGACATCGGGGAGTAGACAAGCGGCTACGGGATTTGCTAGGGATGATCGGCATGGGAGCCGGCACCGCTCGTGCGCGCGCTGGCTTCGATTGTTGTCCCTCCACAGACGGTGCGCTTCCAGCTCAGCCGGAGCCTCGGTCAGGCGTTCGAGTGACGGCGCTCACCCCAGTCGACGCTGAATCCTGCCATCGCGAGCGCGACGAAGATCGGCGCTCGGTAGCTCCGGCCCGGTTAGCGTCCGCTCCGACCAATGGTCCACTCGTCTAGAGTGCGGTGTGACATTCAGCCTAGGGAGGTTCCACCGTGGATTGCAGCAACCAGCCCAATCGGACCTCGGGCCCTCTCGCGGCACGGCTCTGGTTTCGGAGGCTGGCCATCAGCGGGGGAATGACTTCTCGCGGCCCTCGGCCTGGCGGGCCTTACGGCTCCCCTGGCCCTCGCCGCCACCCAGACGCTGACGGTCACCACGCTCTCCGATCCCGCGACGTCAGTGGCCTGCCCGGCAACCGCCGGCAACCCGTGTTCGCTGCGCGAGGCGATCACCGTCGCCAACGGGGACACGGGTGACACCATCAGCCTCCCGGCCGGCTCCTACACCATGACGCAGGGCGTGCTGACCCCGGTCACGGCGTCGATGAGCTTCGCGGGGGCTTCGGCCCAGAGCACTGTCATCAACGGGACGAGCGGCGACGATGGCCCACTCTTCATCATCTCCGCGGCCGACCACCTGACCGTCCACTTCTCGAATCTGGCCATCCAGGATGCGGACAACACAGAAAGTGGTGGCAACGCCGGCGCAGTCTACTTCGGCGGTACCGACACCGCAGTCGTCACGGACGTCGCGTTCATCGACAACACGGGGAATGCAGAAGGCGCCTGGGACAATGATACGGGTAGCACCACCACGATGACCGACGTGACATTCAGCGGCAATGAGGCCACGTCCCCGACCAATGCGGGGGATGCCGCAGCTCTGCTCAACGTCGGCAGCCTGACCCTCACCAACGCGACCATCGCCGACAACATCGGCGATTCGGGGAGCGACGCCGCGGGCGGCATCTTGAACGAGGGCACGCTGAGCATCACCAACAGCGACATCGTCGGCAACAGCGGCGACGGACCCACCGGGGGGGTCTGGATCCTGGGCTCCACCGACGTGGTCAACTCCATCATCTCGGGCAACACCCAGGACGACGCCACAACGAACGACAACTGCAATGGTGCCGTCACGACGACCAGCCACAACATCGAGGACGGCGCCACCTGCGGCTTCACCAGCGGGTCCGACCTCGACGCCAACCCTGATCTCGGCGCCCTCGGGTACAACGGCGGATCGCTGGAGACAGAGGCGCTGCTGACCGGAAGCCCCGCCATCAACGCCGGTCTCAACTCCTCCTGCCCGACCGACGACGAGCGCGGGTTTACGAGGAT
This sequence comes from Candidatus Dormiibacterota bacterium, assembly GCA_963808125.1. Taxonomy (GTDB): domain Bacteria; phylum Chloroflexota; class Dormibacteria; order Aeolococcales; family Aeolococcaceae; genus CAWEEP01. The sequence continues at coordinate 70,274 of CAWEEP010000056.1, forward strand.
CACGGCTTCCGACCCCATCTGCGACATCGGCGCCTATGAGTACGGTGCCGGGCCGGTCACGACCCCCACCCCCACCTCCGGCGGCGTTCCGGTCCCGGCAACGGGTGCGATCGAGGCGGGGACATCTTCCGGCTCGCTCTGGGCCCTGGTGCTCCTCATCGCCGGCCTGGGGCTGGCCGTCGAGGCGCTGCGATCGCGCGGCCGGCACCCTGCCGTCTGATCTGAGGATCCGAACCGGTCACGACGGCCGTCCCTACCGCTCCATCCGGCGGGGACGGCCTCGTCGCTCGGCCCTCACACGGGGCCCCGGGACGCGAAACGGCCCGACGCGCTCAGTCCTTGGCGATGCCGTCGGAAGTCCAAGCGTCCACCCGCAGGGACCGCTGCTTGTCAGCAACAGCGAGCTTGGACAAGCTTCACGGATGGTGGGGGCTGAGGATTAGGGGCATCTCGCTCAGGCCGGGTTCCAACACGCCAGCATCACGGCAAGCCAGCTCATGCCCAGCCGAGGTCGCTTGGACAGGAAGGCGCCCACTGCCGTAAGTATCGACCTTGACATTCACGGCTGAAGTCCCCGGCGGACCCGAAGGAGGCCCCCCATATGGCATGAAATTCGCGTCCATTTGGATCTTCCATTGGCCACACGCGGCATCGACGGTGTTGTCCCCGAACATCTGCACATTGCTCAGCCCCAGCGCACGAAGCCGATTGCGTGCCCAGGCCACCCCGGCATCCGTCGATCCCATGCCATCGTACTCACGGTTGTAGTCCTGATATGCGCCGTTGTCGATCTCAGTTCCCCGCGTGAACCCAGGAGGCCCCCCGATCGCGTTCAGAACTTGCTCGGGACTCAGGCCGCTCAGGAACAGCAACCAGACAACCGCGGCGATGAGAGCAACAGCCAGAACTGCTCCACAGCTGATCGGCGACCGCCATGCGCCACGCGGAGGCCGATCTGGGCCCGCGCTCGTGCGGGTCCGACCGCCGCTCGGCGGCTCCGGAGGATCAGGAAATAGCGTCCCTATACTTGGTGTAAAAGCGGAGGTGGCCTGAAAGCAAGAAGGCCACCGACGAGATCTCCTTCACAGCTCCTTATTCCACTCAGGAGACCCCACCAATGGCCGTGCCTAAATTAGTTTCCCATCCTTTGACCTGCTCGCACAACTCGAGAACGCCGCCGCCGACGGTGACATCGATCACGTTCGGGAGATCCTCCAGACCACCATGCACAGCAACTTGTGCCGTAGGGGCTCCCCGCAACCAGCGACGTCACCGTCGCCGTCGTACTGCAGATGGGCCGGGTGGCCGGGGCAATGCTACCGTTGACCAGCCCAGTGTAGACAGGCGTCACCGCCGGCACTGGCCCACCGTAGGCCATGGTGGGGTTCGACGGGGTATGGCGCGGCCCGAGCAGCCGGTGAGGGACACCGCTGCACGGATCTGAGGCCTGGTCGGAGTGAACCCGATCACCTCCCAGACCCCGATCGCCAGTGAGCACTCACCGGAAGAGACGATCCAAACGCGAGAGCACGGCGCGAGCCATGGGCTCATACGCCGGTGGATCCTGCATCACCGCATGGACCGCGACGTCGAAGGTCCTCTCCATCATCGTGACATTGGTCCGGATGCGTTCGGCGTGATTGCCCGGTCGCACCAGGCCGGGCGAGAACTTGACTGGAATCAGAGCGGCGACATCGGCGTCGTCGATCGGCCCGGCCAGACCAGTGAACAGCATGCCGGCGTCAAGCAGGTCGCGCGGACGGCGTCGCTGGGCCAGCGTGCGCAGCTTCTCCGCGGCCATCTCTCGAGGAGCCATCGTCGGAAGCTCAAAGGCGTCGTAGTAGGGCGGTCCGACGGGCAGTGGAATCGGAGGCACCTGGATCGCCTCGCGATAGCTCACCTCGACGGAGACGTCACCGTCCCCGATCGGTCCCCGATAGTGGATCTTGTCGAAGTCCAAGCTCCGCTCGCTGTCCGTTGCCGCGACTACTTTCCGCACCCTGAACAGGGGACGACCAGCAGCTGGATGACCCCGGCGACGGCCGCTTGGTCCAACTTGTGATGGGGTGGCGCCTGCCGCGTCAAGTCCACATCTTGAGAGAAGCGGCTGTGACCGTACACGTGCCGGAGCACGAAGCCGCCCTTGAAGCAGAGCTGGCCCGGAAACGCCTCCTCGAGGCCGGCAGCGATGCTCACCAGTAGGTAATCGCGTTCAGCCCACTCCAGAGGAATGCCTTGGGCGACAGCAAGATCACGCAGATCGTCGTCGGTTAGCACGCGCGACCTCATGGCAGTTCCAAGAGCTCCTCGCGCGTGGCGTTGGCGATCACCCGCCATGCGGACTGCGACACCCCGCCACGGAGGTCACCCGACGGGTCGAGAGGGATGAAGCGCTTGCTGGCGCCCCGCAGCGCTCGAAGGGGGATGGCGGCATCTGGATCAGCCAGCATCTCGACCAGGCAGCCGATGCGGCGTGCCAGGAAGGTGTTGCTGTAGCGCCGTGTGGCTTCGGCAAGCCCGCCCACGAAGGTCGGGTCATGGTCAAGGCAGCGGCTGAGGCCCCGTGCCGCCTCCGAGAAGGTCACGCCCCAGAGCGGGTGAGCAACGGCATCAAGGATTGCCCGCTCCGCTCGGGCGACCACCGTGGCACGGACAGGGTCGCCAGGCAGAGGCCTACCACCCCACAGATCGGACGAGGGCACGCGGACGTACTGAACCGTCTGGCCCATCCAGGTCCACGACCGTTGCGGGTGGGCGACGAGAACGATGAGACGCCGGTATATCTGGTCGGTGAGGCGGGCGTGGTTGAGGGCGGCGCCACCGGTCACGAGATGCGGTTGCCGGGTTAGTTCCCCCACCAGGGCCAATGCACTGTCCCCCCAGAGTCCCTGTCGGGGAACGGAGTGCGTAGGCGCCGCGGCGCACGCGAACTAGATCGCCGCGCCGGACGGCACGGTCGACGCTACGCCTGCTGGCGGCACGTGAGAGCGTGAACTGGTCGACAAGGGGCCAGTCGTCCGGCAGGACCACAGTGCTCCGGTGGGCACGCCACAGCGACGTTATGAGTTCGGAGCGAGCCGCTGGCCCTGCATCGTGGTTGACCACACCGACGTTCATGCCAGATATCGTACACGAAAGGGGGTGCATTCATCAACAGTCATTCTTGATGGAACGACGCTGGCGAATAACCCAGACCACGACAACGGGTCACGGGGTCAGCGAGGCCTCCAGAACGTCCCTCTTCTGTCACGAAACACACAGTAATGCATATGTTATGCGTGCGAATAGGGGTCAGCGGTGATCGACACCCACTCCGTGAGACAGGCGTCCACGATGTCGTGAGACATCACATTGGCGGAATTGCCTCCTCGACGCCCTCCTCCTCAAGCACCAGGTCCGCCAATGGGAGGCCGCGAAAGGCTAGCCACCGCCCCCGCTGCCTTCTTCTCCTCCAACAGACGACGTCTCAGGAGCGCATCGGTCGGCTCATTGGCTCTGCCCTTCGTGTTGGCCCAGGGCCTCCTTTGCTTGCAGTCTCTTCGCACGCAAACGACGAGCCCTCGTGATTTCGCGCACACCGACGGCAAATAGGAGAAGACCAGCATAAGCCGACCCCGCGGCGACGGCGCCAGCGATTATTCGGAGTAGGCCACAGACCAATGCCACAACGACAATGACGCCGCCCACGACGGCGGTCCACGTGAAGCCTCTGATGACGGCGTCCAAGCCGCTCCGCCTGCTCATGATCCACATCCTCTAGGTCCCGCGGCCACAGCGCTATACCCCCAGAGACTCCAATGCCGCCGACGGTAGCGGGCACGCCCAGGACAGACCAGGCACCAACAGTGCCAATGCCGGCATTGACAGCGCCTAACAACGTCCCCGAAGCGAGATCGCCGGCGACACCCCCGGCAATCATGTCACCGAGCCCGAGCGTCCCCACGGTACCAACGGCGACCACCACAGTAGCCGCGATCAACTGCGTTCCTTGACGGGTGCTGAGGGCCGTGTGGCATCCGCCATTGCTATTGGAGTTCCACCCAGCTCCGAACGGATTGCGTAGGCACAAACCCGAGTTCTGAACGGCATGCACGACCTTGCCACCGGTGGCATTCCAGGCGCCGGTCACCCAGCCGGGCAGGCCCCACTCGCCGCTTGGATCAGTCGCATTCAGCGGGTCCCCGGCAACATACCCATACGGCGACAACGTGCTCGCGACTTTCGGATCGACGGTGAGGAACTGACCGGTGGCGGGATCGTAATAGCGGGCAACTATGGCCGGCTTGTGCATGATCGTTGCCGAACTTCCGTCGGCCTATGTCGGCCGGGTGCGCTCACGCTCGACAAAGTCCTGCCACCAGTGCAGGCTAACCTTCACCCCACGATTCCGAACAGGGTGCCGGAACCGCTTTGAGAGGTAATCCGCTGCCAATCGGCCTCCGCGTGCACTCAGCACAACTAATCTGATACCACACCCCACCATAGCAAGAAACGCAAGTACGACACCTAGCAGGCCCACAGCGGAGGAACCCGGATCCATGAACGCAGCCAGACCCACAGCGAGCAGGAGGCAACCCACCATCCCCAGGAACCATCTGTAGTAGGCGCTTGCGGCTGCAGCCGCGTCTGCTCCAATCAGAGGCTCAAGTTTCTGCCTGTATCGGGCGAAGTACCCGCCACGCGCTGGACGCGTCGGCTCATCAGTCATGGTGCAGAACAGTGAAGGCGCTGGAGCAGCCCCCAGAGCGCATCCGCGCCGGTTGCGGCAGCACCTGCGGCCCACGACCCCCACGCCACAACCGCGCCCCCCAAGCCGAAGGCGGACGCCAAGCCACCAGTTGTGCCAGCCGAGCCCAGGCCGACAGCAATGCAGGCCTCGATGTCTCCCTGGAAGCATGACCGCGCGTCGAAGCTGGTCGCCAGACCACCCGCGACGGAACTAGACACTGCAAGTGCGGTCACTGAGAGTGCGGCTGCCGCCTCCGGAGCGAACAGGGCCCCGCCACTTCCGACGACGGAAACGACGCCGAGCGCCAGCGCACCCTCGCGTCCCGGCATTGCTGTAAAAGCGAGCGGCTAGCCACGCGCTTGTTTTGGTCAGTTTAGGCGATAAGCTCCTGAGCGATCAAGTCCTCCTTGGCTGGTGAGCGGTGGGCGAGCAGTTGGCGGTCGAGGTCGGTGAGGCCGAGACCGCGGGCGCCACTGATGATGAGATCGAGGACCGCCCAGCAGAGGCTGAGGCAGCTCGTCTCCCCCGGGAAGCGGCCGATGACCTTGGCCCGGCGCCGAACCTCCTCCAGGGACCGCTCCAGCAGGTTGGTGCTGCGCAACCTGGCGCGGAGGTGGAGGGGATAGTCGAGGTGGACCGTCAACGCCGGCAGGTCGTCGGCCAGACAGGCCGCGGCGCTCGGGTACTGGGGCTCCAGGTCGGCGACCACCATCCGGAGGCGGTCCTCGGCGGCTTGGCGGGAGTCGGCCTCGTTGAGCGCCGCCCAGTAGGCGGCGCGGATCCGTTCGTGGAGGGCGGGGTTCTTGGGAAGTTTGGCGAGTATGTTGCGAAGGCGGTGCACAGCGCAGCGCTGACGATCGGCGTCTGGCCAGAGCTCCTCGATCGCCCGGATCAGCCCCGGTGCGCCGTCGCTGACCACCAGGGCCGGCGCCCGAAGCCTGCGCTTGGCCAGATTCCTCCCCAGGTCCAGCCAGTCCTCGTGGCGCTCGCGCTGGCCGAGGCAGACGTCGAGCAGCACCCGCCTGCCGTCGCGGGTGTATCCCCAGGCCACCAGGACGCCCTCCTTGGCCCCGCTGGGACGGGTGGGGAGGTAGATCGCGTCCATGAACAGGACGAGCAGGTCGACCTCCGCCAGCGACCGGGCCCGGAAGGCCTTGTAGCGGTCCCGGAGCTCCTGGCAGATGCGGCTCACCGTGCTCTTGCTGATCGTGCCCAGCCCGGCCTCGGCGATCAGGCTCTCGACGTCGCGGTCGGAGAGGCCGCGCACGTAGGCCCCGATGATCAGCGCCTCGAGCGGCCGGGTCCGGATCGCCACCCGGGTGTCCGGGATGATCTTGGGAACGAAGCGCTCGGCGCAATCGCGGAGCTGGGGGATGGCCAGCTCCACCTCGCCCTCGGCGGTCTGGATACGGCGGGGCCGCACCCCGTTACGCGATCCTCGGGCCTGCGGGGTGCGCTCGTAGCGGGCCCGCTGGAGGAAGGCGGTCACCTCCTCGTCGATGGCCCGCTGGAGCACCAGGCGGGCCCCCAGCCGTCCGATCTCGGCCAGCTTCTCGCCAGCCGGGGTTCCGCTCTCCAGCAGGGCGGTGATGGCTTCCTCCAACTGGGTGCTGGGCGCTACTCTCTTCTCCACGGCGTAGTTCTCCTCGGTGGTTTCCAGACCTACCGCGCGAGACTACGCCGCTCCACTTTTACAGCGCCACCGGTACGCCACCCCAAGCAGCTAGAGCAGCACGGTCTCACCGCCGGGGATCTGACCATCACCGACACGGCGCTGGTCGCCGTCCTCCACAGGACACCCGCGAGGCCGGTGTCCGCCAGCTCGACCGGGCCATCGCCGAGATCGCGCGCAAGGTCCCTCGCAAGCTCGCGGAGGGCTCAGCGGAGCGGCTCGACGTCGGCCTCGACGACCTCGCCGACCTGCTCGGGCCGCAGCGCTTCGACTACGGGGAGACCCCCGACGAGGACCAGGTCGGCGCCGTTACCGGTGTCGTGGTCAGCGACGCGGGGGGCGACGTCATCACCGTGGAGGCGCTGGCCATCCCCGGGCGCAGCGACCTTGTCCTCACCGGCCAGCTGGGCAGCGTCATGGAAGAGTTGGCCCGCGCCGCCCTCTCCTGGGCGCGGGTCCACAGCGAGCAGTACGGCGCCGCCGAGGACTTCTTCGACGGCAATGGGCTGCACATCCACGTCCCCGCCGGCGCCATCCCCAAGGATGGCCCCTCAGCGGGCGTGACCATGACCACCGCCATGGTCAGCGTCGCGACGCAGCGCAAGGTGCGGCGCGACGTCGCCATGACCGGGAGCACCCTGCGCGGCCGTGTCCTCCCCGTCGGGGGCATCAAGGACAAGCTGCTCGCCGCCCACCGCGCCGGCATCGCCACCTTCATCATGCCGCACAAGAACCGGCGCGACCTCCACGACATCGACGCCGATGTGCTCCAGAGCGTTCAGGTCATCACTGTCGACAACGTGACGGAGGTGCTGGAGCACGCGCTGCTCCCCGCCGAGACGGACCGCACCCGCCGTCCGGTCGGCTTCCTCTTCCCCTATCCGCCGGGCGGGAGCGCGAGCATCCCCACGGCGTGATGTGAGCAACCTTGGGCGACCTCGTCGAAGCTGCACATCGTCGTCGATCCCTTCTACGACGAGAACTGCTACGTGCTGCGCCGGCGTGACAGCGACCGCTGCCTGGTCGTCGACCCCGGTCTGCAGGCGGAGGAGGCGCTGCGCGTCATGGAGACCTCGAGGCTGCGATGCGATCGCATCCTGCTCGACCCATGGTCACGCGGACCACGTCAGCGGCGTGCCCCTCCTGATGGCGGCCCACGCTTGCACGGCGGCCATCCATGCGGAGGACCGCTGGCTGCTCGACCAGCTGACCCTCTTCCCCGGCGTCCCCGCCGATCTCCCGCCGGTGCGCTGCGATGAGGACCTCACCGACGGCGCCGTGATCGCCTGGCTGGGCCTGGAGATCGCTGTGCTCCACACCCCTGGGCACACGCCCGGGTCGGTGTGCTTCGTCGTCGGCCAGGACCTGCTTGCCGGCGACACCCTCTTCCGGCGCAGCGTCGGGCGTACCGACCTTCCGGGCGGGTCCCAGGAGAGGCTGCTCTTCTCCATCCGGGACCGCCTCTACACCCTGCCGGCGGGGACGGTGGTCCATCCCGGCCACGGCCCGGCCACCACCATCGGTGAGGAGGTCCGCGGCAACCCGATCACCCGCGGTCGGGGGCCCCGCTCAGCCGGGCGGCGCAGGCCGCCGTCCGCCGCTCAGCCGGCCGGCCGCTCCCCCGGGAGGAGGGCGAGGAGATCGTGAACGATGCCACCGGTGACGCCCCAGACGGTCCTGCCGTCGATCTCGTAGTAGTGGACGAGGCGCTCGGCGTCGTGCCCCGGCCGGCGATGGCGGCGCTGTGTGGGGAGGCGAGCAGCCCGTCGAGGGTGAGCCAGAAGGTCTCCGCCACCTCGTGGCCGTCACCCCGGACGGTGAAGGGGTGCCGCTGCACGCCGACGACGGGGGTCAGCCAGAGCTCGGACGTGTGGGTGAGACGCGCCGGGAGGCTGCCGGCGACCTCGACGTTCCCGGGGTCGAGGCCGACCTCCTCCCGGGCCTCGCGCAGCGCAGTGGCGACGATGTCGGCGTCCGCCGCTTCGGCGGCCCCCCCGGGAAAGCCGATCTGGCCCGGATGCCGGCGCAGGAACTCGGCGCGACGGACAAAGAGGAGGGGGAGACCGGCCGGGCTCGGATCGAGGAGAAGGAGCACCGCCGCCCGCCGCCTGCCCGGCGGCGACGGGACGGGCTCGCCGGGCACGGCCAGGGAGCGGCGCAGCACGTCGATCCGGGGGTCAGCCACCCTGTGACTATGCCTCCGCGGGAGCCTTCCGACGTCAGCGGCGGGGAGCCAGGAGCCGCAGGGCGGTCTCCAGGCGACACCTCGCCTCGGCGCGGGCCACCACGTCGCCGAGAAGGGCCGCGAACGCGTGCTGGCGAATGTAGCGCTGGACGACGTCCGTCTCGGCGGCGTCGGCCGCGACCTGATCGGGCCTCCTGGCGTCCATCGCGGTGTCACCTCGTATGCTTGCCACCCGTGCCGTCTGGGTGCAACGTACGCCACCAGGGAAAGGAATCGGGTCACGTCACGAGCGAATCTCGATGACGCCGGATCACGGCGGATGAAGGGAATGAAGACACCGCCACAACCGGTCACGAAGCGAGAACGCCCGCTGTGCCCCGCCTGCGGGGGCGAGCTACGGCGTTCCCATCGCGAATACGCCGGCGCGCGCCGGTCGGTCGACATCATGATCTGCCGCGCCTGCGGCACCCAGGTGCGGGGCGGGGCCAGGGAGGACGCCGACCGACCCCACTCCGTCCGTGGCACCCCGCGCCCCCTGCCCGCCGAGGGCCCGCCCGACAACTTCGTCTTGGACCCGGCCGCCGCCCTCCTCCTGCGTCAGGTGCTGGAGGCGGAGGACCCGCGGACCGGAGCCTGAGATCGGAGCGGGCGGCGCCGGGAGCGCGCCGGCTGCGGCGGGGCCTCTCCTGCCGGGCAGTATTTGTCGAACCAGGCCGTAACCAGTCGCTGCAGCTCGTCGCGGTCGATGTCCACTGAGATCCCGTGGCCGCTCCTCGGGAACATGTGGCGCTCCACGGCGCGACTGCAGAGCAGCCGGCGCTCGATCTCGGCTGCATTGGCGGGTGCGATGACCCGGTCGCGCTCCCCGTGGCAGATCAGCACCGGGGCGCGGACGCTGGGCAGCTCGTCGCGGACGGTGGCGACGAGCCGGGCCAGCTCGTGGATCGAGCCCCAGGAGCGGCGGCCGTACGACCACAGCTCCTCTGCGCCCTCGCGGCGGTACAGGTCGGTCTCCGTCCCGGGGACGTTCCAGCGCCGGACGCGCTTCAGCACCGGGAGGAAGCCGTCCTCCCAGCCGCGGAGTCGCAGCGGAGCGGCGAAGCAGGCGACGGCGTCGATCGCCGGCTCGCGCGCGGCGAGGTGGAGGGCCAGTGCCCCTCCCCCGGACTGCCCGGCGACCACCACCCGGTCGCACTCGCCGCGCAGCTCCTCGAGGGCGGCCGCGGCGGAGGCCGCCCAGTCCTGCCACGTGGTCCGGGCCAGGTCCTCCGGCGTCGTGCCATGTCCGGCGAGGAGGGGGCCGTGGCAGCGCCAGCCGGCAGCCGCCAGGTGCTCCCCGAGGCGCCGCAGCTCCGGGGGCGTGCCGGCGAAGCCGTGGAGCAGCAGCGCCCCGCGTCGGCCGGAGCCGATGCGCCAGGGTGCCACCACGGCGGGGTCGAACGGTGCCATGCTCCGCGCGGTCATGCGGTCGAGTATGGCCGTTCGCAGTCATGACGCAGGAGTGAGTCCCGGTCGATGAGTGCGACCGCCGGGTGGGCCGGCGGGCTCCGGGACGCTCCCGTTTCCTGCGTCATCGGGGCGACTGCGCAGAGCGCAGGCTGACCACCCCTCGGACAGGCGTTTCGCGTCTCCGGCGCACTGCCGGCGACGTCCGGGTGAGCCCACCCGGCGAGGTTGATGGCCGCGTTGAGGTCACGGTCCAGACTGAGCCCACAGGACTGACAGCGGAAAGTCCGCTCGGCCAACTGGAGGTCGGCCAGTGCGGCGCCGCACCGTGAGCAGGTCCTGGAGCTGGGGAAGAAGCGGTCGGCGACGACCAGCTCCGCCCCATACCAGCGGCACTTGTACTGGAGCTGGCGGTGAAGCTCGCCGAAGCTCGCGTCGGCGAGGCCTCGGCGGACGCTGCGACCCGGCTGGTCCCGCGTGCCCCGAGCACTCCGGGACATCCCAGAGACGTTGAGGTCCTCGACGACGATCCGGCCGTGGTTCTTGGCCAGTCTCGTCGTCAGTTTGTGAAGATGGTCGCGTCGGAGGTTGGCCCCCCGGGCGTGGTGGCGGGCCAGCCTGGTCGCCGCCTTGCGCCGGTTGGCGGAGCCCCTCTGGCTGTGCGAGTGGTGCCGGCTGAGGCGTCGCAGTTTGCGCAGCCCCACCCGCAGCGCGCGGGGCCCGGGCACGACTTCCCCGGTGGAGAGGGTGGCCAGGGTCAGCACGCCAACGTCCACGCCCACGGTGTCGTCATGGCCGTTGCTCGCCACGACCTGGCGCTTTACCTCGCAGCCGAAGGCGACGAACCAGGGCCCGGTCTCATAGGAGACGGTGGCGTTGAGGATGCGAGCCCGAACGTCCCTCACCGGCCGGAGGAGGGCACTCGTGTCCTCGCAGGTGCGCACCCGCCCGATGCGCGGGAGGACGACGTGCCGCTCGTCGCGCACGCGGATGGCTCCGGTGGCGAAGCGGCAGCCCATTGGAGAACTCCGCCGCCGGAAGTGGGGGAAGCCCACCCGGCCGCCGGCGCGCTTTCCCTGTCGGCTCTCCGACCATGCCCGCAGCGCGCGGGCAAGAGCGTCCAGGCCGGAGCTGTACGCCTCCTTGGAGTTCTCCCGCCACCAGGGCGCCTGGACCCCCTTCTGCGCGTTCCACTCCCGGCGCAGCGCCGGCAGTGACCAGCCCAGTGGCGGCGTCCTCACATTGCCGACCATGCAGAGCTCAAGCTCGCGCAGCGCCATGGAGGCCCGCACCTGCTCCAGGCCCCAGTTGAAGGCATACCGGGCGGCGCCGCAGTGGGAGCCGGGCGCTCGCTGCTGAGCCGCGGTCGGCTGCAGCGCGAACCGGTATCCCTGACACTCCATCTCGCCTCCAGTCTACCAAACAACTGTTCGTATCTCCAGGCGCGGCACGCACCGACGGGGCCCAGGCGGCACCACTCACGCGTTCACTTGCTCACTCATACGTTGTCGACGCCGAGCAGTTCCTCAACCCCTGGGCGGACGGTGATAACGTGCCGCTGCGATGGTCGATCCGCTCGTCAGCGCTCTGAATCAGCTCGTCGAGGGCCAGGACCTCGATGCCCCCACGGCCCGCGGCGTTATGGACTTGATCATGGAAGGCGCGGCCACCGTCGCCCAGGTCGGCGGCATCCTCGCCGCCCTCCGCCTCAAGGGCGAGACCGTCGAGGAATTGTGCGGGATGGTGGAGTCGATGCGCGACCACGCCGTCGTCGTGCCCCTCAGGGCCCCCGCGGTGGACACCTGCGGCACCGGCGGCGACCGCTCCGGCACCTTCAACATCTCCACAGCGGCGGCGCTCGTGGCGGCCGGGGCCGGCTGTGCCGTGGCCAAGCACGGCAACCGCGCGCAGTCGTCGCGGTGCGGCAGCGCCGACGTGCTCGAGGCTCTCGACGTCGTCATCTCCCTGCCCCCGAATGGCGTGGTCCGCTGCATCGAGGAGGCCGGCATCGGCTTCATGCTCGCCCCCGACTACCACCCCGCGATGCGCCACGTGTCGTCCGTGCGGCGGGAGCTGGGGATCCGCACCGTCTTCAACATCATGGGACCGCTGGCCAATCCCGCCCGGGTCCGCCACCAGCTGATCGGCGTCCCCGACGCGGCCCTGGCCGAGAAGATGGCCGCTGTGCTCCTCCGCCTGGGCCACCGTCGCGCCGTCGTCTTCGCCGGTCCCGACGGCACCGACGAGCTGGGGCTCCACGCCGCCGCCCGAGCCTTCGTGGTGGGGGAGGGGATGGGGCAGAACGGCCGGCCGGGCACCCAGGAGCTCGTCATCGACCCCGCCAGATTGGGGCTCACTCCGGCGCCGCTCTCCGCCCTGGCGGGCGGCGACGCGGCCGACAACGCCCGGCGCATGCACTCCGTGCTGGGAGGGGAGTCCGGCCCCATGCACGATGTCGTCGTGCTCAACGCGGGCGCGGCCCTCTACGCGGCGGAACGCGTTCCCGACATCGCCGCGGGCATGGAGGAGGCCGAGCGATCGATCACCGGTGGTGCGGCGGCCCGCAGCCTGGAGGCACTCGTCCGTGTATCGAATCAGGCCTCCCGCCAATGAGGCGCCGTCCCGTGGCCGGGCCACCCCTCCCATGACCTGGATCGATTCTCCATGAGCCGCGGCACCGACCTCCTCGCCTTGCAGCGCCTCGACGAGCGCATCGGTGCGCTGCGCACGGAGATCTCCGACCTGGAGGCCGCTCTCGCCGGTGATCCGGAGCTCGACCTGCTTCGCTCCGGCACGGCTGGCGCCGAGGCCGGCGTCCGGGTCGACGAACTGGCGGCGCGCCGGGCCGAGCAGGATCTGGCCACGGTGCGGACGCGCGCCCGCCAGCTGGAGCGTCGCCTCTACGACGGTTCGGTGCGCAACCCCCAGGACCTCCTCGGCATGCAGCGCGACCTTCAGTCCCTCCAGCCGCAGATCCAGACCCTGGAGGCGCGCCTGCTCGAGGCCATGGAGGCGGCCGAGGAGGCCACTGGCCGGCTCGGCGAGGCACGTGCCGCTCAGGGGGAGCGCGAGGAGGGCCGCCGAAGCCAGGAGGCTCCGCGCCGCGACCGCGTGGCGTCTGCGCGGCGGACGCTCGAGGACACCGAGGCGGCGCGCGCCGTCGCGGCGGCCGCGGCGGGGGCGGCGGACCTGCGCACCTACGACCGCGTGGCGGTCCACCGCCGTCCCGCCGTCGTCCGACTTGAGGGTGAGAGCTGCGGCGGCTGCCATCTCCCCCTCGGCATCCGCGAAGCCCACCAGGCGCGATCTGGCGAGGCGCTCGTCCAGTGCAGCAACTGCGACCGCGTCGTGGTCGGATGACCGACCCGCCGCCGCCGGCCCCGCCCGCCGGAGCGGCGGGTCAGACCGTCATCGCCTACACCGACGGCGCCTGCTCCGGCAATCCCGGTCCCGGGGCCTGGGCGTACCGGCTGGAGTGGCCGAACGGGCGGGTGGACGAGGCGGCCGGCGCCGAGGCCGCCACCACCAACAACCGGGAGGAGCTCAAGGCGGTCCGCGAGGCGCTGTTGGCGGTGCGGCGTCGCATCGGGGACGATCCGGAGTGGCGCATCGTGGTTCGCACCGACAGTCTGGGGGCCATTAACTGGCTGACTGGCGGCTGGAAGCGCAAGGCGAATCTCGACCTCTTCCCCGGCATCGACCCCATGGTGGACGCGCGCGTGCGCTTCGAGCACGTCCGCGGCCACTCCGGCCATCCCGGCAACGGGCGCGTCGACACCCTCGCCGTCGAGGCCACTCGCAGGCTCATGGAGGCCCGCGTCGCGGGCGCCGCGGGAGGCGATGGAGGAGTGGCACCGGACGGCGGAGGGAGACTCTCCCGGGCGTGACCAGCCCGGCTCAGGCGAGGGTGCGCTGATGACCCTAGATCCATCAGCCAGCTACGGAAGAGTCCAGATTCGTGGCGGTCGGAGCCGGGTGGTTATCGCAACGCCGTGTTCGGCGAGGGTCCTCCGTCGCGCCGCTCCGACAGCCCGGGCGAATCGCCGGTATGGCCTTCACGATCCCCCACTCGGGCTGCGAGGTCACTCTCATCGGTGGTAAGAATGCGCTGCTCTCGTGACATCTATTCATGTGTGGGGCTAGTGTCCTGTACCGGAGATTCGTAGACAAAACCGTTCAATGCTGGCCAGGATCTCATCAGCGGTCTTGACCCAGACGAAGGGATGCGGATCGTCGTTGCAGGTGGCGAGGTAGAGGCGGATGTCGTCCTCCAGCGCCCGGGTGCTGCGGTGCACGCCGCGGCGCAGCTGCTTGCGCGTCAGCTCGGCGAACCAGCGCTCGACCTGGTTGATCCACGAGGAGTAGGTCGGGGTGAAGTGGAGCTGAAAGCGCGGGTGCTGCAGCAGCCAGCGCTGGATCGACGGCGTCTTGTGGGTGCTCAGGTTGTCCAGCACCAGGTGCAGGTCGAACTCCTCGGGCACCTCCTGATCGATGCGGTCGAGGAAGGCCCGGAACTCGACGGCGCGGTGGCGCCGACGGACTTGGCCGATCACCTTGCCGGTGGCGACGTCGAGGGCGGCGAACAGCGAGGTGGTGCCGTGGCGCCGGTAGTCGTGGGTCTGGCGCTCGACCTGGCCCGGTGCCATGGGCAGCATCGGCTGGCTGCGGTCGAGAGCTTGGATCTGCGTCTTCTCGTCGACGCAGAGCACCAGGGCGCGGTCGGGGGGGTTGAGGTAGAGACCGACGATGTCGCGCACCTTCTCGACCAGCTGCGGGTCGGTGGAGAGCTTGAAATACTCGCTGCGGTGGGGCTGCAAGCCGAAGGCCTGCCAGATCCGCTGCACGCTGGTGTGGCTGAGCCCACTCGTCGCCGCCATCGACCTGGTGCTCCAGTGGGTGGCGTCGCGGGGCGTGGACTCCAGGGTCTTCACCACCACCGCCTCGACCCGGTCATCGCTGATCTTGCGCGGGGCGCCACTGCGGGGCGCGTCGAGCAGGCCGGCAACCCCGCCACTGATGAACCGGGACCGCCATTTGCCGACCGTGGCGTTGGTGACCTGCAGTTCCTCGGCGACCTGCATGTTGGTCACCCCGCTCGCACAACCGAGCACGATCCGAGAGCGCAAGGCCAAACCCTGCGCCGTGGTGCGCCGCCGGGTCCACCGCTCGAGGATCTGGCGGTCCTCCGGGGTGCCCGCCAGCGCAGCCTTCGGACGACCTCGACTGGGATGCATGCAGGAGCCCTCCGGGTAGCGGAACGAGGCCCCCTTATTTTACCAGCTATCTCCG
>CAWEEP010000057.1:0-25155 GCA_963808125.1 Candidatus Dormiibacterota bacterium
ACCCCGCCCTCTGGCGCTTCGACGGCGCCGCGCTGCGGGGGCTCCTCCCCATTTCGGCGCTGGGCCACGGCCTCGCCGAGCTGCGCGAGAGGGATGCCCTCCATCGCCTCCCCGATGTCGAGGCGGAGATCGCACGGGTGCGCCGCGAACTGGGCAACCCGCCCCTCGTCTCCCCGCTCCGCGAGGTCATCAGCACCCAGGCCGTCTACAACGTCTTCGACGGCGACCGCTACGCCACCGTCATCCAGGAGGTCAAGGACTACTGCATGGGCCTCTTCGGGACCCCGCCCGACGCCATCGACCCGGAGGTCCGGCAGCTGGTGAACGGCCGGGACGTGCCCATCTCGTGCCGCCCCGCCGATCTTCTCGGTGAGGGTCTCCCCGCCGCGGCGGCGGCGTTGGAGCACGAGGGCGTCCGCACCGATCCCGAGGCGGTGGTCTCCTACGCGCTCTTCGGCGCGGACTTCCTCGCCTTCGCCCGCCACGAGACGGTGGTCGAGCTGCTCGGCGACGAGGGCGGGCGCGCTCCCATCGGGCCCCCCCGCCAACGACGAGGCCGTCGGACAGACACCCGAGCCGGCGGCGCCGGGCGGCCCGGTCCGCGATCTGCGGGTGGAGGTCGACGGCGAGGTCTACCAGGTCCGGGTCTTCGGCGCCGGGCTCGGGACCGCCGCCTCCGGCACAGGCGCGGAGCTTGACGCCGCCCCCGTCCGGGTCAAGGACGGCACTCTGACCGCCCCGATGCAGGGTCTCATCCTCAAGGTCCGGGTCAGCCCAGGGGACCGGGTCGAGATCGGCGATGTCGTCGTCGTGCTCGAGGCCATGAAGATGCAGAACGACATCGCGGCCACCCGCCGGGGTGCGGTGGGCGCCGTCCATGTGCGCGAGGGGGATGTGGTGACCCCCGGCACCCCCCTCGTCGACATCGAATGACCATCGGCGGCGCGTGGAGGCGAGTTCGGGCGATCGCCCTGTAACCTGATCGGTGTAGAAGGAGTTCTCATCACGAGACCATGCGCCCGATCCGCTTCCTCGTCCTGATCCTTCTCGCCGCCCTGATCGGCGCCGGCACCAGCCTGGCCGCCGTCGGCTCCGGGCGTGCCGACGCTTTCGACACCCGGGCCGCGCATCTGAAGCAGACCTGGCAGCAGGACGTCGCCGTGGGCGTGCCAGCTGCCACGCTCGCCCCGCTGGAGAACCAGCTGAACCAGGGAACCCCGCGGGGTGGCTGGTGGTCGCCTGTCTGGTGGACGCACGAGGGGCAACCCCTTCTGGACCGCCTGCAGCAGGAGACGGCCGCCGCCTACTCGGGAGCCGTCGCTGACCAGCGCGAGGCGGCCGAGCTGGTCCTCTACGGGTGGCGTCTGGAGGTCAACCTCAACCAGACCTACCTCGTCTCGTCGGACCCGCTCGCCGTTCAGAACGCGTCCTCCGAGTTGAGCGACGCGACCACTCCGGACCAGATCACCGCCCTCGCCGCCGGGTGGCAGCAGCAGCTCACCACCATGCGCGCCCAGATCGGCGCCGCCCAGCAGGCGGCGACAATGGCCGCCGACGTGGCCGCCGCCGGCGGGCCCGCCGGCCTTCTCAGCCAGGCCGCCTCCGTGGTGGCGCAGGCAAGCGGCGATCAGCTCGATCCAGGCGACGTGCCGGTTCTCGCCGCCGAGCTGCAGGGCGCGCTCTCCACGAGCACCGACGTCACCCAGGCGGCCGACCAGCTCTACGACGCCATCCAGGATCTGAACCAGGCCCTGGTCATGAACACGCAGCTCAACGCATCGCTGCGACCCGTGTATCTCACCGTCCTGCAGGCGGCGGCCGAGGGCGCCCCCGACGCGGCCGGCCTCATGGCGCAGTACCAGGCGGTGGATCAGGGCCTGGCCTCCGCCACCACCTACGAAGCGCTCGACCTCGTGAATCAGCAGATGTCGGCGCTGCAGACCAGCGTCGCCAACGACCTCAGCGCCGGCCAGTGCGGCCACGAGCCGAGCTCGGGCAAGTTGATCACCATCAGCCTGACCTACGAGGAGATGGTGATGTACGACAACGGCTGTGAGGTCAACGCCACCCCCATCACCGCCGGCAGGCCGTCGGCGCCGACCAACGTGGGCGACTGGGAGGTCTTCCAGAAGCTGTCGCCTTGCCTGATGGTCTCGCCCTGGCCGGCGGGCAGCGCGCTCTGGTACCCGCCCACCACCGTGCAGTGGGCCATGCAGTTTCAGGCAGGCGGCTACTTCATCCACGACGCCTACTGGGAGGCGCTCTCCGCGTACGGTCCCGGAAGCGAGTTCGAGACCTGGAACGACACCGCGAGCCGCGGCTGCATCCAGACGCCCACCGCCATCATGGGCTGGCTGTACGACTGGACCCCGCTCGGCACGCCGGTCATCGTCACCGCCTGATCGGCCGCCGGCCTGGGTCGGGGCACCCCGACTGACTGTCGCGTCCGCTGCGCCGCGGAGGGATCAGGGAGGAGAGGCTCCGACGGTGGCACGGCGCGCCCGCGCCCGTCGCGCCAGGGCGGCCAGCTCGTCGACGAGCGCCCTCGCCTCCTCCTCGTCCCGGCACAGGCCCTCCGCCACCCAGCGGCGGCCGGCGGTGTCGACGCGGACCTGGGCTAGGCGCAGCAGCCGCAGCAGCGGCCCCGAGCTGAGACGGATGCTCTGCACCTTCTCCAGGGGCACCGCCACCGTGGCCGGGCGGACCCGTCCCGTCTGGGTCACCAGGTAGATGCCGTCGTGCCAGAGGCGGAGGTAATGGAAGGAGAGGGGGGCGCGGAGCATCGCCCGGCGCGGAGGCGGTCCGATCTCCCCCAGCTCCATCTGCGCTCCCGGGAAGACCCGGCTGACCAGCCACAGCGCCTGCTGGCGGGATGTCACCGGGGCGAGGAGACGGCTGACCTGGCGGACCTCACCGCCCTCGTCACGCGGGCCCGCCTGGCGTGCGACGTCGAGTTCGACCCGCACCCAGCCGAAGGGCCGCCAGGGCAGCGGGCGGAGCAGGCGGACCGCCTGGATGCGGCCATAGGGGATGGTCTCGTGGCGTTTCTGAAGAAGCCCGCGGTGGAGCCGAAGCCCGTCTGGGGACTCGCCGATGGTGAAGTCGAAGTCGGCGTTGAAGGTCCGGGCCGCCTCGAGGCCGCCGCCGGCGACGAGCGTGAGTGCCGTGGTGAGCAGCTCGACGGTTCCTGCTCCCACCGTCGCGGCGATGACCGCTGCCACGACGGCGGCAACCAGGACCACCAGAAGGGGACCTCGGAGCAGGACCGAGGCCAGGAGCGCCCCGTTGTCGACGTGAAACAGCGGCGCGGCGGGCGGTTCGGGTGTCTCCGCAGCGAGGCCGTGGGCAAGCGCCAGCAGCTGCGCCCGCACCTGGGTGGCGTCGTCGTTGCGAAGGTACGCCAGCCGGCCGTGCTGAGCGCCGGTACCCGCCGAGACGATGCGGACCTCGGCAAGGCCGAGCAGCCGCGCCGTCAGAGGGGCGACGACGTCGACCGCCTGCACGCGGCGGAGCGGGAATCGGAGCGACTGGCGCCGGATCAGACCGGTTTCGATCTGCAGCTCGTCGCCCACCACGCGCCAGCGTGTGACCAGCCAGGACACCACTCCGCTGATGAGCGCCAGGGTGGCCAGGACCAGCCAGGGGATGACATCCTCGATGTGCTGCGAAGATCCCTTGTCCCCCAGTCCCACCTGGGGCAGGGCGACGAGGAGCAGGGCGCCGATGGTCACCCCGAACCGTGCCACAGGGGACAGGGGATGCAGCCGCGACCATCTCCCCGCCAGGGCCGGTGCCTGGTGGGGTGGAGGCCCCCCGGGGATGGGGCCCGGGTCTTCCATCAGAGGCCGGAGGCCCGGGCCTCACCCAGGGCGGCGAGGCGATCGCGCAGCTGGGCGGCGTCCGCCATGCGCAGCCCGGGAATGCGCGCGTCCGTCGCTGCGGCGGCGGTGTGCAGCTGCACCGTCGCCAGGTCGAAGAGACGGTCGACCGGCCCTGCCGTGACGTCGATGAATTGCATCCTTCCGAAGGGCACGACGGTCAGCCGGTGGAAGAGGAGCCCCCGGCGCACGACCAGGTCGTCGGCCCGCTCCAGGTATCCCCAGGAACGGTAGCGGCCGCGCTCGACAAACCAGAGGATGGCGATCAGCAGGACGGCTGCTCCGGCCCCCAGGCCGAGGCCCGGCGACCCCCAGACACCGGCCCCGACTCCACCCAGGATGACGAGCAGCACCACCAGCTCAAGGGCGAGGACGGTCTGCCGGGCCAGCCACATCCGGGGCGACGGGCGCGAGTACGCGATCATCGGGCGGATCGTACCTGGGATGCCACCCACACGGCGGCGGCCGGCGGCACCCCTACTGGGGCCGGTTGCGGAACCGCTCGCCCGCCTCGCGCAGCTCGCGGGTCAGATCGATGACCGACGCCTCGGCGGCGTCGGCGAGGGCGCGGGACGCGCGGAGCGCGGTCTCCCGCACCTGCTGGTCACGCACGGCGTCTCCGACCGCCTCGACCGCGCTGCCGGCCTGACGGGCCAGATTGTCGAGTGTCCCCGTCACCGAGCCGCGGAACTCCTCGGGGACCCCGCCCCGGGTCGAAGCGTGGCGCCGGTAGTGCCCGGCCATCCGCTTCTTCAGGTCGGCGACACTGCTGGTCACCTCGTCCCAGGCCTCATCGCGCTGCCGCGGCATCCCGTCTCCTCCTCGCTTGGTCCAGCCGATCCCCGTTCAATGATGCTCGCCCCGGGCGGGCGCCGGGAAGCCCTCAGCGGCCCACGTCGCGGTATCGCATCGCCACCATGGCGCCGCCGAAGCCGGCGACCACGATCGCCACCATCACCCAGAGGCCCGTCCAGAAGACGCCGGTGGTGAGCGGGGTGCCGTAGAGGTGGAAGAGAGAGAGGGTCGAGAGTCATCCCGGCCAGCCGAAGAGCGGCGCCAGCAGGAGGATGTAGAAGCCGGCGACGGCAACCACCCCGAGCACGGGGACGGCGACCCGCGGGAAGCGGGAGATGACCAGCGCGCCCAGGGCGGCGAAGGTCAGCGCCAGGAGAACCAGAAGTGCCGTCGCGATCACCAGGCGTCCCGCCTGCAGATGCACGCCCTGGCCGGGGGCGACTGCGGCGGTCACCAGGGATCCGAGCGTCATCATCACCAGCGCCGCCACACCGAGCGTGACGGCGCGCTCGGCGACCACGTGCCAGCGCGGGACCGGCTGGGCGATCTCTGCCTCCAGCCTTCCGCCGGCGTCGTCGCCAGCCCAGTGCGACGTCTGGGTGATGGCATAGGCGGCGACGATCAGGGCGGCGACGCCAAGCCAGACGGAACCGACCACCGCCGTCGCCGGGTTGCCCGTGCCGGCGGCGTGGACGTAGCGACTGAAGCCGGGAGCCGACGTCAGGAGCTTCCCGGAGCCGCGTGCGATGGACACGAGGAGCGCCGCCCCCACGACGGTTCCGACCGCCCAGCCGGCCAGCCCGACGCGCTGCTGCCAGAGGCGTCGCAGCACCGGGAGCCGCAGCATGGAGTTGGCCGAGGCCGACCGCACCACCTGCCTCTCGGCTGCCCGCCGGCGGAACAGCGCCGCCTGCAGGTCTCGCCGCCGGAAGCCCAGTGCCGAGAGGGCGACCAGGGCCGCCGCGATGACGTAGAGGGCAGAGGCGCCGGCCCCGTCGAAGTGTCCCCCGGGGACGATCGCGGTCGTGTCATCGACCAGATGGAACGGCGAGATCACGGCCCAGGCGACCAGGCCCTTATTCACTCGGGCGAGCGCGTCGAGGCTGTAGAGAGCCAGCATGACCAGCCCTCCAAGCGTCACGGCACCACGCCGGGTCGTGGTGAGCTGAGCAGCCACCAGGCCGATGCCGAAGCTGAAGAGGGCGATGCCGAGCAGCGGAACCCCCTGCTCGACCAGCGCCGGGAAGCCGACCGACGCCTTCCCGGCGGCCAGCCCAGCCGCCGTGCCCACCGCGGTGACAACCACCGCCGCGGCCGCGGCCAGGGCGAAGGCGCCGGTTCGGGAGAGCAGCAGCCGCACCCGCGACAGTGGTGACGCCAGCCAGGTCTCCATCAGACCCCGCTCCTCCTCGTTGCGGATGAGGCCCGTGGCGGCGGCGAGCCCCCATGCGGCGAAGACCAGCGTCAGCCAGGTCAGGCCTTTCCACCACATGTACCCGGCGACGGTGTCGGGGCGCAGCGGCGCCGGGACCAGGTAGGCGAGTTGCGGGCCGAGTGCAATGGTCTGCCGCCCGAACGCGGCGCGGGCGGCCGCGGTCCCGGCCGCCGTGGCGTACGACGCGGCGGTCGAGTACGGGGAGACGAAGCCCAGGAGGGCCACGCCACCGAACGCCCAGCGGTGGGTGCGGAGGCCGTAGCGAACCATCGTCCTGGTTGGACCACGGCGGCGGCCCCTGGCGGCCGTCATGGGAAGCCGGCTCAATGGCGCCGGTGCGGCGGTCACCGCCCCGTCCCCGGGGCGGGGACCGCAGGATCTGTCTCGTCGCGGAAGTAGGCGAGGAACACCTCCTCCAGCGAGGGCTCGTGGGTCACCAGGTTGAGGACCTCGCTCCTTCCCAGGGCCTGGAGGAGCGGGGCGAAGCTGCCGTGCACCGTGCAGGTCATGTGGTGATCCTCGACGCTGACCTGCTCCACCCCGGCGACGGACCGCAGCGCGGCGGTGGGGACCTCGCCGGCGAAGTCGGCCTCGACCCGGTGGTAGCGCAGATGGTGGAGCTCGTCGAGGCGGGCGACCTGCACCAGGACCCCGCGGCGGAGGATGCCGACGCGCTGGCACACCCGTTCCACCTCGGAGAGCACGTGTGAGGAGAGGAACACGGTCGCCCCCCGCTCCCGCGCCTCTTCCAGGATCCCGTAGAACTCCTGCTGGATGAGCGGATCGAGTCTCGTTCGTCGGTTCGTCGAGGACCAGCAGGCGCGACTCGTGCATGAAGGCGAGGACGAGCCCGAGCTTCCGCTTATTCCCCAACGAGTACTCGCGATAGCGTCGTCCCAGGTCGAGGTCGAGACGCTCGGCGAGGGAGGCCACCCGCGACTGGTCGATGCCGCCGCGCAGGCCGCCGATGTAGGCGACGATGTCGCGTCCGCGCAGCCCGCCCCATTGCGGCATCTCGCCGGGCACGTACCCCACCAGGCGCTTGACGTCGACCGAACGCTCGTGGCATTCCAGGCCGAAGATCTCGGCCCCGCCGCCGGTGGGACGGATCATGTCCATGAGCAGCCGGATGGTGGTCGTCTTGCCGGCGCCGTTCGGTCCCAGGTAGCCGAAGACCTCGCCGGCGGCGACCTCGAGATCGAGATCGAACAGGCCGTTTCCACCCCCGTAGTCCTTGGTCAACTGGGCGGTGCGGATGGCGACCGACATGGCGACTACCTCCTCCCCCCGGCCGGCTGGCGCACCGGTCGGGCGGGTTGCTCGAGCTGTGCACGGGCGGGGGCGCGAACTCGCATGACGAGGCGCGCGGCCGGCCGCCGCGGCCGGCCTCTCAGGCGAACCACAGCCGCAGGGTCCCGTCGTCGATCAGGGACAGCGTGCCCGGCGGGACGCCGAGGATCCGCTCGAGAGCCTCGGCGAATCCCGCGAACCTGGCTTCGACGAAGGAGAACGGGACGGCGTTCGCCTGGCGGGCGAAGAAGAGCTCGCCGGCGAGATCCTGGGCGCCCTGCAGCAGCGACACCACGGCGCGTGCGGCGTCGTCTGGGTGGCCGGTGGTGAACGTTCCCTCCGCCGCGCCCTGCCGGATGATCTCTGCCAGCGGGGGAACGAGGCAGATCACCATGCTCCGGCGCAGCTTGTCGCGGACGATCGCGTTGTCGTCCGAATACCAGACCCGGAGTAGCGCCAGCATGAGCTCCCTCCGCTCCGCCTTCCAGCCGGCGATGCCCGAGAAGAGGCGCTCGAACTTGCTCAGTGCGGGGAGGTCCGGGTCGGCCACGACCGGCGCGACGGCCGCCATGGCGGCGGCGACCATGCGCTCCACGGCCGCCTCCAGCAGGGCGATCTTCGAGTCGAAGTAATGGTAGAAAGCTCCCCGGGACGCATCGAGGTCGTCGAGGACGTCCTGGACGCTCATCTGCTCGTAGCCCTCGGCCTGGATCAGGCGCAGGGCGGAATCGACGAACGCCTCCCGCCGGACGGCGCGAGTTCTGGGGTTCACGGTGCGGGGCACGTTGAGCCTTGAATAATAGACCGACTGTCGGTCTGATTATAGGACGGAGGCGGAGCCCCGTGTCAAGACATCCCGCCCGGGCCCGCTCCGCCAGCGGAGACCCTCGCCCGGCGGGCCCGCCGCCCCTCCGGCGCGCGGCGGCGTGTCACCATCCACTGCCGTGTTCACCAAGGTCCTCGTCGCCAACCGCGGTGAGATCGCCATCCGGGTGATCCGTGCCTGCCGGGACCTCGGCATCGCCTCCGTGGCCGTGTACAGCGAGGCCGACCGGCATGCGCCGTTCACGATCCTGGCGGACGAGGCGGTGGAGATCGGCCCGGAGGCTCCCGCCGATTCGTACCTGAACGTCGCGCGGATCATCGCGGCGGCGAAGGCGAGCGGAGCCCAGGCGATCCACCCCGGCTACGGCTTCCTCAGTCGAGAAACCCTCCTTCGCCCGTGCCTGCGCCGAGGCCGGTCTCGTTTTCGTCGGCCCATCCCCCGACGCCATGGCGGCGATGGGCGAGAAGGTCCCCGCCCGGGCGCGGATGCTCGCCTCGGGTGTTCCCGTCGTCCCCGGAAGTGACGCCGTCGGCGATGCCGACGAGGCGGCCCGGTTCGCCGCCGTCATCGGCTACCCCGTGCTGATCAAGGCGTCGGCGGGGGGCGGCGGCATCGGGATGCGCATCGCCCGTGATCAGGCCGAGCTGCTGAGCGGCTTCGAGGCAGCGCGGTCCACAGCGGAGCGCGCCTTCGGCAACCCCACCGTCTTCCTGGAGAGCTACGTCGAGGAACCGCGCCACGTCGAGATCCAGATCCTCGCCGACAGCCACGGCAACGTCGTCCATCTCGGCGAGCGCGAGTGCTCGATCCAGCGCCGCCATCAGAAGATCCTTGAGGAGTCGCCGTCGCCCGTGGTGGACGCGGCGACCCGCTCGCGGATGGGAGAGGCTGCGGTCACCGCGGCACGCGCCGTCGGCTATGTCGGCGCCGGGACCGTCGAGTTCATCTACTCGAGGGGCGAGTTCTATTTCCTGGAGATGAACACCCGGCTCCAGGTGGAACACCCGGTGACCGAGGCCGTGTACTCGGTCGACCTGGTGGCCGAGCAGTTCCGCGTCGCCGCCGGCGAGCGGCTCCGCCTCGTCCAGGAGCGAATCACGCCTGTGGGCCACGCCATCGAATGCCGCATCAACGCCGAGAACTACGCCCAGGGCTTCCTCCCATCTCCTGGGCGCGTGACCGGATACCACGAGCCGGGCGGACCCGGCGTGCGGGTGGATTCCTCACTGGCCGGGCCTGGTGTCGTCTCGGCCAGCTACGACCCGATGATCGCCAAACTCATCGTCTGGGCCGCGACTCGTGAGGAGGCGATCGCCCGGATGCGGCGGGCGCTGATCGAGTACTCGATCACCGGGATCAGGACCAACATCGCCTTCCAGCTCGCGGTCCTCGACGAGGCCGATTTCCAGCGTGGCGAGTACACCACCCACTTCATCGAGGAGCACGCGGACCTCGTCGCCGTCGCCCGGGAGTGGGAGGAACGGCGGAAGCGCTTCGACCGCCTGCTCCGCGACCCGGCCCGGATCGCTGCCATCGCCGCCGGCATCGTCGTGTCGGACGAGGCGACCGGTCCCGCTTCCTGAGCGGCGTCAGCCTCCGACCGGGGCGGTGAACGGCACGGCGGGATGCCCGCCGTCGATGTCGGTGACCGCCGTCTCCACCACGATCACGGCTCCGGCGGGCAGCGTCTCCGCGACCGTCAGCGTCACCGTTCGGGTGTTCGCGTCATAGACGGGGGAGCCCACCTGCCGGAGCTGCTGACCGCCGGCGTCCTCGAGCACGATCGAATCGGAGGTGACGCTGCCGGGCTGGAGGTCGGAGTCGAACGTCACCAGGACGCTTGCGTCTTGATTCGCGGCACCCGCCGCCGGTAGGGTGACCTCGACCTTCAGCACCTTTGGCCCCGCCCCTTCCGCGTGGAGCGGAGGGATGACCAGCTGAGTGACCTGCCAGCCGCTTCCCATCTGGGTCAGGACGATGGTTTCGTCGGTCAGTTCGCCGACGGCACCACCGGACGGGTCGACGATGAGGCGGGCCGAGGCGGTCAGCGTCGCCGTGTCGGGGTCGCATCCGGCGCTCACCGCGTACCCGCGGCTGAGGCCGGTGGGCGTGTCCGTGATGGCGGCCACGCCGGGTGCACTGAGGGCGGTCAACACGGAGACCTCTCCGTCGACCTGGGCGTCGACGAATTGGTTCAGCGCCTGCTCCACCCCCGGGCACTCGGTGACGGCCGGAGTGCTGGACGGGGCCACGATGGTTGCCAGCCAGAGACTGCCCCCGGCGACGTAGGCGATCTGCGTCGAGTCCGCTGAGAAGGCGAGCGAGCTCGGGACGTCGGTGGAGGTGCCGAGGACCGTCCCGTCGCCGGTTGCCGCCACCTGCAGGCCGTCCTCACCGAGGAAGTAGGCGATCTCACCTCCGTCGACGCTGAGCGCCAGGCCGGTGATGGCCTCCGTCGGGGGGTTGGGGATGGCGACGGGCGTCGTCGACGGGGAGGCCGTGGGCACCTCGAGGACGGTCTGCGCAGAGCCGGTCCCCACGTCGGACGCCCAGACGACCAGGGTGCCGTCACCGCTGAAGGCGGCCACGTCGCCGGCGCTACCGGGAAGCCGTGTCGGGGTTGACGTCGTATCCGTCAGATCGACGAGGTAGCCGTCCTCCGGTGCCCCCCCTGGGGTGGAGATGGGGGTGGCTGTCGGCGAGGTGGTCGACGTCGCCGCGGCGGTGGCCTCGCCCTCTGCGGTGAGCCCGGGGATGTCCATCCCCGGGACGTAGGCGTAGGCACCGTCGGCGGCGAGGACCACCCCGCCCGCGGTTCCCTTTTGGGCGAAGGCGAAAAGTGTTGTCACCTGGAACGAGGTGATGTCCACCGACTCGATGCCCGTGGGGGTGACGAACACGACGGTGTTGTCCCCCGACCAGGCCAGCGCCGTCACGGGCGCACCCGCCGAGCCCGCGGATGGCCAGATCACATAGGGGTCAGTGCCGTCCGCGGCGGCCACCGTCACGTCGCTGGTGCCGTCCGCCTGCGGGAGAGCGAATGCCAGATTCAGGCTCGGTCCGGCCGAGACAGCCACCGCGCTGGCCGCCGTCCGGCTGAGCGTCAGCGGCGTTCCCCCGGGCGGGAAGCTCAGCACCTCCGGAAGCACGGCGGGAGAACCGGTTGGCGCGCCGGGCGAGGGCGAGGCCGCCGCGGCGCTCGCACTGGTCTTGGCAGCGCCCTTGGCCTTGGCGCTTGCCTTGGGAGTGGCACTGGGAACGGCGCTCGCCGGCGGGCTGGGGGTGACGGTCGCCGTCGCCGCCTGCTGCCAGGCAGTCGACGCGGTCACCCCTGGGTTTCCACTGACGTCCCAGAACGCCTCGGCGGAGCTGTCAGCCTCGCCCAGGCCAGTCGACTCGAGGATCGGGGCGGCGGCAGGGGCTGGCTGCGTCGCGAACGAGAAGGTCGTGTTGGTCGGCAGTGTCTGCCCCGACTGGCTCTGCGCTGAGGACACCAGGGTGACCTGATAGTCGGTGTTGGCGGCCAAGGGATGGTCGGGCGTGATCACCGCCGTCTCGGGGCTCTCCCAGGCAACGGTGAACGCCGTCGCCGGCTCGATCTTCAGGGCCTGCGTCACCGACGGCTCGTTCATGGGCTGATTGAAGCTGAGGGTGATCGGCCGGTTGGGGTTCACCTGGCCGTGCCCGGCGATGGGGGCCGAAACCGCCAGGGAGGCCTGGCCGGGGGGCAGCAGCCGGCCGGCGACCACGACGGCGACCGCAGTCACGGCCACGGCGCCGCCCAGGGCCAGCGCGCCCCAGACGAAAGGCCCAATCCGCGGCCGGCGCAGCCGCTCGGAGCGTGGCTTCAGCACCGTCTGCGCTTCGCGCATCAGCCGGGCGCGGAGCACGACCTCGAAGCGCGGATCCGAAACGGGCGCGGGCCGGCTTTCCCGGATCAGCTGGGACAGCTCGATCAGCTCGGGATCGTCGCTCAGGAGTTCCGAGAGCTCGGAGTTGAAACGGTCGCGGCGATCGCTCACAGCGCTTCCTCGGCACCGACGACCACACCGAGCCGCTGGCGCACGCTGACCATGCCGCGGTGGACGAGCAGTTTGACGGCGCCCTCGCTCTTGCCCATGATCTCGCCGATCTGAGCCAGCTTCAGGTCCTCTCCCGACTTCAGTGTCATGGCGGTGCGCTGCTGCTCCGGCAGGCTGTCGATGGCCGCCCACACGCGGCGGGCCTCGGACGACTCGACCACCACGTCGGCAACCGCCCGGGCAGGGTCGGCCACCTCGGCGGCTGCGTCGAGGCTCGACTGGGGTCGTTGCTGGCGGAAGTGGTCGGCGATGGCATTGGATCCGATCTGGTAGAGCCAGGAGCTGAAGGGATGCCCGGTCGGCCGGTATTTCGGCATCGCTCGGAGCGCCTTCATGAAGACCTCCTGGGTGACTTCCTCGGCGGAGTCCTGGTCTCGCAGGCGGCTGTAGGCGAATCGGTAGATCTGGCCGAAGTAGTGGTCGTAAAGTTCCCCGAAGGCGTCGGCGTCCGTCTTGGCCCGCTCGACGAGCTGATCCTCATAGGCGCGGGGGAGGGTCATTCGACTCGCCCCTTTCGTCCGTGAGAGGTGAACGGGCATGCGGCGCTGAGGGTTACGGCTCGGCTCATGTCACAGAAGTGAGGCTTCGGACACGCGCGGTCGACCACCCCGGCGTGCTGTATGGAGGCGCGGCAAGTATAGGAACGCCACCCCGGCATCGGGCCGGGTGTCCCATTCGGGCGGCACGACCGCCAGAGGCGTCTCGCGCGATCAGGGAAGGCACGTGTCCCCCAGGAGAGGGCGGGCCGGGTCACAGGTAGAATTGGCCCACGTGATCCTCCGTTACACGCCGGCCGCGATCGCCGCCATCTTCAACGACGACTTCCGGCTCCGGCGATGGTTGGAGGTGGAGCTGCTCGCCGCCGAGGGCTGGGCGGCTGCCGGCCGCATCCCCGCGGCGTCGGCGCAGGCGCTGCGGGACGGCGCCCGCATCGACCCCGCCCGCATCCAGGAGCTGGAGGCCGAGCAGGGACACGACGTCGCCGCATTCGTCCAGGCCGTCCAGGAGACGGTCGGCGACGAGGGCCGTTTCCTCCACCTCGGTCTGACCTCCTCGGACGTGGTCGACACCGCCTTGGCCACACAGCTCCGCGACGCCGCCTCGCAGATCGATCAGGACGCCGCCCTTCTGCTCTCCGCCTTGGAGGACCAGGCTGTGCGCCACCGCCTCACCGTGATGCCGGGGAGGACCCACGGCGTCCACGCCGAGCCGATCACCCTCGGGGTGAAGCTCGCCAACCATTACGACGAGGTGCGGAGGAGCCGTGAGCGCCTCGCCGCCGCCGCCCGGGAAGTCGCCGTCGGCAGGGTGAGCGGACCGGTGGGCACGCACACGTCGGTCCCGACCCAAGTCGAGGAGCACGTCTGCGCCGGTCTCGGCCTCTCCGTCGCGCCCACCGCCACCCAGGTGGTGGCTCGCGACCGCCACGCCGCCTTCGTCAGCGCCGCCGCCATCCTCGGGGCCACCCTGGAGCGGCTCGCCACCACTGTCCGGCTGCTGCAGCAGACGGAGATCGGGGAGTTGGAGGAGCCCTTCGCGCAGCGACAGAAGGGCAGCTCGGCGATGCCCCACAAGCACAACCCGATTCTCTGCGAACGCGTCTGCGGCATGGCCAGGGTGTTGCGCGGCTACGCCGTGACGGCCATGGAGGACGTCGCCCTCTGGCACGAACGCGACATCTCCCATTCCTCCGCCGAACGGATCGTGCTCCCCGACACCTGCGCCCTGCTCGACTACATGCTGCGTCTCTGCACCCGAATCGTCGGCCAGGTTCGGGTCAATCCCGACAAGATGTCGCGGGACGTGGAGATGCACGGGAAGATCACCTGCTCTCCGCGCGTCCTCGGCGCCCTCATCGCCGCGGGCTGGTCCCGGGAGGCGGCCTACCGCGAGGTGCAGGGCCTGGCAGAACGGGCCCGCGCCGGTGAGGCGGGGTTCGAGACGCTGACGCGCGCCGCCCTGGAGCCGACGCTCGGCGCGGAGACGCTGGACGAGTGCTTCGATCTCGGCGCCTTCCTCGCCGCCGTCGACGACGTCTACCGGCGGCTCGGCCTAGCCGTCGTCATCGCCGAGCCCGGGACGCCCAAGTCATCGGCCGATCGGCCGCAGCTCGCCGTGGAGGCCGGGATCGGCGGGGGCGACGCCGGGACGTGAACACGGGGGCACGTGAGATGGTATGGACCCCCGCGCTGAGGGATGGAGGGATGCCATGAGCTCCGTGCTCACGACAGCTGAGGCCGCCGGCCTGGAGGTCTTCCGGCGGGGCAAGGTGCGCGACACCTTTCTCCTCGACGACGGCACGCTCCTCATGGTGGCGACCGACCGCCTTTCCGCCTTCGACGTCGTGCTCCCCGATCCCATCCCCGACAAGGGCAGGGTGCTGACGCAGATCTCCCGCTGGTGGTTCGAGAAGACGTCGTCCATCGTGCCCAACCACCTGCTCCCGGACCGCGCCGACGTGGTCCCGGCCGACGTCTGGGCGGAATGGAGGGAACGCTCCGTGCGCTGCGCGCGCGCCTCGCGCATCGACATCGAGTGCGTCGTGCGCGGGCATCTCTCCGGCTCCGGATGGAAGGAATACCGCGACCGGGGAGAGCTCGCCGGCGAGCCGCTGCCGGCGGGGCTCCGCGAGTCGTCGCCGCTGCCCGAACCACGCTTCACCCCGGCGGCGAAGAACGATGACGGCCATGACGCCAACATCAGCCGCGCCGAGCTGGCCGGGGAGGTGGGGAGGGATCTGGCGGACCGGCTCGAGGCGGCGTCACTTGCCCTTTTCCGCTTCGCCGTCGGCCACTGCGCGAGCCGCGGCATCATCCTCGCCGACACGAAGTTCGAGTTTGGCGTGATCGACGGCAGGCTGACGCTCATCGACGAGGTGCTCACGCCCGACTCGTCGCGCTTCTGGGAGGCGTCGGCCTGGCGGGAGGGCGAGACCGCGATGTCCTTCGACAAGCAACCGGTGCGCGACTACCTGGAGACCCTGGACTGGGACAAGCGGCCGCCGGGACCCGTTCTGCCGACCGCGGTGGTGGCGGCGACGTCGGCCCGCTACCGGGAGGCGGCCCGGCGGATCTGTGGGCTGGAACTGTGAACGGACGCGTGAGAATCGCCGGATCGAGGGGGTGGGCATGAGGTTCGTGGCAGACATCGTCGTCTCGTTGAAACCGGTGGTCAACGACCCGCAGGGCCTGGTGGTCCGCGCCGGGCTGCATCAGCTCGGCTTCGCCGAGGTCGGCGACGTCCGCGTCGGCAAGCACATCACCCTCGAGGTGGACGCGGCGGGCCAGGACCAGGCGCGTCAGCGCGTCGCCGAGATGTGCGCTCGCCTGCTGCGAAACCCCGTCATCGAGGACTACAGCATCGAACTGCGGGTGGTGAGCGGGGCGTCCCCGGCGCCGCCGTCCGGGCCCGCATGAAGTTCGGCATCGCCGTCTTCCCCGGTACCTGGAGCGACCGCGACTGTGCTCGCGCCGTCGCCGTCGCGGGCCACGAGTCCGTTCCACTGTGGCACCGCGATCGTGATCTCCAGGGTGTCGACTGCGTCATCCTGCCGGGCGGCTTCGCCTACGGCGACTACCTGCGCACCGGCGCCGTGGCGCGTTTCGCGCCGCTCATGGAAGTCGGTGCAGGAGTTCGCCGCGGCGGGTGGCCTGGTGTGGGGAATCTGCAACGGCTTCCAGATCCTCTGCGAGGCGCACCTCCTCCCCGGCGCGCTGACCCGCAACGCCTGTCTGGAGTTTCGCTGCCAGATGACCTGGATGCGGGTGGAGCGCACCGACAGCCCCTTCACTCGCGGGTGTGGCAGTGGCCAGGTCCTGGCCATCCCCGTGAGCCATGGCGAGGGAAGGTACGTCGCCGACCCCGAGACCCTCGATCGGCTCGAGACCGAGCGCCGCGTCCTCCTCCGCTACGTCGCGCCCGACGGCTCACCGGTCGGCGACGCCTCCGTCAACGGCTCCATGCACGACATCGCCGGCATCGTCAGCGCGCAGGGCAACGTGTTCGGCATGATGCCCCACCCGGAGCGCGCCTGCGAGCCGCTCCTGGGCAGCGACGACGGTCTGCGCATGTTCCACAGCGTGGTTTCGGCGGTCGAGGGCGAGAGCCTCTTCGCCGACGCGGCGCAGCAACGCGTCGCCGCCCCGTGAGCGGCCCCCCCACCGTCTCCGCGGCCCAGCTCGCCGAGGTGGCGCTGACCCGCAGGGAATACGACCTGGCCGCGTCTCGGCTCGGACGGCTCCCCTCGGACGTGGAGCTCGGCATCATCGGCGCGCTGTGGAGCGAGCACTGCGGCTACAAGACCAGCAAACCGCTGCTCAGCCGCCTGCCCGTCACCGGGCCGCGCGTCCTCCAGGGTCCCGGCGAGAACGCCGGCGCGGTCGACATCGGCGGCGGGCTCGCCTGCGTCTTCAAGATCGAGTCGCACAATCATCCGTCCGCCATCGAGCCGTACCAGGGTGCGGCCACCGGCGTCGGCGGCATCCTGCGCGACGTCTTCACCATGGGCGCGCGCCCCGTTGCCCTCCTCGACTCGTTGCGCTTCGGGCCCTTCGAGGAGCCCGCCCAGCGCCGCCTTCTGGACGGGGTCGTCGCCGGCATCGGCGGCTATGGCAACTGCATCGGCGTGCCCACCGTCGGCGGCGAGGTGTACTTCGACGAGTCGTACCGCTTCAACTGCCTGGTCAACGCCATGTGCGTCGGCATCATCGAGCGGGAGAGGCTGACCCACGCCACCGCCGCCGGGCCCGGCAACGTCGTGCTCCTCGTCGGCGCCGACACCGGCCGCGACGGCATCCACGGCGCCACCTTCGCCTCGGTGGAGCTGAACGAGTCCTCCGCCGAGCGGCGTCCGGCGGTCCAGGTCGGCAACCCCTTCCTCGAGAAGTGCCTCATGGAGGTTTGCGTTGCCCTCGCCGGCGACCCCCGCATCGTCGCCATGCAGGATCTCGGCGCGGCCGGGCTGACCAGCGCCACCGCCGAGCTGGCGCACCGCGGCGGCTGCGGCATCGCCATCGACATCGCGCACGTCTCCCGGCGCGAAACGGGGATGACCCCGTACGAGGTCATGCTCAGCGAGTTCCAGGAGCGCATGCTCCTGGTGCGCCGCCCCGAGGACGTGGCCTCGGTGCAGGCGGAGTTCGACCGCTGGGATCTGCAGTCCGACGGTATCGGCACGATCACCGACAGCGGCCGCTTCGTCGTCTCCGATGGCCGCAGCGTGGTCTGCGACCTGCCGCTTGCCATGCTCATCGACGAGGTGCCGCTGCGGCATCCGGCCCAGCGCCGTCCCGCCGGACTTGACCGGGCTCTGGCCGCCGATCCCCTGGGGATGGCCCCCCTGGTCGCGCGGGGAGACGCTCCTCCGCCTGCTCGCCAGTCCCAACATCGGCAGCCGCCGCCCCATCTTCCGCCGCTACGACCACCAGGTCGGCGACGACACCGTGATCACCCCCGGCGGCGATGCGGCGCTTCTCCGGGTTCGCGGTACGACGGGGGCGATCGCCCTCTGCACCGACGGCAACGCCCGGTACGGGGAGCTCGACCCCGTCGCGGCGCCGCCATCGCCGTCTGCGAAGCCGCGCGGAATGTCGTCGCCGTCGGCGCCGCGCCGATCGCCCTCACCAACTGCCTCAACTTCGGCAACCCCGAGAAGCCGGAGGTCTTCTGGCAGCTCAGCGAGGCCATCGAGGGCATGCGGGAGGCCTGCCTGGCGCTGGGCATCCCCGTGGTCAGTGGCAACGTTTCCCTGTACAACGACACCGCTGGGGTGGGCATCGCCCCCACCACCGTGATCGGCATGGTCGGCCACCTCGAGGACCTGGAGCGCCGCTGCGCCGCCGGGTTCGCCGGGGACGGGGACGAGGTCCTCCTGGTCGGCCCAGTCGGCATGGACCTCGGCGGCAGCGAGTACCAGCGGCTGGCGCACGGCGTCAACGCCGGCCCGCGCCCCACCCTGGACCTCGATCTCGAGGCTCGCGTCCAGGCGGTGGTGCTGGAGGCGATCGGCGCTGGGTGGCTCCACTCCTGCCACGACCTCTCCGAAGGTGGACTGGCTGTCGCCCTCGCCGAGAGCTGCATCCTCGGCGGTCGAGGCGTCCACGTCACCGCGCCCTTCTTCGCCCTGGGCTCACCGATCGTCCAGACCGGCCTGCTCTTCGGCGAGTCGCAGTCTCGCTTCCTGGTCAGCGCCGCCGCCGCTGACGTCGCCGCCCTCCGCGCCGCCGCCGCAAGGCACGAAGTCGAGGTTCGCGAGCTGGGGGTCACCGGAGGAAGCCGGGTGGTTGTGGATGGCGTCCTCGGCCTCGATCTCGCGGGGCTGGAGGCGGCGTATGCCGGAGCGCTCCTAGCTCCCTGAGGCGCAGACAGGCGATGGGCACCCTCACAGCCCGGCCGGCCCTGCCAATCAGGCCGCGACCACCGTGACGGCCGGCTTCCTCCCGGAGGCAGCCACTGCCTTGAGGGCGGTCGAGCTGGGCCTTGCGCTGGCCTGTGGCCGAGTCGGGGCCGACAAGCTCCGCCTCAAGGGTGGACGGGATCTGGTCACGGCCACCGACATCTCCGTCGAGCAGGCGGTGCGGTCGGTGCTCACCGAGGTCGTCGACTTCCCCGTCATCGGTGAGGAGCTCGGCGGTGTCTCCGATCCAGCCAGAACGCACTGGCTTGTCGACCCCATCTGCGGGACGCGGAATTTCGCGTCCGGCATCCCGCTCTTCTCCGTGAACGTCGCCCTGGTGGACGGCGGCGGGGTGGTCCTCGGCGCCGTCGGAGACGGTTCCACCGGTGAAATCTTGTTCGCTGAGCGAGGCACGGGGGCATTCTCGATCGAGGCCGGGCATTGGCGGAGATTGGTGGTGAGCGCGGACAGCCGGACGGTGACCATCGAGGGCTGGCCGCCGGCAGGTGCCGCACGGACCCGCGCCGCGCGGGCAGCCGCAGCCGCCATCGCGGCCGACAGGTGGGACGTCCGCTCCCTGGGCACATCGCTCTCGCTCGCCTACCTGGCCGCGGGCCGCCTTGCCGGGTGCGTCTTGTTCGCCGCTCCGGCACTCCATGTTGCGGCTGGCGTCCTCCTGGCCGCCGAGGCAGGTGCCACGGTCAGCGACGTGGCGGGCCTGCCCTGGACACCGGACGGAGAACTCGTTGGTCGCCGCTGCCGGTGGCGAGCTGCACCAGGAGCTCCTCGATATCGCCAGTGTTCGTTGAGCCGTCGGGATGGCTGCCGCCCTCCGGGGGCGAGTTCGGAGGAGTTCACGAGCCGGCGAGCACCAACTCGGCGAGGACGGCGGCGAGATCCGCCGGCTGCGAGCCGAATTGCCGCCGAGAAGCCGTTTGGCCCACTGCCGACGACGACCGCGCGCACGGGCACCGCTGCCGGGTGGTGCGGGCCATCACGACGCGACCCCACACCGCGACTCGGGCAGGACATACGGTTGCGTCCAGGTCACGGCGATAAAGCCCAGCCCCGTGAGGATTGGTGCGGAGGTCGGCAGCGCATCGACCCAGAGCGTCTCTGCCCCAGCATCGATCGCGGCGGCAATGCGGCTCAGCACGGTCGTGGTGAAGTGGCCGTTACGGCGGTGCGCCGGCACGGTTCTGCCACCGGCCAGCTCGGCCACCGTGGAGCCCTCGTGGAGGTACAAGCGACCGCCCGACACCGGGACGTCGTCCCGGTACGCCACGTGCACTTGCAACCGTCCCGGGTTTGCGGCCATCGACGCCGCCAGTCTTGCGCGTTCAGCCCTCGCGTTGCCGCGGCCGCTCTCGATGGAGATGCGTTCGTAGTCACTGAGTTCCTGCCTCGCCGACCGAACGCACCGGTCGTGTACCGGCGAGTCGGCTGGCAAGAGCGGCGGGAAGCGTGCGCAGGTTGAGCGCAAGCACCGCCTCCAATGACTTCGGCTCCAGACCGGCGGCGAGCAGCTCGGTGGCAAGCTCCGGCGGGCCGTCATGGCCATAGAGTTTCCATTCAAACTTCGCCGCTGCCTCGAGCGCGAGGCCGATTTCCCGACGAATCACGGCCGCTGCACTGCCCGCCCGGCAGGCGCTGTAGATGATGCGGATCTCATCGCCGTCCGCGGAGCGTTCTCTGACCAGCGGACCGGGCGCAGCGTCACCCGACGCCTTTCGGTCTTCGTCGAGGACCGCCAGCAATAACTCAACCACGGGACGCCTCCTCGGTCGCCGCGTACTTGGGGCCAGCGGTGGTCGCTGGCGAAGCGCCCGCAACCATCATGGCGAGCATGTCAACGAGCTGTCGAGTGGCGCCGCGACGGCATGGCTGTCGAACCGGTCGCTGCCGTAGGTCAGTGCCAGCTCCAGACGATCCGGCAATCGCACGAAATGCGATGTCGAGGTCGCCCTCTTGCGCGCGCCTGGGCAGTGAGCGGGCCTCGAAGGTCGCGCCGGTATCCCGGTCTTCGAGCTCCGGAAGGTTGGGGGGTGCCTCCACGCGATGCCCGGCGTCGCGAAGAGACGCGGCGACCCGGTTCCGCGCCCGGCCGCCGAGCCAGAAGCCGGGGACGAGGACGAAGAGGGCATCCGACCTACCGTCCTCGCCCCGGCTCCTTTCTCCCGATGGGTCCCGGATCAGCCTCGTGTCGTGATCAGGCCGAAGGTGGCGCCCTGGGGGTCCTGAAGAACGGCGAAGCGACCGCCGGGGTAGTCGGTCGGTCCCATCCTCAGCTCGGCACCGGCGGCGACCGCCTTGGCTCCGGCCTCGTCCACGCTGGTGACGTTGAAGTAGACCAACCAGAAGCTGGGCACCTCGGCGGGAACCATCGGGGCCATCTCCATCGCGCCGGCGACGCTCTCGCCGTCCACCAGGAACTCGGTGTAGGGCGGGGCACCCTCGCCCATCTCACTGACCTTGGTCGCCCAGCCGAAGACCTTCTCGTAGAAGGGCAGGGCGGCCTGGAGTCCGCGGGCATTGAGCTCCGCCCAGCCGAAGGTGTCGGGCGCGTCGTGATGGAAGCCGCCCATCTGCGCCGGCTGCCAGGCCGAGATGTGGGCACCGATCGGGTCCCGGAAGACCGCAAGCCGTCCCATGACACCAACGTTCATGGGCGGGGCCACGACGGTGCCGCCGGCAGCCTGCACCCGGGCGACCACCTCATCGAGGCCGGCGGTACCGATGTGCACCCCCCAGGCGGTCGGCTGACCCGGCATCATCACCGGCCCGATTCCCGCCACGTCTTTGCCGCCGACCTTGGCCATCGCGTACCCGCCGTACTCGGGGTCGGGCGAGACCTGGACATCCCATCCGAAGAGCCTGGCGTAGAAGTCCCGCGACGCTTCGGGGTCCGAGCTCGAGAGGTCGACCCACGCCGGCCTGTTTTCGACAGCTGCCTTGACCTCGTCCATGGTCCGCCTCCTCTGAACGTCGGGGCCGCCCGGCCCTCTCGGGGGGGCGCCGTGAGCCCTCTCATTCTGATCGCGATCAACTCGCGGATGACTCCCGAAGCTGTCGCCGGCGTGACCCGGCATCGCGGCGATCCAGCCCTCCGCGCGGCTGGGTGGGTCTCGCCCTCGGAAGGCGCGTCCGGGGCGCTTGCTCCCCTCCTGCGAATCACGTCAGCGGTGCTCGGTGGCGGTGAGGGTGGTGGGCGATTAGGCTCCTGTGCGGCCCGCGCCCGCCGCGATGTCGTCGGCTCGGCTCCCCGAACGCCTGACGTATGCGGTGGGTGTCCCTGGATCGGCGGCCGTGGTCCTCGCCGCACTCCACGCCGGCGCCACCGGTCCGGGTGGTCGGGGGTGGGGCGGCCGGTATACTCGAATGGCTCCGTCTCCCCATCGGTGTCCTGGGAGGCCGGCATGTGCGGAGAGAGGTTGTCGTTGACAGCAGCGCAGTTCCGTGACCGCGTCATGGCGGCGGAACTGAGCGAGCGCCGTGCCTGAGCGCAGCGACGCGCTCGCCCCCTATCGTCGCCACCGGTTCATGGACGCCGAGCGCATGCACGAGGAGTGCGGGCTGTTCGGAGTGCTGGCGCCCGGCGAGGACGTCGCCAATCTCACCTACTTCGGTCTCTACGCGCTGCAGCACCGTGGCCAGGAGTTGGCGGGGATCGCCGTCAGCAACCACCGCGAGCTGGTCATGCACAAGGAGATGGAACTCGTCGCCCAGGTCTTCGACGCGGAGGCCATGGCCCCGCTCGTCGGTGACATCGCCATCGGCCACACCCGTTACAGCACCACGGGAAGTCCCCGTCTCCCCAATGCCCAGCCCATGCGCTTCGAGCACGGGCAGCTGGGGCCGCTGGCACTGGCCCACAACGGCAACCTCATCAACGCGGGAGAGGTCAGGGAGGAGCTCGCCGCGGACGGCGTCGAGTTCGTCTCCACCAGCGACACCGAGGTGCTCGGGCGGCTCCTGGTCCGCACTCCGGGTGCCACCCTCGACATCGTCCTCCACCGGGCGCTGCCGCGGGTTCACGGCGCCTACTGCCTGCTTCTCCTGACCCGCGATTCCCTGGTTGCCGCCCGTGACCCGCTGGGCATCCGGCCCCTGTGCCTGGGCCGCTTCGGCGATGTCGACGCGCCCGGTGGAATCGGATACATCGTGACCAGCGAGACCTGCGCCCTCGACGTCGTCGGCGCCAATTTCATCCGCGACATCGAGCCCGGCGAGATCGTCACCATCGACCCGACCGGCCTGCGCAGCATCAGAGTGCCGGTGGAGCAATCGCGGCGGGCGATGTGCTCCTTCGAGTTCATCTACTTCGCGCGACCCGACTCCGTCATGGGTGGCCAGTCCCTCTACGAGGCCCGTCGTCAGATGGGCCGCGAGCTGGCCCGGGAGGCACCCGCCGACGCCGACGTGGTCATCACCCTTCCCGACTCGGGGACCCCGGCGGCGATCGGCTTCGCAGAGGAGTCCGGAATCCCCTTTGCCGAGGGCATGATCAAGTCGCGCTACATCACCCGCACCTTCATCCAGCCGTCGCAGCGGCTGCGCGAGTTCAGGCATCCGGCTGAAGTTCAATCCGATGCGCCACGTCCTCGAGGGCAAGCGTGTCGCCCTGGTCGACGACTCCATCGTCCGCGGCACCACCAGCAAGCGGATCGTCGACGAGCTCCGCCGCGCGGGGGCGGCCGAGCTGCACATGCGCATCGCCTCGCCCCCGATCATGTGGCCGTGCTTCATGGGCATCGACATCGCGTCGCGCAACGAGTTGATCGCGGCGCACAAGACCGAGGATGAGGTGGGGGCCCTGATCGGTGCCGACACACTTCGGTATCTGAGCATCGAGGGGCTGCGCCGGTCGATGGGCGACCCGCAGGGGCAGGGCTTCTGCTTCGCCTGCTTCACCGGCAACTACCCGGTGCCCGTACCGCTTCAGCTGGAGATGGACAAGCTGGCCATGGAGCGGCCCGAGGAGCTCAGGCTTCCCTGACGGTGAGGGGCCGGCTCAGTGAGCCGGCCAGCTCCGACCGGTGCCGAGCACGGGGATGCGCTCGCCAGTGTCGAAGATGAACGGGGCGATGTGGCTGTCCGCCATCTGCGTATGCAGGTCGCGGAGGGCGCCGAGGGCCCCGTTCGCCTGGCCGATGTCGGCGGCGTTGACCGGGGACTGATTCAGCTGCGCCTCCAGGGACTGGAGCTGGCCGGGGTCGAGGAAGATGGCGGTGCCGGGGTTGTTGGACAGGAACGACTGGATCCGCGCGATCTGCACGCCGGAGATGGAGGCGGTGCCCTCGATCGGGGTGGCGGCCGCGTCCAGGGTGACCATGAGGCTGAGCAGCACAAAGATCCCCAGCAGGGAGAGGACGAGGCTCACCACCACTCCTCCGACCCGGTCGACGACGCCCATCCCGGGGATGCGGCGGTAGATCAGGGGGCCGACGAAGTGGGCCACGATGCTGCCGAGGACGGCGAAGAGGACGACCACGACCAGTCCCATCAGAGGTCGCCAGTTCGCGTTCGGGGCGAAGCGGGCGGCGATCGCCGGGTACCCGAAGCCGATCACCACCCCGGCGATGATGAAGGCCCAGGTGATGAGGGGCCGGAACAGGCCGCGCACCCAGCCGATGAGCACGGCGAGCACGACGATGACGACGATGGCGACATCGATGAAGCTCATGGCGCCGTCATGGTAGCCGTGGGCGGTGAGCGCCGGCGTGATGAGGGCCTCCCCGGCACGCCGGCGTCCGCCTTGCGTAGACTGCCGGAGGGATGGGTGATCTGCGCTATGCCGATGCCGGCGTCGACATCGACGCGGGCGACCGCGCCGTCACCCTGATCAAACGGACCGTCGGCACCACGCACGGGCCGGAGGTTCTCGGCGGCATCGGCGCCTTCAGCGGGCTCTTCGCCTTCGATCCCTCACGATGGCGGGAGCCGGTGCTCGCTTCGAGCACCGATTCGGTCGGCACCAAGGTCAAGGTGGCGATCGCCACGGGGCGCCACCGCGGCATCGGCATGGACCTCGTCAACCACTGCGTCAACGACATCCTCTGCTGCGGCGCCGATCCCCTCTTCTTCCTCGACTACTACGCCACCGGGAAGCTCTCTCCCGAGCACCTCGCCGAGGTGGTGGACGGCGTGGCCGCCGCCTGCCGCGACGCGGGGTGCGCCCTCATCGGCGGCGAGACCGCCGAGATGCCGGGGCTCTACGCCCTGGGTGACTACGACATCGCCGGATTCATCCTCGGCTGCGTCGACCGCGGCGAGATCATCGACGGGAGCCGCATCCAGCTGGGCGACGCCCTCCTCGCCCTGCCCAGCAGCGGCCTGCACACCAACGGCTACTCGCTGGTCCGCCACATCCTGACGGAGCGGGAGATCGGCTGGGATGCCGTCCTTCCCGGGACCGGTGCCCCGATCGCCGATCTCCTTCTCGAGCCCCACCGCTG
>CAWEEP010000058.1:0-26058 GCA_963808125.1 Candidatus Dormiibacterota bacterium
CGGATGGCCGTCGAGGCGGGGATGATGCCGCCCTTCGGGGACACCGACCCGGAGACCCTGGAGTTCATCACCCCTGACGAGTGGGTGACGACGGTGGTCGACTGCCGCGAGCAGGTGACCCGCAAGCGGGAGGCGCTGACGGCCCACCGCAGCCAGCTTACCGAGGACTTCGCCCTGCTCAGCGTCCCCGAGGAGGTCGTCCGCGAGCACTTCCCCAGCGAGTTCTTCCAGCTCGTGTACTCCCGGGTGCCGACCAGCCTGCCGGAGAGCGACGTGTTCGCCGGCCTCGACAAGACGTAAGGGGGCGGCTCAGGAGGGGGGGAGCGTCCCGCCGGCGAAGACCTGCCGGTAGCGGGCCGAGAACTCGGCGGCGGTGAACCCGTGCGCCTGGGTTCCCTGCTGCTCGACCGCGTAGGTCGCCGCCAGCGAGCCCATGCACCCGGCCGCCTCCAGGTCGAGACCGCGACGCAGGCCGACGAGGAGCCCCGCCATGTAGGCGTCCCCGGCGCCGGTCGGGTCGACCACCTTCCGCGGTCGCACGCCGGGGATGTCGATGACCCGGTCGCCGCTGCGGAGCTGGCTGCCCGCCGCCCCCTTGGTGATGGCGACGATGCGCCGCTGGGCCAGCCCGGCCGCGTCCTGGCCGGTCCGCGCCCTGACCATCTCCAGCTCGTAGTCGTTGCCGACCACGAGCCAGGCGGCCTCCAGCCCGGCGATCAGGGTCTCGTCGCTGATCGACGGGATCTGCTGCGCCGGGGCGAAGACCAGTCGCGCCCCCATCTCGCGGGCCTGGGACACGTGAACAGCCATCCCGTCCGGAGCGTCCGGAGCGACGACGACGTACTCGACGTTGTCGATGACGCGGAGGTCGACGTCCGCGCCGCGGGCCATCGCCCCGGGGTAGAAGGCGGTGATCTGGTTGTCATCCAGATCCGTGGTGATGAAGCAGGAGGCGGTGGGCACGTCGTCGCAGCCGAGAGTCGCCGAGGTGTCCACTCCGCGGCGGCTCAGCGAGGCACCGTACTGGGTGAAGTCGTTGCCGACGGCGGCGCAGAGCAGGGGCCGCTCGCCGAGCAGAGCCAGGGTGTAGGCGATATTGGCGGCTGTGCCGCCCCGACGCTTCTCCAGTTGGTTGACCAGGAAGGAGACGTTGATGAGGTGGGTCTTGTCGGGGAGGATGTGGTCGCCGAAGCGGCCCGGGAAGACCATGATGGTGTCGAAG
Organism: Candidatus Dormiibacterota bacterium; assembly: GCA_963808125.1. Lineage (GTDB taxonomy): Bacteria > Chloroflexota > Dormibacteria > Aeolococcales > Aeolococcaceae > CAWEEP01. The sequence continues at coordinate 1,223 of CAWEEP010000058.1, forward strand.
GCGACCGAACCGGTCACCGCGATGCGGCCCATGGCCCCAAGGATAGGGGCTGCCGCCGTCGCCCGGGCCGGCGGCCGATTCGTGGGTCAGAATTGGCGCTGTGCCACTGCAACAACTGCCACGCCCGGCGCCGGGGCCCGCCCAGCCGTCCCTGACCAGCGCCGAGGCGACCATGGCGGAGGCCGTCGAGGTCTACCACCGCACCTACACCACCCTGCTGCGCTCCACCGGGGAGATGCGCCTGCGGGTGCTCGAAGCGTCCCACCGGGCCATGGGGTCCAGCCTGCACAGCCTGGCCGGCTCCCCCGCGATCGATCTCGGGGCCTTCCTCTACGCGGTGCGACGCCTCCCCCTCGCCATCTCCCAGGCCAGGCTTGTGGTGATGGCCCAGTCGGCCGAGGTGTTCTCCCGCGGCGGATTCGACCTGGACGACTGGGCCGACGCGGCCGCCCCAGGGCGGCGCCGCCGCTGGTACGACGACGGCCACGGCACGCTGGCGGTGCTCATCGCCTCGGCGTCCGACGTCGACGATCTCATCCCCACCCTGGTCGCATTCCAGATCGAGTGGAACAAGATGGGCGTCTCTCTCCGCGCCGCATCCACCGGCACGGGCATCCCCGCCGGCACCGCCGAGCTGGTCCGGGCCTGCGGCGGGAGCGAGGACGACTGGGCGCAGCTCGAGGAGTTCTGGGGGGCCGACTTCCCGGAGAGATTGAAGGAGATCGCGGCCCATCCGAAGTCTCTGCGCGTGCGGCTCCTCGGCGGCACCCAGGTGGGCTACGCAAGGGTGACCCGGCGCTGGTGGCAGCAGGTGACGGGGACAATCCGCAGCGAAGCTCTGCTCGACCGCCCGATGTATTTCGTCAGTAGCAACTCTCACAGCCTGGCCAACCTCCTCACCGGCATCGCCCGCCGCAACCAGCCGTCACTGGTGGAGATGGTCGAGGAGCGAGGTCCGGAGGACCTGCGACATGAACTCGCCCGGTTCCGCGACGGGCAGGCGGAGGGGGAGTGGAACAACTTCCTCTACTACGCCGCACGCCTCCACACCGGCAGCGTCGCCACCGACGACCGCGGCCGCCTGCGTCGCGAGGAGAGGGCCTGCGGCGTCTATGGAGTGGCCAGCCGCACCGCGCTCGACGTCGCCGCCCAGGTGATCCCCCTCGACCGGCTGGAGCCGGCCAACTTCGATCCCCGGTTGGGGCCCGTCGATGCCGCGGCCCTGCGCCGCAGCCCGGCGGTCATCGTCAACGTGGACTATCCGCTCGGCCTTGCCGCGTACAACATCCTGCGCGAGGTCGGCGAGACGTCACCGGAGCTGCGCGGCGTCTACATCCTGGGCAAGGCGGCGACGCTCAACGCCGACGTCGGCGACGTGATGATCAGCAGCGTCGTCCACGATGAGCACAGCGGCTGCACCTACTGGCTGGACAACGCCTTCACCGTCGCCGACATCTCGCCGTATCTGCGCTTCGGCAGCGGCCTCGACAACCAGCGCGCCGTGTCGGTGCTGGGAACGTTCCTGCAGAACCGCGGCTATCTCGACTTCTACTATCGCGAGGCGTTCACCGTGGTGGAGATGGAGGCGGGGCCGTACTGCAACGCCATCTACGAGCTCAGTGAACCAGGGCGCCACCCGACCGGTGAGCCGGTCAACTTCTCCAAGCTGCCCCTCGACTTCGGGGTCATCCACTACGCCTCGGACACGCCGTTCACCCAGGCGCGCACCCTCGGCGCCCGCGGGCTCTCGTACTTCGGCATGGACTCGACGTACGCGGCCTCGGTCGCGATCCTCCGGCGCATCCTGGCGCGAGAGGGGGCCATAGGCGAGCCCGCCGTCCCCGGCTCGCACGCCGCTGGCCACGGCGCCGCCGGCGGCGCGGAGTAGTGCCCCTTCTCAGCGCCGCCGGGATCGCGGTCGCGTACGGGGCGGAGACCATCTTCGACGGCGTGGAGTTCCGGCTCGAGCGACGCCAGCGCCTCGCCGTGGTGGGTGCCAACGGCGCCGGCAAGTCGTCGCTGCTCCGCGTGCTCGCCGGCGAGCTGGAGCCGAGCCAGGGTGAGATCGACCGGGCACGCGGGCTGCGCACCGCTCACCTGCCGCAGGACACGCCAGTGCCCACGGCCCCGACCGTGATCGAGGAGGTCATGGCCTCGCGCACCGACCTGGCGGCGATGCGCCACAAACTGTCCATCCTGGAGGAGGCGATGAGCCATGCGACCCCCGAGATGGACGCCGTCCTCAGCCGCTACGGGGACCTCCAGAACAGCTACGAGCACTCCGGCGGCTACGACCTGGAGGAGCGGGCGCGTGAGGCTCTCGGCGGGCTGGGCATCGACCGGTCCCTTCAGCGCCGCCACCCCAGCGAGATGTCGGGGGGCCAGCAGCGGCGGGTGGAACTGGCCAAGCTGCTGCTGGCCGAGGCCGACCTGCTCCTCATCGACGAACCGACCAACCATCTCGACCTCGAGGGCATCGAGTGGCTGGAGGAGTTCATGTCGGGGGTGGGCACCGCGTTCGTCCTGGTCTCCCACGACCGGCGCTTCCTCGATCGCGTCTGCACCGCGGTCCTTGAGCTGAGCCACGGGCGAGGCGAGGAGTACCCCGGCAACTACACCCAGTACCTGCGCCTGCGCGAGGAGCGCCACCTCCGGCGGCGCAAGGAATACGACGAACAACAGGCTCACATCCGGCACCAGGAGGAGTTCATCCGCCGCTACCGCGCCGGCCAGCGGGCCCGGGAGGCAAGGGGCCGGCAGACCAAGCTCGACCGCCTCCCCCGGGTTCCGACGCCGGTCGAGGACCGCCGGCCGCGGTTGCACTTCGCGACTGCTTCCCCGTCCCAGGTCGCCCTCAAGGCGACCGACCTCGTCGTCGGTCGCGACCGCCCCCTGCTGCGCCTGCCGGCCATGACGCTGACACCGGGGGAACGTATCGCGGTGGTGGGGGCCAACGGCAGCGGCAAGTCCACCCTCCTCCACACTCTCGCCGGGGAACTCCCTCCCCTCGAGGGGACGGTGCGCCTCGGCCCCCGGACGGTTCGGCGTCTCTACCGCCAGGACCTGGGCCGGGGCCTGGTGACCGACACCCAGAGCTTCGCGAGCGACGAGGAACGCACCGTCCTGGCCGACCTGCTCGCCGACCACCCCATTGGAGCCGAGCGCGGCCGGACCATGCTCGGAGCGCTGCTCTTCTCCGGCGACGACGTGGTGAAACTGGTGGGCGGCCTGAGCGGCGGCGAGCGCGCCCGTCTCCTCATGGGCAAGCTGGCGCTCGAACCCACCAACCTCCTGCTCCTCGACGAGCCGACCAACCATCTCGACCTCCCGGCCCAGGAGGTGCTGGAGAAGGCGCTGCGCGGCTATCCCGGGGCCATCGTCCTGGTCAGCCACGACCGCGCCCTCATCGACGCCCTCGCCACCGAGACGTGGGCCATCGAGGAGGGCGGAGCGGTCCGCCGGGTGATGGGCGGCTACACGAAGCTGCTCGCCGTCCGGCAGGCCGATCGGCGGACGGCGGCGGGAGGACCGGCGCCGCCGACAGCGAGCCCGCCGACGCCCACCCCCGGCCGGGCCGTCCGCCAGGAGCGCACCGGCGCCGGCTCCGCGGTGCGGACCCGGGTGCGGTCTGCCGCGGTCCGCCGTCTCGAGGCCGAGATCGCCGCCACCGAGAGGGCGCTGGCGGAGACCCGGGCGCGCCTGCTGGATCAGGAGACCTTCAAGGACCCCGTTTCGGGAGCGGAGGTCGGCCGCGAGTACGACCGTCTGAGCGGTGCCCTGGCCGAGCTCTACGAGCGCTGGAGCGAGGCGGCCGAGGGGTAGATGGGCCGAGAGGCGGGCGGGCACCGTGGGGAACGGGCCCGCCCGCCTGGATCGGCGGAGTCAGCGACTAGAGAGAGGTCAGGAGCTGAGGTCCTTGCGGATGGTGGCCAGGTCCTGCCGGCAGTCCTGAAGATCCTGGCGAGCCGTGGTCACGGAGTCGTGGGCTGCCTCGAGGGTCGACTTGTTGCCGGGGTAGCCGGAGGGCTGCAGGTTGATGACCTCGCCGGACACGCCCGACGACGCCTCGTGGGCGGCGGAGAGCTTGGCGACGCAGTCGTCGAAGGCAGCCTGGGCGGCCGCCTTGTTGGCGGAGCTGCTGGCGTTGATGGCGGCCTGCACCTCGGGCATCGCCGATCCGAGCAGGGACTCGACGCTGTCCTCGCCGTCGCCGGCGATGACGAGATGAACCTTGGGCGCCTCCAGGGCGAAGACGTAGTAGTCGGTGACGATGTCCTGCACGTCGTCGCGTGCCGCGGCGATCGTGGTGTCGGACTGGATGGTGGCGTTGAGGGCGTTGAGGCCGGACTTCATCGGCCTGGATCTGGCCTAGAAGGGTCGACTTGTCACCGGCGGTGACACCGAGGCTGCTGCTGACGTCGGCCGCGAGCTGAGGCAGGGCGGCCTCGCGCGTGGCGACGGCCGCGGCGCCGCGCTGCTTGATCTGCGCCAGGGTGGCTCCCGGCGTGGCCGTCGGGCTGGCGGTGGACGTCGGGCCGCTGGTGGCCGACGGGCTGCTGCTGGCAGACGGGCTGATACTCGCGGCCGCCAATGCCGCGGCGGGGGCGGCGGTCGCGGCCGGGACGGCGATGGCGAATCCCAGCGCTGCGGCCAGGCTGAGGATGCCGGCTCCGGTCAGGATCAGGGGATGGCTTCTCATTGGGCGGGGTCTCCTTCACTGGTGGCCAGGCCCTGACCAGCCTGGTTGATCTCGTTGTCGATCTGGTTGATCTGGGTGTCGATCTGGTTGAGCTGCGCGCCGCTCAGACCCGAGGCGTCTGGGGTGGTGGAGAGGGGGTTGTCGGAGGGGGAGGCGGGGGCGTAGGGGGAGGTCGCGGAGGTCGGGCTCGGGGCGACCGCCGTCGCGACGCTTCCCGGCCGCGACGCGCCGGCCGCCGCGAGATGGCCGCATCCGGTGAGCAGGACGAGCGCCGGCGCGACGAGGACGGCAGCGCGGAGTCCGGTGGCCGGTGTCATCGACGGGGTCCTCCTGGGGACTGCGGAGTGATGACGGGTCCGATGCTGATGCGGCCACCTGAGAGATGGCTGAGGCAGAGGCGTCTCGTCACCGTTCTGGCGGGTTTCTCAGCCGCCTCTCAGCGTGCCGTCCCGCCCCGCCACCTCCTACACTCCGGACGTGGACACCGAGCTGGGGCTGGCGCCGGGGGCGGTGCTGATCGACAGCGAGACGATCCGGCGCCGGATCGCCGAGCTGGCGGCGACGATAGACCGGGCGTACGCGCCGGGGGCACGGCCCGAGGAGCTGGCGCTGGGGATCGAGACCGCCGACCACACCGAGCATCAGCCGCTCGTCCTCATCATCGTCCTCAAGGGCTCGATTCTCTTCGGCGCCGACCTCTCCCGGGAGCTGACCATCCCTGTGCAGTACGAGTTCGTCGCCTGCCGCTCCTACGGCGATGGAGTGACCAGCTCGGGAACGGTCGAGCTGGTCAAGGACGTGTCGATGACACTGGCCGACCGCGACGTCCTCATGGTCGAGGACATCGTCGATACCGGTCTGACCACCGCATTCCTCTATGAGCATCTCGCCTCGCACAAGCCGCGATCGCTGCGGTTGGTGACCCTCCTCGACAAGCACGGCCGGCGGCAGAAGCAGGTCCGCGTGGACTTCCGGGGCTTCGACATCCCCGACCAGTTCGTCGTCGGATACGGTCTGGACCTGGCCGAGCGGTACCGCAACCTGCACGACATCCACCTCGTCGAAGGCTCCTGACGGCGACGGCGGTCCGGCGACGCCGCCGCGGCACCCGTCGCAACTGTCAAACGACCGTTCCCACCCCCCGCCGGTGGGTTACCGTGGGCGTTCATGGCGAACAAGCGCCCGGCGGGTCGCGCTCATGGCGGCGACCTGTTCCGTGATGAGGTCAGCTCCGTCCTCGCCGACCTGCAGGGCCTGGCAGAAGAGCTGACACCGGTCGTTCCCTCCTCCGCGGTGCAGCCCGACGCCGACGCCGGGACCGCCCCGCCGGTGGACCCGGCCACCGAGAAGGCTGCGGTTGCCGAGCCGGCCGCGACACCGGCGAACGAGGCGGAGTCCGCGCCCTCCCCGGCGGAGGATGCCTGGACCACCGCGCTGCCGATGGACAACGCGGAGACGGTCCCCTCCCCGGCAGCCCGGCAAGCGGAGTCCATCGCTCCGCCGGCGCCCGCCGAGGCGGCCGAGTTGATGCCCGCCCCCGTCGAGGCCATGCGCGGCGGCGCGTTCTCACCGGGGACAGATGCGCTCCCCGTCCCCGCACCCCAGGCAGTGGAGCCGCCGCCCGAGCTGGCGCCCGCCACCGTCGTGGACTTCCCGGAGGCGACGGCGGAACCCGCTCCACCTCCGCCTCCTCCGATCGCATGGCAGGCCGAACCCATCTGGCGGACGCGGGAGCGCGTGCCGCTGTCAGCAGCAGGTCCGTGGCCGGCCGCGCCGGTCCCGCCCCCACCCCCGCCCCCGCCACCGATGCCGACCCCGGCGCCGGTCACGGAGACAGCCCCCGAATCTCCTGGTGGCAGCGTCGAGCCGCCCCGCTTCTCGCCACCCCCGCCGCTGTTCCGCCCGTTGGCCGCCCGCTGGCCGTCCACACCGCCCGCCAGCCAGGAGACGGCCGTCCCGGTGGCGGATGCCGGCGAGCCGGCTGTCCCGAACCCGGTCATCGGGCCCTCCGCGGATGAGACCCCGGAGACGACCATGACCGCAGTCCCCGGACCCGCCAACCAACCCTCCCCATCCGAGGAGGCGGCCCAGGGCTCTGCGGCCGCCGAACCCGGGCTTCCCGCCTCACCCCCCTGGCCCCTGGCGCTCGAGAGCGCCCCGATTCCGCTCCGTATCGAGGCGTCAGGTCCGGAGCCTGCCGAACTGCGGCCTCCGCTCGCGCCCGCCGGGCAACAGGTCCCCGCGCCAGAGGAGATGGACCTCCCGTCGGAGCCCGGGATTGACGCCCCGGAGGCTGCAGCCGCTCCGTCGGCACCGGAAGCCATCGCGGAGGAGGCGGCGGACCGAACGCCGGAGCCCGAGGTCAGGGCGACGGACGAAGCGGCGGAGCCGGAGACCCGCGCCCCGGAGCCGGCGCCAGCCGCGGAAGGGGAGCGGCTCGCGCTCCCCTCCATGGGGGAAGAGCGGTCCCGCGCCTGGGGCACGCACCGTCCCCCGGTCACGACGGTGATCGCCTCCGGGTTCCCCCCGGACGGACCGAGGCCGGGGCTCCTCCCCTCCGCCGGCGCGACGGAGACGACGCTCGTCTCCAGCCGGCCGTGGACGCTGGCGGCGGCCACGGAGCCACTGCTGCCCCTGACGCCCTCGCCCGCCCGTCCGGGCGCTCCCGCCCATGCCGAGACCGCGGGTTCCGAGGCCGCCGCCGCCCGCACCGGCTCGGCGGGGCCGCCCGTGCTCCTCATCGCCGCCGTGATCGCCGTGCTCGTGCTGGCGGCCGCCGCCATCCTGATCATCCGCCTCCACCTCCTCCACGTCTGATGTGAGCAGCGACTACGTCGTCGGCACGGCCCTCTCCGCCGGGCTGATCGGCTCGCGCTACGCAGGCCGCTACCGCCCCAGCGGGCATCCCGTGGCGCTCGAGGAGATCCCCCACGCCCTGCTCAACCGGCCCGACTTCGTCCGCGAGCTGAGCGTGGCCGGCCGGAGCGCCGCGCGGATCGCCGACCCCCACATCGTGGCGGTGCACGATGTCGTCCGCATCGACGGGCGGCTCTACATCGTCACCGAGCTGGTGCGGGGCCGCACCCTCGCCACCATGCTGGGCACGGAGACGTCGCTGCCACTGGCGTCGGCGCTCGTGGTCGCCGACTCGGTCCTGGCGGCGCTCGAGGTGGTCCACAAGGCCGGGATCGTCCATGGGGACGTGTGCCCCGACTGCGTGGGCGTCGAACGGGACGGCTCGGTCCGCCTATCGGGGCTGGGGCTGGCCTCGGCGCTGGCGGCGGATCCACGGCTCGACGGCTGGCCGGCGGTGGCGCCGCCGGAGGGCGGTTCCCCCAGCGCCGCGGCTGATCTCTTCGCCTGCGGCGTCCTGTTGCGCGAACTGGTCACCGGACTTCGACCCGAGCAGACCGGTCAGGAAGCCCAACCGGTGGAGGTTGAGGTCCTCATCGCGCGCGCCGTGGCACCGGACCCCGAGCAGCGGTTCTCCACCGACGCCGAGTTCCGCGCCGAGGTGCAGCGCGTGGCCACCGAGGCCCTCGGACCCAACTGGGAGACGTCGGGCGACCTGGCCGCCAGGGTGGCACGGCCGCTGGGACTTCAACTCCCGCGCCCGCGCCTCAACCGGACCGTGACGGTCGCGCCGCGCGCCGCCGATACCCGGGTGCCGGCGGACGGGATGGACTTCGTCGATCCCTCCTCATCCCCGCCGCCCTGGACGGCACCGTTCCCCGACGGCGGCGTTTTCGTCGAACCTGGATCCCCGCGCACCACCGCCGGAATGCAGCCGCCCCATACCGGTCCCCCGTACCGGCACCCGCCTCAGAGGCCTCCGGTTCCCATCCGGAGGAGCCGCCGCCGCTGGCCAGTGGTGGTCGCCGTGCTGGCGGTGCTGCTGGTCGCGGCCACCGCCGCCGCCGTGCTGGTGGGACCGCTCTCTTCTCTGACCGCGAGCTCTGGGCCGCTCAGGGTCGGCGACGACCTCCGCCTCGCGGCGCGGCCGTCCGGCACCGGGGGATGCGATACCACCTTCACCTTCACCGCCACAGCAACCGTCAGTGGGACCGGGACCCTGGTCTACCGGTGGGAGCAGGTGCAGGCGGGAAGCGCGACCGAGGAGGCCGAGTACTCCGTGCACGTCGGCCCCAACGACGGCTCCCTGGGCCTCACCCGCACCTGGTCCTTCACCGGCACCGCCGCGACCCAGGGCGCAATGACCTTCCGCATCCTCTCCCCGCAGTCGCAGGCGGCGTCGGTGACGGTCCGCTACGTCTGCGCCTCGGGGGCCTGAGGGGAGGCTCAGGAGGCGGAACGGTCCGCGGTGGCCTCAAGGAGTGCCGCCCCCTGCTCCTGCGGGCCGACGAAGGCCAGCCGGACGGAGTTGAGACCGGCGCAGATCCTCTCGGCGACGCGGTGCACCTCCGCGGCGGTCACCCGGGAGATCGCCGCAGCGCGTTCGTCGGGGGTCTCCAGCGGCAGGCGCGCGCGCCAGCGGGTGCCGTAGTAGCGGGCGCTGGCCATGGCCGTCTCGGTGGAGCGCAGCAGGCGGCCCGTCATGGCTGACTTCGCGGCGACCAGCTCCGTCTCCGGGACCCGGCGCGCGGCGAGCTTGCGCAACTCGCGGAAGGAGAGGCGAACCGTCTTGACCGCATCCTTGGGCCTGGTGCCGGTGGCGATGACGAAGACGCCGGTATCCTCGTAGCTCTCGTGGTGGGCGAAGATCGAGTAGGCGAGGCCGTTGCGCTCGCGGACGGTGTGGAACAGCCGCGAGGACATGCCGCCACCCAGGATGTAGGTCATCACCGACAGGGCCGTCCGGTCCTCGTCGAGGGTCGGGATGCCGGGGAGGGCCAGCGCCATCTTGATTTGGGGCTCCTCGTCGGGAGTTGGGGTGCGCACGTTGCCGACGAATCTCTCGCCCTGCCCCCAGAGGGCGGTCGCCCTGGGCCTCGGTTCGGCGGTGGGGACGTCGCGCAGCAGCGCCTCGGCGCGCTCGGAACTCGAGGACGGCGCCACCGGCCACCGTGAGGCACATGGATCGCGGTGCATAGAAGGAGCGGTGGTACTCGAGAAGCTGGTCCCGCGTCGCCTTCTCGATCACCGCCGGGAATCCCGCGGCCGACCAGGAGAGCGGCTGATCCCCGCCGAACGTCACCGTCCCCAGCCGGTCCCAGATCCAACCGTCGGGGTCGGAGAGCCGGGCGGAGACCTCCTGGAGGACGACGTTGCGCTCGCGCTCCACCTCCTCGGCCACGAAGAGAGGGCGGCTCAGCATGTCGGTGATGATGTCCGCCAGCTCGAACATGGCCGTCGCCGGGCCCTCGGCGTAGTAGGCGACCTCCTCGGTGTCGGTGTAGGCGTTGGTGGACGCCCCCAGCCGGTCGATCTCCCGGGTGATCTGCTTGGTGGTGGGCCGGTGCTGGGTGCCCTTGAAGAACATGTGCTCCAGGTAGTGCGCGAGGCCGGAGGTCTCCGCAGTCTCGTCGCGCGAGCCGGCCCGGACGATCAGGAAGACCCCGATGTTGCGGCTGGCGGACGGCACGTTGAGCAGGGTGACCCCGTTCGAGAGCGTGCTGAGCTGTGGTTCGTACACAGGGGGAATGGGGGGGTTCGTCATCGCCGAGAGGGTACCGCGCCGCCTCAGGACGTGCCCGATTCCCACGAGGCCAGGTAGTGCTTCTGCTCCTCGGTGAGCGAGTCGATCTCGATCCCCATGCCGTGCAGCTTGAGGGCGGCGACCTCGCGGTCGATCTCCTCGGGCACGTCGTAGACGCGGGGCTCCAGTTCGGCGTGGTGGCGGGCGACGTAGGCGGCGCACAGCGCCTGGTTGGCGAAGGACATGTCCATCACCGCGGCGGGATGACCCTCGGCGGCAGCGAGATTGACCAGCCGTCCCTGGGCGAGGATGTGTACGGTGCGTCCGTCGCGCAGGGCGTACGCCTCGACGAGGCGGCGCGGCTCGGTGACCCCTGAGGACATCTCGTCGAGGGCGCCGAGGTTGATCTCGTCGTTGAAGTGCCCGCTGTTGGCGACGATGCAGCCGTCCTTCATGACCTCGAAATGGCGGCGATCGACGACGTTGATGTCGCCGGTGACGGTGACGATGAAGTCGGCCTGGGGGCGGCCTCAAGCAGCGTCATCACCCGGTAGCCGTCCATGGCTGCCTCCAGGGCGCGCACCGGGTCCACCTCGGTGACGACGACGTGGGCACCCAGCCCGTCCGCCCGGTTGGCCAGGCCGCGACCGCACCAGCCATAGCCGCACACCACCAGCGTCTTGCCGGCGAGGAGGACGTTGGTGGCCCGGATCAGGCCGTCGAGGGTGCTCTGGCCCGTGCCGTAGCGGTTGTCGAACATGTGCTTCGTCATGGCTTCGTTGACGGCGATGATGGGGAAGCGCAGCGCCCCCGCCGCCGCCATGGCCCGGAGCCGGATGACGCCGGTGGTGGTTTCCTCGGTGCCGGCGAGGACCTCGGGGATGAGATCAGTGCGGTGCTTGTGCAGCTCGGCGACAAGATCCGCGCCGTCGTCCATGGTGAGGTTGGGCCGGTGGTCGAGCACCGCGTTGATGTGCTCGAAGTAGCGCTTGCTGTCCTCGCCGCGGACGGCGAAGGTCGGGATGCCGTGGTGCAGGGCGAGAGCCGCCGCCACGGGGTCCTGGGTGGAGAGGGGATTGCTGGCGCAGATCCGCACGTCGGCGCCCCCCGCCTTCAGGGCGATGGCGAGGTTGGCCGTTTCGCTGGTGACGTGCAGGCAGGCTCCGAGGCGCAGGCCCTCGAGCGGCCGCTCCTTCTCGAAACGCCCGCGGATGAGGCCGAGGACCGGCATCTCCCGCGCCGCCCAGGAGATGAGGCGATCGCCGTCATCGGCGAGAGTTCGCGTCGGCGATGTCGCAGCTCGTGCTGCTGGCGCTGGTGGTCATGGGTCTCCTGCCAATGCGGTGGGGGCGGGCGGGGCGGAGGCCGGCGCCGTGACCCCGGAGGGGTGCGCGGTGTGCGGCATGGTCCCGGAGGGAACGGGGCTCGATGGTACCCGACCGCCATGGCGCCGCCGAGCCTGCGACGCCTCGGGAGGCCACCGCCCGATCCAGCCTCTCCCTGCGGCGATCAGAAGTGGAGGAGGGAGACGTGCGGGCGCTCGCCGAGAGCTCGCGATCCGGCCAGATCGGAGAGCTCGATGAGGAAGGCGATGCCGACGATCTCGCCGCCCAGCCGCTCGACCAGGTCCACGGTGGCCCTGGCGGTGCCGCCGGTGGCGAGCAGGTCGTCCACGATGAGGACCCGCTGGCCGGGCCGGATGGCGTCGGCGTGGACCTCCAGCACTGCTTCGCCGTACTCGAGGGCGTAGGCGGCGGAGATGGTGGCGTGCGGCAGCTTGCCCTTCTTGCGAACCGGGACGAAGCCGGCACCGAGCAGGTAGGCGACTGCCCCGCCGAGGACGAAGCCACGGGATTCGACCCCGGCGACGACCTCGACGCCGGCATGGCGGTAGGCGTCGACCAGGCCGTCGATGGCCGCCTTGAAAGCCCCGGCATCCCTCAGCAGGGTGGTGATGTCGCGGAAGAGAACCCCCTCGCGGGGGAAGTCGGGGATCTCCCTGACCAGGGCGCGCAGGCGCTCGCGGAGTTCCTCGGGCATCCCCGGGAGGCCTGCTCCAGAGCGCGGGGCGGAAGGGGTGGTCAGGGGCTCGCCGGCGGTGTGATCGGAGCGGTCTGCCATCGGTGGGGCATCCTAGCGCGGGCTCCGCCCCGCCTGCCGGGGCCGCTGGAGCGATTGCTACACTGGCGCGTCGACCTTGTCCAGACCGTGTAGCAGACCCACTTCTGACGTGAACCATGTCCGCCACCACTGACGGACGGTTGCCGGCCTCAGGGGCCGCGGTTCCGCGGCAGCCCAGCGCCTTCGAGCACTACCGGCATCTGACGCTGGAGCTCGCCATCACCCAGTTCAAGCTCCGCTACACGAAGTCGGCCCTCGGTTACGCCTGGTCGCTGCTGAAGCCGGCGATGCTCTTCGGCATCACCTACGTCATCTTCGTCGACCTCTTTCATGTCGAGGACGGCACGCCGTACTACGGCATTCAGTTACTGCTCGGCATCGTCACCTGGACCTTTTTCGCCGAGTGCACCGCGGCGTCGATGCAGGCCATCGCCGGGGCAGGTGGGCTGATCCGCAAGGCCTACTTCCCGCGCTCCATCCTGGTCATCGCGGCGTCGCTCTCCTCAGTGTTCACCTTCCTCATCAACCTGACGCTGGTGACGATCATCGCCGTGCTCATCCACCAGATCGACTTCGGCATCCGCATGCTCGCGGTCATCCCGCTGCTCATCGAGCTCTACCTGCTGGTGCTGGGAATCTCGCTGTTCCTCTCCGCGCTCTTCGTGCAGTTCCACGACGTGGGCCATATCTGGGAGGTGCTCATGCAGCTCCTCTTCTACGGATCCGGCGTGATGTTCAGCCTGACCTACGTGCTGCAGCGCGCAGGCCTGGCCCATCGCCCGGGAACGCCGACCGCCGCGCCGCACTTCCTCTGGGCGGCTCTGCTCCTCGCCGCCAATCCCATCATGCAGATCATCGAGGATCTCCGCCACGCGCTGGTGACACCGGTGGCGCCGTGGACGGAATCGGTGGTGACCGGCCATCTCGCCGCGTTCGGCCAGACGCACCCCCTCAACGGATCGCTGCTGCTGCCGGTGCCGTTCGTGCTGGTGTTCCTGGTCTTGGCGGCGGGCGCCCTCACCTTCCGCGCGCGAGCTCGGACGTTCGCCGAGGACCTCTGAACGTGACCGATGCGACGCCGGCCATCACGGTCGAGAACCTCTCCAAACGGTTCAAGATCCGGCTGGACCGCAGCTCCAGCCTCAAGCACCGCCTCACCCACTGGCGGAGCGCCTCGCGCTACCGGATCCTCGAAGCGCTGCACGAGGTGAGCTTCGAGGTGCCGACCGGCCAGTTCATGGGCATCATCGGGCACAACGGGTCGGGGAAGAGCACGCTCCTCAAGATCCTCTCGCGGATCTACCGGCCCGACGGCGGCGAGGTCGCTATCAACGGCAAGGTCTCACCGTTCCTGGAGCTCGGCGTCGGATTCAACCCCGAGCTGTCAGCGCGGGAGAACGTCTTCCTGAGCGGCGCCATCCTGGGACTGAGCCGGTCCGAGTTGCGCCGTCTCTTCGAGGAGATCATCGGCTTCGCCGAGCTGGAGAGCTTCGTCGACCACAAGCTCAAGAACTTCTCGTCGGGAATGGAGATGCGTCTCGCCTTCGCCCTCGCCATCCAGGCGCACGCTGACGTCCTGCTCATGGATGAGGTCCTCGCCGTCGGCGACGCGGCCTTCCAGCAGAAGTGCTTCGACACCTTCGCCCGCTACAAGAAGGAGGGTCGCACCGTTGTCCTTGTGACGCACGGGCTGGACGCCGTCAACATGTACTGCGATCGCGCCCTGCTCCTCGACCACGGCAGCCTCGCGGGCGACGGACCGGCGCCGGACATCACGGCCCGGTACCGGCGGGCCATTGGCGCCGCCGCCGACAGCTCGCATCTCAGCCTCGATGTGGTCGACCGCTGGGGCTCCCGGGACGTGGTGGTGACCGGAATCGAGATGCAGGACGAGAGGGGGGTCGAGGACCGCAGCCCCCTGACCGGTGGCTTCGTTCGCATGGAAGTTGGCTACCTGATCCAGAACGACAGCGTCGCCGAGTTCAACTGTGTGCTGAGGATCTCCCGCCAGGACGGCATGGTGATGTGGGAGGCCAGCGCTCCGGTGACCCGTTACGCGGCCATCGGTGAGAGTCAGCGCGGGACCACCGGCACGATCCGCTACGACATTCCACGCCTCCCGCTTCTGGACGGTTCCTACACCGCCACCGTCGAGTTGAGCGAGCGGCGCAGCGGCAGCGCCTACGACCACCTCGAGGGTGCCGTACCCTTTCGCGTCATCGACAGGGGGTCGCGGCACGGGCTGCTCGATCCCGGTGGGAACTGGACGTTCTTGGAAGTCCTCATGACCGATGAAGCCGTCCCCGACACCGCCGCGGTCGTCGCGGAGATTCGGGAGGAGGTGAAACGGCAGCGGGCCGCGGGCGCCTATCCCGCCGCCCTGATGGACAGGCTCAGCACCGAGTTCCGCCCCGACGAGAGCGGTGAGCCGCCCGAGGCCCTTCTCCAGATCCAGAGCTCACGGTCGCTGCGCTCCACGCGGCCCGTGGTGGGCGGCGCCATCGTGGCCGGCAAGAAGGTGGTGCGCCGCCTGCTCGCCTGGTACGTGGCCCCCATCGCGGCGGACCAGACGCGGTTCAACATCGCCATCCTGCGCGACCTGAGGGCGCTGGAACTCCGCCTGGGGAGGACCGAGACCCCCTGGGCCCCCATTCCCGGCGCACCGCCGGGCGACACCTGGGGCGGACCGGACGGGGCCCGGCTGGTCGAGGCCAGGGTGGCGACGGCCGCCGGAGTCCTGGAGCGGACCGGGCGTGAAGCCCCGGTGGTGGCCGGTGCCGGGGCGCTCTACGCGGCCCGTCTCGCCGCGCGCTGCCCGCGGGCCCGGTTCGTCGACGGCGATCCACTGGCGTGGTTGGAGGCGCTCCCGCAGGGGTCGGAGCGGGCGATCGTCCTTGCCGGAGTCCTCGACCGGCTGAGCGCGGCCGAGCTGCTTCGGGTGATGCCGCTCTGCGCCGCCGCTCTGGAGCCGGGTGGGATCGCGATCGCGGACGGGATCGACCCGCTCCACGATCAGAAGGCGGCGCCGGGTGGCGTTCCGGACCCGACCCTGCGCCGGGCGGTCGGCGCCGAGACCATGAGAGTGCTTGCCGAGGCCGCGGGCTTCGCCGGGTTCGACCGCGAGGCGGTGACGGCCGGGGAGTGGTACGCGGTCTGGGCCATCCTTCCGTGAGGCTGGCCTTCGTTATCCCCCGCTTCGCCGCGGGGATCCTGGGAGGCGCCGAATACCATGTGCGCCAGATGGCGGGGCGTCTCATCGGTCGCGGGCACGATGTCAGCGTCCTCACCACCTGCGCCGTGAACCATTACACGTGGGAGAACACGCTGCCCGCCGGCCAGGACGACGTCGACGGCATCCCGGTCCACCGCTACCCGGTCACGTGGCCGCGGGACCGGGATCTCATGATCCGGCTGCAGGCGCCACTCGACGCCGGGTTCCGGATCCCCGCTTCCCTGGAGGAGGAGTGGGTGCGCAACACCGGCTACAGCGAACCCCTGATGGAGGCCATCGACGCCCGCGCCGACGCCGTCGACGCCCTCATCTTCACCCCCTATCTCTTCGCCTCCACCGTCTTCGGCGCGGGCGTCAGACCGGACAAGAGCCTGATCCAGCCCCTCCTCCACGACGAGGCGTACGCGCGCTTCGACTGCGTGCAGCGGGCCATGCGGGGCGCGGCTGGGATCCTCTGGATCAGCGCCGGCGAACGGGGATCAGCCGATCGGCTGATCGCCGGCCTGCCGCCGGGCCGGCTCATCGGCGCCGGCGTCGATCCGCCGTCACGGCGCTTCGACGAGGCTGCGGAACGGCGCCGCCTCGGCATCGATGGCGTCGCGGTCAGCTATGCGGGGCGCAGGGAGGGCGCGAAGAACTTCCCCCTCGTCGCCGAGGTGGTCGCCGCGGCCAATCTGGCACGCCACCGGCCGCTCACGCTGGTGGCCATGGGGGACGGCCCCGTGAACCTCCCCGCGGTGGCCGCACCCTTCGTGCGCGACCTGGGGCGGGTCGACGAGGACACCAAGCTCGCCGCCTTTTCGGTCTCGGCCGCCGTGCTCAACCTCTCCCTGTTCGAGAGCTTCAGCTACGTGGTGATGGAGGCGTGGAGCGTCGGCACTCCCGTCATCGTCCATGCCGGCTGTGCCGTGACCCGCGGCCATTGCGAGGAGGCCGGCGGGGGGCTTTGGGTCCGCGACGTCGAGGAGGGTGTCGAGGCCGTCGTACGGCTGGCGGACGACGCGGTGCTACGGCACGAGCTGGGCGAGGCCGGCCGCCGATACGTCGGGGGCCAGGCGGGCTGGCCGGTGGTCATCGAGCGGATGGAGGCGGCGATCGCCGAGCTCCTGCCGGCGCTCGGGTAGATGAGCGATGCCCAGCATCCATCAACTCCTCCCCGTCCTCTCCCCGGGCGACGCCATCGGCCAGGCGGTGCGGCGGCTGCGGACCGCCTTTCGGGCGGCGGGCTTCACCTCCGAGACCTTTGCGGAACTCGTCCACCCTGGTCTCCGCGGGGAGGCGCATCCGGCCGAGGAGTTGGAGGCGAGGGTTGCCGCCGACGATGTTGTCCTCTACCACCTGAGCCTCGGCGCCCGCTGCGCCCGGCTCTTCGCGGAGCTGCCCTGCCGCCGGGTCATCGTGTACCACAACATCACGCCGCCCCACTTCTATGCCGCCATCAGCCCGAAGGTGACCTACTGGCTCGAGCAGGGTCGGCGCGACCTCGAGCGGCTGGCCCCGGGCGTGGAGTTGGGCGTCGGCGACTTCGAGTACAACGCAGCGGAGCTGCGCGCGGCGGGCTGTCCCACCACCATGGTCATCCCCCCCCCGGTCGACCTCGACCGCCTCTCCCCCGACCGGCGGTCGCCAGCGACCCACCGCTCCTCATCTTCGTCTCCCGTCTGGCGCCGAACAAGCGGCAGGAGGAGCTCATCCGCACGCTGGCCGCCCTGCGCGCCTGCTTCCAGCCCACCGCGCGTCTCGTTCTGCCGGGCGGATGGGGGGACACGGAGACCTACGTCGCCGGACTTCGCAGGTTCGCCGCCGACCTTGGGGTCGCGGACGCGGTGGAGATCCCGGGGAGCCTGAGCGACGGGCGTCTCGGCGACCTCTACGCCAGCGCCAGTGTCGCCGTCTGCGCCAGCGAGCACGAGGGCTTCGGCATGCACCTGCTCGAGGCCATGGCGTTCGACCTTCCCATCGTCGCCCGGTCCGCCGCCGCTGTTCCCGAAACCCTCGGGGGGCGGGTGTCCTGCTCACCACCACCGATCCCCTGGTGTGGGCGGCGGTCATCGACCGGATCCTTCGCGACGAGCCCCTCCGCCGGCAGTTGGCCGCCCAGGGCCGGAAGCGCCTCGGCGACTTCTCAGAGGCCGCACTCCTGGCTCGTCTGGACGAGATGCTCGACCGGCTCGGGTTGCGTTCCGAAGACGCGCCGACCGTCTCCCCGCCGGCGCGGCGGAACACCCCCTGACGACGATCCCGGCAGCGCGCGAAGCCTCCGCAGGCCGCGTTGGAATCGGAGAGCGAGATGTGCCACGATGGCACGTCCAGCGAAGAGGTTGGAGGGCCATGGGCATGGTGAGCGAGGCGGGATCGAGCATGATCGCCACGAAATCCAGCGGAGCGGCGGAGCGCCTCTTCCGGGTCATCAGCGAGGTGGTGACGACGGATCGCTGGCGCCTCGAACTCTGGGATGGCCGGCACGCCGGTCAGTCCGCCGACCCTGAGTTCGTCCTGCGCTTCCGCAGCCGCCTCGGTCTCGACCGCCTGATCGGCGATCTTCCCGAGCGCGGTTTCGGCAGAGCGTACGTCGAGGGAAGTCTCGAGGTCGAGCCGCTGTACGCGTTCATGGAGCGTGTCGACAGCCTGCCGGCGTCCCGCGTGGCACGTCTGCTCCCGCGGCTGCTCACCGCCGCCCTGGCGCTGGGGGCGAGGCCGAACCCCCGGGGCACGCAGGTGGAGGCGCGGCTTCGAGGCCGGCTGCACAGCCGGACCCGCGACAGTGAGGCGATCCGCCACCACTACGACCAGCCGCCGGAGTTCTACGGTCTCTTCCTGGGCAGGACCATGACGTACTCCTGCGCGTACTTCGAGACGGTGGACACCGACCTCGACGCCGCCCAGGAGGCGAAGCTCGACCTCGTCTGTCGGAAGCTCCGCCTGCGGCCGGGCGAACGCCTCCTCGACATCGGCTGCGGCTGGGGCAGCCTCGTCTTCCACGCCGCCGAGCACCACGGGGCGCGGGCCGTGGGCATCACCGCCAGCCCGCGCCAGGCGGAATGGGGCCAGCAGCGCGCCCAAGAGCTGGGCCTCGACAGCCGTGCAGAGGTGCGGCTGGCCGACTACCGCGACACCTTCGCCGACACATTCGACGCGGTGGCCAGCGTGGGGATGGTCGAGCACGTCGGCCGCAAGGGGATGCCCGGGTACTGCCAGGCGGTCCACCAGCTACTTCGCCCCGGGGGCAGAGCCCTCATCCACGGCATCACCGTCCCGGTCGGCCAGGGGGGCCAGGGGCCGTTCGTCAACACCTTCGTCTTCCCCGACGGGCAGCTGCAGGAGGTGGGCTCGATGGTCACCTCGCTGCAGGGGGCGGGGCTCGAGGTCCGCGACGTCGAGAACCTGCGCGAGCACTACGCCCTGACGCTGGCTTCCTGGGTGGACCGGCTGACGGCCTCGTGGGACGAGGCGGTCGCCCTGGTGGGGCCGGAGCGAGCGCGCGTGTGGAAGCTGTACATGAGCGGCAGCCGGATCGGTTTCGACCTCGGCTCGCTCGCCGTCGACCAGATCCTCGCGGTCCGCCAGGACGTTCGCGGCGCGTCGGGGGTCCCTCTCACCAGGGCCGACTGGTACGGAGCCGCGCAACTGCCCCTCGCCGCTGGATGACCCCCTCTGCGCATCGGCTCCGGTTGGTGGTGCCCCGCTACGGGGCCGAGGTCAGCGGCGGCAGCGAGCTGCTGGTCCGCCGCTTGGCGCGCGCCCTCTGCGACCGGTCATGGGACGTCGAGGTCTGGACCACTACCGCCATCGACGAAGCCACGTGGTCGGCCGGCTTCCCGGTGGGTGAGACCGACGACGGCGGCGTGAAGGTCCGGCGGTTCCCGGTGTCGCGCCGCCGCCCGCCGCGCCTCTTCCACCAGATGAGCCGGGCGCTCTTCCGTCTCCCCCCTGTGCTCCGTCCGGAGGCGGCCTGGCTGGCGGTGCAGGGGCCCTACGCCCCGGACCTGGTGCGCGCCCTCGCCCGCGACACGGATCGGGCCAGCCTCTTCATGCCCTACCTGTATCACCCGACCATCCGGGGAATGCCGGTGGCGGCGCACCCACGCCTGCTCATCCCCGCCGCCCACGACGAGCCAGCACTGCGTCTGCGCTTGGTCGGACGGACGGTGGCCGCCGCCGACGCCCTCTGGTACAGCTCCGAGGAGGAGCGCGCCCTCATGGAATCGGCGCACCCGATCGCCGCGAGGCGGCCCCACGCCGTGGGGACGGTGGCCATCGACCCGCCCGCTGGCATCGACGGGGAGGGCTTCCGCAGCCGCCACAGCCTGGGACGCTACCTCCTCTACGCCGGCCGGTTCACCCCCGGAAAGGGGATTGACGTCCTGCTGGACGGCTACGCGCGCCTGCGCCGGAACATGCCCGACGTCTCGCTGGCGCTGGCCGGGGACATCTCCGCCCTCGGGGATTGTCCCGAGGGCACGGTGCGGCTCGGCTGGCTCGAGGAGACCGAGCTGTGGTCGGCCATCTCGGCCGCCGAGGCCGTGGTGGTCCCCAGCCGGCTGGAGAGCCTTTCCCTGGTGTCCCTGGAGGCGTGGGCCATGGGCCGCCCCTGCCTGCTCCACGCCGGCTCACCGGTGCTCGCCGGGCAGGCAGCCCGGAGCGGTGGCGCCGAGCTCTTCCGCGACGCGGCGGAGCTCGCCGGTGCCGCCGGGCGCCTCCTCGCCGACCCCGCCGCGGCCGGTCGAATGGGGGAGGCGGGTCGCAGCCACGTCGCTCTCCACTACCGGTGGAGCGCGGTCGTCGACCGGCTCGAGGGGCTGCTCGCCGCCGCATCGAAGGAGGCCATGCGGTGAGGCCCATCCTCGTCGACGGCCGGCCCCTCCAGGGGGACTCGGCCACCCGCGGCATCGGGACCTACCTCCGCGGCCTTCTCGGCGGCATGGCCGAGATCGGCGTCGACGGCCGCATCGCCCTGCTCCTCAGCCGCGGGGCTCCTCCGCCGACCGCCCAGGCCAGCCTCGGCCTGGAGGTGGTTCCGGCAGTGGCCCGACTGGAGCGGCGCGCCCAGATCCTCGCCGACCCGTGGCTGGTGGCATCGGCGCTGCGCCGCCACCCGCCCCGCCTGTATCACGCGGTCGAATACGGCCAGCCCCGCCGGGCACGGATTCCGGTGGTGGTCACCGTCCACGACCTCATCCCCTTCCTCCTCCCCGGGTACTCGTGGAGGTCGAAGCTGCTGCGCCGCTCAGGACTGCACCTTCTCCGCCGCGCCGATTCGGTCATCACCCCGAGCCAGGCGACGGCCGCCGACTGCGCCCGGATCGCCGGCGTGGACCCGGGACGGATCCATGTCGTCCCCCACGGCCTGTCGGCCGCGTTCCGCCCGGCGCCCGCCAATATCGTGGACGCACTCCGCCACCGACTGCGCCTGACCCGCCCCTATCTGCTCGGAGTCGGGACCTTCGAACCGCGCAAGGGTCTCCCGCATCTCGTCGAGGTGACCCGGAGGCTGCGGGCGACGCACGGCCTCGACCTCGTCATCGCCGGCAGCCAGGGCCTCTTCGGCCCCCGTGTCGGGGCCGAGCTGGCGGCGCTCGGTGACCGCGCCACGACCTCGGCTTCGTCAGCGACGGCGACCTCGTGGCGCTGATGAGCGGCGCGGCCGCCTTCGTCTTCCCCACCGCCTACGAGGGCTTCGGCCTGCCCCTGCTGGAGGCGATGGGGTGGGCGCCATCGCCGCCGGGTTCGCCAACAGCTCCCTGCCGGAGGTCGCCGGCGACGCCGCCCTGCTGGTGGCGGACGGCGACGCCGCGGCGCTCGCCGCCGCCCTCGACCGCGTTCTCTCCGATCCGGAGGAGGCGGCTCTCCGGCGGGCTCGGGGACTGGCCCACGCGACCGGCTTCACCTGGGCGGAGGCGGCGCGCCGGACCGTCGCCGTGTACGAGGAGGCGCTGGGCGGGTCGCTGCCCCGCTGAACCGGCCCGGTCAGGCGGCGGGCGCCCGGGGCGGTCGGAGCGGTCCGGAGCCTGCGCCCGTTCGCTCGACGGCGGCCGAAATCTCGTCGAGCTCAGCCTCGGAGAGGCGGATGTCCGCGGCGGAGACCCACCCCTCCACCTGGGACGGGGAACGTGCTCCCACGATGGCGCCCGTGACCGCCTCGAAGCTGAGGGCCCAGGCCACCGCCACCGCCGCCACGGAGACCCCGTGCCCCTCGGCGACCGGCCGCAGGCTGTCCCGCAGGGCCAGGTTCCGCTCCAGTCGCGGGGGGTTGAAATCGGCGCTGGAGCGGCGCCAGTCGTCGGCGGCCATGGCGCCGACCCGGCCGGCCGAGAACGAATCGGTCAGCAGGCCCGACTGCATCGGGCTGTACACGATGACCCCGGTCCCGTGGGCGGCGCACCAGGGCAGCAGCTCGGCCGCCGTGCCCCGGTTGATGAGGGAGAACGGCGGCTGCAGGGAGTCGACATGGCCCATGCGCTCGCATCGCTCGAGAAGGCCGGCGTCGAAGTTCGACACGCCGCAGCAGCGGATCTTCCCTTGGCGCTTCAGGTCGAGCATCGCCCCCCAGCTCTCCTCCACGGGGACCCCGCTCTCGTCCGGCCAGTGGAACTGGTACAGGTCGATGAGGTCGACACCGAGCCGGCGCAGCGAGGCCTCGCACTCGCGACGGATGGAGTCGGGGGCGAGCACACGGCGGGCGGGCACCATCGGCAGGGCGGCGTCCCAGGCCAGGCCGCACTTGGTGAAGACGCGGGGCCGGTCGCCGGCGGGAAGGGCGGCGATGGCCCGACCGACCACCTCCTCGGAATGGCCGAGGCCGTACACGGCGGCGGTGTCCACCCAGGTCACCCCCAGGTCGACCGCACGCCGGATCGCCGCAACCGAATCGGCGTCGTCCTGGCCGCCCCAGCCCGAAGGACCAACCGCCCCCGCCAATGGCCCACGCGCCGAAGCCGACGCGGGTGATCTCCGGTCCGCCGCTGCCGAGACGACGACTGGTCAGAGCCATGCTGTCTGCCCTCCTGGGGCGAGGATGCGCCCCGACCCACCCTACCGCGACGTCCATCCGACGGGCACGCGGCCGGGGCGTCCGGGCCGCCTCCCCGATCGGTTCGACGGGCCGCGCTCCCCGGCCACTAGAATCGCAGCCCCGTGAGCGAGACGATCTCGACCGACACCGCCACCGCCCCCGGGGGGCGGCTTCGCGTCCTCAGCGGCATGCAACCCACAGGCAACGGACGCATGCACCTCGGCAACTACCTCGGAGCGTTGCGCAACTGGGTGAGCCTCCAGGACGCGTACGACTGCGTCTTCTTCGTTGCCGACTACCACGCGCTGACCACCGTCACCGATGCCGCCGCGATCCGCCCCGCCATCAGCGAGATGGTGCTCGACTGGCTGGCCGCGGGCATCGACCCGAAGCGTTCCAGCATCTTCGTCCAGTCCCATCTCCCCGAGGTCACCGAGTTGCATCTGCTGCTCTCCATGTCCACCCCATTGGGGTGGCTGGAGCGCGTGCCCACCTACAAGGAGAAGGTCGAGCAGTTCCCCGACAACATCAACTACGGCCTGCTCGGCTACCCGGTCCTCCAGGCTGCCGACATCCTGCTCCCCCGCGCCGACCGCGTCCCCGTCGGCGACGACCAGGCTCCCCACATCAGCTGACTCGGAGATCGCCCGCCGCTTCAACTCCCGTTTTGGCCATGTTTTTCCGGAACCGCAGGAACTCTTCACCGAGATGCCCCGCGTCCTGGGCACCGACGGGGTGGCCAAGATGAGCAAGAGCCGGGGCAACACCCTGGGAATGCTGGACAGTCCCGAGCAGATCCGCCGGACGGTGATGACCATGGTCACCGACGTGGAACGGCCGCGCCGCGACGACCCCGGCCACCCCGACCGCTGCAACGTGTGCGGGCTGCATCGCTTCTTCAGCCCCGACCGGTGGGAGGAGATCTGGCGCGACGAGCGTGAGGCGCGGACCGGCTGCGTCCAGGTGAAGGGCTGGCTGGCGGACAGCATCGCCGCCCACTTCGCCCCCATGCGGGAGCGCCGGGAGGCGCTGGCGGAGACGCCCGACCTGGTCTGGGACGTGCTGAGCGACGGTGCCCGGCGCGCCCGGGCGACAGCGCGCGAGACCATCGCCATGGCCCGCGAGGCGACCGGCCTCGGCCCCGCCGACTGAGGGCATCTGTCCGGGGAACGCGCCCCACCGGGCGGCCGGATCGGGCCTTCGCCGCCCGGAAGCGGGACTAGACTGGTCGTCGTCCTCTCGGCCCCCACATCGAGGAGATTCGCGATGGCCAAGCAGGGTGTCCGCTTCGCCCCCGGCACGATGGTGAGCCCCGGGGAGTACCGCAACGTCGAGACCGGCCGGGTGCTCTACTTCGACGGCAACTCGCCGCTCCCGGGAATGGTCAACGCCGCCTCCTGGCAGCAGATCTCCGACCACTACCACGCCGGCGAGGCCGGCGGGCACGGCCGGCACAACATGCCCGACCAGGTGACCCACGGCGTCCGCTTCGCCGCCGGGACGATGGTCAGCCCCCGGGGAATACCGCAACGTCGACACCGGCAACGTTCGCTACTTCGACGGCAACTCGCCGCTGCCCGGCAAGGGCAACGCCGCCTCCTGGCAGCAGATCTCCGACCACTACCACTCCGAGGCCGGACATCCCGCCTGACGATCCCCTCCCGCCGGACATCGAGCTGGGCCGGGCGGCAGCCCTTCAGGTGCTGCTTGCCGGCGCCACCCGCGACGGACTGCTGGCCTCGGCCGCCCTCCCCCATTACGCCGCGCTCTGAATTCGCGACGTCGCCTTCGCCGCCCTGGGCGCGAACGTGGCCGGAGAGCCGCGCCTGGCGGACGCGGTGGCGCGCAGCCTGCTCAACCTGGCCCGCCTCCAGACCACGACCGGCCAGATCCCCAACGCCTGGTGGCCCGGCCGCCGCTACTGGGACTTCCACGAGGCGGGCTGCACGACGCCACCTGCCTCTTCGTTGTGGCGGCGTCGCAGCACCTGGCGGCCCCGGACACCCGCCTGCAGGGACGGCTCTGGCCGCATCTGCGGCGCGCCGCCCGCTGGCTGGCGGACCAGGACGCCAACCAGTTCACCCTGAATGATCCCTCGGGCGGGGACTGGATGGACCGTCACTGCAGCGATCGGGGAAGCTCCTCTACGTCAACGTCCTGTACCACCGGGCGCTGA
>CAWEEP010000059.1:0-159736 GCA_963808125.1 Candidatus Dormiibacterota bacterium
GGCAGACCCTGCTCTTCAGCGCCACCATGCCGGACTGGGTGCGGCGCATCGCGGGCCGGCACATGCGCGATCCCGTCACCGTCGAGATCAGCTCTCGGCCCGAGATCCCCCAGGGCGTCCGCCAGCTCTACCTCGAGACGGCGTGGGCCGACAAGGTCGAACTCGCTGTGCCGGATCCTAGAACAACCCGATGTCACCATGGCGCTGATCTTCGTCGAGACCAAGCGCACTGCCGACCTCCTCCAGGTGCAGATGGAGCGCCGCGGTCACAGCATCGGCGTGCTGCACGGTGATCTCACCCAGAAGGAACGCGACAGCGCGATGCGCCATTTCGTCGCCGCCCACGTCCGTTCGCTGATCGCCACCAACGTGGCGGCGCGCGGCCTCGACATCGACGACATCAGCCACGTCATCAACTACGACGTGCCGATGACCCCGGACGAGTACCTGCACCGGGTCGGACGGACTGCCCGCGCCGGGCGCACGGGCGTCGCCATCACCCTCATCACGCCGGCGGAGATCCTCAAGCTCCGCGACGTCGAGCGCCACGCGCGCACGAAGATCGACCGGGCGACCCTGGAGGAGGACTTCCCTCTCCAGGCTGTTCCGACCATTGCCTGAGCGGGGAGCGCCCCCCTCCCTTCACGACACCGGCCGCGGCCCCGCGCTGCTCTTCCTCCACCCCTTCCCCCTCGACGCATCCCAGTGGGATCACCAGGTGGCCGCCCTCTCCGGCCGGTTCCGCTGCCTGCGCCCCGACATGCGGGGATGCGGCGGCTCCCCTCCGCCTCTCGATCCCCTCCAGGTCAGCCTCGACGCATACGCCGCCGCGGTGCTCGCCGGCCTCGACGACGCCGGGGTCGGCGTGATCGGATCGTCGATGGGCGGCTACACGGCGCTCGCCACTCCCACGGAGGTCGAAGCGACGGCCAGGTCGCTTCCTTCGGGCGAGTTCGTGCCCATCCCAGACGTCGGGCACCTGCCCAATCTCGAGGATCCGCCCCGCCTTCACCGAGGTCCTGTCGGAGTTCCTCCGCCGCTTCCCCGTTAGGTCATGGAAGGGGAGCTCGGGGCCCTCGAGGACCTCGCGGCCAGCGCCGGCGCGGCCGCCGCCGATGCCGTCAGCGGAGCGGAGCAGAAGTTCTCGTAGTCAATGGGCTCGGTGATCGTCGGGCTCTCCCCGCAGACGGGGCATTGTGGATCGCGGGGGACCCGGAACTCCCGGAAGTGCATGTCCAGGGCGTCGACGTGGAGCAGCCGTCCGGTGAGGAGTTCGCCGCGGCCGATGATCAGCTTGATCACCTCCGTCGCCTGGAGCAGGCCGATGATGCCAGGGAGGACGCCGAGGACTCCCTACCTCGGCACACGAGGGCGCCTCCTCGGGTGGCGGCGGCGCCGGGTAGCGGCAGCGGTAACAGGGGGAGGCGAAGGGGATGATCGTCGACACCTGGCCCTCGAAGCGGAAGATGCCGCCGTCCACCAGCGGCTTGCGCTCGAAGACGGCGACGTCGTTCGCCAGGTACCGCGTCGGAAAGTTGTCGCAGCCGTTGACGATGATGTCGTACTGGCGGAAGAGCCGGGGCGCGGATTCGCTGTTGAGGACCTCGTTGTGTTCGACGACGTTGACGTCGGAGTTGAGGGCGTTGAGGGTGAGGCGCGCCGACTCCGTCTTGCGCATGCCGATCCGGTCCTGCGTGTGGAGGATCTGGCGCTGCAGGTTGCTCAGATCCACCGTGTCGAAGTCGACCAGGCCGATGGTGCCGACCCCCGCCGCGGCGAGGTAGTAGGCGGTCGGTGAGCCGAGGCCACCCGTACCGATGATCAGGATCTTGGCGTTGAGCAGCCGGGCCTGGCCCTCCTCCCCGACCTCGGGGATGAGCAGGTGCCGGCTGTAGCGGATCTTCTGCTCAGCCGTCAGCGCCCGGGGGAGGACGAAGTCGTAGCCCGCCTGCTTCCAGGCACCGTAGCCGCCGGCCATGGAGACGACGTCGTCATAGCCCATCTCACGCAGTGCCTTGGCGGCCAGCAGAGATCGGATCCCGGCGGCGCAGTAGAGGGTGATCGGGGTGGAGTGGTCGGGGACGACGTCCTCGATCCGGGTTTCGATGTAGCCCTTGCTGAGGTGGATGGCGCCGGGGATGTAGCCCTCGTCCCACTCGTCGCGCTCGCGAACGTCGATCATCGTCCGGCCCGTGGCGTCCCTCGCCTCGAGCGGCGTGACTTCGGGGACGACGCGACGGGCAGCGGCAAGGAGATCGCGGCGAGTTTGGGCCATGGCGGTGAGTTTACCCGGTCACCGCCGAATCCAGATTTCGCGGGTCGGGATTCCGCCGGCCGTCCGATGGGAGGCAGGGTCAGCCGGACGGAAGTCCGGCGACGGCACGCGCAACGGCCGACGCAGCGGCACGGTGCAGATCGGCGTTGCGGCGCCGCTCGGCGCGCACCTCGACGAGCTGGACGCCGCCCTCAGCCGTCGCGGCCCGCACCGCGGCGATGAACTCGGCGGAGGCGCGGACCAGGCGGTGACCAGCTCCGGCCGCCCTCGCTAGCCCCTCCAGGTCGAGCCCGTGGGGGGTGCCGAAGAGAACCTCGTGCTCGGGGAGCTCGGCCTGCTCGAGCAGCGAGAAGATGCCGCCCCCGTCGTTGTTGACGACGACGACGACCAGATCGTGCCCGCCTCGGCGCGCCCAGAGCAGGGCGCCGGCGTCATGCAGGAGGGCGAGGTCTCCGATCAGGGCGAAGACGCGGGCGCCGGGGAGTCCCGCATCGCGGCGGCCAGGCCCAGGGCGGTGGACACGGACCCGTCGATGCCGCTGGCACCGCGGTTGCCGACGACGCGGAGCTCAGACCGCGGGGCCATGAAATTGTCCAGGTCGCGGATGGGCATGCTGGAACCCGCGAAGAGGACGGAGCCGTCGGGAAGGGCGGCGGCGAGGTCGCGGGCGACCCGGCCCTCGAAGATCTCCTCCCCCAGCCCGTCCAGCCACGCGGAGACGCCGGTCACCGCCAGCCGGTCGGCCTCCATCCATCGCGAGAGCCACGCCGACCCAACGCGAGGCGTCAGTCGCGACGCGACCGCCGCCGCCAGCGGTGAGGGGTCGCAGCGCACGGTGATTTCGGCGGCACGGTTCGGGTCTGCCTCCACGCCGTGCGGGGTGACGACGACAAGCTGCCCCGCCCGCGCCCCGGCGGCGAGGACGGCGCGGCTGGTGGGCGTGGCGCCGAACTGGACGGCGACGTCGGGGACGTGGTGTGACGCGAAGGAGTCGTCCCCGAGGAGGAGGACCCCGGCCGCCAGTGCAGGCGGTCCGGTGCGCTGGCCGGAGGTGGGTTCGGCGACCAGCGGCCAGCCTGCCGAGCGGGCGAACGCGAGAATCGCATCCGGGGTGGCGCCGTCCAGCCCGCCGGCGACGACGATGCCCCTCTCGGTGGACGAGACGAGCGACGCCAGCCGCTCCACCACCTCACCGTCAGGGAGCTGCGGAGGCGCGGAGGCCGCCCGCCAGGGCCGTCCGCCGGGCCGGCCGCCACTGCCAGGGCCCAGATCCACGGCGGCGCCCGAGGGCACCAGGGGCTCGTCGAAGGGAAGGTTGAGGTGCACCGGACCGGGAAGCGGGGCCCGTGCGTGGGCCACCGCCCGCGCGGCCAGCGACCGCCACCGGCGCGGCGCATCGCCACCCGCTTCGGGCAGCTCACCGGCGTCGGCCCAGCGGATGAAACGTCTGAAGATGCCCACCTGCTCGATGGTCTGGTTCGCTCCGGTGCCGCGGAGGGCGGGAGGGCGATCGGCGCTCAGCAGGATCAGGGGGACGCACGCCATGGACGCCTCGACGACGGCGGGAAGCCAGTTGGCGACCGCCGTTCCCGAGGTGCAGACCGCGACGACGGGCAGCCCCGAGCCCCGGGCCAGGCCCACGGCGTAGAAGGCGGCCGAGCGCTCGTCGAGATGGACGTGGACCTCGAACCCGCCGTGACGGGCGAAGGCCAGCGCCAGCGGCGTCGATCGCGAGCCCGGGGAGACGCACACATGGCGCAGGCCGTGGCGGTGGAGCT
Source organism: Candidatus Dormiibacterota bacterium (assembly GCA_963808125.1). Lineage (GTDB taxonomy): Bacteria > Chloroflexota > Dormibacteria > Aeolococcales > Aeolococcaceae > CAWEEP01. The sequence continues at coordinate 4,054 of CAWEEP010000059.1, forward strand.
CGTCGGCCATCTGCGCCATGCAGGCGAGGGCCACGTCGGCCCGGTTCGGGCCCGGAGGGTCGGTCACGGCGCGGCGAGCAGCTGGTCGGGGGAGACCCGCCGCGGCATCAGCCATCCCTGGTCGGGGATGAGCGGATCGAAGGTGACGTCCTCGGTCAGCAGCAGTGCGGTGCCGACGCCGTGGGCGTACGGGGTCTCGGGGAGGGCGGCCGCCACCGCCAGGCAGGTGGCCAGCCCCACCGAGGTCTCCAGGGCGCTGGAGACGATGACCGGGATTCGCGCCAGCTCGGCGGCGCGCAGGGAGGCGCGGATGCCGCCCAGCCGCTGGGGCTTGATGACAAGGATGTCGGCGGCCTCGAGGCGGCGCAGCTCGTGGACGTCGTCGACCGTCCTGACGGGCATCTCGCAGGCGATGGGCACGGGACTGCGCCGGCGGAGGATCGCCATCTCGGCAAGAGTGGACACGGGGTCCTCGATGAATTCGACGACGCGGGAGGCGAGGCGGACCAGCGCCCTCTGCGCCTCGTCCACGGTCCAGGCGCCGTTGGCGTCGAGACGGATGCGGACGGACCCGCCGACGGCCTCGCGGACCGCATCGACGCGGGCCTCTCCGCCCGCGTCGCCGACCTTCACCTTGATGGTGCCGCAGCCCGAGGCGACCGCCATCCTGGCGGCGACGTCGGCGGGCACGCGGGGCACCATGGCGTTGACCTCAACGCGCCGGTGCAGGGGCGTGGGGAAGGGATCCTCGGCCGCCTCCAGCGCGCCGCGATAGGCGGTGACGATCTCCCGCCGATTCCAGCTCGGCAGCGGCGACCACTCCGCCCAGCCGGCGGGCCCTTCGATCAGCCAGCCGACGCGGGTGGTCACCCCCATCACCGGCTGGCGGAGGTCCACTGAGAAGGGGAGCCGGCGGGTGGGCTCGGTCACTCGCGGGTCGCCGCGATGAGATGCGGGCAGCGGCAGGACTGGCTCATGGTCGCCGCCGTCTTACCACGCGCGGCCGCCGGTGGGGCCCATTCGCCGACACCGCGGGTCGCGAGCTGCCTGTAGGCTTGCGTGCCAGCCGCGGCCGGGCGCCTATGGGACCACCCGACCCGGCGCGAATGGAGGGTTGCCGGCGATGGGCCTCTGGCAGGAGTCGATGATCGCCCTGGCGCGCAGCCACCGGGCCAGCCGGGTGATGCAGCGGATTGCCGGCCGGACCGTGCTGGCACGGCGCTTCGCGGTCATCGGCAACGGGGGGACGGCGATAGCCGCCGCGCGGCGCCTGCACGACGACCTGGGCATCTCGGCCTCTCTCTGCTACCTCGGGGAGTACGTCGACGACGACACCTCCATCCGGCGCACGGTCGAGGCGAGCATCGACGTCGCCGGTCTCCTCGGGATGGCCGGGCTCGACGTCCACGTCTCGATCGACCCCACCGCGATCGGCCACCTGCGCGGCGAGGACACCTTTCGGCGCAACGCGGAGCGGATCGGCCAGGCGGTGGCGGCCGCAGCGGGTGACGCCGGGGGACGGCTGATGCTTGACATGGAGGATGTAACCCTGGTCGAACCCACATTGCGTGCCCTCCGAAGCCTCCTCTCCACGGGCCTGCCGGCCGCCATCACCCTTCAGGCCCGCCTGCGGCGGACGGAAGCGGATGTCCGCGAGCTGGTGCAGCGGCGCACCGCCATCCGGCTCGTCAAGGGGGCTTTCCCCCGGGCCCGGAGCACGACCACCAGGGGAGGGCCGCCATCACCCGCGCGTACCTCGGCATGGCGGAGATCATGCTGGGCCCCGAGGCGAGGGAGGCCGACTTCCACCCGATCTTCGCCACCCACGACGACGGGATCATCCGGGCCGTCGCGACCCTTGCCTCGCGAAACGGCTGGCCCAAGACTGAGTACGAGTTCGAATTCCTCTACGGCGTGCGCCCCGACTGGCAGCAGAGGCTGCGGTCGAGGGGCCATTCGGTGCGGGTCTACCTCCCCTTCGGCACGGACTGGTGGCCCTATGCCGTCCGCCGCATCGGCGAGAACCCCCGCAACGCGCTGCTGCTGGGGAGGGCACTGCTGGGAAGGAATTACCAGAGGGGGTGAGCCAGCGGCGAGGTGGGCGAGGTCGGCGACCAGAAACGCGGCGGCGAGGAGCACTCCAACGCAGAGGTGGAAGCGGGCCGTCAGAGGCAGCAGAGGCGCCAGTCCCGTGGCGGCGACGGCGCGGCCGCGGACGAGGCGGAGCGGGGCGACGAGAGTGGGAACGGCAAGCAGCGCCCCAAGCGCGAGGAGGGGGAGCCGTCCGGCGGCGACACCGGCGACGGGCACCAGCACCGACCCGGCCAGCAGCGCGGAGTAGAGCAGGCCGGCCCGCCGCTCGCCCAGCCTGACCGCCAGGGTCCGGCGGCCGGCGGCACCGTCGGTGGCGATGTCGCGCAGGTTGTTGGCGTCGAGGACGGCCACGGCGGCCAGGCCAATGGCCACCGCCGCCCACCAGGCGCGCTCGGGAACGCCCGCACCCTGAACGGCGGCGGTCGCGGCGGTCGCCATGAGGCCGAAGAAGGCAAAGACCGCCAGATCGGCGACCAGGCCGGTGGCGGCGTAGGGGCGGGGGCCGCCCGTGTAGAGGACCGCGGCCACCAGGGCCACGACCCCGGCGAGCAGCAGCCAGCCGAGCCCGCTGGCCAGGGCCAGCCAGACGCCGACCAGGGCGGCGATCCCGATGCAGGTGACGGCCGCACCGAGCACCGCCCTCGGCGGCATCAGTCCACCCGCCGTCAGCCGCCTCGGTCCCACCCGCGCCGGGCTGTCCACGCCGCGGACGCCGTCGAAGTAGTCGTTGGCGAAGTTGGCACCGGCCTGGAGGCCGGCGGCGACGGCCATGGCGGCCGCCGTGGGAAGGGCCTTGGCGTGGCCGCTGGCGGCCGCGCCGATGAGCACGGGGATGGTCCCGACGCCGAGAGTCCGGGGCCGAGCGCCCATCCACCAGATCCGCAGGGCCGCGCCGAACTCGCGCCGGCCCGTCGCCGGCACCGTGGTCACGGGCGGCGCGGGAAGCGCGAGAAGTCGGGAGGTCGCTTCTCGAGGAAGGCGTCGCGGCCCTCCTGGGCCTCCTCCCCCATGTAGTACAGGAGCGTCGCGTTCCCGGCGAGCTCCTGGATGCCCGCCAGGCCGTCGGCGTCGGCGTTGAACCCGGCCTTGAGGAGGCGGAGGGCCATCGGGACTCATCTCCAGGATCCGCTGGCAGACCTCGACGGTTCGCGACTCGAGGTCGTCGACGGCAACGACCCAATTGACCAGACCCCACCGCTCCGCGGTGGCGGCGTCGTACCGCTCGCAGAGGAACCACACCTGTTTGGCCCGCTTGAGGCCGACGGTGCGCGCGAGGAGGCCGGCGCCATATCCGGCGTCGAAGGAGCCAACTTTCGGCCCGGTCTGGCCGAAGACGGCGTTGTCGGCGGCGACGGTCAGGTCGCAGACGAGGTGGAGCACGTGGCCGCCCCCGATGGCGTAGCCGGCCACCATGGCGATGACGGGCTTGGGCAGCCGCCGGATCTGCACCTGGAGGTCGAGGACGTTGAGGTGCCCGACGCCGCGCGCGTCCTTGTAGCCGTCGTCGCCGCGCACCTTCTGGTCGCCTCCGGAGCAGAAGGCCTCCCTACCCTGCCCGGTGAGGATGACGACGCCCACGTCGGGATCGTCGCGGGCGAGCTCGAACGCGCGGGACAGCTCGGAGATCGTCGCCGGGCGGAAGGCGTTGCGCACCTCGGGCCGGTTGATGGTGAGCTTGGCGATGCCGCCGGCCGTCTCGTAACGGATGTCGGCGAAGTCACCCTGGGGGCGCCAGTCAGGTGGTGTCGTCTCGGGGTCGGATGGGTTCATCGCTCTCCTTCGGGTCTCTTGGTAGGGTAGCGGAGGCGTGAGCAAGGCTGTCCCTCTGCGTGTGCGGCGTGGAGACGTGGTCGCTGTTCGTCTCCCCCAGGGCGAGGCGTGGCGTGAGATCGTCGCCCGGACTTGGGAGGGCGGGGCCGCGCTCCTTCCGGTGGACCATCGACTTCCCGAGACCGCCGCGGAGGACCTCCTCTCCCGCGGCGAGCCCACCATCCTCATCTCGCCATCGGGTTGGGAGAGGCTGCCCGGCGGCCGTCCCGCCGATCCCTCCGTCGGGCTGATCATCCCCACCTCCGGGTCCAGCGCACGCCCGCGCCTCGTCGAGCTGGCCCGGCAGGCCGTCGAGGCCGCCGTGTCCGCGTCCCTCGATGGGCTGCGTGCCGGGGACGGCGACGGGTGGTTGAGCTGTCTGCCCATGTCGCACGTCGGCGGGCTCCTCGTCGTGCTGAGGTGCCTGCTGTCGGGATCTCCGCTCGTCTTCCGCGGGGGCGACGATCTCGTGCCCCCCGCTGGCGTCCGCTTCGTCTCTCTTGTCCCCACGCTGCTGTCCCGGGCGCTGGACGCCGGCACCGACCTCGCGGGGTATGCGGGCATCGTGGTCGGGGGCGGGGGCATGGAGGCCGCGTTGGCAGGCCGGGCGGCGACGGCGGGCGCGCGCTGCGTCGTCACCTATGGGCTCACCCAGAGCTGCGGCGGCGTCGTCTATGACGGCGTCCCCCTTCCGGGGGTCAGCGTGCGCATCAGCGAGGCGGGGGAGATCGAACTGGGTGGGCCCACCCTGATGCGCGGATACCGCGACAACGCTGAGGCGGCCGCAATCAGCGGCGTCGAGGACGCCTTCACCGGCGACGGCTGGCTCCGCACCGGCGACGCCGGTAACATCGACGAGGCGGGGCTCCTTCAGGTGCAGGGCCGGATCGACGACCTGATCGTGACCGGAGGGGAGAAGGTCTGGCCGGCGGATGTCGAGGACGCGCTGCGCGGTCACCCTGCGATTGCCGGCTGCGCCGTGTTCGGGCGTCGCGACCCCGTCTGGGGCGAGCGGGTGGTGGCCGCTGTCGTCTGCGCGACGCCCGGGCCGCCACCCACCCTGGAAGCGGTGCGCGACTGGGTCGGCGCCCTCCTGGGCCGGCACAGCGCGCCCCGCGAGCTGGTCATCGTCAGCTCCCTGCCGCGGACCGCCCTCGGCAAGGTGCGGCGGGACATGCTGAACGACCTCGGCGGGGGCATGATCCTGCTCGACTGAGCCCACCCGCCGGGCGTTTTCGGGGGGACGGCGGCTTCGTCGACACCCTGTCCACCCAAATCCGAATGGCGGATCATGCCCGCCATGTCGGCGCCATCGGAGGAAGATCCACCCTCCCACCTCGACGAAGGCGCCGCGGTCGATGAGGACGCCCTCGTCGACGATGACCCCGACGATCGGCTCCTCGGCGGCGGGCGGCCCATCTGGCGCTGCCCCCCGGATCTCGACACCTGGGTGACCGGGGCGGGCGGCGCCCTCGTCGCCGCGGCCGCACTGCAGACCCTCGCCTACATCGTGTGGCACACGGCGGTCGACTGGGGCACCGGCGAACGTCCACCGGGGCCGGGCGGCTACTTCTCGCTCGTCCTCCTCGCAGGTGTGGTGGTCGTTGCCGTGGGGCGGCGTCACGCTGCGCGAGCAAGTTCCCGTTGGGTTGCGGCCATTGCCTGTGCGGCGGCTGGAACGGCGGGCGCACTCATCGTTGCCCAGGTTGTCAGCGCGGTTCAGGCGCTCTCCCCGCAGTACCTGCAGCCGGGCGGCTCGGGGGTGGCGATATCGGCGTCCCTGGTTCTGACCATCCTCAACGCGGTCCCGGCGGTCGCCGCGATCGTCCCCGCAACCCTCCTCTACCGCCTCTCCCGCGGTGCCGGGAGCCGGAGGAGGGGGACGAGACCCAGCGGCCGCGCCGGGATACGGTCCGCCCCGCCGTCGGGGCCTTGGTGTTGGGAGCATGGCTCGCCGCCGGCGGATTCATCGCCGTGGGAGCGCACGGCACCACGAACCAGCTGCCGGGGCAGTCGGCGAGCGACTTCCCGAGCTTCTCCGCCGTCGTCACACCGTCCTTCGTCTTCGCCACGCCCTCCGGAGACTTCGACTTCTCGCCTGGGTCAGTGGCCACGTGCATCGAGGACGCGAACAGCGGGATCGTGACGTGCCAGGTCGTCACGCCCGCGCCGAGCTTCTAGCGTGGCGCCGCCCTGACCAGATCCCGGCCGGCTCTCTTCCGGACCGCCACTCCGGCGGCCCCCTCGGCGATGATGGGGGATCGTGACTCTCCCCCAGCCCCGATGAGAAGGCCCAGGTCGTGGACGCGATGTTCGACCGCATCGCCCCGCGGTACGACCTGATCAACCACGTCATGACCGGGGGCCTAGACGTCCTGTGGCGCCGGAGGACAGTCAGGGAGTTGCGCCTTCCCCGCGGAGCCCTCGTCGCGGACCTCGCCTGCGGCACCGGCGAGATGTGCCGTGAACTAGGACGGGCCGGCTACCGGACCATCGGCTTCGACCATTCCGAGGGGATGCTGGCCCGCGCCCACGGCGCCGGCGAGTTCGTCCGCGCCGACATCCTCGACCTCCCCCTGGGAGCCGGCAGCGTCGACGGGGTCACCTCCGGCTTCGCGATGCGCAACGTCGTCGACCTGGGTCGCTGCGTCGCCGAGATGGCTCGGGTGGTCCGCCCCGGGGGCCGCGTCGCGGTCGTGGACCTGGCCGAGCCGCGGCCCGTGACGCGCTGGATCCAGGCCACCTGGATGGACCGGGTGGTGCCGCGGATCGGTGCCCTGCTCTCCGACGGCGACGCATACCGCTACCTGCCGGCGTCCAACGCGTACCTCCCCGACGGAATCGCTTTGATCGCGCTCTTCCAGGATGCCGGGTTCACCGACGCGCGGAGATTCCTCCTCGGCTTCGGCACCGTCCAAGTGGTGGCAGGAACGCGGACGTGACCGACGGCCAGTCCGGGTCCGGGCGCGGTGAGACCAGCGCGGCAGGGGACGCGGTGGATCTCCTCTCCCTGTGGGAACCGGGTGGCTTCCTCCTGGAGCGGGACGGGATGGGGGTGGCTGGCACCGGAGAGGCTCGACGAATCGAGGTCCCCGCGGGTCGGGGCCAGGTCCTGCGAGCCGCCCGGCTGGCCGACGCCGCACTGGCCGGGCTCGGAGTCGGAGACGCGGTCATCGTCGGCAGCCTCCCCTTCCGGGGCGACCTGCCCGCCTCCCTCTTCATCCCCCGGAGCGTCAGCGTGGTCGGCAGCGCCCCCCGGACCGTTGAGATCGTCGCGGGGCAAGGGGCGGGCGCCGCGGTGTGGGCACCGGCCGCCTCGATACGGCCAGGGGCCCGGCTGGCGGGGACCATCACGGGCGCGGGCCCCGATCTCCGCGGCCGGCAACCCTTCCAGCTCGCCTGGCGACCCGAGCCCCCGGTCGCCGAGTTCGGTGCCGCGGTGGCCGAGGCCGTGCGACGCATCGGAGCGGGCCGCCTGATCAAGGTGGTGCTGGCTCGGAGTCTCACCGCCGGTAACCCGGGCATCGACATCCGGGCTCTCCTCGCCGAGTTACGCGAGCGGAATCCCGGCTGCCACCTCTTCGCCTCCCCGGCGGGAGCCGCCGGCACGTTCGTCGGCGCCACCCCGGAGACCCTGGTGCGGCGAGAGGGCGATCAGGTGCTCTCCCTGCCTCTCGCCGGGACCGCCGCGCGGTCGCCGGAGCCCGGCCGCGACGCGGAGAGCGCCGCCGCACTCCTCCGCTCGGCGAAGGACCTCCACGAGCACGCCCCCGTGGTCGAGGCGGTGACCGACGCGCTCGCCCCGTACTGCAGCGCGCTGGCCGTCGAGCCGAGGCCTCACCTGATTGCCACCGCAACCGCCTGGCACCTCGCCTCGTCCGTGCGCGGAACGCTCCGAGCCCCGGCGCCCAGCGCCCTCACGCTGGCTGCGGCGCTGCACCCGACCCCGGCAGTCTGCGGAACCCCGACCGACGCGGCGGCCGCACTCATCGAGGAGCTGGAGCCCGCCTCGCGCGGCCTGTACGCCGGCCTCGTCGGCTGGGTGGACGGTCGCGGCGACGGCGAATGGGCGGTGAGCGTCCGCTGTGCCCTGATCACCCCAAGCCGGGTGCGTCTCGACGCCGGGGCGGGCATCGTCGCCGGCTCGGAACCCCTGGCGGAGATCGCCGAGACCGAGGTCAAGTTCAGAACCCTGATGGAATCCCTCGGGGCAGTCGGGACATCCTCGGTTGAGGACCTGCGGGCATGAGGCTGCGGGAGCTTCTCCGCAGTGCCGGGATGTCTCCGGACGTGGCCCCTGATCCCGAGGTGTCCACCGTCGAATACGACTCCCGCCGCTGCGGTCCCGGCGTCCTCTTCGTCGCCGTCCCCGGCTTCCACGTCGACGGGCACCGGTTCGCATCCGCCGCCGTCGCGTCGGGGGCCGTCGGCGTGGTCGCCGAGCGCATCCCCGACCCTCCGATCCCGGAGTTGGTGCCACTGCTCCTCGTCCCCTCGAGCCGTGTGGCCCTCAGCGCCCTGGCCGCCGCGGCGGCCGCTCATCCGTCGCGCCGCATGCTGGTGGCCGGCATCACCGGGACCGACGGCAAGACGACGACCACGACCATGCTCTGGGCGGCGTGGCGGGAGGCCGGAGAGAGGGCGGCGAGCCTGAGCACCGTGGACGCCAGGGTGGGCGACGAGGTCACCCCCAACCCGGCGCGGATCACAACCCTCGAGGCCCCCGAGCTGCACCGGCGCCTGGCCGAGCTGTTCGCCGCGGGGTGCACCCGCGTGGCCATCGAGACCTCGTCACATGCCCTGCATCTCCATCGCGTCGACGATGTCGAGTACGACATCGCCGTGTTCACCCGGATCACCTCGGAGCACCTGGACATCCACGGCAGCCGCGAGGGCTACCTGCGAACCAAGCGGCGCCTGCTGGAGATGGTGGCCGGTCGCCCGCGAGGCCTGGCTGTGCTGAACGGCGACGACGACTTCGGATTTCCCAGCCTGGTCCAGGTCCCTGTCGCCCGCCGTCTCACCTACAGCGCGGCCGGCGATCCCGGCGCCGACCTGGCGGCACTCGACCTTCGCGTCGACGCCTCCGGCGTCCGTTTCACGGCAGCCACGCCCTGGGGTCGACGGCCCGTGTCGCTCCTCCTCGCCGGAGGCTTCAACGCCGCCAATGCGCTGGCCGCCATCGGTGCCGCGTGCGGCAGCGGCGCCGACCTCGACGCCGTGGTGCGGGGTCTGGCCGGCCTGGAGCGCGTGACCGGGAGGATGGAGCGCGTCGACCTCGGCCAGGACTTCCAGGTGGTTGTTGACTACGCGCACACCGCCGCAGCTCTCGAGACGGTGCTGACCGAGCTCCGGGCGGCGACCGGTGGCCGCCTCTGGGCCGTCTTCGGCTCGGCCGGCGAGCGCGATCGCGAGAAGCGCGCCGCCATGGGACAGATCGCGGCCCGGCTCGCCGACGTCATCGTCGTCACCGACGAGGACCCCCGGGGCGAGGACCGCCGGGCCATCATCGAGGAGATCGCCGACGGGGCCGAGGCGGGGGGCGCCGTCCGCGGGGCCGGCCTTCACCTCGTCCCTGACCGGGCGCAGGCGGTCGCCTTCGCCATCGGCGGGGCTGCAGCCGGCGACACGGTGCTCCTCGCCGGCAAGGGCCACGAGAGAACCATCGAGACGGCCGCGGGGTCCGCCCCCTGGGACGAGCGGGGTGCCGCCGTCGAGGCGCTGCGCCGCAGGGCAGCGGTTCCGCGGGAAGACGCCGGGCTCGGGATCAGGCGGGGCCTGTAGGGCCCGGCGTCCCGAGCGGCCGGCGGGCCGGCAACCCGACGCGACGCGGCAGGGCGTCGGGTGTCGGCGTGACCTTGGAGACGGCGAGGATGCCCGGAGCCGCGACGGAGGGTGCGCCGCCGCCACACGACGCCGCCGCCACGACGCAGGAATCGACTGCGGCCTGGGCGTCGCCGACCAGGGCGAGGAGCCTCCCGCCGACCCGCAGGAGGGGCAGGGCCAGCTCGCACAGCGCCGGCGGCGCCGCCGCCGCCCGGGAGACGGCCAGGTCGTACTCGGCTCGGTGGGCCGGCTCATGCCCGAGGTCCTCCGCCCGCCCGGCGAACACCGTCACGCCCGTGCACCCGCAGACAGCGGCGGCATGGGTGAGAAAGCCGGCGCTTCGCCGATCCGAGTCCACGAGCACCACGTGAAGATCGGAGCGCAGGATGGCCATCACCAGCCCCGGGACACCGCCTCCCGAGCCGATGTCGACGATACGCGCGCCGGCCGGAGGGTCGGCCACCAGGAGCAGCCGCCGCGCCTGGGCCACGTGCCGTTCGGGGGCCTTCTCGCGGGGGACGGTGGTGAGGTGGATCCTCCGGTTCCACAGGTAGAGCTCGTCGAGATACCGGAGAAGCCTCGGGTCGGTCGCGGACTGCCGTGCCACGGGCCTCGAGGTTAGAGCACTGGCGGTGCCGTCGGGCGGGGCTCACCGCGCACGCCCTCCGCGACCACCACCGTGCCATGATGTCCTCAGTTCGCAGGAACGACTTCGGAGAACGCCGATGGCCACGCCCACCACGTGCCCCCGCTGCAGCGCTCCACGTCTGACCGTCATCTATTACGGCGCCGACGGCGCACCGATCGGCGGTCATACCGAGTGCACCGCCTGTGGGCCGCGATACGCGGTGGAGTTGGAGCGCACCGGTGTCCAGCCCCCTGACGTACAGGAAGGCCTGCTCGAGCGCAAGGCCTCCTAGCTCCGCGGCGTCCTGACCGGCGCCGCTGGCCGGGCGGTTCCCCGGACCTGCGGCGGGTGGACTCGGAATCACACGCCGGCGGACGGATGGCGGACCCGCGACGGAGCCGCGACGGCTCGATGACTAACTCGCGACAGCGATGCCGATCACGTTCGCGGATGCCTTCCCATACTCGCCTGATGAGACGGTTGCGGCTCGCTCACGCCCGCCCACACCTGCGGCTGCTCGCCGTGACGATGGGGATCGCGGCCGTTCTCGTCGCGGTCGCCCCCTCGGCGCGAGCCAACTCCGGGTCGGACGGCGTCACCGCCGCCAAGCAGGCGCTGACGCAGGCCCAGTCCGCCGCCACGGCCGCCGCGAAGCAGGTCACCGCCGACCAGGCGCAGGTCGCCCAAGCGCAGTCGCAACTGGCGGCCCTGCAGGCGAAGGTCACGACCCTCAACGCCGAGGTCGCCTCAGACCAGGCGGAGGTCGCCCAGCTCACCGCCCAAATCGCGCAGCAGCAGGCCGAGCTGACCGCCTTCCTGCGCGCCAGCTACGAGAACGCCGCGGGCGGCAGCACCGTCGCCTTCATCGTCGACGCCGGCAACATCGGGGATCTGATGCAGAGGCTCACCGATGTGGATCACGTCGCCTCCGCGGGCGACGTCCTGGTCACCGCCATCACAGCGGAGCAGCATCAGGCGCAGAGCACGCTGGCCAGCGATCTCCAGGCACAGGCGCAGGCGCAGGCCGCGCAGGCACAGATGGCGACGCAGGCCGTGATCATCTCTGACGACGAGGAGACCGCGACGCAGGACGCCGCCCAGGCGCAGGCCCTGGTGAGCCAGGACCAGCAGCAGCTCGAGACGGCCATCCAGCAGGCGCAGGCGGCGCAGGCGGCGGCGGGCTCCGGTGGGACGGTCTACACGCCCGCATCAGGTCCCACCTTCACCGAGGACACGGACCTGACGCTCCCCTCGGGTGAGAACGCCCAGACCATCGACGCCTTCCTCGACGGGACCGCGCTGGCGGGCCTCGGCTCCGCCTACATGCAGGCCGAGCAGCTGGACCACGTCAGCGCCCGATACCTCGTCGCCCACTCCATCCTCGAGTCGGGGTGGGGCACCAGCGCCCTCGCCCGCGACAAGAACAATCTCTTCGGCTACGGGGCGGACGACAGCAATCCCTACGGTGACGCGATGAGCTTCTCCAGCTTCTCTGCATGCATCCTGTGGGTCGCCAACGTGGTGAAGATCAACTACCTCACGCCCGGCGGCGCCTACTACCACGGGCCGACGCTGCGGGGGATGAACGTCGACTACGCCAGCGACCCGAACTGGGCGGTGAAGATCGCGGCCATCGCCCAGAGCATCCCGCTGCCCAGTTCCTAGAGGGTGATGGCGGGCACCGGCGGGTGCGTCATGGTCTCGACAGGAACCCGAGGGAAGATGGCCGAGAGCGAACCTGATGGGTCCGCCGTTCGTACACTCGGACATGATCTCGCCCTTCCGCCTCACCGACCAGCAGATTGCCGAACACACCCGTGACCGGCAGCATCGCGAGCGCGCGCGGCGGCGGGTCGACCTGCCCATCCGGCGGGTGGACCGGGTCATCGCCGAGTGCGAGGAGCTGATGCTGGTGGGCCGCAAACGGGTGCCCCTGGCGATGGAGGACCGGCTGCGGCGGCTCGCCGAGACCCTGCCGGCGCCGGTGCCAGAGCTTCGGGCCGGGGTCACCATCGTCCACCTCATGGATCAACTGTTCTCGGTGCAGGCGCACCTCCTGGACCACCGCGTCGACCGCTCCGCCTTCATCGAGGCCGACGATCCCGCCGAGGAGGCCGGCTGAGGGGCGTCCGAACCCCGGGCCATGTGGCACGCGGCTCCCGAACGAACATAGGGCCGCAGGTTCAGTCCGGCCGTCCCGGGAGCTTGTCGGGCCCTGGCCCGCGTCAGGTTCCGGCTGGCCCGCGCGAGCAGATGCCGGGGTTCTCCGGCGACCCCTGGCGGTGAAAGCCCAGCTCGACCCCGCCTGGGACGGCGGCAACGCACTCGACCAGGGGGCGGAACGCGGCCATGCCCGGTGCGCCCAGGAACGGGGAGAGGTCGAAGGGGGCATTTCCGCGCGGATCGAGTGCCGAACGCAGGAAGCCGGGGATGATCTGGTCACCCACGTCCAGCTCGACAACTCCGAGCGCGACATCGCCAGCACCGGTGAGATGGAGGCTGAGCTTCACCGTGGTCACCACGGGCATCGGCCCAAGGTTGCTGGCGGCGCTCAGCAGCAGTTCGCCGTCGCGGGAGCGTACCTGCGGTTGCGTGAACATCTCGGGGTCGGGGTTGTTCTCGGCAGCGATGACGGTGAGGTCGCGTTCACTCAGCAGGACGGCCGTCTGCGCGGAGCTGGACAGGCCGTCGGCGACCAGCGGGGCCAGGGTGGCGGCGATCGCCTGCTGACTGGCGCCGTCGTCCGATCCCGAGGGAGGCGCCCCCAGGTCGGGTGTGCCGGTGAGCCGCAGCAGGAGTAAGGCGGCCGCGCCGGTGAGCACGATCATCAGGGCCAGCCCGACGCAGCATCCCCGGATCGCCCCGCGCTCGCCCGGATGCGCCCTGGCGTGCCTCCGGGGGTTCACCGTATGCGGACGAAGAAGAAGAAGCAGGTGGCCGCCATCAGCCCGAAGAACACCATGGCCAGCAGTCCGATCGCGGGGAGCGGAGAGCCAGCTCCGTTGGAATGGGGGACGATCGCGGTGTTCCCGGCGATGGTCGGCAGGGTCCCGGTCGGCGGAGCGTTGACGATGGCCTCCGAATAGGGCGTCGGAGGCACGGTGGGAAGCGCGGGGGTGGGGGTCGCGGTCGGCACCGGCGTCGCCACCACCGTCGCCGACGCTGTCGGAGTGGGCGTGGAACACCCGTGAACGCACCCCGTGGGCGTGGGGGTCGAAGCCGCGTCGACCGGAGTCAAGCGGACGCAGGTGACGAGCCACACGGCGGCCACCAGGACCACCAGGGCCAGGGCACGGCGCACCGTCAGACGGCGGCCGGCTCCGGGGGGGGTCGGGGTTGCGCTCCAGAAATCGGCGAGAGTGCGTCGCACCGCTGGGTGCTCCAGGTGAAGGGCTGCGGACGGGTCTCCCGCCCCGGCACGGGAGGCGCCGCGGGGGGATCCGGATCGCCCGGAGAGCCAGGATACCGCTCACCGTCCCGCTGTGGTGGCGGTGCCACCCCGCCGGGGGGACCTGCGGCACCCGCGTAGACTCCCGAGCCGATGGTTTCCACCACCCCCCTGCATCCCCGCCACATCGCCGCCGGGGCGACGATGGTCGAATTCGCCGGCTACGACATGCCTCTCCAGTACACGTCCATGCGCGAGGAGCACCTGGCCGTCCGTCGCTGCGCCGGGCTGTTCGACCTCTCGCACATGGGAGAGGTGCGGCTCAGCGGGGAATCCGCGTTGGCGACGGTGCAGCGCCTCGTCGCCAACGACGTCACGCGGCTCGACCCGGGTGGCGCGCTCTACGCGGCGATGTGCAACGACGAGGGCGGCATCATCGACGACCTCATCGTGTACCGGGTCGACGACGGATTCCTCGTCATCGTGAACGGCTCACGGCGACAGGTCGACGTGGCATGGATGCGCTCGAACCTGGTCCCTGGCACCGTCCTTGACGACGAGAGCGACGAGACGGCGCTGCTGGCGGTGCAGGGGCCGGGCTCCATCGCCACGGTGCAGCCCCTGACGGGGCTCCGACTGGAAACCCTGCGTCCCTTCCGCTCCGCGCTGGGGGCCGTGGCGGGGATCGACTGCCGCATCTCGCGAACCGGCTACACCGGCGAGGACGGCCTGGAGCTGTACTGCGCCGCCCCCGACGCGACGTCGCTCTGGGATGCGCTGGTGGATGCGGGCAGTGGCCTGGGGATGCTGCCGGCCGGCCTCGGGGCCCGCGACACCCTCCGGCTCGAGGCGGGTCTCCGCCTCTATGGCCAGGACATGGACGAGAGCGTCGACCCCTACAGCTGCGGCATCGGCTGGACCGTCGCCCGGGACAAGGGCGATTTCATCGGCTCCGCCCGGCTGCGCGAGATCGACCCCGAGAATCCGCCCCGGCGCTTCATCGGGCTGGCCCTGGGCCCGCGGCACCTCCCGCGCCACGGCATGGCGGTGCTGGCGGACGGAGCGACCGTGGGTGAGGTCACCAGCGGGGGATTCAGCTTCTGCCTCGGCCACGGCATCGCCACCGCCTATGTCCCACCGGACCTCGATCCCGAGGCGCCGCTCACCGTCGACATCCGCGGCCAGGGGGCGCCTGCACACCGTGTCCCCCTTCCCTTCTACAAGCGACCACGCTGAGGAACCGCCATGCCTGATCTCTCCGGCTACCGCTTCACCCAGACCCACGAGTGGGTGCGCCTCGAGGCCCGGACCGCCACGGTCGGCATCTCGGACGGCGCCCAGTCCCAGCTCGGCGACGTCATCTTCGTGGAGCTGCCGGCGGTGGGTACCCGGCTGCGGGCCGGCGAGAGATTCGGCGTCGTGGAGTCCGTGAAGGCGGCGAGCGACCTCTACGCACCGTGGCCGGAACCGTGAGCGAGGTGAACGGCGCACTCGCCGCCGGCCCGGAGAGGGTCAACCAGTCCCCCTATGCGGAGGGATGGATGATCAAGCTGACCGACGTCGACGAGAGCGGCGCGACGCTGATGGACGAGGCCGCCTACCTGGCACAGTCCGAGGCGTAGCCGGCGGCCTCTCCGACCGACCTCAACGGGCGCCGCTCACGTCGATCAGGGCGCCGCTGACGTAGGACGCGGCGTCGGAACACAGCCAGGCGATCATCGCCGCCACCTCCGTGGGCCGGCCGCCGCGACGCATGGGGATGGAGGGGGCGAGCCGCTCGACCCGATCCGGCTGGCCTGCCGCCGCGTGGATGCCGGTCTTGATGAGGCCAGGCCGAACCGCGTTGACGCGGATCCCCTCCGCCGCCACCTCGCGGGCGAGACCGAGGGTCATGGTGTCGATCGCCCCCTTGGACGCGGCGTAGTCGACGTACTCGCCGGGGCTGCCCAATCGGGCGGCTGCGGACGAGATGTTCACGATGCTCCCCCCGCGCCGCCGTGGGAGGTGGACATCCGCCGCACCGCCTCGCGCGCGACGATCATCGCTCCGACGACGTTGACCTCCATGATGCCGCGCACCCTCTCCCACGTCATCTCGTCGACGCGGGCTTTCGCGGCGACGATGCCGGCGTTGTTCACCAGCGCTCCGAGAGGACCGAGCTGGGCGTCGACGGCAGCGAACAGCGCGACGATATCGGCTTCGGAGGAGACGTCGACGCGCTGGATGACGGCGGCACGCCCCATCGCGAGGCAGGCGTCACGGACGCTGGCCGCGGAGGTCTCGTCGGAGAGGTAGCCGATGCAGACATCCCAACCCTGCTCCGCCAGGAGCCGGCTGGTGGCCGCGCCGATGCCGCGACCACCGCCCGTCACGACGGCGACACAACTCGCGGCGACGCCAGCCGGCGACCCGGGTCCCGCTGCTTCGGACGTCACCGTCTGAATCTAGCATCAGCGCGCCCCCCGGCCGGACTAGAACTCGGGGGCCTTCCAGGGTCAGCTAGCTCAGTTGGTTAGAGCGCGCGGTTCACATCCGCGAGGTCGAGGGTTCGAAGTCCCCCGCTGACCACCAGCCCCATCCCCATCCCCAAACCCCGGTCGGCTCTTCGCCTCACGGAGCGCGTGACCGGCCAGGTGGAGACGGTCGACCCGGCCGACGAGGTCGAGATGGCGTTCGCGGGCTATCTGCAAGCTCAGTTCAGGATGAATCATGGCTTCAGCCTACAGCCCTATCTGGACAGATTCGGTCCTATATAATCGGAGGTGTGGATCTCGCCAAGGGTCGCCTCCTCACCCTCTTGGAGCTGCTCCAGATCCACCGCAGCCTGAGCGGAGCGGAGATCGCCCGCCGCCTGGAGATCTCGCCCCGGACGGTCCGGCGCTATGTGGCCGGCCTGCAGGAGATGGGCATCCCGGTGGAGGCGGAACGGGGGAGGATCGGCGGGTACCACATGCGCCCGGGCTTCCGGCTGCCGCCGCTCATGTTCACCAACGACGAGGCGCTAATCCTCGTGCTCGGACTCCTGGCGGTGCAGCGGCTCGGCCTGACGCCCCAGGGGCCGGCGGCGCAGGGGGCGCTGGCCAAGCTCGACCGGGTGCTGCCCGCCTCTCTGCGCGACCGGCTCCGCGCCGCCCAGGAGACCCTGGATCTCGGCCTCACCCCGGTTGCGACGGGACACGCGGACAGTGAGACGGTGCTCACCCTGAGCTCCGCCGCCCGTGACGGAACACGGCTGAGCATCCACTACCGCTCTGCGCGGGGCGAGGAGACCACGCGCCTCGTCGACCCCTACGGCGTGGCCTTCCAGAGCGGCCAGTGGTATCTCGTCGCCTGGGATCACCTCCGCACCGACCTGCGCACCTTCCGCCTCGACCGTCTGCTCGCCATGGAGACGACCCGGGACAGGTTCCTGCGCCCGGCCGGGTTCGACCTGACGGCGCACATGCAGCGCAGCCTCGCCACGGTGCCGTACCGGTGGCTGGCCACGGTCCGCCTGCGGACCTCCCTGGAGGAGGCGCGGCGAAGGATCCATCCCACCGTCGGGACGCTGCAGGGAGAGGACGGCGGGGTGCTGCTGCGCATGGGGTCGGACGACCTGGAGTGGATGGCGCGCCGTCTCGCGGGCCTGGGCATGGACTTCTCCATCGTCGGCCCGGACGAGTTGCGTCAGGCGGTGCGCCGGGAAGCGGCGCGCCTGGCCGTCTGCGCAGCGGGCTGACCGCGCCGCGGGCCGTCTGCGCCACAGGCCGCTCGCGCCGCCCGGTGTGCCACTCTGACGCGGCCGCCCGGCGGGGCTCCCCCAGGGTCCCGTGGCGCCGGGACCCCGGTCATCACGATCCCGGGCGATAGCAGCCGGAGCACGGAAGAACTTGTTCCAGAAAGCGCAGGCGGCGGAGGGACCTGGGGCGGCGGCCGTGCCGGCCGCCACCGGGACACAGAGCGGCGGCTCCCGCCGCCGGTTGCGCTGGCTCTGGATCGCCGGGGTGGTCGGCCCGGGCGTGATGGTGATGCTCGCGGACACCGACGTCGGAAGCATCGTCACCGCCGCCAAGTCCGGAGCCTCCTGGGGCTACCGGCTTCTTCCGCTGCAGATCGTCCTCATCCCCGTCCTCTACGTGGTGATGGAGCTGACCGCCCGGCTGGGTATCGCCACCGGCAAGGGCCACGCCGAGCTCATCGCCGAGCGCTTCGGCCGCCGCTGGGCGATGCTCTCCGTCTCCGCCCTGCTGATCAGCACCACCGGAGCGCTGGTCACGGAGTTCGCCGGCATCGCCGGCGTGGCTGCCATCGTCGGTCTGCCGGCCGCGATCGTCGTCCCCGCGGCGGCGGCATTCCTCGCGCTCGTCGTCGTCTCGGGCACCTACCGCCGGGTCGAACTGATCGGCATCGGCCTCGGCCTGTTCGAGTTGGCCTTCGTCCTCGCCGCGGTCCTCGCCCGTCCCGACGCCGGGGCGCTGGTCGGCAGTGTCGCGTCGGGGCAGCCGCTCGGCAACACCGCCTACCTCTCCCTGGTAGCGGCCAACGTCGGCGCCGTGGTGATGCCGTGGATGGTCTTCTACCAACAGGCGGCGATCGTCGACAAGGGGCTCGTCCACAAGGACCTGCGCGGAGCCCGCGTCGATACCGCGCTGGGCGCTGTGGCCACGCAGGTGGTGATGATGGCCGTCCTGGTCGCCGCCGGCGCCACCCTCTTCAACCATCACACCGGACCCCTCAACTCAGTGGGGCAGATCTCCAAGGCGCTGACGCCGTCCCTGGGCGCCGTGGGCGGACGGGTGGCCTTCGTCCTGGGGACGTCGGGGGCGGCCCTGGTGGCCGGCATCGTCGTCTCCCTCGCCGCCTCCTGGGCCTTCGCGGAGATGGCCGGCACCCCGCGCAGCCTCAACCAGCGGGTGCGCCAGGCGCCGCTCTTCTACGGCGTCTACTTCGGCTCGCTGGCGGCGGCGGCGGCCCTGGTCCTGGTCAGCCCGTCCCTGGTGGGCCTTGCCGTGGCCGTCGAGATCGTGAACTCACTGCTGCTCCCCATCGTCCTCTGCTTCCTCGTTGCTCTGGCCTGGACCGCCCTGCCCGCCCCCTACCGGCTGCGCCCATTCGAACGCGCGGTCCTGCTCTTGGTAACGGCGGCCGTCATCGCCATGGGGATCGGCCTGGCCGTGACCGCCCTCGGTCTCTGAGGTCAGTCCCCGGCAGCCGTCAACAACGGCGCCTGTGGCGACCACACCCTCCAGACCAGGGCCGGATCGGGAACCGCGGCGGCGGCGGGGACCTGCAGGAGCCGGACGAGGGCGACGGCGTTGATGACCAGGGTCACCGGGGTGACCACCACGGAGACCACACCCCACCAGCCGAGGGCGGCCGTGCGCAGGGTCATTCGCCGCCAGGCGATGAGCCCGCACTGCCGGCACAGGGGACCACGGAGAACCCGGTGCTGTGGCCTTCCCATGACGCCACGATGCTGGTGCAGGGTGGTGCTGGCGGCGGGACCACGATGGCAGAGGCGGCAGGCTGGATCGGGCGTGGATCGCGTCATGGGCTCCACGCAGTGTGACCTGCCCCCCTGTGGCGGGCTAGATGCATTAGCCGCTTGTGGCTCAAACGCACTGTTTCCGTTACCTACGGTGTCTCCGCTGAGGCGGCCGGCGCGGCGGTACGCTGATGAGGATGAAGCAGCCCGAGGAGACCGAGAAGCCCAGGACGCCCGAGACGAACTTGACCTATCCCCGCACGCCCCAATCCCTGATCGAGCTGATGTCCCAGGGGTGGGAGCCGACGAGCGCATTCCCGGTTCAGCCCAATCCCGCCGCGCCCTTTCACGCCCGACGCCGCGCGGCGCTGTCGGCGGCCTTCCCGGGGACCCACCTGGTGGTCCCGGCGGGGCAGGCCAGAGTGCGGTCGAACGACGTCGAGTACCGGTTCCGGCCGGGCAGCGACTTCTACTGGCTGGCCGGGCACACCGAGCCCGGGGGCGTCCTCCTGCTCCGTGCCGAGACGGAGACCGGCGGGCACCGGGCGACGCTGTATGTGGAGCCTCGAGCCGACCGCTCGACGCCGGCGTTCTTCACCAACCCGCTGACGGGCGAGCTGTGGGTGGGGCCTCGGCGCGGCGTGGAGGAGTCGGCCCATCTGCTCGGCGTCGACTGCGCCCCTCTCGTCCGCCTGCAGCAGGACATCGCCGGTCTGGGCGGCAGCGTCCTGGCGCTGCGGGGCCTCGACCCCGCGGTCGACGCGCTGGTCGCCCCGCCCGAGGACCCCTCCTCGGAGCGACGGCTCGGGGAGGTGCTCAGCGAGTTGCGCCTGGTCAAGGACGCCTATGAGGTGGCGGCCCTGCAACGGGCCGTGGCCTCGACCATCCACGGCTTCGAGGACGCGGTGCGCGCGCTACCCGAGGCCATGGAACAGGGCGAGCGGGTGGTGGAGGGCGTCTTCAACCTCCGGGCGCGTGTCGAGGGCAACGACGTCGGCTACGGGACGATCGCCGCCGGAGGCTTCCACGCCACGACCATGCACTGGACCAGGAACGACGGGGAGGTCCGCAGCGGCGAACTCCTCCTCCTCGACGCCGGTGTCGAGGGCGCCGATCTCTACACCGCGGACATCACGCGCACGCTGCCGGTCTCGGGACGCTTCACAGCAGTGCAGCGCCGCCTCTATGAGCTGGTGTTCCGAGCCCAGGAGGCGGCCATCGCCGAGGTCCGGCCGGGGGCGGCCTTCCTCGACCCCCATCGGGCGGCGATGCGGGTGCTCGCCGCGGGGTTGGCGGAGCTCGGCATCCTCCCTGTCAGCGCCGAGGAGGCACTGGCCGAGGACCGGCAGCTCCACCGGCGGTACACCCTTCACGGCACCTCGCACATGCTCGGCCTCGATGTCCACGACTGCTCCCACGCCCGCGAGGAGGAGTACCGGGGCGGCCGGCTGCGACCCGGGCACGTGCTGACCGTGGAGCCCGGCCTCTACTTCCAGCGGGACGATCTCACCGTGCCGAAGGAGCTGCGCGGCATCGGCATCCGCATCGAGGACGACGTTCTGGTCACCGAGGACGGCTGCCGGGTGCTGAGCGCCGCACTGCCTCGCCATCCCGAGGACGTGGAGCGCTGGATGGCCGATCTGCGGAGCCAGGACATCCAGCTCCGGCGACCGATCGTCTGACCCGTCCCGGCACCCGGGGGTGGACTGGAGGCCCGGACCTCATACAGTCGGTGGGTATGAGGGCAACGGTTTCGGCGACCGGACAGGTGACGATTCCCAAGCGCCTCCGCGAGCGGCTGGGCATCCGCCCTGGCGAGACCCTCGACTGGGACGAGGAGGGTGGCCAACTCGTGGCGACGAGGCTGGTGGTGCCGGACGCGACGGGCGTGGCCTACCGGACTGTCGGAGGCTGCGTCGAGACGGACGCCGCGATGGTCGAACTCCAGGGCAGGCCTGGCGTCGTCTGAGCCGAGCGGTCCGCCGCCGCCTGGCGCCCACTGCGCCGGACCCGCCAGAGGGCCTGGCCTCCCCGCCGCCTCGGGACTGGTACACTCGCGCTTCCGCAGCTTTCCTGCGTCCGGTGCCTCGCCTTGGCCACCTCGGCGAGGGCCCCTGCCGGGCGCCGTTCAGCCCACAGGAAAGGAGGTGCGCACGTGGTGCGCGACTACGAGCTCATGTACATCGTCCGGCCGGACCTCGACGACGAGGCGCTCCGGACGGCGACCGAGTCGGTCGAGACCCTGGTGAAGGGCCTGGACGGCGAGGTCCTGAAGACGACCATGTGGGGCAAGCGACGCCTCGCCTACGAGGTCAGCCACCACCGCAACGGTCACTACGTCATCCTCCAGCTCCAGCTCGACACCACCAAGATCGGCGAGCTGGAGAGGGTGCTCGAGATTCACGACACCGTCTTCCGGCACCTCCTCGTCCGCCGCGACGAGACGGCCGACGTCGAGCCGGGCGACGAGGAAGCTGTGGTCGTCATCGACGGGTCCGAGGCCCCGGTGGCCGAGCGGCCCGTCACCCTGCCGGACGAACTGGCGGACGACGACGACGTGATCGAGGTCGATGACGACGAGGTGCCCCCCGCCGCCGTCGAGGACGAGGAGTAGCCATGGCTGGGTCGCTCAACAGGGTCATGCTCATCGGCAGGCTCACCCGGGATCCCGAGCTGCGCTACACGCCCAGCGGGACCGCCGTCTGCAATCTCGCCCTGGCCACCAACCGCTACGGCACCGACCAGGCGGGGGAGCGCCGCGAGTTCACCGACTACCACGACATCGTGGTCTGGAACCAGGGCAACCGAAAGCTCGCCGACCTGTGCGGCCAGTACCTGCAGAAGGGCCGTCTCGTCTACGTCGAGGGCCGTCTGCAGACCCGCTCCTGGGACGACGCACAGTCGGGTCAGAAGCGATACAAGACCGAGGTCAACGCGAACGACGTGCAGTTCCTCGACGGCCGCCAGGACGGGGCCGCCCCGGCGGACCAGGCGGCAGCATCGGGGCCGGCCCCGGCCGCCCCGGCTCCGGCCGGTGACATCGATCCCGACGACATTCCATTCTGAGGACGGACTTGATCCATGCCTGATCACGATCGCCGGCGCCGCAAGGTCTGCACCTTCTGCCTGGAGCACCAGGACGTCATCGACTACAAGGAGGTCTCCCGGCTGCGCCGCTACCTCTCCGACCGCGGCAAGATCCTCCCCCGCCGCATGACCGGGGTCTGCGCCCGCCACCAGCGGCGCCTCACAGTGGCCCTGAAGCGCGCGCGCCACATCGCCCTTCTGCCCTTCAGCGCCGACCTGCGGTAGGCGCATCCGCCCCGCGTTGGGGGGTGGACGGGTCCTGGGCGCGAGGTCTCCCCGGCCGACCCGGAGAGGCCCCGCGCCCCAGCCGACCCCTGGCCGCCGAGGGCGCCGCCGGTCCCTCCCATGGCTCCTCCATGCCGGTTGCTACACTCTGGGCGAACCTCGCCAATCGCCAATGAGGTGTGCCATGGCCTTCGAGCAGCAACTCCGCGTTCCCGGTCCGACCCCTCTCCCCGAGCGCGTGGTGCGCTCGCAGTCGCGTCCCATGATCAACCATCGGGGACCGGAGTTCGCGGCGCTGATGAAGGACGTGTGCTCGGGTCTGCAGACCGTCCTCCGCACCGAGAACGACGTGCTCCTGTACCCCTCCAGCGGCACGGGCGGCATGGAGGCAGCCGTCGTGAACCTGCTCAGCCCGGGCGAGAAGGCGCTGTTCTGCAGCGTCGGCTCCTTCGGCGACCGCTGGGCCGACATCGCCGCCAACTGCGGCGTCGACGTCGTGAAGCTGAAGATGCCGGACGGCGAATCCGTCGACCCCGAGGACGTGGAACGTCTCCTCGCCCAGAACCCGGACATCGAGAAGGTCTTCGTCACCCACAACGAGACCTCCACCGGCGTCACCAACGACATCCCGGCGATCGCCTCTGTGGTCAAGAGCCGGGGCAAGCTCATCGCGGTCGATTCCGTCAGCGGGGCTAGCTGCCTGCCCCTGGAGACCGACGCCCTGCATCTCGACGTCGTCGTCACCGGCTCCCAGAAGGGGTGGATGTCCCCTCCCGGCCTGGCCATGATCGCCGTCTCGGCCGATGCCTACACCGCCGGCGCCAAGGCGAAGCTGCCCCGCTGGTACTTCGACTTCGCCCGGGAGAAGAAGTTCCAGGAGCGCAACCAGACCTACACCACCCCCCCCGTCAGCGTGATGTACGCAGTCCAGGAGGGTCTGCGCATGATCCTGGAGGAGGGGGTCGAGAACGTGTGGGCGCGGCACGTCCGGGTGGGCGCCATGATCCGCTCGGGGGTGGAGGCCGCCGGCCTTCGCCTGTTCGCCGCCGAGAACTGCCGCAGCAACACGGTGACGCCGATCCATAACCCCGGCGGGACGCCGGAGCAGCTCGCCGAGCTCCTCACCCTGCTGCGGACCAAGTATCGCCTGGTGCTCGCCTCGGGCCAGGGTGATCTCAAGGGCAAGATCTTCCGCATCGGCCACCTCGGTTCCATCGACAACGATGACGTCTACGTCATCCTGGCCACCCTGGAGCAGGCCATGCAGCAGCTCGGACTGCTGAGCCGGGTGGGGCTGATGGTCGCCGCGGCGCAGGTCGCCGCCCGGGAGGTCGCTCCGCCGGCCACGCCGGCTGGCGTCCGATGACCGGGGAGACGGTTCGCATCCTCGTCTCCGACCCCATCGCGGCGGATGGCCTTGCGCGGCTGCGGGCAGCCGGCGAGGTGGAGGTCGCGACCGGCCTCACGCCCGAGGAGCTGAAACGGAAGGTCGCCGACATCGACGCGCTGGTGGTCCGCAGTGAGACCAAGGTCACCGCCGAGATCCTCGCCGCGGCGCCGCGCCTGCGGGTGGTGGGCCGAGCCGGGGTCGGCGTCGACAACATCGACCTCGAGGCGGCGACGCGTCACGGCGTCCTCGTCATCAACGCCCCCACCGGCAACACCATCGCCGCCGCCGAGCACACCGTGGGCATGATGCTCGCCATGGTCCGCAACATCGCGCGGGCGGACGGGAGCATGCACCAGGGTCGATGGGACCGCAAGGCCTTCATGGGCATTGAGCTGCGCCACAGGACGCTGGGTCTCTTCGGTCTCGGCAAGATCGGCTTCGAGGTCGCCCGCATCGCCTCGCAGGGCCTGCAGATGCGCGTGATCGCCACCGACCCCCTCGTGACGCAGGACAGGGCGGAGCAGGCGGGCGCGACCCTGGTGGACTTCGACAGGCTGCTCTCAGAGTCCGACATCCTCAGCGTCCACGTCCCCATCAACGAAAAGACGCGCGGCGTCATCGGCGCCGCTGAACTGGCGCGCATGAAGGCGGGTGCCCGCCTCATCAACGTCGCCAGGGGCGGCATCATCGACGAGCAGGCGCTCGCCGACGCCGTCACCGGGGGTCACATCGCCGGGGCGGCGATCGATGTCTACACGAAGGAGCCGCCGGCGGCCGACAACCCCCTGCTCGGCGTCGCCCAGCTGGTGCTCACCCCGCACCTGGGAGCCAGCACCACGGAAGCTCAGGACAAGGTGGCCACCGACGTGGCCGACCAGATCGTCCACTACCTGGCAGGCGGCACGCCGGGAATGGCGGTGAACCTCCCGACCATCCAACCCGACGACATGGCCAGGCTCGAGCCCTACCTGGAACTGGCCGAGAAGATGGGGTCCCTGGCGGCCCAGCTCGCCGGGGAGAAGGTGAGCCGGGTCGTCTGCAGCTACGCGGGCCAGCTCAGACACGCCGACCCGACCTTCCTCACCGCCGCCGTCCTGCGCGGGCTCTTCAGCCATTTCACGGAGACGCGGGTCAACGCCATCAATGCCAAGCTGGTGGCGAAGAGCCACGGCGTCACCGTCGAGGAGCGCACCACCACCGGCGACCTGGATCACACGGACGCCCTCCTCGTCGAGGTGGTCGGCGAAGAGCATCTCACCATCGTGGGAACGCAGTTCGAGGGCCAGCCCCGCATCACGCGCATCAACGACTTCCGTGTCGACATGGAGCCCAAGGGTCTGTTCCTGGTGGGCCAGCACAAGGACCGTCCCGGGGTCGTCGCCAAGGTGTCGGGACTTCTGGCCACGAATGACATCAACATCGCGGGCATCGAATTGGGTCGCGATCACCCCCGGGGACACGCCGTGATGCTGATCCAGGTCGACGACCCCGTGGGCGCCGACCTGCAGCGAGCCATCCGGGCGGAGGCGGGACTGGACTCGCTGCGGTCGGTCACGCTCTAGCCGAGCCCACGAGACGTGGCCCGACTGCTGCCCCTGCGTGGGGTCCGCTTCGCGACCGAGCACGTCCGGCTCGGCGCCGTGCTGGCTCCACCCTACGACGTCATCAGCCCAGACCAGCGAGACCTCCTCTACGGGCGCGACCTGCGCAACATCGTGCGCATCGACTACGGGCAGCGCTACGAGGGTGACGTCGCCGGAGTCGACGACGTCTACACTCGCGCCGCCGCCCACCTGGAGAGCTGGCGCAGGCTTGGCATCCTGGTCGAGGACGGGGTGCCGGGGTTCGACGTCGTCAGCCACGACTTCCCTGCCGAGAGCGGGGAGAGCCGCTGCCGGCTGGGGCTCATCGGTCGAGTGCCGGCGCAGCCCTGGACGGGTTCGGAGGTGCGGCCCCACGAGCGGACGCTGCGGGGACCCAAGGAGGACCGCCTGGCGCTGATGCGGAGCACGCGCTTGCAGACCTCCCCGGTCTGGGTGCTCTGGGACGGCGCGACGGGCCTGCGGCGGCTGCTGGAGGGGATCGCGGCGACACCTCCACTCCTCGACGCGCGCTTCGACGGGGAGGGCGGCGCCGAGAGTGTGCGGCTGTGGCACGTGAGCGACCCCGCCGCGATGGCGGAGATCGCGGATCTCATGGCCCCGGCCCGTCTGTTCATCGCCGATGGCCACCACCGCTTCGAGACGGCTGCAGCCTATGCAGCCGAGCGCCGCGCCGAGGGGGATGCCGCGGACGCCGCCTCGCAGTTCACGCTCGTCTACGCGAGCGCCGCCGACGACCCGGGGCTCCTGGTCCTGCCCTTCCACCGCCTGGTCAACCCTCTGCCCGGCCTGCCGTCGAGCCGCGACGACCTTCTCAGCAGGTTGGGGGGCGCGTGGTCGCTGGAGCCCGTGAACGATGCCGTCACGGCCCTGGCCGGGTTGGGGCGGCGGCGCGGAACCGAGCACGCCTTCGCCGTCGCCGCCCCGGATGGGGACGCCATCCTCCACCGGCCTCGGGGCGACGTCTCCTCCCCGCGGCAGGGCCTCGACGTGGTCGTGCTCCAGGAGGAGGTGATCCGCCTCTGCGGCATCGGCGAGGAGGCGCTGCGAGAGGGCGCGCTCGGCTACACCCGCGACCCGGCCGAGGCCGTCGCCGCCGTCCGGAAGGGACGGGCGGGCCTCGCCTTTCTCACCCTGCCGTGCACCGGTGCCGAGATCCTGGCGGTGGCCGGCGCCGGGGAGACGATGCCCCAGAAGTCGACCTACTTCTACCCCAAGGTCCCCACCGGCCTGGTGCTCTCGCCGCTCTGAGCCGGTCCGAGCGGACGGCGGGACGTGCCCGCGCCCGCTACGTGGCCGTGGCGGTGGCCTGACCCGGCGGCTGCCAGTGGTCACGGGTCATCCGCCAAACGAGGTTCACCCCCGACTGCGCCTCCGTTCGCGGCTCCACCCGCGCCTCGCCAATGAGCTCGAAGCCGAGCTTGCGCGGGACCGCCCCGCTGGCGAGATTGGCCCGATCGTGGTGGATCTCGACGAAGGTGATCCCCGGCTGCGCCACGGCGACCGAGGTGAGGGCCACGACCGCGGCGGTGGCGTACCCGCGGCGGGTGTGCGCGGCGTGGACCCAGTATCCGATCTCGAATCCACCGGGGCCGACGCGGCGGTGCAGGCCACAGCTGCCGGCGACCGCGGAACCGGCGAAGATGCCCCACACCAGGTCCCCGCCCGTTTCCCACTCCCGCTCCCAGCCTGCCAGGTGGGCACGGCGCTCCGAAACGGTCACCCGTTCGGCCCACGGCAGCCAGACCCGCAGGTGCTCGACACTCTCGGCGATCGCCGAGGTGAGGGCGGCGGCGTCCGTCTGGCGCCATCGGCGGAGGACGATGTCGCCCAGGTCGATCTCCTCGGGGGCCATGCGCCGACTCTAACCAGCCCGGTGGCCTCGGTCGACCGGCACCGGGCGGCTCCCGCCGGCAGGGCACCCCTCCCCGTATATTCCCCTGCGTGAAGGTGACCCGGTGAGGCTTCGGCCCCAGAAGACGCCGCCACCGGAGGCTGCCTCCCCCGCCCCCGAGGAGAGCACCGGGTCGGAGACGGCCCCGGTCGCGGTGGTCGGGCAGCCCCCGGCCGAATCGGACACCGAGAGCTCCGGGGCAGTGCGTGGGTACCGGCTCGACTGGCTGGGACGGGTCGGCGTCGTGCTGCTCCTCCTCCAGGGCGTCGCCATGCTGGCCTGGAGCACCGTCCTCTGGCAGCATTTCGCCCTCACCAAGGACTACGGCGTCTACGAGCAGGCTTGGTGGCTGATCGCCCACGGCCATCTGTCGCCGTTCAGCACGGCGTTCCAGCACGGAATCCCCTTCTGGCAGAACAACCTGGAGGTCTTCATGTGGCCACTCGCCCTCATCGGGGTGGTGTGGTCGCACGGACCGGTGCTGCTGTGGATCCAGGACATCTGCCTGGTGGGCGCGGAGCTGGTGGCCTGGCACTGGATGCGAGAGGTCACCGCGAAGCTGGATGGACGGCCGGGACAGATCCTCGGCGGGGTGGGCATCGTCCTGCTCCTCGCCAACCCATGGGCCTGGTGGGCGATCTCCTTCGACTTCCACATGGAGCTGGTGGCCCTTCCCTTCGCGCTGCTGGCTGCGTATGACCTGGCCCACGATCGCCGCCGGGCGTGGCTGTGGGTGGTGGTGACGCTGCTCTGCGGCGACGCGGAGGCCACCTGGATCGTCGGGCTCGGTCTCGGCGCCCTCATGGCGGGCCGGCACTGGCGGTGGCGGGGCCTGGGGTTGATCGCCGCTGGGGCCGCCTGGGTGGCCTTCTCAGCCACCATTCACGGGGACGGCGGTGGCAACCTCGTCTCGACGTACGGCTACTTGGGCGGCCCCGGCATCCCCGCGTCCGCCGGCCTGATGACGCTGATGCTGCACGTCGCGTCCCATCCGTTCAAGGTGCTGTCCGTTCTCTGGGGACATGTCAGCGACATCTGGGCCAATCTTGCCCCCGGTGGGCTCATCGGCCTGGCGAATCCCTGGGCGCTGGGATTCGCCCTGCCCAGCCTGCTGGCCAACAACCTCATCCGCGGGAATCTGTTTGCGCAGCCGGTGTTCCAGAACGTTCTGCTCTACGTCATCGTGCCCCTCGGATCGGTGTTCGCGCTGGTCTGGCTGTACCAGCGACGCCGGCGAGTAGCCCTCGGCCTCGCCGCCGTCCTTGTCGGTAACGCGATCGTCTGGACCGCCGTCTGGCTCCCCGAGGTCCCCGTGCAGTGGCTGCACGTGACGTCCGCGGCCGCCTCGGTCCTCGCCCACGCCGAGGACGAGATCCCGGCCTCGGCGGAGGTGGTCGCCTCCCAGGGGGTGGTGGGCCGCTTCAGTGACCGCCTGCTCGTCTACGCCGTGTACTCTCCAAAGGAGGTAATCCCCCTGCGGAGCCAGGACACATGGTGGATCGTCGCACCGTCGGTGGGCATCGAGACGGAGTTCGACCGCCCAGGGATCGGCGCTCGTCGCCGACCTCGCCGGGCCCCTGCACGCGGACCTCGTCGCCTACGGGAGCGGCGTCTGGGTCTTTCATTGGACGCCGCCGCCCGGCACGGGAACCATGACCATCCCGCCGGCGACCGGGACCTCTCCAGCGTGGCTCTTCGCCGGCACCGCCGGCACCCCGAGGCTTGCCGGCGATGTCTCGTCCTGGGAGCTGGCGTCGAACGGCCAGGTCGGCTACGTGCTGTCGGGCGACTACTGGCTCATGCCCCCGGGTGCGCTTCAGGCCTCGATCTCCCTCTCCTGCGCAACCCCGGTGCGGCTGGAGGTGTGGAACAACTCGGGACAAGCGCTGCTCGCCGAGGACAGCATCCCGGCCACCGCGGGCACGGAAACAGTCACCATGCCGGTTGACGCCACCCACGCCTACCCGAAAACGCTCTTCGAGGGCTTCGGACCATTCCACGTGGCGCCTGAGCCCCCTCCACCGGGCAACTACCTCGAGATCAGGGTGTGGTCCACCGGGGTCGGGCCCGTCGACATCCAGCAGATCACCTTGCAGCCCGCCGGCTAGCCGTCAGAAGGAGACCGGAAGTGACCAAACGCGAGCCGTCGATCGGGGTCCTCGTCGTCGCATACAACGCGTCGTCGACCCTGGCGGGAGTCCTCGACCGCATCCCCGCCTCGTGGCGCCACCGCATCGCCGAGGTGATCGTGGCCGACGATTCCAGCAGCGACGCGACCTATCTCGTCGGCCTGGGCTACAAGCAGCTCGTCCCCGATCTCCCCCTGACGGTGATCCGCAACGAGCGCAACCTCGGCTACGGCGGCAACCAGAAGGTCGGCTACAACCTGGCCATCGAACACGGCCTCGACATCGTCGTGCTGCTCCACGGTGACGGTCAGTACGCGCCGGAGCTGCTGCCGGACATGGTCGCCCCGCTGGAGCGGGGTGAGTGCGACGCGGTCTTCGGCTCCAGGATGCTGGTCAAGGGGGCGGCTCGGAAAGGCGGCATGCCGCTCTACAAGTACGCCGGCAACCGGATCCTCACCCGGGTCGAGAACGCCATGCTGGGAACCAATCTCAGCGAGTTCCATTCCGGGTACCGGGCCTACAGCGTGGCCGCCCTGCGCGAGGTCGACTTCGAGTCCAACTCGGACGGATTCGACTTCGACACCGAGATCATCATCCAGTTTCACGACCGGCGGCTGAGGATTCGCGAGATCCCCATCCCGACCTACTACGGCAACGAGATCTGCTACGTCGACGGCATGCGCTACGCACGCGACGTCATCGGGGACGTGTTGCGCTACAGAATGAGCAAGGTCGGACCGAACGCGGCAGGTCAGCGAGCCCACCTGGCAGGAGAGACCTCGATGCCCAAGGAATACACCCTGAAGGAGTCGTCCTGGAGCTCCCATGGCCGGATGCTCTCGTGGCTCGCCAGCGGTCCGCCGCGCAGGGTGCTCGACCTCGGCTGCTCCAGCGGGCTCCTCGCCGCCGAGATCCGCGCCCTCGGCCATGAGGTCACCGGGGTGGACATGATGGAGTTCCCGGAGGCGCTCGGTCGCATGGACCACTTCTTCCAGGCGAACCTGGACGAGGGCGTCCCCGCCGCCGTCGGCGGCGGCTACGACGTCGTCATCGCCGGCGACGTCCTGGAGCACGTGCGCCACCCTGACCTCATCCTCAGGCAGATCCGCGAACTGCTGGCCCCAGGCGGCCGCGCCCTGGTGTCGATCCCGAACTTCTCGCACTGGTACCCGCGCTTCCGGGTCATGGCGGGCCGCTTCGACTACGACGACCAGGGCATCCTGGATCGCGGTCACGTCCGCTTCTTCACGCGCAGGAGCTTCTCGCGCCTCGTCCTCGATGCCGGCCTCAGCATTCGGCGGACGGAGGCGATCGGGGTCCCCGTCGAGCGTCTGATCAACTCCCGGTCGCAGGTCGTCGAGTGGGCCTCACGGGTGGACCGGTTCGCGGCGGCGGTGTATCCGAGCCTGTTCGCCTACCAGTACCTTCTCGAACTGACTCCGAATCGCGCCCCCGATGTGCTGAAGGCCGAGCCGGCCTCCAAGGCGATGGCGAGGACCGCCTGACCTACTGAAGCCGGTCGCCGGCCACGTCGGCTGTCCGCGTCTCCCCCAGGACGGCGGCAAGGCTGGTGGCCAGGCTCCGACGTCGCTCGCTGAAGTCGGCCACCAACTCGATGAACGCCTCCAGCGACTGGGCTGTGGTCGCCCAGCCGGCGCGCTCGGTCGCCCACCGGAGCCCCGCATCCGCACCGCTGGCGCGTGCGGCCGGGTCGGCGCGAAGTGCCCGGACGGCGGCGACAACCTCCGCGGCCGCCATCGACCCCACCCGGTGCACGGCGTCGGCG
Source organism: Candidatus Dormiibacterota bacterium (assembly GCA_963808125.1). Lineage (GTDB taxonomy): Bacteria > Chloroflexota > Dormibacteria > Aeolococcales > Aeolococcaceae > CAWEEP01. The sequence goes on from CAWEEP010000059.1 coordinate 35,375, forward strand.
GGGAGTTCGGCGAGGCAGCCGCTCGGCCTGGCCACGACCGCCGTGCCCAACGCCAGTGCCCGCACCGCGTAGCGCGCCGTGATCTCCAGCCGTGCCGCTCCGCACATGACCACGACGTCGACCGCCCCCAGGAACCCGTCGTACCCGCCTGCCGAAGCGCCCCGCGACCATCCCTGCTGCTGCCAGGGCTCCTGCGGCCGGGGCGCCGCGCCGGGGCGGGCGTCGAACACCCAGGTCCGGCCGAGCGACGGCGAGGCGGCCAGTGCGGCCACGGCGAGGCCGTCCGGCGCGGAGAGGGGTTCGGTGATCACGAAGCCGACGGCGGGTTCGCCGGCAGCCGGTGCGGCGGCCGGCTGCGGCGGGAAGGCGGCGGTGGGGATGACGGCGATGGGGACGTCGATCCCGGGCACGAGGACCTCGAGACGCCGGCGCGCGTAGTCCAACTCGACGACGACGGCGTCGGCGTGGTCGAGGATGGTGCTCAGCAGGCGATGGCTCTCGCCACCCGGGTCGTGTTCCGCGACCGGCCCCCTGGTTCCGTGCTCCGGCGGGTCGAGGCCCCAATCGGGGCGGTCGTGCGGGTGGCGCCAGGGCAGGATCCTCCCATGCATGGCGGCGGCCAGCCGCTCCAGAACGGTGCCGTGGAGGATGACGATGCCTCGGTGCTGCAGCAGGTGGCGCAGCACCCCGAGATGGTGCACGGGATCGTCGTCGATCTCGTAGAGGGCGAGCCGGGCGTTCGCGAGCTCAGCGTCGGAGCCTCCGGCGGAGACCTCCCAGCGGCGGTCGTCGAGGGCGGTCGCCCTGGGGGGCCTCGCCGGGTCGAACCACCGCACGGCGAAGGTCCGCCCCAGGTGGCGCAGCACGGCGTCCGCTCCGGGAAGCAGGGAGGCCTCGGCGTGGGTGCGCGGCATGACCACGGCGAGCTCGCGACGACGGCCCACTCGCGACCGGCGCCGATCCCGCTGTTCATCGACCGCCCCCTCGATGGCGGACAGCGCTCGCGAGGCCACCGTCTCCCAGGTGAGGTGCTGTGTCGCCGCCGACTGCGAGGCGGCGACCTCGGCGCGCCATGCCGGGTGGTCTAGGGCGAAGGTGATCCGTTCGGCCATGGAGGTGATGCTCCGCGGATCGAAGACGCAGTCCTCGCGGGCGACGACCTCCGGCATGCTCGAGCAGTCACTCCCCAGTGCCGGAGCACCACAGCGGATGGCCTCGAGGAGGGGCAGGCCGAACCCCTCGTACAGCGAGGGGAAGACGAAGACGGCGCAGTTGCGATACAGCTCGGCGAGAGCGGCGTCGGAGATCCGACCGGTGACGACGAGGGAATCCGCCGGGGCGCCGGCGCTCGCCATGACCACCCGCCGGGCGCTCCTTTCGTCCGCCGTCATCTGGGTGACGGCGACGAGCTGATGGGTTTCGAGCAGCCTCGCCGGCAGGGTCGCGTACGCGTTCAGGATTCCGCGCAGGTTCTTGCGCCACTCGGGCGCCCCGGCGGTGAGGACATAGGGCCGGTTGATTCCCAACCGCGCGGCCATGCCGGTGAATGCCCCGTCGTCCTGCCGGATCGTGGGCGCGAAGACGGGCGCCGCGCCGGCGCCGATGACGGCGATTCGATGCGGTGGGATGTTGAGATGGTTGACGGCATCGGCCTTGGTGGCCTCGGAGATCGCCAGAAGCAGGTCGCACTCCTGAAGGAAGCGGAGTTTCCCCGCGTACCAGCGGCGAACCTCCGGCTCGGCATCGAGGTAGCGGCGCGGGAACAGGTGGGGGATCAGGTCGTACAGGACCGCCGCACAGACGATTCCCTCGAGGCCTCGGCGGTTGTTGGGGAGCGACACGAGGGTGTCTCCACCCATCAATCCCTCCATGACACTGGCGTAGAGGATCGCGTCATGGTCGGTGACGGCGAGCTTGACCAGTTCCTGGTTCACGATCGCGGTGCGGCGCGCCTCGCCGCGCCGCTGCGGATCGGCCGGCGGGGGCCACCACGCCGCCGGGGCGCGAAAGGTCCCGGGCGCCACGAGGCCTAGCGCCGGGTCCTGCGTCGCCAGGGGGGAGATGCTCAGCTCGATGTCGGTGCGGGGGTGGGGGGATTGCCGGATCAGCGCGGTGGCGAGATCGCGGGTGTATCTTCCCAGTCCCCGGCTCCTGCTCTGGCCCTGGACACTCTGCACGTCGACCAGCAGGCGCACCCGCCGGGCTGGAGCCTGGGGCACTACGGCTTCCACCCGAGGACGGCAACGTTCAGATACCAGGAGGCCGGATCCTCGGCGACGGGGGCGCGGGATGACGTTGGAGCGGAGAAGAGCCGCCGCAGCTGACCGAACCCCTGCGTCCGCAGGCTGCCGAGCAGGAGGTCCTCGGTGATGGCGGCGTTGCGCTGCAGGGGACGCGTCGACGCCTCGCCGGTCTGCCGCGCGTTCGGCGTCTCCACGATGAGGACTCCCCCGGAGGCCAACCGCGCATGGGCGGCGGTCACGAACTGGGCCAGGTTGCCTGGGGTCAGATAGCCGCCGAATTGGGAGAGGAGAACGCCGCTCGCCGGAGCCCCGGAGGAGCGGAGGAAGGCGATGGCCTCGGCCTCGGACAGGGTCCCGACCGGCACATTGAGGTCGATGGCACCCGGCCCCGCCCTGTCGCGGGGCGTCGCCACCGGGATGCCCCGGTCCAGGAGCGCCCGGCGCAGGTCGTCAGTGCCGGACCCCAGGTCGAGGAAGGCGGCCGGATGCCTCCCCGGGGCGACGTAGCGGGCATAGGCCTCACACCGCGTGCTCGGCGCCGAGAACGGAGCCGGGCGGCTCCGCCGGCGGCCCGTGGGCCCAGGGTTGCTCAGCCGGGAAGCGGGAGGCGCCGCCACGCCGGCCGTCTCGTTGACATCCGAGGCCCAGACGAGCGGCACGTCAAGAAGCGGCGCCTCCCGTCCGGAGGCCGCCTCCACAGCCAGGCCGCCGGTCTCCGGGCTCCCGATGCCGGGCGACCCGCCGCTCAGTGACCGCAGCTCGGCCTCCAGGGCGTTCGCCCTCTGCGACAGGGCGACAAGCGCCTCCTCCACGGCCAGCAACCGCAGCTCGACGGCTTCGAAATCGTCGACGCGGCGAACAACCTTGGCCATCGTCTTGGTGGAGAGTTCCTCCTTCCACTCGTCCAGGTCGCCGAGCCGCGCCCTGGTGTCGTCGGCCCGCGCCAACGACCACAGCCATCGCAGGGGCCATCCGAGCGGCGTGCCGTGGATGACAAACACGACGGGGCGGCTGGTGCGCAGCCGCATCACGCGCGACCGTCGGGGGGGTGCGGCGCCGGCCGCCGGCGAGGCCTCCGTCTGCGCTGCTGTGTCCTGGTTCATCCGCTTCGCCACCTGCTCCCCCTGGTGAATCCCACCGTCTTCAATGTCGTCACCGGCTCGCACCCGTCAGCCTAGCGGAGCAGACGGCGGGCGTCGGCCAGGGTGCGGGCCGTCCGCCGCACTCGTCCCCGCAGTGCGGACTTGACCGTCGCGACCCTCGCCAGGCCCTCCACCATCTCGTCCGTGCTCTCCTGCCACGAGACCGTCGGGACAGCCACCCGCGACGGGCCGGCGGCGCCGGTCGGCGTGCCGGCGGCATCCTCCAGCAGGGCGACCAGCGCCGCGGGGTTCCGGCGATGGAAATACCGTGCGCCGTCGCCGACGGTCTCGCGGAATGCCGGGATGTCGCTGGCGAAGAGCGGCGCGCCGCGCCGCGACGCCTCGACCAGCGGAAGGGAGGCTCCCTCGTCGACGGAGGCCGCGATGAGCCCGCTGGCGTGCGCGTAGGCGAAGTCGAGGTCCGAGTCGCTGACAGATTCGCGCCAGTGAAGCCGGCGTCCCCATTCCGCGTGCCGCCTCAGCCGGCGCACCAGGCCCTCGGCGAAGCTGCCCTTTGGCCCGATCAGCAGCAGCTGAGCCGGACTGCCGCGCTCCCAGAGCATCTCGAAGGCATCGAGGATCAACGCCTGATTCTTCCTGCGCGGATTGAGCGCCCCGACACTGAGGAAGACGTGGCCGTCGGGCTCGAAGATCGAGGCCAGGCTGGGGGACTGCGTCTGCGCACCCCCGATGTCGAGGAAATCCGCGCCGAGGCGGAAGGTGAACGCGGAGTCGGCGTCGAGGGTGCGCCAGGCGTGACGCAGGCGCAACTGGCGGCGGACTCCGCCAGTGTCGTCTGTGAGACGCACGCATAGAAATCGGCGAACGTCGCGGCCTGCGCGAACCAGCGCTCGCACCCCCGCACCGTGTCGGGCGGGCAGCTCCCCGGGTACTCCAGCGGGACCACGTCGTACTGCACGAGGCCGACGACGAGGCCGGCCAGCCACCACGGCGACAGTCGCATCAGCGGCTCGCGTTCCCAGGCGGCGCCGATGGCGAGATAGCAGTCGCCGGGTTCCGGCCGGATCACCTCCATGGCACGGAGGTGCGGTCTGTCGCCCGGGCTCGGAATGTGCTCCAGACGGCGGCATTCTCCATGGCTGTCCCAGGCCACTGGGAGGACGCGATGGGCGGAGCTCTGCGCCTGCGAGCGTTGCAGCAGGCCGCCGCCCACCCTGCGCACGACACGGTGCACGCCGCTGTTGCGCGAGGGATCCCGCCAGACGGAGCTGCAATCGAGGAAGAGCGCCGGCATCAGGCCTCCGCCAGAGCCTCGGTCACGAGGCGGCGGGGTTGCCGGCCACCGCGTGGAAACGTTTGCCAGGGATCGGGTTGGGCATGCCGATGCCCAACTCTACCGCCGCGAGGCCGGCCCGGGGGTCCCCGTCCGCCGCCCGGCTCGCACCGCCGCGCAGGCGATGTAGTCTGCCTTGAGATGTCCCGGTTCGCCGTCCACGACCGGCGCGGAGCGCGCCCGTCTCCCCGATCTCGTTGACGCGCCCCCCGATCGACGCCGCCGTCCTCGACATGGACGGGCTGCTCATCGACACGGAGCCGGTCTGGCGCGAGGCCGAGACGGAGGTGTTCGGCGGGCTCGGCATCCGGCTGAGCGAGGCGGACATGCTGGCGACGATGGGGAGGCGCATCGTCGAGCTGGCCGCGCACTGGCGCCGCGCCCACCCGTGGCCGGACGCCGAGACAGGGCGTCCGAGCGACGCCGAGATCGCCGAGGCGGTCGTGGACCGGGTGGTGGCGCATGTCCAGGCCGCGGGCGAGCTCATGCCCGGCGCCGGTGAGGCCGTCCGCCTCCTCCGCCGGCTGGGACTGCGTCTGGCGATCGCCTCCTCGTCGCCGCACCGGCTCATCGACGCCGTTTGCGACCGCCTCGGGCTGAACAGCATCGAGGTTCGCTGCTCCGCCGAGGATGAGGCGCGGGGCAAGCCGGCACCCGACGTGTACCTCACCGCCGCTCGCCGCCTGGAGCTCGGCCCGGGCCGCTGCCTGGCCATCGAAGACTCCCCTGCGGGGGTCCAGGCGGCCCGGGCGGCGGGGATGCGATGCATCGCCGTCCCCGACCGGCTCATCGCCGACGACCGCCGCTACGACGAGGCGGACGCCGTCCTCGAACTCCCTGCTCCAGCTCGACACCGCGGTTCTCCGCTCCCTGGGCTGGCGAGACGGCGCGGTGGCCTGATCGTCGCCGTCGCGTGCGGGGTGAACCGGTACGATGCGGCGATGAGCCGCCGGGTCAGCTTCCTCCTCGACGACGACCTCATCGACGCGCTGAATCAGCACACCCAGGTGTCGCCCCTGTCTCGCAGCGAGATCGTGGCCATCGCCGTCCGCCGCCTTCTGCGAGACGAGCGGCGCCGGGCGCGCGTCGACATCCCCGCCACGGAGATGGCGCGACGGATCGCCGCCGGGGAGCTCCCCTCCCAACGAGTCGACGGGCCGCGGCTCCGTGAGTTGCCCCAACCCTGGGAGAATTGACGCGCCGACGAGGTTTTCCCGCGGCTCGCCTCGGGTATGGAGGCGATGACAACCCCAGACGAGTTCTCAACGTGCCCCTCTACGGATACCGCTGCCCCTCCTGCGGCACCGAATTCGAGGTCGTCCAGCGGATGACCGACGACGCGGTGGCGAACTGTCCCAAGTGCGGCGCGGCCGGCCGCCGCCAGTTCTTCCCCACCGGCATCGTCTTCAAGGGCAGCGGCTTCTACGCCACCAACTCGCGGAGGGGTTCGGCCGGCGTTGCGCCCGGCTCCGGTGGCAAGAAGCCCGCGCCCGGGTCCGACGGCGAGAAGCCGGCGGCGGCCAAGGGCGGGGACACCACCCCCTCCACCGGAGCCTCGGGACCCAGCGCGGGGGCCGCGGCGCCCGGTTCCGAGGGGACGTCCGCCGGAACGACGGCGGCCTGACCCGCGGAATCACCCCGGTCCGGCGCGTTGCTAGCATGGGGCGGGCGGAGAGCATCTCGTCCGACCGAGTCAGGAGACCATCATGGCGCACCCCCTCACGATCACTGACCAGAACTTCAGCGCGGAGGTCCTCCAGTCCGAGGTTCCCGTGCTGGTGGATTTCTGGGCCTCGTGGTGCGGCCCTTGCAAGGCCATCGCGCCCATCGTCGAGGAGCTCTCCACCGAGTACGAGGGCCGGGTGAAGGTCGGCAAGGTCGACGTCGACGCCAATCCCGCGACCCCGGGCATGTTCGGCGTGATGAGCATCCCCACCCTGATGCTCTTCAAGGGCGGCAAGGCCGCGGAGCGCATCGTCGGGTACAAGCCGAAGGCGGCCCTCAAGGCCAGGCTCGACGCCGTCCTCGCCACTGCGGGCTGACCCGGTCGGCTGTCCGAACCGCACCGCGGCAATCGCATCTTGCCGTTCCGGGTGGGCTGGCGGAAACTTCGGAGATGGGAAGGGGGGCGCCGGAGAGCGCCTCGAGAGGTTGGGCGCCCGCCGATCAGGTGAGGGGCGCGCTGGCCTGGCGTGACGTCCGCATCGTGGTCGTCCTCTTCTGCGGAGCGCAGATGCTGGACGCGGTGACGACGTACATCGCCCTCTCCTCACATCGTTTCGAGGAGACCAATCCGCTCCTCGGACCGGCCCTCGACAGCCACCCGCTGGCCGCCTTCGCCGTCAAGCTGGCACTCGCCGCGGTGGTGGTCACGGTGCTGCTCGCCATGCGCCTGCGCTGGCGGCTCCGCCTCGCCGTGGTGGGGCTCTTCACCCTCGCCAGCGCCGTCGCACCGGTCGTCAACATCGTGCGGCTCACCGGCTCCTGAGGCCGGAGAGGACGGCTCCGACCAGCGCCAGTGAGCCGCAGACCACGACGAGCCCCCCGGGCCCGGCGCGGCGGCGCGCCTCGCTGAGTGCCGCGGCGACCGGCTCGACCGGCACCCCTCCCGCCAACAGGCCGGCGAGCTCCGACGCTGACGTCGCCCGCGAGCCGCCCACACTGGTGAGCACGACCTCGCCGGCGATGGCCCGGAGGTGGGGGAGCATCGCCCCCAAGTCCTTGTCTCTCATGCACCCGAAGAGGGCGACGACACGGCGGCGGCCGACCAGCTCGGGAAGGGCGTCCCGCAGGGCGGCCATCGCCGCCTCGTTGTGGGCCCCGTCGAGAATCAGGGGAGGGCGTCCCTCCACCCACTGCAGGCGGCCGGGCCAGTCGGCCGCGGCGGCGCCCGCCGCGATCGCGGGGCCGTCGATCCCCAGCTGGAGAGCCGCGGCGGCGGCGACGGCGAGGTTCTCGATCTGCACCCGGCCGGCGAGCGGGCTGACGCAGTGCAGCGGGGACGCCGACGGCGTGATGAGATCCATCTCGACGCCCTGCCGGCCGCGGGTGGCCCCCCGCCAGTCGATGCCGGACTGCAGCGTCCAGAGCCGTGCTCCGACTCGCTCGGCGCGCGCCGCGATGACGGATCGCGCCGGCTCGACGCTGGCGGTGATCGCCCAGTTGCCGGGCTTGATGATGCCCGCCTTCTCCGCCGCGATCTCGGCGACGGTGTCGCCCAGCCACTCGCGGTGGTCGAGGGAGACGTTGGTGACGACGCAACCGCCCAGGTCGCAGACGTTGGTGCTGTCGCGGGCCCCGCCCATGCCGACCTCGCCCACCACCACCTCCGCCCCATGGCGGGCCGCCGCCAGCAGGCCCATCACGGTGAGCATCTCGAACTGCGTCGGATGCTCGCCGGGGGCGGCCGCCCCGGCGGCGTCGAGGACCTCCTCGGCCAGGACGGCGAAGGCGGCATCGGCGAGCGGCATGCCGTCGAGCACGATGCGCTCGCCCCAGTGGACCAGGTGGGGCTTGGCGAGGAGAGCTGTGCGCCGGCCCGCGGCTCGGGCCACGGACTCGACGAGGGCGGCCACCGAGCCCTTCCCGTTGGTACCGGCGACGAGGACGCCGTGCAGGGAGTGATGCGGGTTGGCGAACCGGCCGAGAAGCCAGCGGGTGCGCTCGAGGCCGGGGACGATGCCGAAGCGGCCCGCCGCCTCGAGCCGCTCCATGGCCGCGGCGAGCCGCGGCGGTGTGGGGGGGCCGGGCCCCTCCGGAACCCCGCCCGGGCTCACGGGACGGGTCGCGGGCGCCATGGCCAGTCGACGGTCATCGCCTCGTCGGCGGCGGGCCTCTGGAGCACTCCGGCCAGCTCCGCCAGCCAAGCACGGTGACGATCCGACGGGTCGGCAACCGCCTCGACGCCGCGGTTCCGGTACAGCCCGCCGCTCCGATGGGCGAGCGCCGCCTGAAGATCCTGGTACTCGAGGACGGCCGATGCGTCCAGGGCCACCGGGTCCCCGAGGCCGGGAATCGCCGCCTCGACCCAGAAGATGCGGCCCTGCTCGTGGTCGAAGCTCGACGACGGGCGCAGGGTCAGCGTCGCTATGGGGGGCAGCAGTCCGCTCAGCAGGTCGAGCCATGCCCTCTGGGGGTCGCCAGAGGCCTCAACCGCTGGGTCGGTGAAGAGCTCGCCCGAGAGGGCAAGGACGGCAGCCTGGAACTGCCTGTAGTAGAGGAGGTCGGCACCGCTCACCGCGACGGCACCCAGGGGGACGCCGCCGTCGCCGAGGAAGCTGACCATGAAGGGACGGGCATACGGCTTGGGTGCCTCGTGCTCCGACCAGCGGACGCCGATCGCCGGCATCAGGCGGTGCCGGTCCCACGGCGGGCACGGGCCAGTGCCAGGGTGTTGCGCAGGAGCATGGCCACGGTCATGGGGCCGACCCCTCCGGGGACGGGGGTGAGCCACCCGGCGACCGGCTCCACCGACGCCCTGTCAACGTCGCCGACGACCCGTCCGTCAATGGGTGTCGTCCCGACGTCGACCACCGCGGCCCCGGGTTTCACGTAGTCGGCCGTGACCATGCCGGGCCGGCCGATGGCGGCGACGAGAATATCCGCCTCTCGGCACACGCCGGGAAGGTCCCGGGTCTTGGAGTGGCAGACCGTCACGGTGGCGCTGGCATTGAGGAGGAGGAGCGCCAGCGGCCGGCCGACGATGACACTGCGGCCGATGACGACGGCGCGGCTGCCCGTCACCGGCACGCCGGCGCGGCGGAGCAACTCCATGCAGCCGAAGGGCGTCCCGGGACCGACGGTCACCGTCTGCCCGGCGGCGATGCGGCCCAGGTTGAGGGGATGGAAGCCGTCGGCGTCCCGGTCGGCGGGGACCGCCTCGAGGACAGGGCCCGTCTCGATCTGAGCCGGCAGTGGCAACTGCACCAGCATGCCGTCGATGTCGGGGTCCTCACGCATCCGCGTGCACAGGTCGACGATGTCCCGGGTGCGGCTGTCGGCCGGCGGGGTGTGGAGGGTGACCCGGATGCCGACCTTGTCCGCCGCCCTCAGCTTGTTGCGCACGTAGGTGGCGCTGCCGGCGTCGTCGCCGCAGAGGACGATGCCGAGATGTGGGGAGGCCAGGCCGGCCGCGGTCATCTCCGCAACCTCGGCGGCGATCTCGTCGCGCACCGCCTGGGCGACCGCCTTCCCGTCGATGATGACGGCGCTCACCCGCGGCTCCTCTCGACGACAACGCTGAAACGGTCGACCGCCACAGGGAGCGGCGGCCGCTTGCCGACGCGCACCCTCACCGAATCGATCCTGGGCTCCTCGAGCAGGGAGGCGGCGATGCGCTCGGCGACCGACTCGACCAGGTGGTGGCTCTGCTCCTCGACGACCTTCCGGCAGCGCTCGATGAGCCGCGCGTAGTCGATGGTGTCGTCGACCGAGTCGGTGGCCGAGGCAGGCCGCAGATCGGTGCGCACCTCGATGTCGACGTCGAAATGCACCCCCGCCTCGCGCTCCTCCGGCCGGCATCCATGGTGTCCGAAGAAGTGCATCCCCTCCAGGCAGAGCACGTCGCCACGATCCGGCTGGCTGTGGCCGCTCTCGGGTCGTGTCTCGGGGCTCACCACGCCGATTCTACGGAGCCGCGCGGCGGCGCCTCGTCTCCGCCCGCGAAGCCGGTGGTCCGGTGGCCACGCCCGCGCCTGGAGTGGGCGGTCAGCCGGCCTCCGCCCGGGACTCCGCGACGGGCATGAGGAGCGTCTCGTGGTTGTCCACGGGATTGATCATCACGACCTGGAAGAGGTCTTCGAAGTCGCACTGGAAGAGCTGCATGAGCTGCTGGCGCAGCTTGGGCCCGGGGTTCCTCGTCCCAGCCTCCAGCGCCGGGATGTAGTTCTGGGTCACCCCGAGGCGGTGGGCCAGCTCGCGCTGGGTGAGGTGGTGCCGGTCCCGCATGGCGCGGAGTCCAGTGGCACGAACCTCGACGTTCACTGCAGCCAATGTAGTACCTGGGAGTATGTTTGTCAATGACAAGAAGGCAGTCAGGGAGCGTTACGTGGAGGGGGGCCGCCAGCCGTCCCGTCCCAGGCGTCGGTCAGGACGGAGGAATCGACGGATCGAGCATGGCGCTATATCCGCCCATGCCGCTCGACGGCGTTCACGAGGGGTCCTGTCAGGTGTGTCGCGTGCACTCCCGGGCGACGCTTTCCATCTCACGAAGGGGAGAAGGCCACCGGGAGCATCCAGGTTTCGGGGATCCGGGTGCGGATCTGCCACCATCAGAGCCTCATGTGCCGCGTCTGCCACAAGCGCCCGGAGATCCCCGACGAGCGCAACGGCCGCTGCGAGGCCTGCGTCAAGGCGGGGCGGCTCGCGCTGCGCTTCCGACTCGGACCGGGAGCGGGCGGCGCGGGGCTCCGAGTCAAGGCTGGGGAGATCGCGCCGCGCCTGCTCAAACAGAAATGGGCGGCGTCGCTGACGGCGTATTCCGGGCAGCTGATGACCCGACCGCATCTCGGTCTTCACGAGATGGAGATGGTCGTCGCCAAGGATCATCTGGAGACGGTCCGGGTGGCCGCGGACCTCACCGGGCACGAAGCGGAGGCGCTCCAGGCGCTGCGCCTGGCCGCCGAACGCAGCGACGCCTCCTGGTAGGTCGCGACGGGGAGCGGGGATCGGCCCCGCGCCGGAATCGGGATCAGGGGGTGAGCCGCCACTCCCAACTCGGCGCGCCGACGCCAACGGTGGTGACCACCCGCCAGGTGGCCACGGTCGTGCCGTCGAGGCTGCCGGTGACGGTGGCGACCACCGTGCCGGCTCTGACGGGTGCGGAGAGGTGTTTCGTGGCCGGCCCCTGGACGTGGAGTTGGAGCTCGGCTCCCCAGGGCAGCGTCACCGGCTCGAGCCCGCTCACGAAATCTGCCTCCAGCCCGCTCCTCTCACCCCAGGGAGCGGTCACCGCCCCGGAGACGACGGGCGGGGTGAGGGTGCCGGCGTAGACGGTGTCGTACCCGGCGAAGGCGGCGTCGACGGCCGCGGCCGCCCCCTGGAGGGCGTCGTCCAGGCTGGCCTGGCCGAGGATGGCGCCGACGACGCGCGCAACCGGCATCCCCAGCGGCGCCGGACCGGCGGCGGCGAAGAGGAGGCACCCGCCGGCCTCGGGCGTCGAGCCGGTCTTGATCCCCAACCAGCCCGGCACCGTGCCCAGGTCGGAATCCAGGTTCTGGACCGTGGTGCCGTCGGGCATCACGGCCGTCGGCGTGCCGACGAGCTCGGCGAGCTCGGGGTTGGCCAGCGCGGCCTCACCCAGGAGCACCAGGTCGGCGGCCGTCGAGACGGTGTCTGGGCTGTAGCCGCTGGGATCGGCGAAGGTGGTCTGGGTCATGCCCACAGCGGTCGCCTCGGCGTTCATGGCGGCGAGGAACGCCGCGCGCGAGCCCGCCGCCCAGTCCGCCAGCGTCTCCGCGAGGTTGTTTGCCGAGGGCAGGAGCAGGCCGAGCAGCAGCTGGCGCTCGGTGAAGCGCTCGCCGGCGGTCACGGGGAGCGCCGACCCGTCCTCGGCGATCGTCTGGTCGTAGAGGGCGACATCGTGGTCCGTGATGGTGTAGGTGGGGCCGGGGTCATCGCCGCTCAGCGGCTTTCTGATGAGCACCACCAGGGCCGTCATCACCTTGGCCACCGAGCCGATGGGGACGACCGTCTCGGCCGCGACCGCCCCGAGCTGGCCGCCGTCGTTCGACACCAGGTCGAAGCTGCCCACGCCCGGCAGGGGGACGGCCTGCGTCTCACCGGGGTCGAGGCCATACGTCGAGGGGAGCGCCATCGTGAGGACCGGCCGGGGCGGGGTGCTGCGGAGCTTGACGGTACCGTAGGCAGCGGCCCCGGCGAGGACGACGGCCGCGCCGAGGCAGACGGCAGGGAGAAGGCTCAGGCGCACGGCCGACAATCCTGCCCGAGTTGAGGACGGCCGCGCGTCCCGGTCAGGTCACCGGCGGCGGGTGGAGCCCGCCTCCCGCTCGATGGAGGTTCCCCGTGCCGCTCCAGCCTCAGCGCTTGGCGCGGCGGCCACCGCTCTTGACCGACGCCGACAGCGTGGTGGAGGGGGCGAACCGGACCACCTTGCGAGCCGCCACCTTCACCGCCTCGCCGGTGCGCGGGTTGCGGCCCATGCGAGCGGCGCGCTGCTGGATCTTGAAGTTGCCGAAGCCGTGGATGCGAACCTCGTCTCCCTTCTGCAGGGCTGACGCGATGGTGGCGAAGAACCAGCGCACGTCATCCCGCGCACGCGTCATGGCGTAGGTTCCACCGCCCTCGTCGTTCTCGACCTTCGCCTTCCACAACTCTGCCAGGGAATCGCGAGTGATGACTTCGGACATGCGCACTTCTCCATCGGCGTTGGCGGTTGCAGCGGCCCGAATTGTATGCGGCGGCAACGGCTTTTGCCAACTCCCAGTTCGGGGCGCCGGGATTCGTGAGGCACGCAGCAAACCTCAGCGAGCATGCTAGGGTGCAGTGGTGCAGGAGATATCCACAGGCCTGCCCGGTGGCGACTGGGACAGCGAACTGTTCGCACACGGCGGCCATTTCATGCAGAGCCGCTCATGGCTAGAGGTCCAGCAGGCACTCGGCGACGAGGTGTTCGCGCAGCAGGGAGACGGCTGGCGCTGGGCTGGGGTCGTGCACCGCGGCCGCAGCATCCGCTACGCGTATTCGCCGTACGGCCCGTCGGTCGACGATCCCTCGCGGCTCGGGGCCGCCGTCGAGGCGATGCGCCGGTCCGGCGCCGCCCTGGGCGTCGACTTCGTCCGCGTCGAGCCGGATCTCGAAGTGGAAAAGGGGCAGCTCACGCGGCTCGGGGCGTTGCCCAGCCGGAGCGTGCAGCCCCGCCACACCCTGGTCCTGGACCTCACCCGGCCAGAGCCTGAGCTGCGCTCCGATCTCACCTCGGGTCGCCGCCGGAGCATCAACACCGCCACCGCCAAGGGCATCGCCGTCCGCCGCACCAGGGAGATGGCGGAGGTTGAGCACTTCCTCCAGTTGATCCGGAAGACCGGCGAGCGCAACGGCTTCGCCCCTCATTCCGACGCGTACTACCGGACCGTGTGCCGGGTCCTCTTCGAGCGCGAGGCGGCCTCGCTCTACCTGGCCGACGTGGAGGGGGAGAGCGTCGCCGGGGTCATCGCCTTCGAATCGCCGACCACCGGGTATTACGCGCACGCCGCCGCCGACGCCGAGCGCTCGCGGCAGATCATCGCCGCCGCCCCGCTCGCCTGGAGGATCGTCCTCGACTGCCGCGCCGAGGGACGCCGTGCCTTCGACTTCTGGGGGGTCCTTCCCGACGACACCGCCGACCATCCCTGGGCCGGCCTCAGCCGGTTCAAGAAGACCTTCGGGGGCCGCCTGGTCACGCGCCCGGGCACCTTCGACCTGCCGGTCCGGCCATGGCGCTACCGCCTGTACCGGACGGCCCGCTTGGCGAGATCGGCGCACGGGGCCGGCCGGTGAGGCCGGCGACAACGGCCGAGATCAGCGGGTGGGACGACCTCCTCCTCGCCAACCCCGACGGCGGCGAGATGCTCCAGACGCGGGCGTGGGGCGAATTCAAGCGAGGGTGGGGCTGGGGGCCGGCGTACCGCATCTCGGAAGGACCGGGCACCCCGCTGGCGGCGCTCTTCCTTCGCCACAACGTTCCCGGCCTGGGTCACCTCTGGTACTCCCCCAAGGGGCCCGGCATCGCCTCGGCGGCTCAGCTGGCGGCGGTGCTCGACGAGCGCGACAGCTTCGGCGGCGCCTTCTGCGTCCAGGTCGAGCCGGAGCTGGTGGATACGGAGGACAACCGGTCGGCGCTTCTCGCCATGGGGCTTCGCAAGTCTGCCGATGTGCAGATCTCCCGAGCCACTGTCTTCGTGGACCTCGATCCCGCCCGTGACGAGGCGGCACTCCGGGCGTCGTTCCGCCGCGACGCGCGCTACAACATCGGGCTGGCGAGCCGTCGCGGGGTGACCGCCTCGCCCGTCCCCTGCAGCGACGAGAACGTGGCGGTCATGCATGCCCTGGTGGCCGGCGCCTTCGACCGCCACGGCCGCTACCCGGCCCGCTCCCTCCCCTACCACGCCGGCTACTGGAGGCTGTTCGAGGCGAGTGGCCAGGGCCAACTCTTCCTCGCCCGCGACGGGGATGACGTGCTGGCCGGTGCCTACGTGGTCGTGCTGGGGACGAGAGCCTGGTACAAGGACGGGGGAACCTCCCTGCGCAAGCGCGAGCTCAAGGCCGCCCACCTTCTGCAGTGGGAGGTGATGCGGTGGCTGCGCCAGCGCGGCGTGCGCTGCTACGACCTGGTGGCGGTGCCGCGGCCCGCAGAACTTGGCCCCGACCATCCTTTGTATGGGCTCTGGGAATTCAAGACCGGCTTCTCCTCGGACGTGCGGGAGTTCGTCGGCACCTGGGACCTCGCCCTCGACGAGCGCCGGTACCAGCTCTGGAAGCGGGCCGCCGAGCCGGTGATGAGGCGGGTGCGCTGGCGGCTGCGCCGCGACCTGCTGTACTGACCCGCCGGCGGGCCTATCTCCAGATGCGCTTCATGATCACCCGGGCGAGCTTGTCCGGGTCGTGGTGCGAACTGATGGAGGTGCTGACGACGTCGGCGACGACGAAGCGCACCGGGTGCTCCTGAGATCGCTGCCGGTCGAAGTTGACGCGCGTCACGCCCGCCCGCTCCGACGACGCCGGCAAGGGCGGCGTCAGGTTGCTGTTGACGATCACGTAGTCGAAGAGATTGCCGCCGACGTGGGCGTCGATGACGTTGAGGTACTCGCTCACCGCATAGCCCATCGTCTCGCCGGGCTGGTCGGCGACGTTGCAGACGTAGATCTTGACGGCGGGGGTGACGCGCAGCGCCTCGACCATGCCGTCCACGAGGAGATTCGGCAGGATCGAGGTGTAGAGGGAGCCGGGGCCGATGATGACGATCTCGGCGTCGAGGACCGCCGCCTCCGCCTCGGGGTTGACGGGGGGAGACGCCGGCTCGAGGAAGACCCGGTCGATGCGGTCGGTGCCAATGGGAACCTTGGACTCGCCGACCCGGACCTCCTCGCCGGCGCGGGCGCAGAGGACGACGTCGGTCAGGGTGCTGGGGACGATCTCACCGCGGATGGCGAGGACCCGCCCCAACTCGCGGACGGCGTGCTCGAAGTCGCCGGTGATCTCCGCCATGGCCGTGATGAAGAGGTTGCCGAAGGAGTGGCCGCCGAGCGCTCCGTCTCCGGTGAAGCGGTGCTGGAAGAGCTCGGTCATCATCGGTTCGGTCTCGGCCAGCGCCGTCAGGCACTGGCGGAAGTCGCCCGGAGGTAAGACCCGGAACTCGCTGCGCAATCGCCCGCTGGAGCCTCCGTCGTCGGCGACCGTGACGATCGCCACGATGTTGCCGGTGTACTTCTTGATGCCGCGGAGGACCGTCGACAGGCCGGTGCCACCGCCCAGGGCGACCACCTTCGGACCCTTGGCCAGCAGCCGGGAGGTGTAGAGCTGCTGGACCAGGCCACGCTCACCGCGGCCGCCGGGGAAGAATGGGCCGAGGACCGAGCGGCCGAGGAAGTAGAAGCTGACCCCGATGATGATCAGGCCGACGAGGAGGAAGAGCACGGCGCGGACCGACCGGGGCAGGAACTGCAGGGTGGCCTGCTGCACCCAGGCGGGGAAGCCCACTCCCTCCGAGTAGACGTCGCGGAGGATGTAGCCGACGGCCAGGCTGATCATGACGATGCCGACCATCAGCAGCAGCAGCCATCGCTTGACGTAGAGGCCGGGGGTGAACAGACGCACCAGCGTGCTGTTGGGCCGGAGGCGCGCCTTCATCCTGATGGCGATTGTCCCACGGCGATCGGGGGCGTCGAGGATCATCCACGGCGGCAAGCGGCGTCCGACACCTGGCGGAGTGGCGGGACGTGGGCCAAGGACACGCTCTCCGCCGCGTAGACTGTCGCGGTTCCGGGCCGGACATGCCGGCGGGTCCGGCGGCTCCCAGACCGCAGGCGGGACTTGGTGGGTGCGCCCCGATGCCGACGGCGTCCTGACCCATGGCGCTAATACCCGGTACCGAGGGTCCCGCTCGGAGGCTCAGCCGAGAGCGATGGAGGGGGCCACCCCCGGCTGCTCGATCTCCGGCAGGGCGGAGGGTGCGGCGATGGCCCGGCGGCCCATGCTCAGGTAGACGCCTCCGTGGGCGGCGATCAGCTCGCCGTCCAGGCAGTTGCGCCCGTCGACGACGAGGCTCCCGCGCATGAGCGAGACCACCCTCGCCCAGTCGAGCTCCAAGTACTCCGGCCACTCGGTGACCAGACCGACGGCGTCACTGCCGGTGACCGCCTCGTAAGGGTCCTCGACCAGCTCGACGCGGGAAAGGATCGACCGGGCATTGGTGAGCGCCACCGGGTCGGTGGCGACGATCTGGGCGCCCGACCCCTGGACGTGCCGGATGATGTCGATGGCCGGCGCCTGCCGCAGATCGTCGGTGAAGGGCTTGAAGGCGAGGCCGAGGATGGCCACGCGGCGTCCCTGGAGGCTCCCTCCAGGCCTTCGCGCAGCTTCCCAATGAAGCGACGCCGCT
Organism: Candidatus Dormiibacterota bacterium; assembly: GCA_963808125.1. Lineage (GTDB taxonomy): Bacteria > Chloroflexota > Dormibacteria > Aeolococcales > Aeolococcaceae > CAWEEP01. Next base: position 52,649 of record CAWEEP010000059.1, read on the forward strand.
GCTGGTTGTTGACCTCGATGGCGGCCTTGAGAAGCCAGAAGCTCTGACCGTGGTACCCGGCTGACGTCTCCAAGGCGCGGACGTCCTTGGGGAAACAGGAGCCCCCCCAGCCGAGACCGGCACTCAGGAAGCTGCGCCCGACGCGGGGGTCGAGGCCCATCCCGTCGGCGACGTGGTCGATGTCCGCGCCGGTGAGCTCGCAGAGCTGGGCCATCTCGTTAATGAAGCTGATTTTGGTGGCGAGAAAGGCGTTGGAGCCGTACTTGATCAGCTCGGCGCTGGTGCTGTCGCAGAGCAGGCGCACGGAATCCAGGCCGTCGAACAGAGCTGCCACCCGCTGCCTGGCCGTGGGATCTTCGCCGCCGACCACGATGCGACTGGGGTTCCGGAAGTCGTGCATGGCCGAGCCCTCGCGGAGGAACTCGGGGCACATCACGAACGCCACGTCGCGCCTCTCGGTCCGGGCGGCCAGGGCGCGGGTGCTTCCCGGTGGGATGGTGCTCTTGATGGCAATGACGACGTCGGGACCCACGTGGAGGAGCGCCTCGCCCACCGCCTGGTGGACCTGGGAGAGGTCGGCCTCGCCGTCAGGTGTTGGAGGGGTGCCGACCGCGACCATGACGATGCCGGCACCCTCGACGCCCTCCTGCATCGTCTCCACCGTTCGCAGGCGGCCGGCGCTCACCACCTCGGCGAGGAGCGTATCGAGCCCAGGCTCGTGGATTGGGCAGATTCCCGCCGCGACCGCAGCACGGCGGTCAGGATCGATCTCGACCAGGCGGACCTCGCGGCCCAGGTCGGCCAGGCCCACGGCGGTCACGAGACCGACGTAACCGGCGCCGACGATGCAGACGACCCGGTCGTCGGGGGTTGGGCCCATGGCTGGGACTCTACGGCTTCAGCGCAGGTCCGGCGTGACCGTCGGGGTCCTGCGTGATGCCGGACGCGCGCCCGGTTATCCGGGGAGGCTCCACACCAGGACACCCTGATCGGAGCCCGGCGGGCCGTCCGCGACCTGATCGAGGAAGTTCTCCACCGGGCGTTGGAGCGCGGGGTCCGTTCCGTACGCCATCGGTCCCATGATGATCACGGTGACGTGCAACGCCTGCAACTCGCCGCGCGAGGCACCGACGATATCCGGCCCGCACTGGCCTGTGGGGTACGAGGACTCGAGTGCATCCATGACGCAGGCCAGCGTGGTCCCGACAACTCCAGACGAGGAGGCTGATGCCGGAAGGCCCCAGGGGTGTTGTTCAAGCTGGATCAGGCTGGGAAGGCCTACGGAGATGCCGTCCGGCCCGGCGCTGACGATGCCACCGGAGACGACGCGCACCCGGAACCCTGATTGCGCCTGCCAGAGCAGCGGACCGAGGGTCGCCTCGTTGTATGCGCCGAAGGGCACGAGGAGCGCCAAGGTGCCCCTGGGTAGCTGCGCGACGTCGCCGCCCGCCAGGAAGTAGGCCGGGGTCGCGGAGTTCCAAGCCGGGAGCGGCATGCTGGGGACCAGGGTGGCGCACACTACGAGAAGTGCCGTCGCGGCGACCACGCGTGCGCGTCGCGTCCCCTGGAGAACCGTCCGATCGGTGAGCACGGCGATGACCGCGGCGAGGCCGAGGTCGATGAACAGCGCGAACCGTGAGCCGCGGGATCCCCCCGCGCCCGAGCCACGCCGCCACGCCCCTCCGACAGGTCAGGAACACTAGTATTCGCCCACCATGGCAGCGCCAAATCTTGCCACGCGGAGCGCGCCTCTAAGTATCCCAGCGCGGACAGGGATCGGCCGTCTGGCGCTGGGTCTGCGAGCTCCGGCGCTGTTCCTGGCGCTCGCGCTGGTGGTGCTGCGGCCCGGGCTGTTCACTGGCCACGACACGATCGTGGGTAACGCCGGGGATCCCTCGCTGTCCATCTGGGCGTTGCAGTGGCTGCCATTCGCCCTGGGCCACCACCTGAATCCGCTGATGACCGACTACCTCCACTACCCGACTGGCGCCAACCTGATGTGGAACGGTTCCATCCTCTTCCCCGCCCTGGTGCTGGCGCCAGTCACCCTCATCTTCGGCCCCATCGTCTCCTACAACGTCTTGGCCCTCCTCAGCGTATGGCTCTCCGGCTGGTGCGCCTACCTCGGAGTGCGCCGCTTCTCACGCCGCTGGGTCTCCGCGCTGATCGGAGGTCTCCTCTACGAGCTGAGCCCCTTCATGGCCAGCCAGATCACCGGCCACGCCCAGATGTTCGTGGCCATCTTTCCCCCACTGCTGCTGCTCTTCGCCAACGAGATCCTGGTGCGCCAGCGGCGACGGCCGGCGCTCATGGGGGCGCTGCTGGGCTTCGCCGCCGCCGCCCAGCTCCTCACCGGTACGGAGATGCTGGCCATCTGCGCTGTCATGGCCATCCCGCCCCTGGTCACGCTCGCCGTCCTCCGCCGCGACCAGGTGCGGGAGAAGCTCCCCTACGCGCTCCGGGCGGCCGGTTTCGCCGCCCTCACCTTCGCCGTGCTGGCGGCGTATCCGCTGTACCTGGTGCTCCTCGGACCGCAGCACGTTTCCGGAGCTCTCCAGGGTTTCGTCTACATGGCGCGGCCGACCTCCTTCCTGATCCCGTCGAACGTCCAGCTGATCAGCGGGCCCACCACCGTCCTCGACTCCAGCGTGTATATCGGCATCCCAATGGCGATCCTGGCCGTGGCCGTCGGCGTCCGGCTGCGACACAGCCTCGTGGTGGCGGTGGCGTCGGTGACGCTGGCCTGTGCCGTGGTGCTGTCTCTAGGCGGCCATCTGACCATCCACGGCGGCCCCACGCCGATACCGCTCCCGTGGGACATCGCCCAGCACCTGCCCGTGCTCGACAACGTGCTGCCGGTCCGCCTCATGGTGGCGGGCTACCTGGCCTTGTCGGTGATCGTCGCCGTCTTCATCGACGCCGTGCTCGAGGCTGTGCCGCGGCGGCAGCTCGCCGGGCTGGCGGCGGTCGCCGTGGCGCTGGTGTTCCTCGCCCCCCCGCTGCCGTTCTTCGCCGGACAGCTCATGGTCCCCGCCTTCTTCACGGACGGCTCGTCCCAGCGGCTCCCGCAGACAGGCTCAGTGCTGATCACCCCATACGGAGTCGCCTATGGGGACTACCCCCCGGAGCTCTGGCAGGCGGTGTCGAACATGGCCTTCAAGACCCAGCTGGGGATCGTCTACACCCCAGGGCCGGGCGGCCATGAGGTCGGCCCCGAGCTGGATCCGCTCGGCCGGGAACTGAGCGCCGTGGGAGACGCCGGCAGGCCCGTGCCGGCCACCCTTGCTGTCTCGGTCCGCCAGACGTACCTCGGCGACCTGCGGGCCCACGACGTGACCACGGTGATCGTCGGCCCCTCGCCGGGGAGGCTCAGGTCGTGCAGCTGATGACCGAGTTGCTCGGAACGCCCGGCACGGCAACGGGCGGGGTCGTCGTCTGGTACGGGGTGGGCGCCGAGACGTCGCCATGACCGCACCGCCGGGGCTGAATGCCCCCGGGCCACGGCGCCGCGCATCCCGCCACCTTTCGTGCGAGCATCTCGCTCCATGAGCAGCTTCAGCCAGACGTACCTCGAGGAGGTCGGGCGCATCGCCGCCGCCATCGACAGCGACCAGGTGGAGCGACTGGCCGCCGGCCTGGCCCAGGTCAGAGAGCGGTCTGGCCGGCTCTTCGTCCTCGGCGTCGGCGGCTCGGCGGGCCACGCCGGCCACGCCGTCAACGATTTCCGGAAGCTGTGCGGTATCGAGGCGTACGCTCCCACCGACAACGTGTCCGAACTGACCGCACGCATCAATGACGACGGCTGGGACACCTCCTATAGTGCGTGGCTCGCCGGTTCCCATCTCCGGGCCCATGACGCGATCCTGGTCTTCTCGGTGGGGGGCGGCGACCGTGAGCGGGGCATCTCCGCCAACATCGTCAAAGCGCTGGAGGCAGCCCGGGCGGCGGGCTGCTTCATCGGCGGCATCGTGGGCAGGGACGGGGGGTACACCGCCCGCGTCGGCGACGCCGTCGTCATCATCCCGCCCCTCGTGGGTGAGCGGGTCACCGCCCACACCGAGGGTCTCTGCGCCGTCATCTGGCACCTCCTGGTCTCCCACCCCCTGCTGCAGCGGAACCCGACCAAGTGGGAATCGGCGGTGGGAGGCCCATCGTGGCCAGCCGTTTCCTGATCGTCGGAGGCGCCGGCTTCATCGGCAGTCATCTGACCGATCGCCTCCTCGGTGAGCCGGGCACCGAGCGCGTCACCCTGTACGACAACTTCTCCTCCGGCCGCGAGTGGCACTACGCGGCTTGGCGCGACGATCCGCGGCTGGACGTCATACGCGCCGATGTCCACGAGCAGGAGCGTCTGAACGCCACCGCGGCGGGGCACGAGGTGGTGATTCACCTGGCGTCGAACCCCGACATCGCCCGGGCCGTGCGCGAGCCGTCGATCGACTTCCACGAGGGCACCGAGCTGACGCACGCCGTGGTCGAGGCGGCGCGGATCTCGGGTGCAACCACCCTCCTCTATCCCTCGGGAAGCGGGGTGTACGGAGATCTGGGAGAACTGGAGGTCGAGGAGGATCACGGTCCCCTGGTCCCGGTCTCCACGTATGGGGCGTCCAAGATGGCCGGAGAGGCCCTGATCGCCGCCTACTGCCACATGTTCGGGCTGGTCGGACGGGCCTTCCGCTTCGGCAACGTCGTCGGAGCCAGGCAGACGCACGGCGTCGGTCTCGACTTCCTCCGCCGCCTGATCGAGGATCCGACGCGGCTGCGGATCCTCGGTGACGGCAAGCAGAGCAAGTCGTACATCCACGTGAGCGACGTGGTGGAGGCGGTCATGACCGCCCTTGCGCGCGAGACACGGCCATTCCAGGTCTACAACGTCGCCACCGGCGACTACACGACGGTCCGCGAGATCGCCGACATGGCCGTCGAGGTTCTCGGCCTGCGGCCGGGATCTGTGACCTACGAATTCACCGGTGGGGATCGGGGCTGGAAGGGGGACGTGCCGGTCGTGCCGAACTCCGGACGGACCGCATCCGAGCGCTGGGGTGGAGCAACCGGCTGCGATCCTCCGAAGCCCTGCGGGCGTCCCTCGAGGAGATGCGCGCCACGCTTCCGGGGGGGGCGCCCGAAGGCACCGGGGCGTGAACTCGGTTCCCGCCGTCTTCCTCGACCGCGACGGCGTGCTGAACGCGGCCGTCGTCGTCGACGGTCGCCCGCACCCCCCCCGAAGCGCCGCCGAGATGATGCTTCTGCCGGGCGTCGAGGACGCTTGCGCCCGGCTGCATGGTGCCGGTTTCGTGCTGGTCTGTGTGACCAACCAGCCCGATATCGCCCGGGGCGTGACCACCGCCGCCAGGGTGGCGGAGATCAACGACGACATCCAGCGCCGCCTCGGCCTCGATGCCGTCGCGGTCTGCCCCCATGACGACGCCGACGGCTGTGCCTGCCGCAAACCCAAGCCGGGGCTGATCAGGGAAGCCGCCGCACGCCTCGGCCTGGATCTCACCCGAAGCGTGGTGGTCGGCGACCGCTGGCGCGACGTCGAGGCGGGTAGACAGGCGGGCTGCCGGACCGTCCTCATCGACCGCGCGTACGATGAGCCGGCGGCGATCGCCGACGCCGTTGCCGCCTCTCTGGCCGAGGCGGTCCCGTGGATCATCAGCCTCTCCCGCAGGGGGACCTCCCCGAGAGCGGAGGCATGACATGGTGGACAGGGTGGATCTGAGCACATTGCGCGTCGAGGTGTTCGCCGACGGGGCGGATCGCGCCGGGATCGAGGGTCTGGCACGGAATCCCTGGATCAAGGGGTTCACCACCAACCCGACGCTGATGCGCGCTTCCGGCGTCGCCGACTACGAGGCGTTCGCACGGGACGTCCTCACCGTGGTCGGTGGCCGCCCAATCTCGTTCGAGGTCTTCGCCGACGATTTCGACGAGATGATCCGCCAGGGGCGGCGGATCGCCGGCTGGGGTGAGGCGGTGTTCGTGAAGATTCCCGTCACCGACACCCAGGGCCGCCCCACCTCCGCCGTGCTCAGATCCCTGAGCTCGGAGGGTATCCAGCTCAACGTCACGGCGATGACCACCCCGGCACAGGTCCGCCGCGTCGTCGATTGCCTGGCGCCGGGAAGCCGTCACTTCGTGTCCCTCTTCGCCGGCAGGGTCGCGGACACGGGAAGGGACCCGCTGCCGCTGGTGCGGGAGTGCCTGGAGATCCTCGGTCCGCGTCCCGAGATCAGGTTGATCTGGGCCAGTCCCCGAGAGATCCTCAACGTGATCCAGGCCCACGAGGTGGGCTGCCACGTCATCACGGTGACTTCACGACCTCCTCGCGAAGCTGCCGCTCCTGGGCAAGGATCTCGACGAGTACTCCCTGGAGACGGTGCGCATGTTCCATCGCGACGCGGTCACCGCCGGCTTCCACCTGTGAGACCCGGGCGGCGCGACGCTCGACGCTGATGGCGACGGACTGATGCCGCTGCCCGTGGTCATCCTCGCCGGCGGCCTCGCGACGCGGATGTACCCGCTCACTGAGACCGTACCCAAGGCGTTGCTACCGGTGAACGGGCGCCCCTTCGCGGACATCCAGCTGCGCTGGCTCAGTTTCTCGGGGTGCGCGACGTCGTGTACAGCATCGCCTACTTGGGTGAGGCGATCCAAGAGCATGTCGGAGACGGTCGGCAATTCGGCCTTCGGGTCCGCTATGTGGCGGACGGCGAGCGGTACCTCGGTACCGCCGGCGCGCTGCGCGCCGTCATCGACGCGCAGGCGGTGCCCAAAGACTTCGGGGTCGTCAACGGCGACTCCTTTCTCACCCTCGATCTCGCCGCGGTCGAACGTGCCTTCAGGGCGAGCGGCTCGCCGGCGCTGATGACAGTGATGCGCAACCGCGACCGCTGGGACAGCAGCAACGTGGTCTTCGACAAGGGGCGCGTCGTCGTCTACGACAAAAGCCGGCCCGGTGCGTCGCGGGACCGGATGGAGTGGATCGACTACGGTTTCTCGGTCCTGGCCCGCCACGCCATCACCGACCGCGTCGCGGCGGGCCAGGTCGCCGACCTCTCCGATGTGATGCGCGAACTGAGCCTCGCCGGACAGCTGGCTGGCTTCGAGGTTGCCGACCGCTTCTACGAGATCGGCTCACCACAAGGATTAGCTGACCTCGAGCGCCACCTGGGACCGCTTGCCCCATAGTGCCGCCGGAGGCGGCTCAGATGTTCTCGATCGACCAGTCGAAGCCGATGCGAGGATCGTTCCAGCCGATCCGGCCCTCGTCGGGCTTCTGCGGGTCGTACGGCTCCGTAACATAGTAGTTGAGGATGACGTCGCGCAGGTCCAGCGCCTGGTAACCGTGCGCAACGAGCGGAGGGATGGCCACCATCTTGGGGGCGTTCTCACCCAGGATGACCACCTGGATGACGCCGCGGGTGGGTGACTCGTGGCGCAGGTCGACTAGCACGACGCGCGCGTTGCCCTGGACAATGTCCCAGTAGTCCCACTGCTTCCTGTGCCAGTGGAAGGCCTTGATGAGCTCCGGCGGGTTGCCGCCCCGCGCGTAGGCGAGACTGCGCGACATCTGCGCGAACGGCTGCTCGGGGATGAAGAGGTTGCCATCGTCGTCCCTGTCGCCACGCTTCAGCTGCTCGATGAAGTAGCCGCGCTGGTCGGCCGATTTCCGGAACGTCTTGACGCGGACGTCGTGAATCCTTCCCAGCCGTTCGCGGGCCGGGGTGCCGGCCATGTCGTCGAGCACATGCTCCATCTCGGTGGGCACGGGTGTCCAGGCCATCAGCGCAACTCCACAATGGAATGGTCGCCCAGCATCAGCTTGTAGGCGCGGGGGCGGACCGGGGATCGACGGATGACGCAGCCTTTGCCGATAAGCGATGACTCGATCTTGCCGTCGGCGTTCTCGATGGTCGTGCCCGCCAGGACGATGCTGTGCTCGATCTCCGCACTCCGTATCGTGCAGTCGGGGCTGATCGAGGTGTAGGGCCCGACGTAGGCGTCGTCGATCAACGTGCCGGTGCCGATGATGGCGGGGCCCCTCACGGTGCAGTTGCGTAGCCGCGCACCGGCTTCGATGACGACCTTGCCCTCGATGCGCACGTCCGGGCCGACATCGCCGTCGACGCGGGGAGGCATGTCGTCGAGGACGATGCGATTGGCCTCGAGGAGGTCCTCGGGGCGGCCGGTGTCCTTCCACGTGGCCACCAGGGCCTCATGGGGCGCGGTGATGATGTGAGCACGCACCGTCTTGCCCTGGTCGATCATCTCCTGGATGGCGTCGGTGATCTCCAACTCCCCTCGAGGCGAGTAGTCGATCCGGTCGATCGCATCGAAGATGGCCTGGGTGAAGAGATACACCCCAACCAGGGCCAGGTCGGAGCGCGGCACGGCTGGCTTCTCCACCAGCCGCACGACGCGGCCGTCCTCCAGCTCCGCGACGCCGAAGTGCTGGGGCTCCGAAACCCGGGCGAGCAGGATCATGGCGTCGGGTTCGGTGGCGCGGAACTCATCGACGATCGGGATGATCCCGTGGCGGACGAGATTGTCGCCGAGGTACATGACGAAGGCGCTGCCGGCTAGGAAGTCCCGGGCGGTGAGAACGGCATGGGCGAGGCCGAGCGGAGCCTCCTGGCGGATGTAGGTGCAGCGGGCACCGAAGCTGGAACCGTCCCCGACGGCGGCCTCGACCTCGTCAGCGGTGTCGCCGGTGATGATGCCGATGTCGTCGATCCCTGCCGCGACCAGGGCGTCCATGGCGTAGAAGAGGATGGGCCGGTTGCCCACCGGGATCAGCTGCTTGGCACTGGTGTGGGTGATGGGACGCAGCCGGGTGCCCTTCCCCCCGCTGAGGATCAAGCCTTTGAGGGTTCGGGACACAGGTTCAGGCTCTCCGGGCAGCGGTCGCCGGGCGCACGGGGAATGCCACACTCGTCCCGGCGCTCCGGATCGGGCGCGAGTTCTACGCGATCGGACCGGATTTCGGGGCCGGGCGCGGTCCGTCTCACTGCCGCGGCTGCGGCCTCTTCACCGGCCGCAGCCTGTGATAGACACGGCTCGGCGCGCGCGACCACCGCCACATCCGGCTGCCCTCGATGGCGTCGAGACGACGCTGGGCGTCGATGAGACGGCGGTTGAAGTCGGCCACCTCAGCGTTCAGCTCGACGATCCGTGCCTCGGCGCGGGCGGCGCGGGCTTGGCGGATGACGACCTCCGGCTCCAGCTCTCCGAAGAGGGAGTCCCGCTGCCGCGCCCGGCTGATCTTGACCACCATCTCCGCATCGCGGGCATCGAATGAGGCCGCCACCAGACCGTCCCCACTGAAGGACTCGCCCACGGTGTGTTCGGCGATCACGTGCCCGCCGGCGGCTTCGACCGCCGCGAGGACGTTCTGATGGGTCATCGGATCCCCCGAGATCGAGTGATGATGGGTCGATATCAGAGCGAATCGAATGTCACCGCGAGCGACGAGCGGTCGCAGCTGCTCGATGAGCGTTGTCTCCGCCCCCTGGATGTCGGCGAGGAGCAGGCTGACCCGCTCCATACCGCCGAGTGCCATCAGAGCCCGGACATCGAACTGGGGGACGTCGTGCAGCTCGCCGTCGCTCTCCGCCAGGAACCTCATCGTCCCGCCCGGATGGGGACCGACGGCGCCGTGCACGAAGGTCGCCGTCTCGCGGTTGTAGCCGAAATTCCGGCGGCCGACCTCGAGGAACCGCTCGTCCGGCTCCAGGTCGACGACGATGCTCGCGGGGAGCGCGTGCCGGAACCAGAGACTGTAGAAGGCCCACCAGCTGCCGAGCTCGATCATCGTGGGATGCTCGTCGGTGGCGAGCAGACGCTCCACCATGCGGGCGAAGACCAGTTCCTCCTGCGGCTCGTGATGGCCGCGAAGGCAGCGGATGATCTCCGTCGTCCAGCGGCCGCAGTACGCGTCCCTCTCGACCACGACGCCGTTGTGCATGACCTGAACGGCGACACCGTCCACTTCGCGGAAGCCACCGGCATCGGGGACCTTGGGCAGGTCGTCGCAGTCGTGACAGGAGACGGTCAGCGCAATGCGCCTGGCGTGGTCGGGAAAGTCGCTCAGATGCGGGCTACGCCGCTCCATCGCATCTCATCGTGAACGCCGGACGCCGGGTCATCCCTGACCTTGCGGCAGTAGTCTCATCTCGCCATGAAGCCTACCAGCACGGCAGCGGACCCGGTGATCGAGACCCCATCCCAGGATGGGCCTCCCGGGAAGCAGAAAAGGCTACACGAACGCCATCAACTCCTCGATCAGACCGGTCAGCCTGCTCTCGTCGACCGGCTTGGCGAGCACCCCTGCCGCGCCGAGCTGGTTGGCCCGGTCACGGGAGTGCGTGTCCCCCGGCTCGATCAGCACCACCACGCCGCCGGGGGGGCACTGCGGGGTGAACCGGATGGCCTGGAAATACTCCAGGCCGTCGGTGTCGAGACCCACGTCGATGACCAGGATGTCGGGGTTGAGCTGGGGCAGCTCGGCGCGGATCTCCCGGACCGCCCGGACCCAACGCACCGTGTGGCCGCGTGACTTGAGGTGGGCGATGAGGGGCCTGGCCACCGCGCCGTGCTCCTCGGCGATGAGGATGCGTGCGGCCCTGCTCATGCCGGGATCGTAGCGGCCTCGCGGCGGCACCTGCCCGGCGACGGCGGAGGTCGGCTATCCTGACCCTGGATGGGACGGGTGCGGTCGATCCTCCAGGCCGCGAGGCTCCGCTCGGCGGGCGACGCCGAGCCTGCTGACCCCACGACGCCGACCGCTCACCGCGTCCTGGTCGACGCCAGCACCCGGACCTTCTGGTCGCGCGGCGCGACGGTCCCGGTGACGCTGGTGGAGGCCGACGAGGTCCCGCCCCCCGGCAACGCACCAGGCCGGGTGAGGGCCATGGTCGCCGCCCACGAGCGCGGCACGGACGGCGCCGCGCGCCGAGGGACCGGGGATCCCGCGTTCAGCGAGACGCTGTTCGTGGAGCTGGTCCGTGGGGGGCAGTACGGGCGGGCCTTCGCTCTCCTGGCGCCCGGCTGCCAGCGCCGCTGGGGTACCGCCGAGCGCTTTGCCGCCGCGCACAGCGGCGATGCCCGGCGCCGCCTCCATGGCGTCACCGTGGTCGGAGTTCGCCGTCTCGAGGCGTGGTCCGACCCCGAGACGGGCGAACGCCATCGAGACGTCGCCGAACTCGATGTCGAATACAACTTCGACGCCGGGGCCCGGGCCGCTGTGCTCCGTCGGACGGTCCATCTCGTCGCCGTGGCGGGGACGTGGCGCTCCCTTTCCTACCCGGAGAGACCGGCCGGGGCCACCAGCTGATCGTCACCAGCTCAGAACCTCCCGGACGGGCCGCGATATCTAGAATGCGTTGATGATCTCCGCCGCCGTCCTGCGCAGCCAGCCTGGTCCGCTGGCCCGGACACGCGCCGAACTCATCCACATCGAGCGCCGTGCCGCCTTCCGGCGGGCGCGCCTCACCCGGGAGCGGATGTGGCTCAACGAGTCCGACACGCTGCTCGATCTCGTCGAGGAGTGCCGCCTGCGCCGGATCAGCCCGCTGCCCGTCGCACTGTGGTCCGCCGTAGTCCGCCTGGTGGGCACCGTCGAGCCGGCGCTGCGCGACGAGTTGGGGATCAACCGCGACGCCGACCACGTGTGCGACGTCCTGTTCGCGGCCCAGGAGGTTCTCCAGGAGCGAGCCCACAGGGCGCGCCAGCCTCAGCTGGCCCCGATCATCCAGCTGTTCCCGGGCGCGGGCTGACCCGGGTCACTCCCACAGCACCTCCGCGCCATGGCCTGGGAGATCTCGGTGGCGGGCACCGTCCACCTCGACGACGTCGAGACGCCTCGCGGCCACCGGCCGCGCCAGCTGGGCGGTTCGGCCCTCTACTTCTCCCTCGCCGCGGCGCCCCAAGCACGCGTCCATTTCCACGCCATCGCGGGACGCGACTGCGAGGAGGAGTTGCGCCGGACCCTTGCCGGACTTCCCGTCGACCTCTCCGGCCTGACCGTCAGTGAGACACCGACCTTCCGCTGGCACGCCGTCCATGACTTCGAGCGGTGGGAGGCAGAGACCATCGCCGAGGAGCCGGGCTGCGAACCCGAGTGGCGCCCGCGCCTGAGTAGGGAGGCCGCCGGTGCAGAGGTGCTCTTCCTCGGCAGTCTGGCGCCGGCCCTGCAGAGGGAGGTCCTGGCGCAATCATCGGCACGCCTGATCGGGATGGACAGCATGACCTGCTTCACCGGGCCGGAGCGCGCCGCCGTGCTGACCTTGGCCGGGGCCTGCGACGTCCTATTCTTCAACCGCGCCGAGCTGATGAGCCTCGTCCCCGGCGCCCGGGACTGGCGGGACGCGGCCCTGGGCCTGGCGGGCCGGGGGCGGCTCCGCGCCCTGGTGGTCAAGGCCGGGCCCCTCGGGGCGGCCCTCGTCACCACCGATGGGATCGTCCACCGGCCCGCCTCCCCGGTCGGCGACGTCGTCGATCCCACGGGCGCGGGAGACGGGGTCGCCGGAGGCTTCCTGGGGCACTGCGCGAGCGTCGGGCGCGACGACGACGAGACCTTTCTCGATGCGCTGGACGAGGGCCTCCGGCGTGCCGCCGCCGTCATCGGCACGTTCGGCACGACCGGGCTGCGCGCCCTCGCCACCGGCACCTCCGAGAGGTCGTGAGCGGCACGACCGCCTCAGATCACGATGTCGAAAGGCAGGCGGGTAAAGTGGGGACATGATGCGTTATGGATTCGGTCGCGGCATCGGTTTCGGCTTCCCCCTCTGGGGAGCCATTGTCGGGTTCGTTCTCCTCTTCCTCCTCGTCGCTGCCATCGCCTGGCTCATCGTGGTCCTCGCCCGTCCTAGGCGCTTCGGACCCATGGACCCGTTCGCGTACCGGCACCCGCACCACAACCCGGCGCTCCACGAGTTGGATCTCGCCTACGCGAGGGGCCAGGTCAGCCGCGAGGAGTACCTCCGGCGCAGGGCCGACCTCAGCTGGTCGGGTTACCCGGGCGGCCCCCCGGCTGGCTCCCCGCAGGAACCGGGCGAGAGTTCCACGCCTCCGCAGTAGCGAAGGGCGGCGCCGCTTCCAGGCGGCTCTGACGCGTCGTCGCGATCCCGTCGCTCACGCTTTCCGGGCCGCGACGATGGTCATTTCGCCAAATCTGAGGGGTAGACGCACATGTGCCGGTCTGAGCGCGAGCAGCCCCCGACTTGCCCGCGTCAGGGCCCGCATCGGGCCCGGTCCGAACGTCGCCGCCTGCCCGAACAGATAGGCAAAGGTCACGTATTTGGTGGTGGGGACGACCTTGAGGATCTTCATCCCGGCCGAGTCCAGGGCGATTCGCATACCACGCAGGGAGAACAGGACCAGATGCTCCTCCCGATACTGTGGCCACAGGCGTCCTGTCATGCGATGAACGGCTGATCCCGCCCGCGGGGTGGAGATCAACAGCCGACCCTGCGGCGCGAGAACGGCGGCCGCGGCACCGAGCGTCTCGCCCGGCGATCGCACATGCTCGATGAAGTCGAACATAGTCACGATGTCCCAGCCGCCCTTGACGGTTACGGGATCGAGCTCCCCGCAGAGAAAGTCGGCGTCGGGGACTCGCTTCCTCGCCACATCGATGGCCGCGGCATTCAGATCAACTCCGGTGACCTTCAGTCCGGCTGAGACAGCCGCCTCAGCGAGTTCGCCCTGGGCACAGCCGACATCGAGAAGGCGCGCGCCGGCGACCGGCTTGAGGAACGCCAAGGCTCGCAAGAACGTTCTGGCCTTCATGGCGCGAACGACCGGAGCCCTTTCCCATTGCCATGGCTCGTAGTAGCTGGGACCGTAGATCGCCGACAAGCGCGCGTCGTCCGGCTGAGGGGAGAGGAACTCCGAGTCGCAGTCCATGCACCGGACCAGGCGCGTATACCCATACACGGCACGCCCGGCGGCCACCCCTATCTCGACGCCGCAGGCGGGACAGCTTTCAGCCATGTTCGAGCGTCACCTCCGCCACTCGGACCGGATGCGCCACTCGCTCCGGCGTGTCGACGGCCCGTATCCTACGGCTTCCCGCCTGGGCTCAGGCGGCGTCCGCGCATGGTATCGTACGCGCGGTTTTCGGGAGTAACGGCCCGTTCGCCGCGCTCATGGAGGACCCTCGACACCTTGGGTGGCCCTGAACTGGGAGACGCCGCGGCGGTTGGCGGCGCGCCCCCGCGTCACGAGGCCGTCGATCCGCGGGCGCCAGCGCCGCCCGAGGCGTCCACTTCCGCGCTGAGAGCCGCCCGTGTGGCTGTTGTCGGCGCCGCAGCGCTGAGCTGGGTGGTGTGGGGGCGGGTGGGCACCCAGCTCTCGGTGAGGACGGACATCGTCGGCGGCACCACGTTCTACGACTTCGACATCTACCAGTACCTGGACTATCTCTACATCGTCCTGCTCCTGCTCCCTGCTCTGGCCGCCGCCCTGTTCCTGGCACTGAGCCGCTGGGGGCCTCTGGCCTCCCGGCGATCACGACCGTCGTGGCCCCCACTGCTTTCACGCCGCGAGGGAGCGTCTCCCGACCGCCGGGCGGCTCCGGAACCGGCGGCAACGGCATCGATCGAGGCGGCGGGCGGAGACGTCCCCAATCGGCGGCGGCTGTCGCCCCTGGAAATGGCCGGTGTCGCAGCCCGCCTGCTCCTGCCGGCCCTGGTGATCGCGGCGGAGATCGAGGTTGGTGTCTCGACGCGAGGCCAGATTCTCACCTTCGGCAAGATGGGTGTCGGCGTGGTGATCATCTATATCGTTCTCGTACTCACCGTGGCCCTGCTCTGCGAGAAGTGGGGACATGCTGGGGTCGCCGCCCTTTCCGCCGCCAACGCGGTCATCGCCACTGCGGTCGTCCCCTTGCTGCTTCTCGTCTCGGCATCAACATCGGTGTTCGTCGCCTCCGACCACGACGTCGTCCGTTACCCGTGGCTCCCCATTTGGGTGGCGGTGCCTGTCGCCGCCGCCATCGTGGTGGGGGTTGGCCTAGGGCTGGCCCGCGGCGGTTGGAAGGCAGCCCACAGTATCGAGCGCTGGGTGCTCATCGCCGCGGTGATGCCGGTGGCGCTGTTCCTCGCGACCGCCATGCTTCAGGGCGCTCAGGGCGCGATCAACGCCTTCGACGACTCGCAATCGATGGTGGGCGCACAACTCGTCTTCGGCCACGGTCTCCTCCCTTGG
Source organism: Candidatus Dormiibacterota bacterium (assembly GCA_963808125.1). GTDB lineage: Bacteria > Chloroflexota > Dormibacteria > Aeolococcales > Aeolococcaceae > CAWEEP01. The sequence goes on from CAWEEP010000059.1 coordinate 67,859, forward strand.
AAGAGCGTGTTCCTGCTGCACGGCTTCCTCGCCGACGGGTTCGACGGAGCGCTCGGCATCTGGGCCTTCGGCGCCACGCGGTGGGCATCGAATTCCGGTCTCTCGTTCTTCGTCACACCGGTGACGGTGATCTGCCTCTGCGGGTTCATCGCCTACTTCTGCCGCAGGAACTGGGCACTCGTGGTGGGCGGAGCCCTTGTCCTCCTCCTCGGCCTGCTCTCGAATCCGTACTCGCCCCGTTACGTGCTCGTCCCGGTGGTGCTGATCCTCTTCGACATGGTGCTGCGCCGGCCCAGTTGGCGCCGCTGCTGGCTGTTCATGAGTGCAGTCGTGTTCACCGCGATCGTCACGCCAGAGGCGACCATCCTCGTCGTCGGGGTGCTCGTCACTCTTGCCGGCGCGGAGCTGGTTCACCACCGCTGGGGCACGCCGGTCCTCGACGGCTTTCCCGCCACGGTGCGTTCCATCGTCGCCGGCTCGGTCCTGACGGCGCTGTGGGTCGCCTTTCTTCTCGCCAACGGCGCCCTCTCAGGCTTCGTCAACTACTACACGAGCACCGTGGCAGGGCATGAACTGTGGGGAGCCCTGTCGATTGCCTGGCCGCTGAACGGAGACCTCAATTCGACGGTCTGGTTCGCACTGCCCATCGCCCTTTTCCTGCTCACCGTCGCAAAGGTGGTGCGGAAGCTCCACCGCCGTTCGCCGTGGCGAAGTGCGGAGTGGACACTGGTCGCGTCGTCCACCTTCGTCCCGCTCTTCTACCAGGTCATCATCGACCGCTTCGACCCACCACACATCGACGAGGTCGCCGCTGCGCTCATCCCCTTCGTGTTCCTCTGGGGAATCGAGGGCGTGGCGGCGGCCGATCGCCTCCTCGCCCGGCTCGGCACCCGGGCGTCCGGCTGGATCTCGCGGCATGGCGCACGACGGCGCGATACCCGTGCCTGGAGTGGATTCGGCGGGCAGTGGAGGGCCGCCACCCCTGCGGCGCTGGCGGTGATCGTCGGGGTCGTCCTCTGGTCCCCCAACCGCTGGCCTATCTCAAGACCATCCCCGGCCACTTCCACCCCACGGTCCCCGTCGAGGCTCCGACGGCGCTGCCTCTGGGCTACACCCTCCCAGGGTCGATCGACACGACACAGCTCGAGGATCTCTCGACCGTGCTCGACCTCTACGCCGGTCCCTCCGGCCCAGTCGTTGACTTCGCCGAGGAGATGGGCGTGACGTACTATCTCCTCGGTCGGGTTCCCGGAGCACCCTTCGTGGTCATCAGTTCGGCCCAGACTGCCGCCGCCCAGCAGGAGGATATAGCCGCCCTGCGCCAGAGTCGCCCGCCGGTCGCGATCTTCAATGACGCGACGTTTGGACTTACCGACTACGACGGCATCTGGAGTATGGAGCGGGACTACCTCGTGAGCCAGTATCTCCTCGACAACTACCGTCCCATCCTTGACGTGGAGGGCCAGATCGTCATGCTGCGGGACGACCTGGTGAACACGGCACCGCCGCCCCCGACCCTCCAGATCGCGCCGGTCACCACGGGGCTGTACTTCGCCGGTGAGCCCTCATGCGCCTGGGGCGACGTGCCCGACTTTTTCGATCCCCCAACGGCGACCGAGATCAGCGATGGGGTGGCGGTGCCGACGGCTGCCGATGTCCCCCCCGCCACGATGGCGGCGTCCACGTCGCTGCTGAGCCTCACCGTGCCCGGGGCGCTGACCTCGTATCAATGGCTCGAGTTCTCCGCCCCTCCGGTTTCGGCCGGGCGACCATCCAAGTCACGGATCAGACGCTGGGGGCCAAGGCATCCCACGTCATCAGTTTCACGACACTGCCGCGCGTGGGTTCGACCGTCTTCCTGAGAGTCTGCAGCTGCATCCAGTGGCACGGGTACGCCGCCGGCTCGCTTCATCTCCTCTTGCAGGGGGCGCCCACCGACATGACCGTGCGGGCGCTGCCATGACCGCGGCATCCGCTCTCCAGCTCCCCACCGTCCGACGGGCATGTATCACCGGAGGTGCGGGGTTCATCGGCAGCAACCTGGCGGACGCGTTGCACGCGCGTGGCGCCGAGATCGTGGTCGTCGACAACTTCCGGACAGGACGACCCGACTTCCTGGCGTCGCTCGTAGGCTCGCCACGGTTCACGCTCATCGAAGGGGATGTGCTCGACCCCAAGGTCATGGCCCGGAGCCTTGAGGGGTGCGACTGGGTCTTTCATCTCCAAGCCAATGCCGACGTGCGCGACGGGCTCACGCATCCCACCGTGGATCTCCGACTCAACACCATCGCCACCTCGCATGTCCTCGAGGCGGCGCGCGTCGCCGGCGTGACGCGCGTCGTCTTCTCATCGACGGGCTCCGTGTATGGCGAGCCGCTCCTCGTGCCGACACCGGAGGACGCTCCTTTCCCCCTCCAAACCTCTCTGTACGGCGCCTCCAAGCTCGCCGGAGAGGGGTTGGTGGCCGCGTACTGCGAGGGATTCGGTTTCACCGGGGTGATCCTGCGTTTCGTCTCAATTCTTGGCGAGCGGTACACTCACGGCCATGTTCGCGACTTCCACCGCGCGCTGAGGCGAGACCCGTCGCGGCTGCGCGTGCTCGGCGACGGTTTGCAGCGGAAATCCTACCTCTATGTGCAGGACTGCGTCTCGGCCATGCTCCTGGCCGTGGAGCGTCACGCCCGTATCGCTGGCGCCCACGTGTACAACCTGGGGCTGCGGGAGACAGTGACAGTCGACGAGTTGGTCGGCATCATCACCGAATGGCTCGGCGTGACCCCGGCCATCGAGCACACCGGCGGACCCCGCGGATGGATAGGCGACAGCCCGCTGATCGATCTCGACACTACCAAGATCCGCTCTCTCGGCTGGGAGCCGACGCTGACGATCCGAGAAGCGATCACCCGGACACTCGATTGGCTCGACCAGACGGATCGGGCGGCGAAGCCCGCGGCGAGGCGGCGCGCGAATGTGTAGGTTCTCGGTCGGAGCGCGCGCGCCGTGGGCGTGATCTTCGCCAGAGCGCCGCTCAGGATCTCACTAGGCGGCGGCGGCACCGACCTGCCGTCGTATTACCGCGACCACGAAGGCTTTCTCATCGCCGGGGCGATCGACAAGTACGTCTACCTGCTCGTGCACACGGTCTTCCAGCGCCGCTATCGGATGAAGTACTCGCTGCTCGAGGAGGTGGACGATGTCCGTGAGATTCGCCACCCCATCCTGCGCGAGACCCTGAGCCGGCATTGGCACGGCAATCCGTTGGAGATCGCCTCGGTGGCCGATGTGCCGGCGGGCACAGGAATGGGCTCCTCGGGCGCCTTTACCGTGTGCCTTCTCAAGGCCCTGGCGCAGGCACGGTCGACGTCCATCACGCCTTTGGCCCTGGCCGAGGCAGCCGCGGACATCGAGATGAACGTCCTCAGAGAGCCCGTCGGCAAGCAGGACCCGGATGTCGCCGCCTTCGGCGGCATCTGCGCCTACACCTTCCATCGCGACGGCAGCGTGGACGTCGAGCCGCTCGAGCTGTCCGAGCGCACCCTGCGCCGGCTGCGCGACCAACTGCTCCTCTTCTACACGGGCGAGACGCGGTCGGCGGCCGCCATCCTCTCCGACCAGGATCGCCGCTCGCTCGCCCGAGACCAGTCGATGGTTGACAACCTTCATCACATCAAGCAGATCGGCCTGGAGAGCCGCGAGCTCCTGGTGAGCGGCGACCTGGAGGGGTACGCCGCCCTGATGCACACCCACTGGGAGTACAAGCGACAGCGAACGACCGGGATCAGCAGCGAGCGGATCGATCAGTTGTACGCATTGGCACGCGAGAGTGGCGCGCTGGGGGGAAAGCTCGTCGGCGCGGGCGGTGGTGGATTCCTTCTTGTCTTCACCCCGCAGCCGGAGAGCACCCGCGAGGCGATGACGTCGGCCGGCGCAATCGAGCTCCCCTTCACATTCGAGTTCTCCGGCGCGACGGCGAGCGAGTTCCGATGAGCGGCCACGCGCTGCGGGTGGGCATCGCCGGCTGTGGGCTCGATCGGCGCGAAGCGGGCGAAGGTCCTCGGTACGGATCGTCTCATCGGCTGCTATGACATCGACCCCGACGCCGCCGAACGCCTGGGGGCGCCCACGGCGCCGCCGCGTGCCCCTCTCTGGGGAACTGATCTCCCTCCACCCCGATGTCGTCATCGTCGCGGCGATCCACAGCGAACTCTCACGCATCGCCTGCGAGGCGCTGGCCGGCGGCTGCCACGTCCTGGTGGAGAAGCCCGCCGGTGCCAGCCTCCACGACGTCGAAGCCATACGCGAGGCCGCGGCGGCGTCCGGGAAACTGGTGAAGGTCGGCTTCAACCACCGGTTCCACCCGGGCATCGAGCGTGCCGTGAGCGAGGCCATGTCCGGGTCGCATGGGCCGGTGATGTTCATGCGGGCTCGCTACGGGCACGGCGGCCGCATCGGATACGAGCGGGAGTGGCGGGCCGATCCGGCCCGGTCGGCGGTGGCGAGATCATCGATCAGGGTATGCACCTCCTCGATCTCTCCTACTGGCTCTTCGGCGCGCTGCCGCTGACCGGCTCGCTTCTGCGCACGCATTTCTGGCAGGCGCCCGTCGATGACAACGCCGTGCTCATCCTGGGCGAGCGGGGCGGCGTCGGTGTCCGCTCCCCGTGGTCATTGATCCACGTGAGCTGGACCGAGTGGAAGAACCTCTTCTCGCTGGAGATCTACTGCGAACGGGCCAAGCTGGCGGTCGACGGGCTGACCCGGTCATATGGGGCCCAGGAGCTGCGCATCTACCGGATGAGGCCGGAGCTTGGGCCCCCCGACGTCGAGCATCTCCGCTATGCCGAGCGCGACGTCTCCTGGGAGCGCGAGTGGGAACACTTCGCCGGCGCCATCCGGCTCGGTGACGGCCGGCCACTCCTCGGTGATCTCGACTGGCGGCGTACGCGTGGCAGTGCGTGGAGGAGGCCGTCCGGTGAGCCGGCGCATCGTCGTCACCGGCGCCGGTGGCGGCATCGGTGCCGCCACCGCCCGCCACCTCGCCTCCCTTGGCGACCGGCTGCTGCTGGTCGGCCGCCGGGAGGCGGCGCTCGAGGAGGTCAGGGCGTCACTTCCCGGTGGCCCCCACATGTCCCTGGCCCTCGACGTCTGCAACGAGAGGGCGTGGACCTTCGCCGCGAATTGGCTGGCGCCAGGGGACGCTGGATGGGCTGGTCACCGCTGCCGGTGTGCTGGGGCCAATCGGTCCCCCCGGCTCCTGGGACGTCGACGCGTTCCGGCAGACCATCGAGATCAACCTCGTCGGCACTCTCCTCTCCGTCCTCAGCCTGCTGGCGCCACTTCGGGCCGGCCACGGTGCAGTGGTCGCTTTCTCGGGAGGGGGTGCCACATCCCCCTTGCCGCGCTTCGACGCCTACGCCGCCTCTAAGGCGGCGGTGGTGCGACTGGTCAACCTCGCGGTGGAACTCGCGCCGGACGGAGTGCGGATCAACTGCGTGGCACCGGGCTTCGTGGCCACGGCCATCCACCAGGCGACCATCGACGCGGGGCCGCAACTCGCCGGCGACGCCTACTACGAGCGCACCCGTCGCGCCCTCGACGTCGGCGGCGACTCCGCGGACACGGCCGCCGAACTGACCGCCTTCCTCCTCTCGCACGATGCCGAGGGGATCACCGGACGGCTGCTCAGACGCCCGGTGGGACCCGTGGACCGATCCGGTCTTTCGCGAGCGCCTGCGCAGCGACCCCGACCTGGCCCGGCTCCGCCACATCGACGACCAGGCTTTCACGGCGCGTCGGCGGCCTCGCCGCGCAGCCAGATCCGGATCAGCCCCTTGTTCTTGATCTGTCCGAACACCGGCTCCACCACCTGCTGGCGCAACCGGTAGCGCTCTCGCCCCCGCTTGGTCATCAGCCTGCGCTTCATCCGCTCCCGGCGCGTCAGCCCCGCCGGAATCCGGCCCCGCGGCGACGGAGGGCACCGGTAGCTCCGCGGCATCCGCCCGGTGGCCACGTAGGCGGTGACGCCGAGCTCATCCAGCGCCTCGAGATTGGCCTCCGAGCAGTAGCCGGCGTCCGCCGAGAGCTCCCTCGGCAGCCCACCCAGGTTGGCCTCGATCTCGGCCACCACCTCCAGCAGTTGCGGGCAGTCGGCAGCGCTGTTGGTCAGCCTGGCCGCCACGATCACCTGCGACGAGGCGTCCACCGCCGCCTGCCCGTTGTAGCCCTGGATGAAGGCCCCCTCGCCGCCCTTCATGATCCGCGACTCCGGGTCGGTGAAGTTCTGCTGCGCCTTGGCCTCCGGCTCCGTCTTCCCCTCGGCCTGGGCCCGCTCCTTCAGGTCCTTGATCGCCGTGCGGATCGCCTCTCGCCGCTTCGCCGCCGTGCGCAGGTTCTCCGGCAGCTCGTCGCCGTCGTTGTCCGCCCCGTACTTGGCGTCCTCCTCGGCGTCGGTCTGGTCGCACTCCCGAAACCACTTGTCCAGCTCGGCGGTGATCCGGTCCACCTCCGGCTGCATCCGGTCGTAGCTCATGGCCGCATGCTTGCTGGCGTTCGCCTTCAGCTTGGTGCCGTCCACCGCCACGTGGTCCAGCTTCACCAAGCCCTCCTCACGGCAGAGCAGCAGCACCTGCTGGAACAGCCCTCCCAGCGCCGCCAGGTGGCGCAGCCGGAAGCTGTTGAGCGTTCGGAAGTCAGGCCGGTTGCCCGCCGCCAGCATCATGCAGCCGACGTCCCGAGTGGCCAGCCTCGCCAGCTTCCGGCAGCTGCGGGTGCCCACCGCGTAGGCGTACAGCCACAGCTTGGTCATCGTCCGAGGGTGGTACGGCGGATAACCGCGCAGCTCCTCCTCGTACACCGCCTCGATCTCGGACAGGTCAAGCGCGTCGACGATGTCGCTGATGAAGTGGGCCATGTCCCCCTCGGGGACCCACTCCTGCACCGACGAAGGCAACAGCAGCATCTGGTTGGGAGCGTACGGGCGGAACGTCTCCGGCATCCCCAGATTGACTCACATCCGCCCCGCCACCCGCCAGCGGTTACCGGGACGGGCTGCTAGGGGGGACTCCGGGTCCAGCGTACGACACGGCTGGGCTCAGCTCTCCCGGTACAGCCTGACGAAGCGGAACTTGAAGCAGGCTCGGACCCAGGTCAGCGGGTCCCGAAAGAAGGCGATCTTCTTGCCCTGACCGAAGGAGCGTGACCGGTACCCGACGGGGATCTCGCGCGGGTGATAGCCGGCGCGCACCAGCTTCCCGGTCAGTTCCCAGTCGAAGTCGAAGCGATTGGACTCGAAGGTCAACCCGTACAGGCAGTCGCGCCGGATCACCTTGTACATCGTGAAAGGATCCCGCAGTCGCTGCCCGTACACGACGTTGAAGAGGGTGAGGAACACCTCATGACCGAGGTTCATGAAGTGGCTCCTCATATCGCGCTGGCCGAAGTCCCGCAGCCCCCATGAGCCGTCCGGACTGGTCCGCATGCCGAGGACGAAGCCGACCTCGCCCGAGCGCAGCGGCTCCAGCAGGACCTCATAGTCGTCGATGTCGTACTCCATGTCGGCATCCTGGATCAGGACGAAATCACCGCGAGCCGCCTCGAGCCCGGCGCGGACGGCGTGGCCCTTGCCCCGCGGGCGCTCCTCCAGGATGACCCGGACGCGCGGGTGGTCCGAGTGCTGAAGCACCTGGGTCCGAGTGCCATCGGTTGAGTTGCTCTCCACCACGATGACGTCGATCTCCATGCCGGGGATCGTCTTGGCGAGCACCAGGCTCATGGTCTTCTCGAAAGTGGAGGCCTCGTTGTATACCGCCATGATCACGGAGAGCCGTTGGAGGCGCTCGACCGGCGGCGGCAGCGCGCTGCGGCGCGCGCTGACGACGAGCGCGCCATCACAGCGGCGGAGCCGGGGCTCCTCGAAGCCTTCCCGGAACAGCAGCCCCTGAAGGGTCTCACCGGGAAACGGAGGGGCAGTGTCCGGCCCCGACCCCATCCGGGATCGGTGACGGCCGACGCCCGACGCCCGGTCGTGGCGTAAATGGAGGACCAACCGCCCACCCGGCCGGAGCCGGCGATACGCCCACGCCAGCAGATCGGCGGGCTCGACGGCCGTTTCGAGGACGCCGTCGAGGACGCAGACGGAGAGCCCCAGATGGTCTGCGGGGACCCCCAGGCTGCGATCGGTGTCGATCGCGGCGAGTTCAACCCTTTCGAGGGCCGCCGACACCTGGAGCGCCGGGGGCAGCCCATCCGACACCCAGAGTGCGCCGCCGTCACCACCACGGGCACCGGCGGAGAGGGGCTCCGCGATGGCGGCGAGAAGGGCGCTCTGAACGTGGGCCGACGCTCCACGCCCGGCGGGCGCAGGGGCGCGCGCACCCGCAGAGGAGAAGTTCACGGCTCGGGCGATGCTATCCCACCCGGTGGAGGACCCGCCTCCCCGGCCGATCGGCGCTGCGCGCCGGGATCCGATGCGCCTCTTCCTGCCCGGGTGAGTGTTGTGTACGATTGCTCCGCTTTGGGAAGAGGGCGCGCACCCCGCGAGGGGACGGACCCGGGTCGGCTCGCCGGTTCGGCGTGCGACGAGGGCTACCCGGATCTGATCGGCCATGCGCAGGCAGACCGTCACAGCGGCGGGAGCCTGCGGACCTGTCCTCTGTGCGGCGAGCCACCGCGGCTCAATTCGCGAATCCGCTCGCCCTTCTCGTCGATGACCTTTCAGCTGGGTCGGTGCGACACCTGCGGTATCGGCCTCGTCCTCGATCCGCGAACCGACTTCGCGAACCTCGACGGGCCCGAGTACTAGGCGGGGAAGGGGGCCGACCCCTGGATCGACTACGTGGCGGACGAGGCGCCCGGATCCATCCGCGAGATCGAGTGGCGGGGCATCGTGCGGACGGTGGCTGACGTCGTGAGGCGCCGGCGGCCGGATTCCAGGGCGTGGAACCTCCTGGACTGGGGAGCCGGCCTGGGCGGACTGGTGCGGACGGCTCGACAGCTGGGCATTGAGGCCGACGGTCTGGACGAGGGTTACGCGGCGACCGTACTGGCCGCCAAGGGCCTTCTGGCTCGACCGATTCCGGAATTGCGTGAGCGCTATGACGTCGTCACGGCGATCGAGGTCGTCGAGCACCTGACCGACCCCCTGCCGGTGCTGCGCGCCATGGCGAGCTGCCTCAAGCCGGGGGGTTTCCTCTTCATCACCACGGGCAACCTGGCGAAGGCCCCGACCTCGTTGGACCGCTGGCAATACGCCCGCATCCCCGACGTCCACGTGACCTTCTGGTCGCCTCGAGCTTGGGCGGGGGCACTCGGCCGGATCGGGCTGGAACTCGGTCCCTCTCCCGATTGCCCGGGTCGACTCGCGCATCGTGCAATACAAGGTCATGAAGGCCCTACCGAGGTACCGCCGTCGGCTGGCCGCGACGCTCCCGATGTGGAGGCCCGCGGCGCGGTTCGTCGATTTCAGTCATGGGGTGTCGGGATTCCCCATCGGCGTCAGACCGATGGCGATGCAGGCCAAACCCATGGATGCGGCGGCCGAGGTCGAGTTGGTGGGGAGCCCGTCGATCTCGCTCCGCGAAACCCGGGAGGCCGACGTTTGAACTGGCGTCGGAGTGGCCGGCCAGAGGTTGTAATCCGCCCGTGAAGTCGGTATAAGGGCACCATGCTCTCCTCCCCCAAACTCCACCGCTGGCTCGCGCTTGGATGCGCCGGGGTCCTCCTCGGAAGCAGCCTGGTTCTCGCGGCCAGCCGCGTGGAGGCCTCGGCGGCGGGCGGTTCTGTCTTCTCAACGGCGCAGTCCGTGTTCCCGTCGATCAGTTCCCTGCCAAGCAAGGTGTCTGGGGTCGGCGCGCCGACGTCGTCGAGCCCGAGGCCGGGTGGATCTCAGAAGGAAGTGACCAACACCGCCGACCAGGCGAACGGCGCCTACACCCCGCTGACCCCCTATCGCATCTGTGACACGCGGACCGGCCATGGCACTTCCTGCCAAGGCAATACACTCGGCCCCCTGGGCACCCTGAGCCTCACCGTCACCGGTGTCGACGGGGTGCCCGACACGGCGACGGCGGTGGCCCTCAACGTCACCGTCACCGACACCGACGCCAACAGTTTCCTCACCGTCTATCCCGCCGGAGAGGCGACTCCCACCGTCTCCAACCTCAACTGGTTTCCCGGGATGACCATCCCCAACCTCGTCATCGTCCCCCTCGGCACCGCCGGGCAGGTGACCTTCTTCAACGGATTCGGCACCGTCGACGTCATCGCCGACCTGGAGGGGTACTTCTCCCCTGAGGGCACCGGCCAGACCGCCGGCAGCTACGTCCCCCTGACCCCGGCCAGGATCGCCGACACCCGCCCCGGCAGCGGCGAGCCCTATGCCGGCGACACCCTTCAGGCGGGCAGCACGCTGAACATCCAGGTCACCGGGGAGGGTGGGGTGCCCGCCACCGGCGTCGCCGGCGCGCTCCTCAACGTCACCGTCACCGGCACCAGCGCGCAGAGCTTCCTCACCGTCTACCCGCAGGGGGTGAGTATGCCGCTGGCCTCCAACCTGAACTGGATGGCCGGAGACACGATCCCCAACCGGGTGGTGGTGCCGGTCAGCCCCACCACCGGCCAGATCACCGTCTACAACCCTTTCGGCACGGTGGACGTGATCGTCGACGTCGACGGCTACTTCACCACCGGCACCACGACGCCGGCGGGAGCCAGCCTGTTCGGCACGGTCAGCCCCGTCCGGGTGCTGGACAGCCGGCTGAGCAGCCAGACCCTCAGTTCCAGCGGCGTCGTCACCCAGCAGATCGCCGGAGTGGACGGCATCGCCTCCAACGCCACCGCGGTGGTCTCCAACATGACCGCCACCGACACCTCCTGGGAGAGCTTCTTCACGGTCTATCCGGGAGGGTCCCGGCCCAACGCGTCGGACCTGAACTGGTTCGCGGGCAACACCATCCCCAACCTCACCGTGGCCACCCTGAGCAGCACCGGCAGCGTCTCGGTCTTCAACGCCTTCGGCTACGCGGACCTCATCATCGACGCCTCCGGCTACTTCGCCCCGGAGACGCCGGCCCCGGTGACGATCCTCACGACCTCGCTTCCCTCGGCGACGGTCGGTGACATCGGCTACTCGGCGACGCTGAGCGGCTACGGGGGCACCCCGGCGTACACCTGGACAATGGACGGCGGGTCGCTTCCCCCGGGCCTCAGCCTCTCCACCGCCGGGGTGATCTCCGGCCAGCCCACGGCGTCGTCCGGCTCACCGTATCACTTCACGGTCGAGCTGACCGACTCCACCACCATCGTCAAGACGGCGACGCAGGCACTGTCGATCACCGTCGCGTCGACCATGACGGAAAGCCTCGGGTACAGCTATAACTGGTCCGGCTACGCGGTGACCGGAGGCCCGTTCACTTCGGTCACGGGGACCTTCGTCATGCCCAATCTCTATTCCTCTGACCCAGACAACACGGCGATGTCGGAGTGGGTCGGCATCGACGGTTTGGACAACGATAATCTGATCCAGGCGGGCATCATCGAGTACCCGAACGGATCAGGGGGTTACAACTACTTTCCGTGGTGGGAGATCCTTCCGAACGATGCGGTGGACATCTTCCCGGGAGCGCTGACTGATCTAGCGGCCGGGGACAGTGTCACCATCACGATCAGCCAGATCGACGGCACCGATTGGGCGATCAACTTTGTCGACACCACGCAGTCGGAGACGTTCACGACCGACCAGAAGTACACCGGAGCAGCGACGTCGGCGGAGTGGATTGTGGAAACCCCCAATTACGACGTTCTCGATCCGGCCGCAGGGGACTTTATGGCGAACTACACCGCCACGGGGTTCCGTGACCTCGGTGCGGTCGGACCCGTGTATGGCGTGTCGGGCGGGACTGGCCTGACCGAGATCCTGATGGTTCAGACTCCTCCGGGGGGGCCTGAAGCGCAGGTTTCCACACCGTCCTCCCTCGACTTCTCGTGGGCTTTAACATGGCATACGGGAACCTAGCGCCGGCCGCCCCGTGACCTCGGGCGGCCAGATCTACACCACCGACGTGGCGTACTCGGGACCCGCGTCGGCGGCGGAATGGGGCGGCGGGGTGGCGCCGTTCACCGTGTCAACCCCCTTCGCCGACTACGGGCAGACGACCTTCAGCCAGCTCAGTGTCGCCGGCCCCGAGACCTCGCTGCTGCGGGAGACCCTGTCGCAGAGCGGCGTTCAACTCTCGACCCCGTCTGCGCTCGATTCCACCGGGTTCAACGTGGCGTACGGGAGCACGACACCCAGCCCTCCGTGATGCTCGCCTTCTGAGTGCGGCTGTGGCCCGGCCCCTCAGCGGTCTGACGGGACCGCGCCCTTCGCCCCGTCGGCACGCAGAGCGGACATGTAGGCGTGGAGGCCCTCCCGCCAGTCGGGGAGGGGGGGCTCGCCGAGTTCTCTCCAGCGCCGGTTGTCGAGCACGGAGTAGGCGGGGCGGGGCGCCGGCGTCGGGTATTCGGCACTCCCGATCGCCTCGACCGGGACGTCCAGTCCGGCGTCGGACACGATCGTCTCGGCGAACCCGTGCCAGGTAGACACCCCCGCGTTGGTGAGGTGGAAGGTGCCGAGGTCCCCACGCTCGAGCAGCCGGACGATCGCCGAAGCGAGATGGCCGGTCCAGGTGGGCGACCCGTACTGGTCCGCAACGACCCGCAGCGGCCTCCCGTCGCGCGCCAGGCGGAGCATGGTGAGGACGAAGTTGGGCCCCTGCTGGCCGTACAGCCAGGCGGTCCTGACGATCTGGTGGCGGTGCCACGTCTCGCGCACCGCCTCCTCGCCGGCGAGCTTCGTTCGCCCGTAGGCGCTGCGCGGCGCCGGCGGCGCAGTCTCGTCGATGGGCGAGGTGGCGGTGCCGTCGAAGACGTAGTCGGTGCTCAGGTGGCAGAGGAGGACATCCCGCTCCCGGCATGCCTTGGCAAGCACACGAGGGCCGTCGGCGTTGACAGTTCGCGCCGCGTGCTCCGCGTCCTCGGCCGCGTCCACCCGGGTCCAGGCGGCGCAGTTGACGACGGCGTCCGGAACAACATGGTCGAGCAGCGTCGCCACCGACTCGGGGCTGCGGATGTCGACACTGTCGACGTCGTGCCCGGAGGCTTGGTGGCCGGTGCGAGAGAGGGTGTCCAGGAGTTCGCGACCGAGCTGCCCCCGCGAGCCCACCACCTCGATGCGCACGAGCGCCTCAGGCCGCGCCCGGCGGCAGCGGCTTGTAGTTGCGCTGGTAGAACTCCCAGAACTCGCCGCTCTTGAGAGGGCGCCACCACTCCGGGTGCTCGACATACCAGCGAACGGTGCGCTCCATGCCCGCGGCGAAGGACACCCGAGGCGCCCACCCGAGGCCCTGCAGCTTGCTGCAGTCCAGCGCGTAGCGGCGGTCGTGGCCAGGGCGGTCGGCGACCAGCTGCTTGAGCGAGTCCGGCTTGCCCAGAAGTCGCAGAACCGTGTCGGCGACGGTGCGCCCATCGATCTCGCCGCCCATCCCGACGTTGTAGTCCTCACCGGTGCGCCCGTCGCGCAGCGCCTTGTCGATGCCCCGACAGTGATCCTCGACATGGATGTAGTCGCGCACCGCGGAGCCGTCGCCGTAGATGGGTAGCGGCCTGTCCTCGATGGCGTTGGTGATGAAGAGGGGAATGATCTTCTCCGGGTACTGATACCAGCCGTACGTGTTGGAGCCGCGCGTGACGATGGCGGGGAAGCCGAACGATGCGCGGTAGGCCTTGACGAGCATCTCCCCGCCGGCCTTGCTGGCACTGTACGGGCTCCTCGGATCGAGGCAGTCGCCCTCGCGGCTCCGCCCTTCGTTCACCTCGCCGTAGACCTCGTCGGTGCTCACGTGCAGGAAGCGCTGGTGGCCGCTCGCCCGTGCCGCCTCCATGAGCACGTAGACCCCGTGGACATCGGTCTGGATGAACTGCCCCGCTGCCTCGAGGGAGCGGTCCACGTGCGATTCCGCCGCGAAGTTGACGATGACGTCCGTTTCCCTCGCCAGCGTCGCGACGGTAGCCGAGTTGCAGATGTCGCCGTGGACGAAGCGCATTCGGGGATCGTCCGCCACCGGGTCCAGGTTGCGAAGATTGCCAGCGTAGGTCAGCTTATCGAGGACGATCACGGAGTCCCCGGCATGCTCGCGAAGAGTCATCCGCACGAACTCGCTGCCGATGAAGCCGGCTCCGCCCGTGACCAGGAGCCTCATTCCAGCACCCCTATTCGAACCAGCCCTGAACGTCGACCACGGCGTTGATCGTACCGTACAGGTTGTACAGGTCGAACGCCCCGGGATGGCTGCCTGAGGTGGCCAGCTGGACGATGGTCAGGTTGGGGATGACCTGGCCCGTCCAGGCATTGACGTCACTGGCGAGGGGCAGGGCGTCACCGTCTGGGTAGGCGGTGAGGAAGGTGGGGGACGTCCCGCTCACCGCCGTGAGGTTGGCCAGGACGGCAACGGGCGGGGAGCTGCCGCCCGAGGCGGGAAGGCCGTCGACGCCGGACACCTGGACCGTCATGCTCTGTCCGGGGCCCAGGGGATTCCCCGAGCACTCCGTCGCAAAGCCCAGGCTGGCGATTCGCGTGTCGCAGATCCGGGTCGGCGCGATGGCGTAGAAATGGGCTCCCGCCAACGTCTCGGCACCGGTGCCGAACCAGCCGTTGACGTCGAGGATCGCATTGATGCTGCCCTGCATGTTGTAGACGCAGACGTCGGCGTTCGGACCGAGACGGGTGATCACCCGGTTGGGTCGGGTCTCGAAGGGCCAGACGTTGACGTTGGAGTAGGCAGGTGGACTGGTGGGGCAGGCGTCGGCGCTGTTGGGAGAGGTGACACTCAGGAAGGATTGCTGGGTTCCGGAGACTGCGGTGAGGTTGAGGGCAACGGCCTCCGCCGTGCCGTTGGTCGGCACCGATGCTGTCCCCGCCGCCGCACCTGCGGGCAGCCCGCCAACGGTGATCTTCGTCCAGGAGTTGACCCCAAGCGGAGTGCTCGCGCAGCCCGTGCCGCTCGACGGACGGGTGTCACAGATGCGCAAGGGGGCGATGGCGTGGAAGAGGCCTGGAGCCGAGGTCCCCGACGCTGCGGCGAAGTAGCCGACGACGTCGACGGCGACGTCGACGCGCCCATACGGGCTGTAGATGCTGACCTGGCCGGCGTCGCCGAGGGGTACCACCGCGAGGTTGGCGACGATGTCCCCGGCGAGGACGTTGATGTTGGAGGTGCCGGGCAAGGCGGCGCCGGTGGGATAGACCGTCAAGAAGGTGGCCTGGGTCGGCCCAATGGCCGTGACGTTGAGCACCACCTCCTGGGCGTCGGCGGGCACCAGCTGACCCTGAGGGCCGGTGACCCCGGCGATAAACATGCTCACCGTCCCCCCTGGCCCGATGGGATGCCCGGAGCACCCGGTGCCCGTGCCGACCCGCGTGTCACAGATGCGATAGGGGGTGAGCGGCGTGTAGGCACCGGCGCTTCCGAGCGGTGCGTACGCCCCGCCGCCCCACAGCAGGGATGAGTAAGCGCTCAGGAACTCGTCGACATCGACGTTCGGGTCGTTGTTGGGGACGGGAAAACCGCTGTTGATCTCGTACTGCCATGCGACGGTGGTGTTGGCGCAGGGCAGCGGGTACGGGGTCTCGTCGGCCGGGTCCCAGGGCGGGGCATTCCCTGCGATGGGGAAGTACGGTGGCTGTTGGCCCGGATACCAGTAATACGGCTCGAATTCGTTCGTCCAGAGAGCGACGCCGTTGGCGAGCGCGGGCTCCGCTGCCACCGCCGAGCACCACGCCCCCGAGGTGCCGGCAAACGGGCCCGCGGTGTTGTAACTGTTTTCGTAGAAGCCGGGGACGTAGCCGCTGCCCGAGTCGGCGAAGGCCTGGTACCAGCTCTCGATGTACGGGGTGGAGATGCCGTCATAGATTTCGACGTCGCGGAAGATCGCCGTTCCCGGTGGGGCGCCCAGCGTGTGGGCCTGCTGAATGGCCGTCTGGGCCTCGCTGGTGCCCTGGGCCGTCTCCGCCTGGACGCTCGAGGTGTTGAATCCGTCGGCGTCGGCGATGAGCAGGATGCTCACACCGTTCGAGGCGAGGAAGCTGACCTCCGCAGCGCTGAGGCCGTTCGTCCCGCAGCGGTTGGACCCCAGATACCGACCGATGAAGGCGGGCGTGCCCATGCCGACCGTCTCTGCGATCGGGACGACGCTCGTGGCCGAGTCGCAGCTGTCGATGCCCCAGAGGGTCGCGGGATAGGAGGCGGCCGCAACGGCGACCGGCTGGAACTGGAATGCCAGAGCGCACACCGCCACCGCCACCGCGGCACCGATCAGGCTGCGCCACCGTCGAGATCGGCTGGCCAAGGATCCTCCGCCCGTGTGTTCGTCCTGTCGCCGGCCACCCCTGCCGCGCGGGCGCCGACCGCCCGGGGATTCTCGCACGAGATCGCCGCGAGCGCGCCTGTCGATGCCAAATCGAAGCCACCCCCGGGGCTCACCGCGACACGCCCCCGGCTCCCGGGGCGGCGCGACGCCAGCTACCCGAGCTCCAGACGCTCGATACGGCCCTGCCTGCGGTCCACCGTCGCCGTCAGATGGTGGCTCAGCGAGACGGCCGGGACCGGCGCTAAGGCGGGACCCCAGACCACCTCGTCATCGGCGACCTCCAACTCCACCTCCACCTGGTTGGACTCCTCCTCGGGCCAGTAGGCGGTGGTGACGCAGCGCTCTCCCGCGTCCTCCAGGGAGGAGGCGGCGCGCCCGATCAAGTGGTAGGTGTCGGGGTCACGGCGAACCGCGTCGAGGGCCGCGGGGTCGAGGTAGTCGAGGCGGGGATGCTGGGGGGAGTCGAGGCGCGAGAGGTCACCGAGAAGGCGGCTGAGCAGCTCGCCGACGCGGGTCGTCTCAGACGCCCGCACGGCGGCATCCTTGCTCCACCCCTCCTCCCGAACGGGGGCCACGTGGATGAAGGTCATCTCTCTCCGATCTGTGCCAGACCGCTGCCCGCCCGTCCAGGGGCGGAATCATCCCAGGTCCGGGAGGATCTCTGCACCACCTTACACTGGCCGGGTGGAGCCCATCTACCTCGACCATGCGGCCACCACGCCCCTCGACCCCGCCGTTCGCGAGGCCATGCTGCCCTGGCTGGGGGAGCGTTTCGGCAACCCGTCGTCGGTCCACAGCCTGGGCCGGAGGGCACGGGCGGCCGTCGACGAGTCTCGCGACCGCGTCGCCGCCGCGGCCGGATGCGCGGCGCGGGAGGTCACCTTCACCTCGGGCGGCACCGAGGCCGACAACCTGGCGCTCCGCGGCGTCCTCGACCGTTGGGGGGCGGAACGGGGCCGCCATCTGGTGGTGGGTGCGGTCGAGCACGAGGCCGTCCTGGCCACGGCGGAGGCCCTCGCCAGATCGGGGCGGGCCGAGCTGACGGTCATCGGTTGCGACCGCTTGGGTCGGATCGATCCGGCCGAGCTGGCCTCGGCTGTTCGGCGCGACACGGTCCTCGTCTCCGTGATGCTCGCCAACAACGAGGTCGGCACCCTGGAGGACGTGGCCGGGATCACGGCCGCGGTCCGCGTCCGGAATCCGCAGGTGCTGGTCCACACGGACGCGGTGCAGGCACTAGGCCGCATCCCGGTGGGCCTCGCCGAGCTCGGCGTCGACCTCCTCAGCCTCAGCGCCCACAAGGCGTACGGCCCGCCGGGGGCGGGCGCCCTGGTCGTTCGCCACGGCGTCTTCCCGACGGCCCAGATCAGTGGCGGCGGCCAGGAGCGCGACCGGCGAAGCGGCACGGAGAACGTCGCCGGCCTGGTCGGCCTCGGGGTGGCCGCATGGCTGGCGGAGGAGCGTCGTGAGCCCGAGGCCTGGCGTGAGACCGCCCTCGCTGGTCGGTTGACCAACCTATTGACCGGGTCGATCCCTGGCATCCAGCCCACCGGGGACCCGGACCGCCGTCTGCCGGGCCTGGTGAGCTTCGCCGTCCCCGGCTGCCGCAGCGACCTCCTGCTCGCCGTGCTGGACGAGATAGGAATCTGCGCATCGGCGGGGAGCGCCTGCTCCAGCGGCGCCCCGGTGGCATCCCACGTCCTCGGCGCCATGGGCTATGGCGACCTTGCCGGGTGCGCTCTGCGTCTCAGCCTGGGTCACTCGACCACCGATGCCGACGTCGAGAACGCCGCCGGGCTGGTGGCCGCGGCGGTGTCCCGGGTGCGTTCAGGGGCGTTGGGCCGCGGCGCCGGGCGGGCCGGGGCAACCCCTTCCCTCGACCGGGTATAATCCTGACCATGACGGTCGGGATTTCTCTTTCTGCCCCCTTCAGCATGCGGGTGAGCTCCAAGGCTCACTACGGCCTCCGGATGATGACCGAGTTCGCCAAGGCGTACGGGGAAGGACCCGTGAGCCTCGCCGAGGTCTCCAAGAAGGAGCACCTTCCCCTCGCCTACCTCGAGCAGCTCGCGGCGCACCTGCGCCGGGGCGGCCTCGTCGATTCGACCAGGGGGGTGCGCGGCGGCTACCAGCTGACGCGAAGCCCTGCCTCGATCTCGGTCCTCGACGTCGTCAGAGTGGTGGAGGGCGAGGTGGCCCCGGTGGAGTGCGTCGCCCACGATTACGTCCCCGGGACGTGCGTCCGCGAGGACGACTGCGCTTCCCAGTCCCTGTGGCGCCGGCTCAAGCAGTCCGTTGACGCCGTGCTCAGCCAGACCACCCTGGACGAGCTGGTCGCCGACCACTCCCTGACCGACACGTTCGCCCCGCCTCCCAGCCTCCAGCGCGTGACCCGGCTCCGCGAGGTGGCCCATGTCTGAGACCGCCGAGCTCCGCGTCGACGGCCTCCACGTTGCCGTCGAGGGCAAGGAGATCCTTCACGGCGTGGACCTTCGGGTTCCCGTCGGCGAGGTGCACGCCCTGATGGGGCCCAACGGCTCCGGCAAGTCCACGCTCGCCTACACCCTGATGGGGCATCCGAAGTACGCCGTGACCGCAGGTGCGGCCAGCTTCGACGGGGAGGACCTCCTGGCCCTCACCCCCGACAAGCGGGCGAAGCTCGGCATCTTCCTGTCCTTCCAGTACCCCACCGCCATCCCCGGCGTGACCACCGTCAACTTCCTCCGCGCCTCGCTGCGGTCACTGGGCCGTGAGCTCCCCGCCCGGGAGTTCATCCAGCGCCTCGGCGAGGAGATGGAGGCCCTGCGCATCGATCCGAGCTTCCGCTCGCGCTACATCAACGACGGGTTCTCCGGCGGGGAGAAGAAGCGCGCCGAGATCCTCCAACTGGCGATGCTCGAGCCTCGGCTGGCCATCCTCGACGAGACCAACTCGGGTCTGGACGTGGACGCCCTACGCACCGTCGCCGAGGGCGTCGGCCGGGTGATGCAGCGCAAGGAGCGCCGCATGGGCGTCCTCCTCATCACCCACTACTGCCGCATCCTCGACTACCTCACCCCGGACCGGGTGCACATCCTCCACCAGGGCCAGGTCATCCTGAGCGGCGGCCCGGAGCTGGCCCAACAGGTCGAGCGCGACGGCTACGACCCCTTCATCGGCGCCCTCAGCGCCGTCGCACAGGCGGGCTAAGCATGGCCATCAAGGCGCGCGAGCTGACGAAGGACTACAAGTACGGATTCCACGACGTCGACGTCTCCGTCTTCCGCACCGAGAAGGGGATCTCCCCGGAGGTGGTCGCCGCCATCTCCCAGCACAAGGGCGAGCCGGCGTGGATGCTCAAGTTCCGCCTCAAGGCGCTCGAGCACTTCTTCAAGCGGCCCATGCCCACCTGGGGCGCCGACCTGTCCGGCATCGACTTCGACAACATCTATTACTACGTCAAGCCCGTCGACGAGATGGGCCGAACCTGGGACGACGTCCCCATCTCCATCAGGGAGACCTTCGACAAGCTGGGCATCCCCGAGGCGGAGAGGAACTTCCTGGCAGGGGTCTCAGCCCAGTACGACTCCGAGGTCGTCTACCACAACATCCGCGAGGACCTCAACAAGCTGGGCGTCATCTTCAGCGACTGCGACACGGGGCTGCGCGAGCACGAGGACATCTTCAAGCGCTACTTCGGCACGATCATCCCGCCCAACGACAACAAGTTCGCCGCTCTCAACAGCGCGGTGTGGTCGGGCGGCTCGTTCGTCTACGTTCCGGCCGGAGTGCGCGTCGACGTCCCGCTGCAGGCATACTTCCGCATCAACAGCGACAACATGGGGCAGTTCGAGCGGACCCTCATCATCGCCGGGGAGGGCTCCTACGTCCATTACATCGAGGGCTGCACCGCCCCCACCTACTCCAGCGACTCGCTCCACGCCGCGGTGGTGGAGATCATCGCCGAGCGTGGCGCCCACGTCCGCTACACCACCATCCAGAACTGGTCGGACAACGTCTACAACCTGGTGACCAAGCGGGCCGTCGCCAAGGAGGACGCCACGGTCGAGTGGATCGACGGCAACCTCGGCTCCAAGATCACCATGAAGTACCCCTCGATCTACCTGATGGGGGAGCGGGCCCACGGTGAGATCCTCTCCGCCGCCTTCGCCGGCAACGGCCAGCATCAGGATGCCGGCAGCAAGTGCATCCACGTCGCCCCCAACACCACCAGCAACGTGGTCAGCCGCTCCATCTCCAAGGGCACCGGGCGCACCTCCTATCGCGGTCACATCAAGGTGCTGGCCAAGGCGACCAACGTCAAGGCCAATGTCCGCTGTGACGCGCTGCTCCTCGACGAGGAGTCGCGGAGCGACACCTACCCCTACATGGATATTGACAATCCTGACGTGAACTTTGGGCACGAGGCGACGGTGTCGAAGGTGGGTGAGGAGCAGATCTTCTACCTGCAGTCGCGCGGCATCGACGAGCAGGAGGCCACCGCCCTCATCGTCAACGGCTTCTTCGAGCCCTTCGTCAAGGAGCTGCCGATGGAATACGCCGTCGAGCTCAACCGGCTCCTCGCACTCTCCATGGAGGGGTCCATCGGGTGACCCGGGGGCCGCAGCGATGACCGAGGCCACCGCCACCGCCGCCGCAGTGAGCCGCGAGACACTGGACGCACGGCTGGCCCGCAGCCCGGGCTGGCTCGCCGACCGCCGCAGCGCCGCGTGGGACGCCTTCACAGGCCTGTCCTTCCCGTCTGCTGCACGCGACGAGGATTGGCGGCGCACCGACATCTCCGAGCTCCACCTGGAACGCTTCGGCCCTTCCGGCCCGGCGGCCGAAGAGGTGGTGGCGCTGGCTCGCCGACGCCATGCGGAGGCGATGCCCGGAGCGGCCCTGGTCCTCAGCGGTCCGGACGGCGCGACGTCGATGGAGAACGCGGAGTTCCTCCTCGCCCAGGGGGTGATCGTGTCCTCCCTGGAGGACGCCGCCACCCGGCACCCCGAGCTGGTGCAGCGGGGGCTGGCGTCCGTCGGGACCGGCGAGTCCTACTTCACGGTCCTCTGGAACGCGCTGTGGTGCGGGGGGGTCTTCGTCTACGTCCCACACGGCGTCGAGGCGATGACACCGCTGTGGATCGGCCACCTGGCGGCGGGTGAGGGGGCTGCCGCCTTCCCCGCCACCGTCGTGGTGGTCGAGGAGCGCGCCTCGCTCACTCTGGTCGAAGACCTCGTGGCCCTGCGCGAGGCCGGCCCCAGCCTCAGCGTCGCCGTGACCGCCCTGGGCCTGGCGGCCGAGGCCCGAGTGGACGACATCGCAGTCCAGCATCTGTCGGCCGAGGCCTGGCATTTCGCCACTCGCCGGGCCAGCTGCGACCGCTCCGCACACTACCGCCTCTTCGGCGCAACCCTCGGGGCCCGAACGCAGAAGGCTTATTGGGACGTCTTGCTGGACGGGGATGGTGCCGAGGCGGACATCTTCGGCGTCTGCTTCGCCGGCGGCGACCAGCACCTCGACCACCAGTCGCTGCAGGTCCACCGCGGCCGCGACACCAGAAGCAACCTCCTCCTCAAGGTGGCCGCCAGGGACCGTGCCCACAGCGTCTACAGCGGCTTGATCGATGTCCTCCCCTCGGCGGTCCACGCCGACGGCTACGTGGCCAACCGCAACCTCCTGCTCAGCCACGGCTCCGGCGCCAGCGGAGTGCCTCGCTTGGAGATCAAGGCGAACGACGTCCGCTGCGGGCATGGCACCACGGTCGGCCACGTCGACGACGAGGAGCGTTTCTACCTGATGGCCCGCGGCGTCCCTGCGGACGAGGCCGAGCGGCTGATCGTGCGCGGCTTCTTCGCCGACGTGCTCGATCGCGTCCCGGTCGAGACGGCGAGGGATTGGCTCGTGGAGCTCATGAACGCCGAGATCGGCCAGGGGCCGGGTCAGGCCGCCGCGGAGGCGCTGGCGTGATTGTCCGCGACTGGGTAGAGGTGGGGGACATCGCCGACCTCCCCCCCGGCCAGGCCCTGCGGGTGGTGGTCGGCGACGTTCCCCTGGCCGTCTTCAACGTCCTGGGCACGCTCCACTGCATCGACGACACCTGCACCCATGAGAAGGCATCGCTAAGCGACGGCGACATCGACATCGACCGCTGCGCGGTCGAGTGCCCGTTGCACGGCTCCGTTTTCGACCTGATGACCGGCGACGCCGTCAGCCTGCCGGCCGTGGAGCCCGTGCGCGTCCATCATGTGGAGGTCGCGGATGGGATGATCCGCATCTCCCTCGGCGAATGAAGCGACCGTGACCACCCGCGGCGATCCCCTCTCCAACTCGGCGCTGGACGTCCAGCGCATCCGGGCCGACTTCCCGATCCTGGCACGCGAGGTCAACGGCAGTTCCCTCGTCTACCTCGAACTCGGCGGCGACGTCGCAGAAGCCGGTTCAGGTCCTGGAGGCGGTGGACGCCTACTACGGCCGGAGCAACGCCAACGTCCACCGCGGTGTGCACCAGCTCGCCAGCGAGGCGACCGACGTCTTCGAGCAGTCAAGGGAGAGGGTGGCGCGCTTCATCGACGCCGACCCGGCGGGGCTCGTCTTCGTGCGCAACACCACCGAGGCCCTGAACTTGGTGGCGAGCTCGTACGCCCGGGAGCTCCTCTCCCCCGGTGATCGCCTTGTGCTGAGCGTCACCGAGCACCACAGCAACCTGGTGCCGTGGCAGCTCGCCGCGCAGCGCTCCCGTCTCCTCCTGGCTTTCATCGGCCTGGGCGACGACGGCCGCCTCGACCTCTCCAATCTCGACGAGCTCCTCGCCCCCCCCACCCGTCTGCTCAGCCTCACCCAGCAGTCGAACGTCCTGGGCACCATCAACGACGTCGCCGCCATCACCCGTGAGGCCCACGCGCAAGGCGTTCTCGTCTGTGTCGACGCCGCGCAGTCGGTCCCCCACATGCGGGTCTCGGTGCGCGAGCTGGGGGTAGACTTCCTGGCCTTCTCCGGCCACAAGATGTGCGGTCCGATGGGGATCGGCGCTCTCTGGGCCCGGCCCGAGCTGCTGGAACGCATGCCGCCCTACCAGGGGGGCGGGGGGATGATCTTCAAGGTCGAGCTCGAAAGCTCGTCGTGGGATGAGATCCCCCACAAGTTCGAGGCGGGGACCCCCGATGTCGCTTCGGCGGCCGGCCTCGCCGCCGCCTGCGACTACCTGGACGTGGTGGGCATGGAGAGCATCCACGCTCACGAACGGGCGCTGGTGCGGCACATGCTCGATGTCCTCGACGAGTTGGGTGCCACCGTCTACGGGCCGCGTGACCTCGTCGTCCACGGTGGTTCCGTCAGCTTCAACATCGCCGACGTCCACCCTCACGACACCGGCACCATCCTCGACCGCGAGGGCATCGCCGTCCGAGCGGGGCACCATTGCTGCCAGCCGCTGATGCGGCGTCTGGGTGTGGCCGCCACGACACGCGCCTCGGTGTACCTCTACACCAGCCATGAAGAGATCGACCGGCTCGGCGAGGGCCTGGCCGAGGTGCGGCGGGTCTTCAGGGTCTGACCGGTCGGGTCAGCCCTTCCCGGGTGGGCGCGAGCGCAGCAGCCTGCGCACCACTCGGCCCATCCTCCTCAGTGGATGACGCGGGCCTCTCACCGGCTCGGAGCCCCCGCCTCCATTGCCGGCCCGGCGGCCGCGCCCCGTTGCGGAGGCGGTTGTGGCGGGCACGCTGGGGTCGTCCCCTGAGAGGCTCCGGATCTCGACCTCCACGCGCAGTGGTGTGCCACCACGCTGCCCGAACCAGCCCACGGGCTCCTGCACCATGTCCCATTCCAGGACCTACGCACCAGGCTGCGGCGGAGCCGCCACGTGGGCTGTGAGCACCACCGTCTCGTCCGGGGCCACCCTTTGCGGAAGCCAGCTCCGCACCCCGTCGTGGACGACCTCCTCACCATCCCGCCACCAGTGGTACGAGACGTGGATCGGGCCCGGAGCACCGCCGGTGTCCCAGACACCGTCGCTCGTGTTGCGCACGGTGAGATGAGCCAGGTGGGCGCTTTCCCGGGCCATGACCCTGGGCGTGTCGTGGCCCAGGAAGGCGACGCCGCAGTCGGTGAGAAGGAGTGAGCTGCGCCTGGCCGACGTCGTCATGTCGACCGTCGAGGTCACCAGTGCCGCTGCCGATGGCGCGGCGGCTGATTCAGCTCGTGCCACTGGCGCCGGTGCCCGGCGCGCCGCGAGCATCGCCTCGGCGAAATCGATCACCGTGAGCTCGGCTGCGGGAACGACCGCTTCCGCGGCGGAGCGCTCCTCGAAGAGGTAGTACTCCTTACAGGCTCCGTGATACCGCTCCCAGACCTTGCGCTCCCGCTGCTCCCGGGTGCACCAAAGAAGGTCGAGATGGTAGAAGGGCGCCTCGTCCTGATCGAGCACCTTTCCCGCGCCCAGAACCGTCGTGGCAGTGTGCATCTCCGGCGAGTGCCAGAAGATGCTGGGGATGTTGCGGAAGAGCCGAAGGCAGGGGTCGTATCCCCACGGAGACTGGGTCAACCAGCCGAGCCGCCCGTCAGCCTGGCGGATGAGCCTTCGGCGGTCGAAGTAGTAGTGGGTGAGCTCCGGCGCGTCGAGCAGGCGAGGGAGACTCGCCGCGAATTCGGGGCCCATGAACTCGTCGTCGTCGAGGTGGAGGATCCATCCGCCGCCTGCCTGATGGAATATCCAATTGGCGGCGGCGGCGTTCGAAGTCCCCATCCGGATGCTCGACCAGGTAGGTGCGATCGGCGACGCGGCGAGCGATCGCCTCGGTGGCATCGTCGGACGACGCGTCGATGGCGATGACGATCTCGTCGGCATAGGCGCGGACGGCTCCCGCCCACAACTCCAGGGAGGCGGCGGAGTTTCGGGTGAGGCTGCAGACAGTGAGCCGGGACGGCGTCATGGCGCAACGCGGCGGGCCGACGGGGTGCCGCCTCCACTCTGCCGCGCCGGCTGAGATGACCGCATCAACCGCTCGCGGTCGGAGTCCGTGCCGCCGTCCGTTTGGCAAGTCGGCGACAGAGAGGACACGCCTGCCGTCGTCAGGACCATCCGATGGCTCCATTGGGTGTCGTGACCCGCTCAGGGGTGGAGTGAAGTATGCATTCGCGATTTCGCCACCCGCTGCTGAGTGCCGCCGGTGTGAGCGCGCTTGCCCGCGCCGAGCACAAGGGGCACGTGGGAGATCGAGGGACGGAGGCCTGTCCGGCCCGTCTGGTAGGCGACACCGCAACGCCGGCGAGAGGCTTGTCCGGACCCGTCCAGGGGTTGAGCCCCGCGGCTGCGTACAATTCTGAGCATGGCAGTCGGATATACCCCCGTCGACGACGACCTCTATCGCGAGATCATCCTCGACCATTACCGCAATCCCCGCCGCCGCGGCGAGGTGAATCCGGCCGACGGCGCCCTCGAGGCGGACAACCCGCTGTGCGGCGATGAAATCCACCTGACCTGGCGCCTAGACGGCGAGGGGAAGGCGGAGGTCGCCTTCACCGGCAGGGGTTGCTCGATCAGCCAGGCTGCGGCGAGCATGCTCTGCGAGGGCTGCAACGGAAGAAGCCGTGAGGAGGCGGTCAGCTTGGCCCGACGCTATCGGGAGATGTTGGTGGCGGACGGTGGGACCGGCGAGCTCGGCGATCTCGAGGCCCTCCAGGGTGTGCGGGCGTACCCCGTCCGCGTCAAGTGCGCCACCCTCGCCTGCAACGCCATCCTCCGCGCCCTGGACACCCCGACAGAAGGAGACGCCGCATGAGCGACATCCGGACCGACGCCGCCCCGGCCGTCTCGCCCGCCACCGCCGCCGCAGGGAGCGAGACGCTGAAGGCCTCCGAGGAGATGATCAGGGACGCCCTCGCCGAGGTCTACGACCCGGAGATCGGCATCGACATCGTCTCCCTCGGGCTCATTTATGGCACCGAGGTTGACGACGTCGGCCTGCTCACGGTCGACATGACCCTGACCTCGCCGTTCTGCCCCCTGGGCAGCATCCTCCAAGCCCAGATCCACGCCGTCTGCGCCACTCTCCCCGGCGTCGATGACGTTCGGGTGAACCTCGTCTGGGTCCCGCCGTGGGATCCCCGGACGATGGCGTCGGACGAGGCCAGGCTGGAGCTCGGCATCTATTGAGCCGGCGCCACCCAGCCGTGAGCCCCCGCAGCTAGCGACGCGGGATGTCTGCGGTGCCCGAGCGGCTCTACGACAAGCGCCAGGCCGACGCGGTGCTGCCCCGTCTCCGAGAGCTGATTGGCGATCTGCAGACTGCGGCTGCCTCGGATGCGGCGCTGGTCGCCCGCGAGAATCTCGCCGCGGCGGGCCGCTCCAACGGCTCGGCGGCGGCCGCGGCGGCGGCGAGCAGCGCGGTGGCCGAGATCGGTGCCGCTCTCGATGAGATCGATCGCCTCGGCGTCATCCTCCGCGACGCCGCGACCGGCCTGTGCGACTTCCCTGCGAATCGGGGGGGCGATGACGTCTATCTGTGCTGGAAGCTGGGCGAGGACGAGGTGGGCTGGTGGCACCCACGAGACGTCGGCATCGCGGGACGCCGCCCGCTGTAACCGCGTCCGCGGAGCCCGGAGCAGCGTTTCACGGCCACGGGGAATCGGGCCAGTCGGCCCAGAGGGTAAGCGGGCCTGACGTGGCTTCGGGCGGCCCCAGCGCGTCGTTGAACAAGTTCATGACCGGACCGCTTCCACTGTGTGAGCTGTCCACGATAACCAACCGGATGTGGTACCTGGACATGGTGGTCCTGGTCGCCGCCACCAGCTCGGAGTTGACCGGAAGCTTCGGTCCGTTCCCAAGGGGAAGCCCTCCTGGGCGGCGAGAAACTGCTGTAGACCCGAGGGGTTCATGCGGCCCGGCACGGGCGTTCCGGTGCCGTCGGGACCCCGGATGCAGACATAGCCGCCGAGGAGGCGGAAGTTGAAGCCGTCCGTGGCCTGCCAGAGCATTGGCTCGGTGACGGATGCGGCGTCATACGGGTACGTGATGGTCACCGGGTCTCCTGCTGGAATCGCTCGACTGAGAGTTGCCGGGAGCGGAGACCCCACCGCCGTCACATAGGGCCAGTTCGGCAGTTGAGTGACGCCCAGGGCCACGCGTCGGGTGGTCGGCGCCGGGATGGAGGGCCGGGGCTTGAGCTGGCTGGCGTTAGCCCTTGGTCACCTCCACGAGGGACTCGGCGGCTGTTCGGCATCGTCGCCGGGGAACCCCGCCACCGCGCGAGGTGGGTCTTGGGAGCGAAGGCTGTAGCCTCGGCCTCGGCGCTCCCGGTACACTGTCAGAAGCGTCTCCGGCCCACCGTCTCACCGCACCTTCTGAACGACGCTTCGCGGTCCTGAGGCGATGCGGCACTCCAAGAAAAGGAGGGTCATGCCGATGAATGATTGCCCAAGTACAGGCTTACAGCCGACCAGCGCCGGAGGCGTTTGCTGATCGCCGAAAGCCGGACCATGTGAGACGCGATCGCTGACAGCGATCGGGGCGTCTCCGAGCGCTCGACGGGGTGTCCACCGCACAGGTGGGCGCCCCGTTGTCGTTTCCGTCGGCTCGCCGGACGGGACCGCGCCCGCCCGTTGCGGCCGGGCCCAGAAGATCCCCTCAGACGAAGCGGGCGGCCTCCAGTTGCGCCTCTCGGGTGGCCGCCCTCGGAGCGGCCACGATCTGATCCGTCTCCACGTAGCCCTCGGTACCGTCTGCCAGGCGCACCCGAGTGAAGGGCCCGGTTCCCCCCGGCAGAGCCTCGACCGGGCTGGCAGTGAGGATGCCGGCGCCCCGCGGAGCGTCCCACTCCGCGGCGGTGAAGAGGTGATAGGGCATGCCCGCCCACGACGCGACGAGGCTGATCGGGCCTGGCGGCACCCGCCTGGCGCGGTAGACGGTGCGGTCGTCCGCTGAGCCGTGGGTCAGGAGATTGACCAACTGGAGAGCCCGGGGCACCGCCCCGAGGCCGGCGCTGGCGGCGACGGTGACCAGGGTCCCGGCCGGCGTGATCTGCGCCTCGCACGTGACCCACCTGGTCCTGAACCCGACGCGCTTGGACCACTGGCCGATGAGACCCTTGCGGCGGAACTCGACGACGCGGGCCCGTCCTTCGCCAATCACCTCGAAGCGAAAGGGGAAGGTGCCCAGCATCTGCTCCATGACCGAGAAGACCTCTCGCGGAGGCACGGCGGCAAGGAGAGTCCAGCGATGAGCCTGCTTCGCCTTGAACATGATCGAGATTGTACGAAGGGGCGGCCCCGCGGAGGCCCGCTTCCCACGCGTCAGGTCCCGCCGGCGGCACTCCCGGGGAGGCGCCGCCGCTGCGGGCGGGGCGGGATGGCGGGAAGGGGGAGGGACGGCGAACTGCCCGGCCGGACCAACGGGTCGACGGTCGCCAGCGGCAGCCTCGTGAACACCTCGATCTCGTAGGTCTGGCACATGGCGTCGAAGCGGTCGCGGGCGGGACCGTCCAGCCACTCCCGGTGCTGGGCCAGGAAGGGCACGACCGCACGGCGGAGGTACGGCCCGCGGGCCATCCACTGATAGTAGTCGCGACCGGCGTGGTGGTACGGCCCGTAGAGGCTCCCGCCGGGAAGCGCCAGGTCAGCCACCGGAAGATGCCCTCGTGGCGCACGTGCATCCGGAGTGTGATCTGGGGTTGCCTCCCGTCGCCACCAAAATGCGCCTCTCCGGCGAGGAGCCCGAGGAGGTAGCCGGTGCTGATCCCGTCGACGTCGCGCAGGAGGGTGTCCATATCATCTGTATTCTAGAGCTTGTTTCACCGTAGGTTGTTTCCGTGAATCACCGCCGCACGCCTCGGCGGCCCTGAGGGCCGCTCCACCGCCGGCCGGCGGCCGGCTGACCTCTCCTCCCGCCATAATCCAGACGTGCCCGCCCTCGTCATCGCAGTCGCCAACCAGAAGGGCGGCGTAGGCAAGACCACGACGGTGATCAACGTCGCCGCCGTCCTGGCCGAGATGGGACGGCGGGTCCTCCTCATCGACTGCGATCCTCAGGCCAACGCCACGTCGGGTCTGGGCGTGGCTCGGCGGGACATCAGCGCCAGCATCTACGACGTCCTCGTCCTCGGGCGCCCGCTCTCGGAAGCCCGGATCCCCACCCGTGTCCCGCGCCTCGAACTCGATTCCCTCCGACATCGCTCTCGCCGGAGCCGAAATCGAGCTGGTCGCGGTCGCACGGCGGGAGAAGCGCCTCACCTACGCCCTGGAGGCCCTGGCCGACGACCCGGTGGACTACATCTTCCTCGACTGCCCGCCCAGCCTCGGGCTGCTCACCGTCAACGCGGTGGTCGCCGCCCATGCCCTGCTGGTTCCCATTCAGTGCGAGTTCTATGCGCTCGAGGGGCTTGGCCTGCTCACGCACACGATCCAGCTGCTCCGGCGCGAGCTGAACCCGACCCTCGCCATCGCGGGCATTGTCCTGACCCTCCACGATGCCCGGTTCGACTCTCGCCAACCAGGTTGTCGACGAGGTCCGCGTCCGCTTCGGCGACGATGTCCTCGATCCGGTCATCCCCCGCAACGTCCGGCTGAGCGAGGCTCCCAGTTACGGCCTCCCCATCACCGAATACGCGCCAACCTCCCGCGGTGCCATCGCATATCGCGACCTGGCCGCCAATCTCGACGCCCGCCTCCAAGAACGCGCCGCCGACCTTCTGGCGGGTTCCCTCGCATGACCGCGACAGCCGCCTCTCAGAAAGGGGGACCATCCCGATGACCCCACCACCCCGTCGCGGTCTCGGCAGAGGCCTAGACGCCCTGCTCGCCAGCAGCGACCCCGCCCGCGACCTGGAGGGCGGATCCGCCCTCATCGAGGTCGATCCCTCCCAGGTCCGTCCCAACCCGGAGCAGCCCCGCCGCCACTTCGACCCGGTCTCCCTGGCTCCCCTTGCCGACTCCATCCGCCGTGACGGCCTGCTCCACCCCATCGTCGTGGAGGCTGACGCCGACGGCTACCGCCTGGTCGCCGGCGAACGCCGGCTCCGCGCCGCCCAGCAGGCGGGCGTCAGCAGTCTTCCGGCCATCGTCCGGCCCGCCTCGGAATCGGCGCGGCAGGCCCTGGAACTGGCCCTGACCGAGAACCTCCTCCGCGAGGACCTCAGCCCGCTCGATGAGGCCGCCGCCTACGCACGCCTCGCCGACGCCTTCGGCCTCTCGCACGAAGCCATCGCCCTCCGCCTCGGACGCAGCCGCCCCGCGGTCACCAACGCCATCCGCCTCCTCCAGCTCCCCGCCCCTCTCCAGGTGTCGGTCGCCTCGGGAGAGCTGAGCGCCGGTCAGGCCCGCGCCCTGCTGGGCCTCCGCGACGAGGCCGAGATGATCGCGCTCGGCCGCCGCGCCGTCCACGACGCCCTGACCGTCCGAGCTCTCGAGGAGGCTGTCCAGAATCTCCACGCCGAGCCGGCCCCGCCGCCACCCTCGCGCCCCGCGGCGACCGCGCCCCCCCTGGCCCCGGACGACGAGCACCTCCGTCGCGGCTTCGAGCAGGCTCTCGGCCTGCCCGTCACCCTCCAGCGGCGGCGCACCGGTGGACGCCTCATCGTCGACTTCGCCGATGACGAGGATCTCGACAGCCTCTACCACAGGCTGGGCGGCCCGAAGCTCTAGACGGCGCCGATCCGCTCTGGGCGGCCTCGTCCGCGCGTCACCGCCTCAGTTCCGTCGCGCCGTCGCCTTCGGCGCCAAGCCCCCGGTCAGCCGACTGGCCGGTCCACCGCCCCCGTCAGTCGCCCTTCACACGTGGCGACGTCAAGGTTCTGCACGAAGGCCTCGATGTACTTCGGGCGCTCGGCCGGCTTGTAGTCGAGGAGGAACGCGTGCTCCCAGACGTCCATCACCACGATGGGCTTGAACCCGGCGATGTTGCCGTCCTGGTGCAGCGTGATCCAGTGATTGGAGAGCCGGCCGGTCGCCGGATCCAGATAGGTCACCGCCCAGCCCACGCCACGCATCCCCCCGATGGCAGTGAAGTCGCGCTTCCACGTCTCGATGTCGCCGAACGACTCCCCGAGCGCCCGTCCCAGCGGCGACGAGCTGGAGATGTCGCCGCCACCCTGGGCGGTCATGTTGCCGAAGTACCACTCGTGGAGGACCATGCCGTTGTACTCGAACGGCAGCCGACGCGTCAGCTCGGCGTAGGCCAGCGTCCCCGCCTGCCCCTTCTCGCCCAGCTCCACCAGTTGCTCGGTGAGAGTATTTGTGTTTTTGACATAACCGGCATAAAGTCCGAAGTGAATCTCCAACGTGTGGTCGGAGATCCCCTGCAAGCCGCTGAGACCGAACTCCTTTGCCTTGTATGGGGAGCGGGTCAAGAGAGCCATCGACGTCCTCCGCCTGGGTGATGACCGCGGGCCGGTCCGCCGGCCGCTGGCGCCTCCCATTGTGGCGCATCGGCGCCGTCGAGGCGACACCGGCCCCGCCGCCACCCCGGCGCCCGGCCATCCCCGGCCGGGATCCTGGCCGGCCAACCGTATAATCCCGTCCACGCGGCGGCCCCCGGCGGGCGATCCTCGCCAGCACCCACAAATGCAGAAGCCCGCAGCGGCCTCAGAGCCGCCTCCTCCTATCGACACGGACGTCGCTCCTGTCTCGTCGCTCGCCGTGCACCCGTCCACCCGCACCCCCTCGCCGCCCGCGCAGTCGACGTGGTTCCGTGACCTTCTCGAAGTCCTCCTCATCGCCCTGGTCCTGTACGGCGCCATCTCGACCTGCTTCCAGACGGTCCGGGTGGACGGCACGAGCATGGTCAACACCCTGCAGGACGGCGACCTCCTCGTCGCCAGCAAGATCTCCTTCGTCATCGGCAGCCCCCAGCGCGGGGACATCGTCGTCCTCGACCCTCCGCCCTACTGCGGCGACACGAACTGCCAGGGGCAGCCGACCATTCCGTACATCAAGCGCGTCATCGGACTCCCCGGGGACAACCTCGAGATCGACGGCAACGACCACCCCACGGCCATCCTCATCCAGCCCGGCGGCACCGGGCCGTGGAGCCGCCTCGCGGAGCCCTATCTCCCCGACGCGTGGGATGAGGTGACCGACTGCTGCACCTCGGGCGGCATGTACACCGTGAACCAGCCCGAGGTCATGCACATCCCAGCCGGCATGTACTTCGTCCTCGGCGACAACCGCAACGCCTCCAACAACTTCCGCTTCTTCGGCCTAGTCCCGCGCGGCAAGATCCTCGCCAAGGCCATCTTCAGGATCTGGCCCCTCGGGCACTTCGGCAGCCTCGGGGCCGGCCCAACGATGGTGACAGCCCCGGGGGTGAGCGTCCTCCTCCTCGGTTGGGGCCGCCGCCGGCGTCGCCTGATCCATCGCGAGATGCAGACTCCTGCGGTCACGATCCCCGGCGCTGGCGGCCTGACCTCCCGCTTCCCGCCGGCGCGAGCTCAGCTGCCGCCGTCCACCCAGATGCCCAGGGCGCTTCCCCAGTCGACCAGCTCCGCCTCGCCGAAGAAGAGGGCCACCTCGACCTCGGCTCGTTCCACCGAGTCGCTGCCGTGCACGACATTCGTGCCGATGGCGATGGCGAGGTCACCGCGGATGGTCCCCGGGGCCGCGTCCCTGGGGTTGGTCGCACCCATCGTCGACCGCACCAGCCGCACTGCTCCCTGGCCCTCCCACACCATGGCCACCACCGGTCCCGAGGTGATGAAGTCGACCAGTCCTGGGTAAAAGGGCTTCCCCACGTGCTCGGCATAGTGCCGGGAGGCAAGTGCCTCGTCGATGCCCATCAGCTTGAGACCCGTCAGGTGCAGCCCGCGCCGCTCCAGACGGCCGATGATCTCGCCGACCAGGCCGCGCTGGACCCCGTCGGGCTTCACCAGGACGAGAGTGCGTTCCGCGGTCATGCCGTCTCCTGCTCTTCGTGGTCCGACCGCGCCACCGGGGCCGCCTCGGCGGTCACGACGCGCGGGCCAACGCCTGCTCGAAGCGCTCGGGCTTCGAAAATGGTCCGATGACGGCGGCGCGCAGGCCCCGCCGGCAGATCTCCTCCGCCATCTCCCTCACCTGCTCGGCGGTCACCGCCTCCAGGGCGGCGACCACCTCGTCGGCGACCATGATCGGCCCGGCGAGCAGCTCCTGCTGGCCGAGGAACTGGCCGAGAGCGCCTGTCCCCTCGAGATGCAGGACGAGACGGCCCTTGGCGTATTCCTTCGCCTTGCGCAGCTCCGTTTCTCCCACCGCGGTACGGGCCACCCGCACCAGCTCGCCGACTGCGGCATCGACCGCCCGCACCGCCCGGCGCGGCTCGCAGCCGATGTAGATGCCCAGATACCCGGTGTCGCTCAGCTTGCTGGTGAACGAGTGGACGTCGTAGGCGAGGGCCTTGACCTCGCGCAGCTCCTGGAAGAGCCGGCTGGACATCCCCTCGCCAAGAATCACGTTGAGCAGATCGAGGACGAACCGCCGCGGGTCGCGGTAGGAGCACGCGTGCGCCCCGAGAATGATGTTTGCCTGCTCGCTGCGCTTGCGCAGGAACCGCAGGCCGGGGCTGGCGCCCTCGTCGGCGCCGACCGGCTCCGCAACGTCGCCGTTCCCAGCTCCCGCGGGCAGCGATGACATCAGATCCATCACCGCCTCATGCTCGATGGCCCCTGCGACGCTGACGACGAGCCGCTCCGGCCGGTAGTGGCGGCCGAGGTGTGCTCGGCACGCGTCGGCGTCGAAGCTCCGCACTGTCTCCTCCGTTCCCGCCACGTCCCAGCCCAGCGGCTGTCCCGGGTACATCACCTCGTCGAAGAGCGTGCTCACGTGCTCCTGCGGGTTGTCCAGGTACATCCGCAGCTCCTCGATCACCACCTGGCGCTCCTTCGCCACCTCCTCGGGATCCAAGGCCGGCTCGAAGAGCATGTCGCCGAGGACGCTCACGGCTAGCGGCAGATGCTCCGCCGGCACCTTGGCGTAGAAGACCGTCGCCTCCTTGTCGGTGGCGGCGTTGATGGCGCCGCCGACGCTCTCGATGGCCTCGGAGATGGCTCGCGCCGTGGGGAAGAGGCGGCCTCCCTTGAAGGCGATGTGCTCGATGAAGTGGCTGAGGCCGCAATTGTCCTGCCGCTCGTGGCGCGACCCCACCGAGAACATGAAGGCAACCGACGCCGAGCGCCGCTCCGGCATTGGCGCGGTGATCAGCCGGACACCTCCGGCCAGCCGCGCCAGCCGGTAGCCGCGCGTGACCGGCGGCATTCCCGCGACGGCTACCACCGCTCCCGCCGGGGCCCTCGCTCGCGGTCGTGCGGGCGCTCGCCCGCTCCCCGGCCGGCGGACCGCAGCGGCCGCTCCGGGAGCTCGGGAAGATCCGGCTGCGCCGGCCCCGTGGCGTGGATCACCACCCGACGCGCCGGCTCGACGCCGATGCTCTCAGTGCGAACGCCCTCGTCGCCGCTCAGCGCCAGGTGGATGGCGCGCCGCTCGTAGGGATGCATCGGATCGAGCGTGGAGCGCTGCCCCGTCCTCTTCACCCGGTTCGCCAGGCGCAGCGCCAGCTCGCGCACCTGCTCCTCTCGGCGGGCTCGGTAGCGCTCGACGTCGATGATCACGCGGCGCCTCGTCGGGCCCTCGTCCCCTCCCATCATCAGATTGACGGCGGTCTGCAGGGCGCGCAGGGTCTCCCCCCGCCAGCCGATGAGCAGACCCAGGTCATCACCGCTCACGTCGAGCACCGGCGGGGCGCCCGGCCCCGAGCCGGCGGCCGGCCGGCGCACGGCGATCCGCGCCGGGATCTCCATGCGGCGCAGCAGATCGACCAGAGTGGCTCGGGCCCTGGCGGTGTGCTCGTCGAGCTTCGACACGCGCACCCTGGCTTCGCCCGCCCCGGAGACGTGCTCCCCGGGCAGGGCCTGGGCGGGCCGGGCGAGCACCTCCACCGTGGTGTCCTCCGGCGCCGCTCCCAGCTCTTGGAGCGCGGCCTCGATGGCGGCCTCCACGCTTGCGCCCGTCGCTTCGACGGTCTCCCACTCCTGCTCGGCGATGCCCACCTCGATCTCAGCCACCATGCCCTCCCCGCCTACCGGCGGCGCTTGCCTTTCCTCTGGGCCCTCGCCGGAACCCGCCCCGTCCCCGGCGCGGTCGGCCCGGATGACCGTCCCGCCCTGGCGCCCGTGCGCTGGCTGCGCGACGGCACGCCGCCGGACCGCGCAGAACCGTTGCTCCCATTCGACGACGTCGCCGGGCCGCGCCCGGCCCCCCCGGCACCGGCGGGCGCGCTGAAGTCGCTCTTCGGGTAGGAGAGAGGCGTGGTGCGACCGGCCCCCGGCATCCAGGTTGGGATCCGCAGCGAGCCCCAGCCCATGAGGTGGAACTGCTGCACGATCATGGCGAAGGCCCGCGTCATCCAGTAGATGGCCAGGCCCTGCGGCCAGATGATCGCGAAGGCCAGGGTCATGAGCGGGAACAGGTAGGCCATGTTCCTGGTCATCGAGGACATCTGCCGTTCCATGTCGCTCATGTCGCGCCGCATCGGCGGCGTCACCATCCGCGACTGGATGAACTGGGCCGCCCCGGTGATCAGCGGGACGAAGAGCAGCGTCAGGTTGGCGGGATGGGTGAGGAGGTGGCTGTAGTTGTTGCCAACCGCCTGTCCGACCGTCTTGGAGACGTCGGCGATCCAGAGGAAGTGGGGGTCGATGCCCTTGGGCAGATGCGACGTCACGTTCCTGATGGCGTAGAAGAGCCCGTAGAGGACGGGGAGCTGGACCAACAGGGGAAGGCACCCCGACATGGAGCTGAAGGGGCTCACGCCGTGTTCGGCGTAGACCTTCTGCATCTCCTCCTGGGCCTTGCGCGCCTGTCCCTTGTAGCGCTTGCGGATCTCTTGGATCTGCGGCCCGACCAGCCGCTGCTCCTGCTGGATGCGCCGCTGCGTCTTCAGCTGCCAGCCATAGAGGGGGAAGAGGAGTCCCTGGATGATCAGGGTGGTGGCGATGATGGCGAGACCGACGGCACCGATGGCGGCGAGGGGGCCCACCCCCGCGAACGCCTGGGTCAGCACCGAAAGAAGCCAGCCGATCGGGTACTTGAGAACGCTCAGGATGTCGATCGGGTTGAGATCGAGGCTGGCGAGGGGCATCACGACGAACCGTGCTCGGAGAGCCGGGCGTCGCGGCGCCGGCGTCCGCGGGCCTGGCGCCAGCTGACGTATTCGTCAGGGACGGGATCGAACCCGCCGGGGTACATCGGCTGGCACCGGCTGATCCGGCGGATCCCCAGCCACCAGCCACGCCGCGCCCCGAAACGGCTGATCGCCTCCGCCGTGTAGTGCGAGCAGGTCGGCTCGTATCGGCAGCTGCTCATGGCCCCGAAGACGTGGCTGAGCGTCGCCTGGTAGACGCGGATGACGCCAATGCTGAGGCGCTTCATGGCGCCACCCGAGCCCCGGACCGGTCGGGCTCGCCCTGGGCGCGCTCCACCGCGAGCCTCGCCGCCGAGTTCACCTGAGCACGCAGTTCGCCGAACGGCAGGCGGAGCGACGCCTCACCGGCACTGACCACGAGGTCGAAGCCCATATAGGCCGTCAGCGACACACCGGCAGCCCGGAGACGGCGGCGGATGCGATTCCGGCACACGGCGCTCCGCACCCGGGGCACGGCCAGACCGATGCGAGCCATCCCCACGGGGTTGACGGCCGCGTGGACGCGCACGATCCCCACCCTGGCGAGGCGGCCATGAGAGCGCACACCGGCGAACCTGCCGCGTCCACGGAGAACGTTCTCGCGGCTCAGCGTGGCCCGGTCGGGGTCAGCCGCTGCCGACCCTTGAAGCGGCGGGCCTTCAGGACGTTGCGGCCGCCGGGACTGGCCATGCGGATGCGGAATCCGTGGGTCTTGCGGCGATACGCCTTCTTGGGTTGGTACGTCCGCTTGATGGCAGCTCTCCTGCACGAACCTTCCAGGAATCACGTCCGGGGGCACCAGGGCGGCCACAGTCGGACGGCGGAATGGCCGCCAGTATAGCCGCCCACCGTGGGCCCCGGCCCGTCGGCGCCGCCGCCCCACCCATCACCGCTCTCCGTGGCGTCCCTCCGGGGGGCGTCGCGGAGCCCAGAGACCGGAGATCGGCCTCGCCGCCATTGTGGGTCACCACGCCCATTGCTAGACTGGCGAGTGCTCCGGCGGGACGCGCCCACCCAGGTCCCCACACCCACCCCTGCCGGCAGCATCGTCCAGGTTATCCACTCCTGTTCACATCCTGTGGATAAGTGGCAAAACCACGACGCGCCTCGGAGGACAGATGTGGCTGTGGCGTCCGCCGCGACGGCGGTTTTGGAGTGATGATCGACACTGACGAGGGTGCCGTCCCCACTGAGGGCGGCCGCAGTCCGGCGGAGCAGACCTGGCTCGTCGCCCAGGAGGAGCTGCGGTTTCAACTGGCCCGTCCCAGCTACGACACCTGGCTGGCCACCGCCACGCTGGTCGCCTGCGAGGGAGATCGCTTCACCATCGGTGTCCCCACCCGGCTGGCCCGGGACTGGGTCTCGGAGCGCTTCGTCTCCGTCATCCAGGAGGTCCTCTCCGGCGTTGTGGGCCGGGAATGTGCCGTCGAGGTCACCGTCGATCCGCACGCCCGCCCACCCAGGGACGAGCCATCCCCCCTCACCAACTCCGACCTCGCCCCGGACAATGACGGCATCGCCGCCGGCGATTCCCGCCTCAATCCGAACTTCACCTTCGGCAGCTTCGTCGTCGGCAACTCCTCCCGGTTCGCCCACGCCGCATGTCGGGCGGTGGCCAACTCCCCAGGGAAGGCGTACAACCCGCTCTTCCTGTACGGAGGTGTCGGTCTGGGCAAGACCCACCTCATGCACGCCATCGGTCACGCCGTCCGCGAGGGTCACCGTCGTCCGCCCAAGGTCGCCTACATCACCTCCGAGAAGTTCACGAACGAGATGATCGGCGCGATCCAGGAGAACAAGACCCACGACTTCCGCCAGCGGTACCGCACGGTGGACGTCCTCCTCATCGACGACATCCAGTTTCTCGCCGGCAAAGACCGGACCCAGGAGGAGTTTTTCCACACTTTCAACGCGCTCCACGAGATCCAGAAGCAGATCGTGGTGAGCAGCGACCGCCCTCCCAAGGACATCCCGACCCTGGAGGACCGGCTGCGCAGCCGGTTCGAGGGTGGCCTCATGGCGGACATCCAGCCCGCCGACTTCGAGACCCGCCTCGCCATCCTGAAGAGCAAGCTCGGGCCGCACAGCCAGCTCGTCCCCGACGAGGTCTGCGCATTCATAGCCCACAAGATCCAGAAGAACATCCGCGAGCTTGAGGGTGCCCTGATCCGGGTGCTGGCCCACGCCTCGATCAACGGCCACGCCATCACCCTGGAGACGTCCCAGAGAATCCTCCGCGACATCATCCCCGTCGCTGACGCCCAGCCGGTCAGCATCCCCTCCATCCAGGAGATCGTCGCCGAGTACTACGGCATCGGCCTGGAGGAGATGAAGGGGAAACGGCGCGACAAGCACATCGTCTTCCCCCGCCAGGTGTCCATGTATCTGATCCGCGAGGAGACCAACTCCTCGCTTCCCGTCATCGGCGACGCCTTCAGCGGCCGCGACCACACCACCGCCCTCCACGCCATCGAGAAGATCACCGACCTCCTGCGAGAGGACACTCGTCTCCAGAACGACATCCGCCAGCTGCGCCAGCGCCTGCACAGCGGCGCCTGAGCGCACGGCTGTGGACATCGCGCGGAGGGGCTGTGCGCATCATCCTCATCCCCTCCATGCCGGGGTGGAACCCTCCGCAACCTCCCCTCTTGCGCACAGGCGCCCCAACCTTGTCCCCAGCCCCTCGTATTCGTCAGAGCCGGTTATCCCCTGTCCACCCAGCCCTATTGACGACTTCTTATCTATAGACTCTTCCTGCTCTAGGAGTTCCCATGCAGTGAACAACTGGTCCAATCCCGCCGGAGGCCACTCAGCCATGAGATGCACGGTCTCACCGTCGGCGCTCAGCGCCTGCCTCGCCCTCGTCTCGCGAGCGGTCTCCCCCCGTTCCACGCTTCCCGTCCTTGGCAACGTGCTCCTGGAGACGGAGCTCGAGGGATTGCGGGTGACGGCGACGAATCTCGACCTCACCATCAGCACCCTCGTGCCGGCGACGGTGCTCGAAGAGGGACGCGTCACCGTGCCGGCGCGGCTCCTCTCCGAGTACGTCGCATCGCTGGACGAGTCTCCTTGCACGATGGAGGTCGATCAAGCCACACAGATCATTCACATCACATGTGGCATCCAGCACACCAACCTCCATGGCATCGATGCCGTCGAGTTCCCGCCGCTGCCGATGCGCGAGACGCAGGCGGTTATCGAGGTCGACGCTGCAGCCTTCCAGCAGGCCATCACGCAGACGTCGATGGCCGCTTCGGGGGATGAGCAGACCCCCGTCCTCACCGGCGTCCTCCTTCACGTCGACGGTGGGCGGTTGACCATGGTCGCCACCGACCGTCACCGCTTGGCCGTGAAGACACTCGACGTGGAGAGCAAGGGAGACAGTGCTCCGGTGGGCGCAGTCATCGTCCCGGCGCGACACCTGGGTGAGGTGGCCCGAGCCATCAATCCCAGCCGTCCCCTGGTCGGCATCGCATTCAGCGATGCGCGCAACCAGGTTTTCTTCGTCCTGCGAGACGTTGAGGTCTCCTCACGCCTGATCGAGGGCAACTACCCCAACTACGCGCAGGTGATCCCGGCCCAATCCACGACGATCGCAGTGCTCCCCACCGCAGTGCTGACGAAGAACGCCAAGACCGCCTCGGTGCTGGCGCGAGACGCCGCCAACCCCTTGCGCCTGCGAGCGCACGATGGGGAGTTGGAGGTCCAGGCGCAGGCGGCAGAGGTCGGCGACCACGACGCGGCGCTGCCTGCGAAGATCCAGGGCGACGACGTGCAGGTCGCCTTCAACGCCCGATACCTGCTCGACGCGCTCCAGGCCATCGACGCCGACGACGTGTCGCTGGGTTTCAACGGACCGCTGCAGCCGGCGGTGCTGCGCCCGGTCGGGCGCGACGACTTCCTCTGCATCATCATGCCGGTCCGCGTCCCCTGACCGTGCTCGCCGACGCCCTCCGCCCAGCTCGCGACGGGCTGCCCTCCTCTGCACGCCGCCTGCTGCGCCTCCTGAAGGTCGACCTCGAGCCGCGCCCCGGGCAACCGTCGTGGACCCGCTTCGCCATCGCGCTCGTGCTCGCCAACGCGGCCTCGCTGGCGTCTGACGCCGTCCTCGTCGCCGTCGCCACGGCGATCTTCCCCTCCCTCCGCGGGTTCCAGCATTTCCAGCCGCTCGACTACGGGAAGCTCACCGTTGTCGGCGTCACCATCGCCTGCATCGCGTGGCCGATCATGACGCGGATCTCATCAGAGCCCCGTTGGCTTTTCCTGCGCCTGGCCGTCCTCGTCATCCTCGTCCTGTGGCTGCCGGACCTCTGGATCCTCCTCCACGGCGAACCGGTGCGCGGGGTGATCTTCCTGGCGCTGATGCACCTTGCCATCGCCTTCATCGCATACAACGCGCTGGTGCGCATTGCTCCTGCCGGTCCACGCCCGGCCACTGCGGAGGACCCCCGGGTCAGCCCATCGCCGTGAAGCGGAGCCGCTGCACCTGATCGCCGCCCAGGCGCTGGTTGATGGCGGCGATCACCGTCGGCAGCTCCATCTGGAGCTGCTGGGCCAGCGCGCCGGTGCGCGTCGCCACCAGAAGCGTGCCGCGGTCGAGAGAGAGGGCCCGGCACATGGGGGCGACGGCGGGACCGACGACGTCGGCGAACACCTGCTGGAGCTGAACGTTGCGGACCTCCCGCCGCACTCCGAGGCGCTGCAGCGCGGCGTCCATGATGTCGGTGATGTGCTCCGCGCGCCGCTCCGGCTCGCCGTCGCGCCGGCGCGGCCGGGCGGGTGGGCTGCTCACAGCGCGACCACGTTGCCGCCGCTCACCCGGTAGCGGCGGGCGGGCCGACCGTCGAGGTGCTCGTCGCTGCTGCACGTGACCAGCGTCTGCGGTCCGCCAGCGGCATCGACGGCGTCGAGCAGGCGCTGCCGCCGGCCGCTGTCGAGTTCACTGAGGACGTCGTCGAGCAGAAGGATGGGGGTGCGCGCAGAGCGACGACGCAGCAGCTGGACCTCGGCGAGCTTCGTCGCCAGGACAGCGCTGCGCTGCTGCCCCTGTGATGCCGTGCTCCGAGCCGGTCGGCCGTCGATCTCGTACTCGACGTCGTCGCGGTGCGGGCCCACCAGGCTGACACCGCGGGCGAGCTCCTCCTCCGCCCGGAGCGCCAGCGCCATGCGGAGTTGGGCCGAAACGGCCAGGGGATCGTCCCCGCCATCCCCGCCGTCCGGCAGGTAGCGCAGGGTGAGCTGCTCCCGGGAGTCACTGATCGCCGTCATGGCGACGGCGGCCAGCGGGGAGAGCGCCTGGACCAGGGCGGCCCGGGCAACCTGGATGCGGGCGCCATGCCGGACCAGGGCGTCGTCGAAGGCGGCGAGGTCCCCGCCCCGGCGGCCGCCGGTGACGCGGAGCCGGCGCAGCAGCGCATTGCGCTGTTCGACGACCCGCCGGTAGCGGACGAGGTCGTCGGCGAGCTGCCGGTCGAGCTGGCTGAGCAGGATGTCAAGAAGGCGTCTGCGTCCCTCCGGTCCGGCCTTGACCAGTTGCAGGTCGTCCGGCCAGAAGAGGACGGCCGGGCAGCGGCCCAGCAGGTCGCGGGCGGCGATGTGGGTGCCGTCGAGCAGCGTCGTTCTCACCACACGGGTCGCCGCGACGCCCACCGGTTCGCCGCGGCCCAGCTCACCCTCCGGGCGATCAGCGTGGCGGTGGAGCCGCAGGCTCAGCGCCTCCGTCGTGTCGTGGTGGGCGACGACCCCGTCGACCGCGGCCTCGCTGGCTCCCCAGCGGATCAGATCCTGGGTGGCGGCACGGGGCGAACGGGTGAGGACGAGGGTGGCCACCGCCTCCAACAGGTTCGTCTTTCCTTGGGCGTTCTCCCCGGTGAAGATATTGAGCCCTGGGCCCAGCTCCAGGGCCACCTCGGCGTAGTTGCGGAAGTCGTACAGGCGCAGCTGTGTGAGCGCTGCCGGAGCGGCCGGCCCGATGCCGTCCGCGAGGCTCATGCGGAGCGGAGCGCGATGGAGCGGATGAGCTCGCCGATCGACGCGGTGGCCCCGGGCCGCGCCAGGTGCCGCACGGCGGCCTGCATCGCCGCCAGAGCAGGCGAACCGGGCACGGCGAGCTCGCCGACCTCGTCGACCAGCTCCGCATCACCGGGCACGTAGCGCCCGGCGCCGGCGTCGACCAGCCATTCGACATTGCCCTTCTCCTGGCCGGGAAGGAACCAGGTGATGAGCAGGGGCCGGCCGGCGCAGAGGGCCTCGCTGATCGTCGCCGGGCCCGCCTTCGTCACGATCACATCGGCCGCCGCCATCCACTCGGCCATGTTGTCCACGAACCCCAGAACAGTGACGGGACGGCCCGAGCTGTCACGCAGACCGCGCACCCGGTCCTGCGCGTGCCGGTTGTGCCCGAAGATCACCACCAGCGAGACGTCCAGACCGCTTCGGGCCAGCACCTGCGCTCGGTGGTCGAGACGGCCCGACCCGTCGGCGCCGCTGCAGATGAGGACCGTGAAGCGCTCGGGCTCGGCCAGGCCGAGCTTCCGGCGCAGAGCTGTCCGGGCCTCGGCACTGAGGGCGGGCGAGGTGAAGTCGGGGTGGACCGGCAGGCCGATCTGGACCAGCCGGTCCGCCGGGACGCGGTTGCGCCGGCAGCGATCGGCACCGCCGGGGGAGGGGACGATGACCAGGTCGACGCTCGGCACCGCCCAGAAGGCGTGGACGTCGACGAGGTCGGTGACCACTGTGATGAGGGGCACGCGGAGCCCGAGGCGGCGGCGGACGCGGTCGGCGGCGCGGTTGAGGAGTGGGTGGAAGGAGACGATCGCCACTGGGTTCGTGGCGCGGATGACCCGGGCCAGGCTCCTGTCGATGGCGCGAAGGATGCTGCCGTCAAGGGCGCGCACCATGGCTCGCGAGTTGGTGGTGTGGAAGAGGGCCCCCCAGAGCCAGGGCGCGTGCTGGATGAGGGGGCCGTAGAGACCGGTGGTGCGGCCGGCGACCCGGGGTGCTGCGGTGACGAAGGGATCGACGATGTGCACGTCGAATTCCCCCGGGTGGCGCTCCGCGAGATGGCGTGCCACAGCCGTCGCCGCGGCCCGATGACCGCCGCCCGTATCGGCGATGAGGAACAGCAGTGGCTGTGGCATGCGGGGAGAGTCTCCTCCTCCCCGGCCTCAGCCGCCGAAGGTGACCGAGAGTGCCTCGGTGTCCCCGGTGAACGCGGTGAGGGGCAGGGCGCCCGTGCCGTCGGCGTTGGCGATCATCGCCTGGACGATCCCGTCGCTCGCCACCGCGAGGTAGGCGATCTGGCGGCCGCTCGGCGACACGACCGCGGAGTTGAGTTCCGTGGCCCCCGTCGATTCCGTGAGCGGGGTGATGTCGCCACTGTCGATGCTGACGCTGACCAGGTGAGGGGCGGCCGTCGCGTCCACCGCCACCAGGGTGCCGGCATCGGTGAAACCGACCGGGGTCAGCCCGGCGGGCAGGCGGATGGGACCTTGGCCGGTGGCCAGGTTCACGATCCAGGTGATGGGTGCGCCCCCGGCTTCGGCGGTCTCGACAGCGAGCTGCTCCCCCTCCGGGGCGGCCAC
Source organism: Candidatus Dormiibacterota bacterium (assembly GCA_963808125.1). Classification (GTDB taxonomy): domain Bacteria; phylum Chloroflexota; class Dormibacteria; order Aeolococcales; family Aeolococcaceae; genus CAWEEP01. The sequence goes on from CAWEEP010000059.1 coordinate 111,962, forward strand.
GGGATGGCTGGCGGCACCGCTCAGTCCCGGGATGGCGGAGAGAGCCGCAACGGCCGGGGTCGCCAGTTCGACATGAGCCGGCTCCGTGGCGGTGGCGGCCACGAGGAAGGCCAGGGTCACGGAGTTGGCGGTCCACACCGGCCTCCCCGCCGCCAGGGAGCCGCTGGGCAACGAGCTGACCGCGTCCGTCGCCGGCTCGTAGAGCTGGACCGCGGAGTCCGCGGCCACGAAGGCGAGGGTCGAGCCATCGGGGGACCAGGCCGGCCATTGCGCCCCGGTGATGTCCTTGACCTCCCGATCCGAGTTCAGGTCGATGACCTGCAGCGACGGCGGCGAGCCCGGGACGGTGAGGTCCGACTCCACGACGGCGAGCCAGCGGGCGCCGGGGGCCAGCGCCGCGTCGTCGATCACGGCCGTCGGGTGTCCCGTCGCCACGGCGCCGCAGCCCACGGGTCAGCGCACAGAGGCATCTGGTCGACGATCTCCGCCGGGATCGGCTCACCGCTGGCGGCAGGAGTGGGCTGGGCGAACAGCAGCATGGCGGCGCCGGCGGCCGTGCCGGCCAGCACTAGTGCATGCTCCCCCGTCGACATCTGGCCGGTGCGGAAGCGGATGGTGACCGGCGCCTGGAGAGGCTGGAGATGGGTGTCGGTGGCGACCGTGCTGATGCTGAGGGTGTATCCGGCCGAGGGCTGCAGCAGATCCGCCGGCACCACCTCGAAGTCGGCCGGGTCGTTCCGGTCCGGAACCACGTCCAGGGCCGACCCGGAGGGGGAGAGACTTACGGCCGTGGCCAGCGAGGAGACCGACATCGGCGCTGAGAAGGCGAGGGTGATGGGCGCGTCTCGGGCGACGGTGCTGCCGCTCGACGGCGTTGCCGACAGCAGCACTGGCGCGGGGGCGCTCTGCACGTCCCACAGGTGATCGAGCGAGTTGACGGTGCCGTCGGCGTCGGCCACGCCGGCGCTGAGCCGGAACTCGTACTTGGTCACGGGTCTGAAGATGGCTCCGGGGTGCTCCAGGACGAAGCCGGATTGACCCGTCAACCAGACCACCCAGCAGGCGGAGCCGGGTGCCGCGGTGAAGGCGGCCTTCAGGTCGGCGCATCCGGGCAGGGCCGGCGTGACGCCGAAATGCTCGGCCACGCTCCGATGGTTGACGGGCCGGTCGAAGACGACCCGGATCGGCATGTCGGCGGCGACACCGACGGCGCCGCGTGCGGGGTCGATGGCGATGATCTGGGCCGGGCCGCTGAAGCACCCGGCGATGAACGGGCAGGTGACGGCCAGCCCCATCCAGAGGGCGACGGTCCGGCCACCGTGGCGCCGGGGGCGGCTCAATAGCCGCTGGACAGCGCGCTCTCGAAGTCGATCGCCGAGACGGTGCCGGCGCCGCTGTTGACCTCGATCCGTGCGGTCTTCTCCCCGGCGACTCGGGCGACACCGCTCGTCGCGGTGCTGAGGGCCGGGTTGCTTCGGGTGTACGCCCCGAGCACCTGGCCCTGGCTCAACAGGACGACCCCGATATCGTCGCCGCCCACCACGACCAGGGCGCCGTCGACCTTCTCCTCGCTGAGGTGGCCGAGGAGGGCGTCGAAGTTGACGAACCGGCCGAGAAGCCCGGTGTACATCAGTGGCGCGCTGAGGAGCCGTCCCAGCGCCTCGACGGTGTCGACCGCGAGGTCTACCACGTCGAGGCTGCCGTTGCCCGCCTCCATGCTCCTGCGGAACGCCTGGAAGGCATTCAGCCCGGACCGGGCGGAGGGGTCGCTGGAGAGCGCCTCGAGCAGCCGCCCCTTGTGGAAGAGGAGCATGCCGGCGAAATTGCCGCCAGAGAGGCGCACGTAGCCCGTCTGCTGGTCGCCCCGCAGCGTGCGCAAGAGCTTGGGAAAGTCGACGAAGGCGCTCTTCAGTCCCTGGTACTGCGCCCGTCCCGATGGGAGGGGGTAGACGATGTCGAGCGGCGGCACGGCGCGGGCGCCGAGGACGGACGGCTCCGGTGCCGACGGGACCGGGACCGGGGCGGGTGCGGGCTCCTGATAGCGGGGCGTCTCGACCGGCGTCGCCTGCTCGTACGGGGGCCCGACGGGTGCCGGCTGCTGGTAGCGGGGGGTCTCGACCGGGGCCGGCTCACGCACGAATGGGGAGGCGCTGGGCGGCGCATAGGCCGGCGGTGGCGCGGCAGGCTCCGGTGCCGGGGCGACCCACGCCGAATAGTCCGGGACGGGCGACGGGGCGGCCGGAGCCGGCCAGGGATACCCCGGTGCGGGCTGGTCGTCGTAGGCGGGGTTCTCGTACTGGGCCGGCTCCGGCGCTGCGTAGGGCGCCGGGCCCGGCTGCCATGCGGGCGTCTGGGTCGGCCCGCCGCCGCCGGCGGGTGCCCTGCGCTCCGCCTCCGCGATGAGGTCGGCGGGCGAGGACTTGATGGTTTCCTCGGGAGGGAGCTTGGCCCGCGGGTTGAAGCGAAAGCTTCCCTGCTGCCAGGAGAGGGCGCTCAGGACGACGTCCTCTCCCTGCCCGCCGGCGCCGTCGGCGTGGAACAGATGCCCAAAGAGGAAGTACAGAGACGCGGTCTCGTCATCGCTCTCCAGCGCGAGCGCGCCTGTGGCACGCTCGGTTTGCATGGTCTGGAGCAGCGACGCCAGAACTCGATTCCTGCAGCGAGCCCTGAGTTTGCACAGGCCCTTCTCCCGGGTGATTCTCCGTGTCTCGCAGAGGGACATTGATCGCCTGATCGGCCCGTATAGTAACAACCCCGCGCTCAATGCGCCGTGGTTCGGGGCGGTCGAAAGGATCGAGCCGCCCGTTCCAATGTGGCGATTCCGGGTACGGTGGAGCACCCTCCGTCGGTTTGGCTAGGCTAGGCGCAATGGACGAACCCAGGCCAAAAGTGCTGGTCGTCGCACCCGACACGGCCGTGCGGCTGGCCGTCCGGGCCGCCTGCGAGGGCGAGGACTTCCTCGTCAGCGAGCTGGATCGGGGCGCCGGGGCGGTCAGCCGCGTCGAGAGTTTCCAGCCCGATGCCGTCCTCCTCGACCTCAGCCTGCCGGACACAAGTGGCTTCGACATCTGCCGGGAGCTGCGCCGCAGGGGGCACCGGATGCCGATCCTGATGCTCAGCGCGCGCAATGAGGAGATCGACGCAGTCCTCGGCCTGGAGATCGGCGCCGACGACTTCATCGCCATTCCATTCCGGCCGCGCGAGCTGCTCGCTCGCATTGCCGCTCGCTTGTGCAAGACCCAGGATCGCGCCGCCCGCCCCGCTGCCGCCGGCGAGGCTCGGATGGTCTTCCGGGGCTTGGTCGTCGATCTGGAGGAGCGGCGTGTGCTCCGGCCGGAGGGTGATGTCCGGCTGACCCACACCGAATTCGACGTCCTCGCCCAGCTGGTCCGGCACACCGGTCAGGTCGTCTCCCGCCAGGCCATGACGGACGCGGTCTGGGGCTTCGCCCATCCGATGGACAGCCGGGTCATCGACGTCCACATCCGCAATCTCCGCCGCAAGGTCGAGGTGGATCCCGGCAATCCGCGGCTCATTCTCGCCGTCCCCGGGGTCGGGTATCGATTCACCGGGGTGAGGCTCGCCGACGCAGGCTGAGGCGGGGCGTCGCCTCTCCGGCCGCGATCGGCCCGCTTCCCGGCGCACCCGCGCATCTCCGTTCCAGGTCACTAGACTGAGAAGGTGGCCACACCCCCCAGGTTGCGCACGGTGGGCGGGCGGGCACCCGGTGGCTGAGCACCACGCTCCGGAACCGGTGGAGCAGTCGGGCCACGAACACGGCGGGTTCCCCTCCTACGAGGAGATCTCCGCCGACATCATCGAGGCGCTCGACGAGACGGGACTCTCCATCGAGGACATCCGCCATCACCTCGAGCCGTCCACCGGTGAGCGCCGGTTCGAGTGCACCATCCGCCTCTCCCCGGCAGATCCGCCGTCGCGGTACCACGTGCACCTCAGCTTCGCCTGGGACGCGCTGCTGACTTACGTCGCCGCCTACGGGCCGGGGGCCGACTGCGAGCTGTACCACGACGACGACGAATCCCAGGACTGTCCCCATCACCAGCTGACCCCCCAGCCCTTCATCGAGCTGGAGGCGGAGTTCGTCCTCGGGGACGGCGGCTACGAGCTGCACGAGCTGGGCGAGGTCTCGACGTGGGTGGACACCGTGCAGGGGCTCCTCGCCAAGGCGTTCCGCGAGGACGACCGCCCGTCGGTGCACGTCGGGTTCGCGGCCCTCGGATCGACCACCCTGGTCGAGAAGTTCACGGCGGAGCACTCGTGGCTCGTCGACTTCGAGCGGCCGCCCGACTTCGCTGGGATCGCCCGCCAGATCCAGGCGGCGCTGCGCCTGGTGCCTCAGCTCGCCGACCGGCTGCCCATCTGACCTCCCGCTGGGCCCCGTGACGCCGCGACAGAGGGGTCGATCTCCGCGATCAGCCGCAGCCAGAAGGCCCGCCTGGCAAGCTCCGGGTGCGGCACGGTGGGATCGCCGGCGCTCTCCACCTCGCCATTGCGGCCGAGGAGGACGATGTCGGCGTCGGCCCGTCGCGGGCCCCAGTGGAAGGTCGGCCGACGCCCGCACGCCTCCTCGGCTTCAGCGCACGCGCCGAGCCAGCGGGCGGCCGTCCACGGCTCGGGAGCGCGCACCAGGACGACCTGGTTGTGGAAGTCGCCCTGGTTGGTCACCCCCACCGCCCGCGTCAGGATCTCGCTCGAGGCGCTCTCCACCGTCGCGCCGGCGCGGCCGAGCGAACTCGCGCAGGCAGGCCAGGGCGAGGCCTCGATTGCCCAGGTTCGCCCCCAGGGCGATCCACGCCCACCCGGACACCGGCGGCTTGGCCCCCCGGCTCACCCGGTCGGTCCCGGAGCCGCGGCCTCGCGCACGCCCTGGGGGATGCCCCGCAGGACGGCGTCACTGACACGAAGCCCGCGGCGGATCGCCGCCACGTCGTGGACCCGGACCATCTCGGCGCCGGCGGCGGTGGCCAGCACGCACAGGGACAGGGTGCCCTCGATCCTCTCCCCCGGTGGGGCGCCGTCGAGGAGGAGACCGATCGTCGACTTGCGCGAGGGGCCGATCAGCAGCGCGCGGCCGATGCCGCGCAGCTCGCCGAGGCGCTGGACCAGCTCCAGGTTCTGTCCCGGCGTCTTGCCGAAGCCGAATCCGGGGTCGATGACGATCCGGGCCAAGTCGATGCCGTGGCGGGCGGCGGCGAGCAGAGACTCGCGCAGTGCGCGGGCGACATCCGCGACCAGGTCGTCGTAGGCGTGGCCCCTCCGGTTGTGCATGGCGACCAGCGCCACGCCGGGGTGCGCGGCGAGGAGCGGCGCCATGCCCGGGTCGCCGCGCAGCCCCCAGATGTCGTTGACGACGGTCGCCCCGGCGGCGATGGCCGCAGCCGCCACCTCCGCCTTGCGCGTGTCGACGGAGACGGGAACCCCCAGGCGTGCCGCGAGCGCCTCGATCACGGGGACCACCCGGCCGAGTTCGGTGGCCGCGTCCACCGGCTGGGAGTTCGGCCGCGTGGACTCCCCCCCAACGTCGATGAGGTCGGCACCGTCCGCCACCATCTGCTCCGCCAGGGCCTCGGCGGCGGCCGCGTCCCCTCCCACGCCGTCTCCCGAGAACGAGTCCGGGGTCACGTTGACCACACCCATCAGCAGGGTGCGGCCGCCGAATTCGAGGATGCGGTCGCCGCAGCGTAACGCAGGCCGCGAGGCGCCGCTGGCGAGGGCCGCCGCGAGAGCCGAACCGAGTTCCTCCGCCGGCCCCCCCATCTCAGCCAGGCAGGCGGCAACCGCAGCCAGGGTGGCCGGCGATCCGACGAGCACGGCCCGCCCCGGCGGCGTGCCGGTGACGGCGTCGCCTCCGCCACTCCTGGCGCAGCGCTCCAGCACCGCGGCCTGGTCGGGGTCCAGGCCCTCGATGGCGAGACCGGATGGCGCCGCGACGCTAGCCGGCCCGGCAGGGGACCCGGGTCCTCGCACCAACTCCAGCGCCCGCGCGAGGCCGGCGCCGCCGAACGGCGTCAGGGTCCGGACGTTGTAGCGCAGCGCCGCCTCGGCGGCGGCGACCTCGGGAGTGGTCATCCCCCACCCGGATTGGCGTGCGGGCGGCGAGCAGCGCTCCCTCGGAGAGGGGGGCGGGTCGGGTTCGTCACGGCCGCTCCAGCGGATCCCTGCCGGTGGCGAGGTAGGCGGCGCACCGGTCCCGCGCCAGCGAGACGGCCGCGGCGCTGACGTCGCCTCCCAGAAAGGAGCAACCCGCGGCGAGGGCCGCGACGGCGGAACTCCCGCTGCCGACGAAGGGATCGCAGACGGTCATCCCCGGCTCCACGCTGCCCAGCAGCATCTTGGCGAAGAGGGCCACCGGCTTCTGCGTCGGATACGCGCCGCGGTGGATCCGCTTGATGTGCCAGACGTCGCCGAGGTCGCGGCGGGAGAGACGACGCCGGCCCTTGCTGGCGAACACCACCATCTCGTGCTGGCGTCGGAAGTAGTGGCCCATGCCGATGTCCACCTTGTCCCACACGATGAGCCCCTTGACGTCGAAGCGCGTGCGCATGACCGCGCCCAGACTGAGGAGGGAGAACGAGTTGAACATGACATAGACGTGGCGGTCGGGGCGGAGCACGCGGTGGCATTCGTCGAGCAGCCGCGAGAAGGTCGGCGGGTCGTCGTGAAACTCCTGGAACCACTTGGGATTGCCGGCGTCGCCGTAGCGGCCGACGATGCGTCCGCGGCCGAACTGCATGTGCTGGTTCATCCCCGAGTAGGCGGGATCGGTGACGATGCAGTCCACCGACGCATCCGGCACTCCGCCCAGGAAATCGAGACAGTCGGCCTCGTCGATCCGCCACTCGGGCGTGCGTTCGGCGGCGGCGACGACAGCCATCCCCGCAAAGCTATCTCATCGGGCGGGCCGCCGCGATGGCCGGCTCAGGCCGGCGGCTGATCCGCCTTGGGCGGCCTGGGTTCGGGCTCATCCGAGCCTCCGCCGTGAGCCGGGGGAGGGTTGCCCCCCGGATCGGGGCGATCGTCTCCGGCGCTGGGGCGATCGTCGTACGGGGTCGGGCCCGGGGCCTTGCCCGCCCCGAACGGCCCCTCCGTCCCCAGCAGGCCGAAACCCCGAAGCATCCGCTCCAGTTCCTCGGGCCCGCCGAGATCCTCCTGCACGCGCTCGGCGAAACGAGCCATCAGCTCGGAGAGCTGCGGGTCGCCGGTGAGCATCTCCTGCAGCCCGCCGAGCTGGCCGAGGAGATCCTTGGCCGCGGCCTCCTGGGCCACCTGCATGAGCACCGGCTGCGATGCCGCCGCCGCCACGGCCTGCGCCTGCTCTCTCACCACCTCGAAGCCGCGGCAACTCAGGCAGGTTCCCTGGTGGTTGCAACGGCACAGCTTCGTTTTCAGGGAGTTCAGCTCGCGGTGGAGGCCGGAGAGGTCGATTCCGGATTGCTCGGTGCTCACCCCACGATCCTACGGCCCCGGGCCCCTCGCGGGACGGATCCACCACCGGGGACCCGGCCTTTGCCGCTACATTGACCGTGATGGCCGAGAAGCGTCGCCGAGCCCTGGTCACCGGCGTCGCCGGCCAGGACGGTGGATACCTCGCTGAGCATCTCTTGGCCCTGGGATACGAGGTGTTCGGGCTGGCCCTCCCCGGCGAGGAGGTGGCGGGGGGGCTCGACGACGGCGACCACGTCCTCCGCGGGAACCTCACCGACAGCTCCTCGCTGGAGGCGGCGCTGCGGCGCAGCCGCCCCACCGAGGTCTACAACCTGGCCGCCGCCACCAGCGTGGCGGGTTCCTTCCTCGACCCCTTCGGCGCCGCCGAGGTGACCGGTCTTGGCGTCCTCCGCCTGCTGGAGGCCGTCCGCCGGGTCGACCCGCACATTCGCCTTCTTCAGGCCACCAGCTCCGAGATCTTCGCCGGTGCGGAGGTCTCGCCCCAGGACGAGTGCACCCCTCTCAGTCCCCGCTCGCCATACGGCGTCGCCAAGGCCTTCGCCCATCAGATGGTGTCGGTGTACCGCGAAAGCCACGGACTCTTCGCCGCCACGGCCATCCTCTACAACCACGAATCGCCCCGCCGAGGGCTCAACTTCGTGACCCGGAAGGTGACCGACGCGGCGGCGCGCATCTCTCTCGGTCTGCAGGACGAGCTGCGCCTGGGCAACCTCGACGTGTCCCGCGACTGGGGCTATGCCCCGGACTACGTCCGCGCCATGCAGCTGATCCTCGCCCACGATGACGCCGACGACTTCGTGGTGGCGACCGGGGAGATGCACTCGCTCCGCGAGGTGCTGGAGATCGCCTTCTCCGTCGCCGGTCTCGACTGGCGGCGTCACGTCGTGTCCGACCCCGAACTATTCCGCCCGGTGGAGCCGGTCCGGCTCTGCGGCGACGCCTCCAAGGCGCGCTCTCTCCTGGGTTGGGCACCGAGCCTGGCATTCGCCGAGGTCATCCGGGAGATGGTTACCGCCGACCTCGGCAGGCTCCATGGGGCGGCACCCGCGCCGGCCGACCCTGCCGGGCCCCCGGCCAGCCTTCCGCAGCCGGGCGGCTATGATGCGGGCTCCTGGGAAACAGCCCGCCGCGGCGGCCAGCCGCCGGAGCCCGACCCTCCTCATGGGAAGAGATGAGATGGCCAGAACCGCGCTGATCACCGGGATCACAGGGCAGGACGGGACCTACCTGGCGGAGCACCTCCTGGCGGAGGGATACGAGGTTCACGGCATGGTGCGCGGGCAGAACAACCCGCGCATCGCCCTCGTCAAGCAGCTGGTCCCCGACGTCCGCCTCATCGAGGGCGACCTCCACGACCAGTCGTCGCTCATCGCCGCCCTGGAGAGCAGCCAACCGGATGAGGTCTACAACCTCGCGGCCATCAGCTTCGTCGCCCTTTCCTTCAAACAGGCGATCAATACCGGGGAGATCACCGGCCTCGGCGTGACGCGGATGCTGGACGCCATCCGTCTCGTCAACGCCGGCATCCGCTTCTACCAGGCGTCAAGCAGCGAGATGTTCGGCAAGGTGAGGGAGACGCCGCAGACCGAGCTGACCCCGTTCCATCCGCGCTCGCCCTACGGCGTGGCCAAGACCTACGGGCACCACATCACCGTCAACTACCGGGAGAGCTACGGCCTCTTCGCCTGCAGCGGCATCCTCTTCAACCACGAGTCGCCGAGGCGCGGTCTCGAGTTCGTGTCCCGCAAGATCACCCACGCGGTGGCCAGGATCAAGGCCGGCCTCGACACGCAACTGGCCCTCGGCAACCTCGACGCCCAGCGGGACTGGGGCTTCGCCGGCGACTACGTCCGGGCCATGCACCTCATGCTGCAGCAGGAAGGTCCGGACGACTACGTGGTCGCCACCGGCGAGACGCATTCGGTGCGCGAGCTGCTCGACCTCGCCTTCGGCCAGGCTGGCATGCGCTGGCAGGACCATGTCGTCGTCGACGAGCGCTTCCTCCGTCCCGCCGAGGTTGACATGCTGATCGGCGACGCCTCGAAGGCGCACCGGGTGCTGGGTTGGCAGCCGACCGTTTCCTTTCCGGAGCTGGTGGCGATGATGGTGGAGTCCGACTTGCACGCCGTGTCGTCGACGGTGCCGCGGGCGATCCTCCTCTAGCCTGTCGGCGCGGGCACGCCGTCCGTCCGCGCCGACATCCGGCGGCCGAGCGCCACGGCCATGACCGCGCAGGCGACGCCGACGCCGATGCAGAAGGCGATCTCGACGCGGAGCAGGCTGCCCGGCAGGATCGCCATCGCCGCCACGACCCCCACGGTCCCGGCCACCCAGCCGACGGCGGCCCCCCGGTACCCGCCCAGGGCGATGCAGGCGTAGGCGAGGACGAGCGCCACCATCATGGATTCGCTGCCCAGGGCGAGCAGGGCGAGATCGAACCGGCCGAGGGGGACGAACCGGTGCCCGAAGAGGATCTGCAGCACCGGAGGTCCCAGGGCGGCCATGCCGACCACCGAGATCGCCACCAGCCCGGCGACGAGGATCAGGAGCCGCCGGAGGGTGGCGCGGAAGTCGTCCATGCGCCCGGCCGTGGCGTCGGAGGAGAGCTTGGGCATCAGCGCCGCCTGGATGCCCTGGAAGAGGAAGAGCGGCACCCTGGCGATGATCAGGCCGTTGAGGACGCGGCCCGCCGCCGTCGGGTCGCCGGCACTGAAGAAAGCCTGGACGGCGAGCGGGGGGATGTTGAGGAGCAACTGGGAGAGGAGCGAGCCGGTGAGCAGCCAGCCAAGGGCGGCCGTGATCTCGCTCCAGGGCGCCGCCGGACCAGGGGCGGCGACGCCCCGCTGCCGCGGCAGGACGATTGCGATGCCGATCACGCTGGGGAGGGCGATGGCCAGGCTGAACACGCCCGCGTTCCGCACTCCAAGGACCCAGAGGACCGCCGCGGCCGCGATCCGCACCGCCCCCTCGACGAGGAGGATGGCCGCGTAGGCGCGAAAGCGTCCCGCCCCCGCCACCGTCCCCCGGGCCAGGTAGTAGACGGCGTAGCACGGGATCGCCACCAGGAAGCCGAGGAAGAGCAGGCCCTGGCCGTCGAAGAGACGGCTGATCAAAGGGCCGGAGCCGGCCCCGGCGAAGACGAGGACGGCGGCGACCATCCCGCCCCCGATCAGCGCGGCGCGCGCGATGACCGGCCGCGACCCCACGCCGTGGACGCGGCGGGCCGAGGCCGCCCGGCCGACCTCCTGCTCCAGTGGCAGGAAGATGCCGGGTGCGGCCACGAAGGTGAGGGCCCAGAGGACGCTGAAGGGTGAGTATCGGGACGGCCCCAGTGCCCTGGCCGCGATGATCAGGAAGCCGTAGGTGGTGAGACCCTGGATGCCGAGCGAGATGGCGATGACCGTCGCCCCCCGGGGGAGGAGGCCGATCAGGTGCCCCAGCCGCCCCCTGGGTGCGGTCGTGCCAGGCGACGGGACGGGGCCGGCTTCTGTCATCAGGCTGGTAAGTGTGTTGCAACCGGTCGCGGTTCCGGTATAGTCGCGACAGGCGGGAGCTCACGAGAGCCGCTGCCCGCGGCCGTCCACCGGCCCATTGACGACGCGTCGACGCCGAGACCGCGTGCCTCCGAAGCATCCCGCAGCTTGTCTGCAACGCCGTCCAGGCATCTCCTGCGGCGTATCGAGGTTGACAGTCCGCTGATCGCCCCGGACCTCGCGCTCGACCGTCTCCACCTCATCGTCCCCGATGACAGTGACGCCATGGTCGTGCTCACCACGCTCGCTCACGGTGCCACCGGCATCGATGCTCGAGCTGTGTTCGCCTCGAGATTGTCCGAGGTCGGTCACCTCACGGCATCCTTCACCGACGATGAGCCGCCCCAGGTGCGGCTGGCCCTTCCGGACCTCGCCCTCCAGTGCGTCCTCCAGCAGGCTCCGGGCGGCGACCCCCGCCACCTGGCGCTTCGGGTCCTCACCCTGAAGCCGGTGAGCGATCATCCCGAGGGGGCCAAGGTCCTCACCCTCACCACGCGCGAGCCGGTGGTCACCGCCGCCAACGGCGTGCCCAGTGACACCTTCCGGCTCTTCGACTGGCGCGACGCCGCCGCCAAGGCGGCGAAGAGCAAGCGCCTCTACGCGACGCTGAAGCTGGTCGAGCGGCTCGAAGCGGCGGAGAAGGGCCGGGCGCAGACACAGCGGACCCGATACGCCTCCGCCCGCGAGTACTGGCGATGCAAGGCCTGCCGGGCTCTGTGGCGCCCCGCGGAGCACACCCGCTGCCCCTCGTGCGGGCGGGAATTCGGCGACGCCGACCGCCGCCAGCCGGAGGTCGCCAAGGTCGAGTTCACGGTTCCCGAGGGCGAGTCCATCAATCTCGCCCCGGACGCAGCCGTCCTCGTCGAGCCCGAGGACGAGCCGAACTTCGTCGGCCGGGTCTCCCGCATCGACCACCATCGCCACACCGTCGAGGTGACCACCCGCACCTTCGAGCACGCGGGCGGTGAGGGCTACATCACGCCCTCCTTAACCGCGCGCTCTACCAGGCCAAGCGTTCGGTGCTCGCCGCCATCGCGACCCGGGACTTCGGCGTCGGGCTCCTCGCCCAGGTCCTGGTCGCCCCCGAGACGATTCAGGCCCCGGTCCACATCCCCGCCGAACTGCCCACCGGCTGGCTGACCGATGGCATGCAGGCCAACCCGCCGCAGGATCGCGCCGTCGCCCTGCTCTCCGAACTCCAGGCAGGCCAGGCGGTCTTCATCCAGGGCCCGCCGGGGACGGGCAAGACCACCGTCATCGTGGAGGCGGTCAAGCGGCGCCTCGCCGCCGACCCGGAGGAGCGGATCCTCGTCACATCCCACTCCAACCTCGCCGTCGACAACGCCCTGGAGCGCCTCGCCGGGACGCCGGGGATGCGGGCGGTCCGGGTGGCCCGCGCCGAGCGCGTGCATCCCGCGGTGGAGCGCTTCCGCTGCGACGACGAGGACGACCCCAGGCTGCTCGAGGCCAACTGCTACTTCGCCACCTGCGCCACCGCCGCGACCTCGGCGATCACCGACATGAACTTCGACGTGGTGATCCTCGACGAGGCCAACAAGGCACGGGTCGACGAGGCGCTCCCGGCGCTGCGCCTCGGCTCGTGCCTCGCACTGGTCGGCGATCACAAGCAGCTGCCGCCCGTCGAGGACAACTCCCTGTACGGCATCGTCGAGAGCGACCCGTTCCTGGAGGAGCTGGTCAACGACTCGCTGTTCGAGATGGCGTGGGAGGGAGGCCTCCCCGAAGACGCGCGCTGTCTCCTGACCATCCAGCACCGCATGCATCCTCAGATCGCGGCGTACGTCTCTCGCGCCTCCTACGAGGGCCAGCTGCAGGACGCGCCGGAGGTGCAGGACTACGATTTCGTGACCCGCCGGCCCTTCCCCGTGGCCCTCCACTTCGTCGACACCGACGGCATGCGGGGGAGCCGGGAGCGGCGCGGACCGGGCGGGGCCCTGCGCAACGAGACCGAGGTGCGCGTCGCCGCCCACGTCGTCCGGCTGCTCGACGAGCGGTGCCCCCGCGACCTGAGCATGGCGGTCATCGCCATGTACGCCGAGCAGGTGGAACGCCTGCGCCAGGCGCTGGGACGCCGCAAGTTCAAGCGCTCGGTGAAGATCGATACCGTGGACTCCTTCGAGGGCCGGGAGGAGGACATCGTCGTCATCTCCCTCGTCCGCTCCAACGAGCGGGGCCGGATCGGATTCCTGCGCGTGCCCAACCGTCTCAACGTCGCCATCTCCCGGGCCAAGCGGATGGTCGTCTGCATCGGTGACGCGGACACGCTCAGATCTGGCGAGGAGTCCATGTACGGCGTCCTCGTCGAAGCCGCCCGAGCCGGCGGCGGCTACATGCGCGCGGCCGACGTGGTCTCGCCGCCGAAGCGACACGGCGAGCGCCAGCACGGTGAGGACGCCGCGACTGGCGCGGGCGAGGGCACACCGGGCCGCCGCCGCCGCCGCCATCGCCGGCGCGGCCAGGGGCCGATCTCCGCAACCCTTCCGCCGCGGCCGGCGGTCGGCCCCGACGGGGAGCATGCGCAGGGCACGCCCGCGACGGGCGACGCCCCCGGCACCGACCAGGCACCCCGCCACCGCCGCCGCCACCGCCGCCGCCATGGCCCCCGCCCCGACCTGGGCGCGGCTCCCGGAGCGCAGACCGACCTCGCCCCGGGAACGCCGGCGGGCTCCGTCCCAACCGGCGACGGCCCCTCAGAGGCGGCCGGCCTGCACTTCGAGGCCGAGGGGACGATGAGCTTCCGTCCCCACCACCGCCGGCGCCGCGGGCCGCGGCCCGGAGGCGCGAACCCCGGCGGCAGCCCGGAGGCGGGCCCCGAGGCGCCGCCGCCGTCGCTGGCGGCGGAGGCCTAGCCGGGCCGGACGATGCCTGACCAGGTCACCATCTTCGTCCGCGCCGGCGATCCGGAATGCGCGGCGGCACTCCAATACCTCACCCGCAAGGGCGTCGCCCACCGCGTCCGCGACATTCTCACCGACCCGTCGGCGAGCGCCATCCTCCTCGGACGGGTGGGCCGGGTGGCCGTCCCCGCCTTCCAGATCGGCGAGCGCCTGATCGTCGGCTTCGACCCCGTCCAGCTGAGCCGCTACCTGCCGCGTCCGGAGGGCGAGGCAGGGCCGGTGGTCAGCTTCGGAGCCGGCGTGCGAACGGTGAACGCCGCCATCGCGGCGGCCCACCAGCTCCCCGCCGCCTACGGCGTCGAGGTGGGACCGGTGCGCCAGGGTTCCGCCGCCGCCGCCGCCGGGATCCGTTCCGGTGACGTCATCACCGCCATTGGCGCCTACACGCTGACCGCCGGCGAGTCGCAGTTCCGGACCGCCGTCGCCGCCCGCCACCCGGGCGACAGCATGGCGATCACGGTCTGGCGGGACGGCGCGTCCAACGACCTGGCGGTCCAGTTCCCGGGCGCCGAGCCCGAGCCGGCGACCCCGTCTGAGACGGCCCGGCCCGCCTGAACGCGTCGGCGGCGACTACCAGCCGGGAGGGGGCTCGGACCGGTTGAGCAGGCGCAGGAAATCCTCGGCTCGCGCCACCGCCTCCCAGCGGCGGGCGAAGAAGTCCTGGCAGATGGTCCGGCTGTCGGCGAGGCTCGTCACCGTCACTGCCCACTGGTTCAGGGCCTTGGCGACCTCGACCTCGTGCGTCCCGGCGTCGTTTTGCATCAGCAGGCCGGATGGCGCCGGTCGGCGCGTGGTCCGTTCATTGCGTCGAGGAGATGCCATGGCCATCGCAAATGCCTCCACGGACGATCGGACCGGCAGAGCCGGCGGCGGAACCTCGGTGCTGATGTCCATCGGGGGAGCGACGCCGGGCAGGCCACGCCGCCCGGCACCACACCGTTCATATTCTCGCGCATTCGCGCAGCCGAGAGAAAGGGCGGCAGGAGACGGGCGCCACGTCCGCCGGCGCCGCTGCTCCGTCCCGCTCAGACGTCGAGGTGAAGCTGACCTGAGTGTGACACAGACGGGCGTTCCGCCTCTCCCGGCGACGGGAGAGGCTCCGCCGGCTCGGGCGCGAAGCGGACCCAGTCGGGCGGGCGGCCGTCGCGTCCGGCCATCCGGCGCAGGACCGGCTCGGGCGGCCGGGCCAGGCCGGCACCCAACAGGTGGCCCATGTCGAAGCCGTTAACCACGGCGTCGTTGCTGCGGTTGTTGTTCATGAGCACATGGACGGGAACCCCGCGATCGGCGGCGGCCCTGATCGCCGGCACCCATTCGCTCAGCTCCGACGGAGAGTAGAGGTAGTCGAAGCGCTCCCCGGTCGTCTTCACGCTGGCGTACCAGGTCCGCCGGTTGCGGCCGTGGAAGCGGACGAGGGCGAGGCGCGGCGAGGTGACGGCCAGGAAGGGAGGCACCGTGCCGCTGCCGACCTGCGGCGCGTCGACGCCGACGAGAGTGCAGTCCAGCTCGGCCAGGAAATCCTCGGTGCGAACCCCCGGCGTGTCGTCGAACCAGGAGCGGTGGCGGAACTCGATGGCGACGATGTCGTCGGGGTGGCGCTCGCGGACCCTCAGCAGCTCGTCGCGGGCGGCTTGAGATTTCACGAACCAGGGCGGGAACTGATAGTGGATGGCTCCCAGCCTCCCGGCTTCGCGCAGCGGCCGCAGCGCCTCGAGGAAGCCCCGCTCCTCCTCCGGGGTGGGCGCTCGAGGCCTCCCCTGCTCCCTCTCGTGGCCGGTGAGGCTGCGATACGCCTTGACGTTGAAGCGGAAGGCGTCGGGGGTTCGCGCCACCCATCCCGCAACGGTGTTCGGCGTGGGGATCCCGTAGAAGCTGGAATCGACCTCCACCAGGGGGAAATACCGCGCGTAGTAGGTGAGGCGTTCCTTCTGACGGGCACCGCGCAACTCGTCGGGATAGAAGTCCTCGTGGTCGAGCCAGTTGCAGGTGCCGATGAGGATCTGCCCCGGCGGAGTGCCCTCGCTCACGAGGAGACACCGTACCTCCCCTGGCAACTCCGAGGCCGGCGGGCCGCTTCTGGCCCTCCAGTCCTATCCAGCCGCGTCAGACTGGCCATCGAGGCGAATGGAGGCCGACATAACGGATCATGAGCGACGTGAGTGCTTCGGCCTCGGCCCCGACGCGCCGTTCCACCGACCTCCTCCATCTCGCCATCGCGGCGGCTGAGGCGGCGGGACGGGTGATCACGGGCGCCCGTGCCGCGGGCCTCCAGGTGACCGCCGAGTCCAAAGGCCTCGGGGACTGGGTGACCAGCGTGGACCGGGACGCCGAGGCGGCGGCCACCTCCGTCCTCCGCGTGGCGACGCCCGAGATCCCCATCCTCGCCGAGGAGGCGGGTGGCCAGCGCGCTGAGCGCCTCTGGGTCGTGGACCCCCTCGACGGGACGACCAACTTCGTCCGGGGGTTCCCGATGGTCGGGGTCAGCGTCGCCCTCATGGAGGAGGGCGAGCCGACCGTCGGCGTGGTAATCGCCCCAGAGCTGGGCACCCGGTGGGTGGCGCAGCGGGGCCTGGGTGCCTTCGACCGCGCGGGCCGGCGCCTCGACCTCCGCGGCAGCCCGGCGGCGGGCGTGACGGCGACCGGATTCCCGTTTCGCCATCCAGCCTGGCATGGGCGCTATCTGGCGGTGATGAACGCCGCCCTGGGCGAGTTCGAGGATCTCCGCCGGGCGGGCGCGGCCTCCCTCGATCTGGCCTACTGCGCCAACTCCGTGTGGAGCGGCTTCTTCGAGTTGGGGCTGGGACTGTGGGACTTCGCCGCGGGGGCGCTCCTGGTTCGCGAGGCGGGCGGCGTCGTGAGCGACTGGAAGGGCGACGAGAGAGCCGTTTTCGACAGCGGCGACATCGTCGCCGGCAATCCCGGCTGGCACGCGCGGATGCTGGAAGTCATCCGGCGGGTAGAGGAGGAGTGATGCGCGATCGTAACCTGCCCCGTCCCCGCCGATTCAACCATCGACCGTGAGGGACGCCGCAGTGACCGCCCCGACGCTGCTTGCGGGCAAGCGCATCCTCGTGACCGGGGTGCTGACCCCGAAGAGCATCGCGTACGCCGTCGCTGACGCCTGCGTGCGAGACGGGGCCGAGGTCATCCTCACCTCGTTCGGCCGGGCCATGAGCCTGACCGAGCGCAGCGCCACGCGGCTCGGCCTGGAGGGGCCGGTCCTGGAGATGGACGCCACCCGGGCCGACCAGGTGGGCGCCGTCGCCGAGGCGGTCCGGGAGCGCTGGGGCGGCGTCGACGGGGTCGTCCACGCCATCGGCTACGCACCCGCCGACGCCATGGGCGGGAACTTCATGTCGACGCCGTGGGAGTCGGTGGCAACCGCCATCCACACCTCCGCCTTCAGCCTCAAGACGCTGGCCGGCGCCTTCGCCCCGCTCATGCCGGAGCGCGGCGGGTCGATCGTGGCCATGACCTTCGACGCCACCGTGGCCTGGCCCGTGTATGACTGGATGGGCCCGTCCAAGGCCGCCCTCGAGTCCATCGTCCGCTACCTCGCCCGTTACCTCGGCTCTCGGGGCATTCGCATCAACTCCCTGTCGGCCGGTCCGCTGGACACGGTGGCGGCGAGGTCCATCCCCGGGGTCGGGGATATCAAGGACGCGTGGGGCAGGGTGGCTCCGATCGGCTGGGACACCTCCGACGCCGGCCCCGTCGCCGACACCACCGTCTTCCTCCTCAGCGATCTCGCCCGGGCGATCACCGGGGAGATGATCCACGTCGACGGCGGGTTCCACAGCCAGGGAGCGCCGGTTCGCCCGGCCCCCGGCGAGAACGAGCCGTGAGCCGCGACGCCGGCGGGCGGGTCCGCGTCGTCGTCACCGGGCTGGGTGCGATCACCCCGATCGGCAACGATGTCGCCTCCAGCTGGGAGGCATGCCGGAACGGCCGGTCCGGCATCGTCCCCATCTCCCTGTGCGACGTCTCAGACTTCGCCACCCAGATCGCCGGCCAGGTGAAGGACTTCGACCCGGCGGACCACCTTGGTCTCAAGGAAGCGCGCCGCACCTCGCGCTGCGTCGCCCTGGCACTCGCCGCGGCGCGCGAGGCCGTCACCGACTCCGGCCTCGACATCCGCGCCATCTCCGATGACGTCGGCGTGCTCGTGGCCTCGGGGATCGGCGGCCTGGAGTGGCTGGAGAACGCCGTCCTCCGTCTCAACGAGATGGGACCGCGGCGGGTGTCCCCCTTCACCATCCCGGCGATGATCCCCGACATGGCGGCCGGCAGGGTTGCCATCGAGTTCGCCGCCCGGGGCCCCAACTTCGCCGCCGTCTCCGCGTGTGCCTCGGCTGGAAACGCCATCGGTGAGGCGTCGGAATGGATCCGGCGGGGCGACGCCACAGCCGTGATCACGGGCGGCACCGAGGCGGCGATCTGCCGCATCGGCATCGCGACCTTCAACGCCATGGGCGCACTCTCGACGCGCAACGCCGAGCCGCAGCGGGCCTCTCGTCCCTTCGACAAGGGGCGCGACGGCTTCGTCATGGGCGAGGGTGCCGGGATCCTCGTGCTCGAGGAGGAGGAGCACGCGCGCCGCCGCGGCACCCACATCTACGCCGAGGTCGTCGGCTACGGCGCGACCGATGATGCCGTGGACATCGTCCAGCCGGATCCCGATGGCCGGGGCGCCTGCCGCAGCGTGCAGCGGGCGTTGGCCCGGGCGCGCCGCACCCCCGACGAGGTCGATTACATCAACGCCCACGGGACGTCCACCCAACTGAACGATGCGGCCGAGACCCGTGCCATCAAGATGGCGCTCGGCGAGCGGGCCCGCACCGTGCCGATGAGCTCGACGAAGTCGATGACGGGGCACCTCCTGGGTGCCGCCGGCGGGGTGGAGGCGATCTTCTCCATCCTGGCCGTCCGCGACCAGTACGTTCCGCCCACCATCAACCTGGACGACCCTGACCCGGAGTGCAACCTCGACTACGTCGCCAACGCCGGCCGGGCCGCCCGGGTCGATCTCGCCATCAGCACCAGCTTCGGATTCGGCGGGCACAACGCCTGCCTGGCCTTCGCCGCCGCCGAGGACTGAGCTTCCAAGAGAACGACCGGGCGCCCGCGAGCGCGGTGCCCCGCCGGGCCACGCGGTCGGGTCCGAGGGGTCGGGTGCCCGGGTGCGGACCGGCCGCGCGTTGTCGGCCCGTGGCGCAAGAGACGCCGCGCTCACGTCCCCATCGGATCTCCTGGGGGGGGATCGAACAGTCGCCGCGACCGCTGGCACTCTGTCACAAGGGAGACGTGAGACCGT
Source organism: Candidatus Dormiibacterota bacterium (assembly GCA_963808125.1). GTDB lineage: Bacteria > Chloroflexota > Dormibacteria > Aeolococcales > Aeolococcaceae > CAWEEP01. The sequence goes on from CAWEEP010000059.1 coordinate 131,194, forward strand.
CACGGCGGGAGGAGCAGGCGCTTCCTATGCTCCCTTCAGATGCCTAAGCCCACCGTTCCCGTCAAACCTATCTTCCGGTACCTGGCGACGCCGGCGTTCGGCGTCGGGGCCCTGGCCACCGCCGCCGTCGGGCTTGGGGTCTTCTGCGTCGTCCTTGGGCTGAGGGGCGCCGCCAACGCGGGAGCCGTCGCCGGCATCGTCGGCCTTGCGCTCGGGCTCGCCGCGGCAACCCTCCACCTCCAGCGCCTCCACGCCGAGCTGGCGCGGCACCGGGGCGAGATGGAGGGCCTGGGGAACATGGACGCGCTGACGGGCGTGGCCAACCGCACTGCCTTCGAACGCGAACTGGACCGGCACTGCAAGCCGGGCGCCGACCTGGCGCTGATGCTCATCGACGTGGACAACCTCCGCTCCGTCAACGACAGCCTCGGCTACGGCATCGGAGACGCCGTTCTCCAGGGCACGGCCCGCCGCATCCAGGCGTGCGTCCGGACCACCGACATGGTGTGCCGGTTGAGCGGCGACGAGTTCGCGGTGCTCCTGCCGCGGGTGGGTGGTGTCGCCAACGCGGAGACCATCGCCCGGCGCATCGTCGACGCCGTGCAGCGACCGCACGCTGCGGCGCTCCACAACTGCACCGTCGGGGCCAGCATGGGTGTGGCCATGGCGGGAACCGAACCGCGCGCCGGCGAGCTCCTTCGCAACGCCGACGTCGCGCTCCTTTCCGCCAAGCAGGCGGGGAAGCGGCGCTACGTCGTCTACTGCCCGCAGTTGCATTCCAGCGAGATGGAGCGCCTCACCTTCGAGCGGGAGCTGCGCACCGCGCTGGACCAGAACCAGTTCGTCCTCCACTACCAGCCGATGGTCGATTCGGCGAACGGCCGGATCCTCGGCGTCGAGGCACTGGTCCGCTGGCGTCACCCCGACCGCGGACTGGTGCCGCCCCTCGACTTCATCCCGGTCGCCGAGGCCACCGGGCTGATCATCCCGCTCGGCGCGTGGGTGCTGCGCGAGGCCTGTACCCAGGCGCAGCGCTGGCGGACGACCAACAGCCGTTTCCAGGATTTCCTGCTCAGCGTCAACGTTTCGGCGCGACAGCTCTTCGGCACGCAGCTGGAGAACGACGTCGTCGCCGCCCTCGCCGAGTTGGGTCTCGATCCGCACTGCCTGGTGCTGGAGATCGTCGAGTTGCAGATGATGGCCGACATCAGCGCGGCACTGCGGCAGATCGCCTTGCTCAAGCAGATCGGCGTACGCATCGCCATCGACGACTTCGGCACCGGGTACTCGTCACTCGGCCAGCTGCAGAACTTCCCCGTCGACTTCCTCAAGCTGGACAAGAGCTTCACCGACAACATCACCGAGTCCGCCAAGAGCCAGGAGCTGATGCGCACGGTCGCCCAGCTGAGCCGCTCGCTGGCCATCTCCACGGTTGCCGAAGGTGTGGAGACGGTGGAGCAGGCGGATGTGCTTCAGGCGCTCGACGTGAACCTCTGTCAGGGTTTCTTCTTCGCCAGGCCGATCGACGCCGAGAGCATCTCGCTCATGCTGCAGCGGGTCCGCCGCCTGCCGGAGCGCACGCCGGTTCGGGCCTCCGCGCCCGCCGCCGGCGGCCAGCGTCTCAACGTCCCCGTCCCCAAGGTCGCCCCCCTGGCGGCGCCGCACTCCCCGAACTGAGCCGCGCAGTGGCGGGGGGTCTCGGCCTTGGACGGTTGCCGGGAAGTCATCGGTTCGTGACGCGGTCAGATCAACGGCGAGCCGCTTTCCACCGTAGCGTGAACTCCCGTGCCTGACATCCCCGTGAGCCTTCCGACGCCCTCCCGCCGGCGCGGCCGGCGCGTTCTCCTGAGCGTCTTCAGCCTGAGCCTCGCCGTCGCGCCGCTCGTCGCCTCGGTGCACGCCCCGCTGCGTGTCGAGGCGTCGGGCGCCCCGGACATTGGACTGGCGGAGAGCGCGTCCCAGACCGTGCTCTATGGCACGACCGCCTCCGTCTCCCTGACCGCCACGAATCCGAGCGGTGGAAGTTGGGGGTACAACCTCAGCTACGAGGACGTCCTCCCCCCCGGGGTCAGCTACGTGCCGGGGTCCACGACCCCGTCGTCCGTGGTTGATCCGCTGGTGTTGAGCAACGAGCCGGGCACCCACCAGACGACGCTGATCTGGAGCAACGTCTCCGACCTCTCCGCCGGCTCCAGCAACCAGCTCGGTTTCACGCTCGAGGCGGCGACCGACGCCGCTCCCACGCCGAACTTCCTGCCCAACGAGAGCTACACGGACAGCGCCTCCGCCTACGTCAACACGGACCCGCGGGAGGTGCCCCAGTTCAGCGCCAGTGGGACGGCGAGCAATGACACGGGCTGGGCGGCGAGCAGCGCCACCACCACACTGTCGCCGCTCGCCATTACCCAGACGCCCGCGGGCGACCAGCTCCGGGGTATCCACGACCACCAGTTCGTCTCCACCATCACGGTGACGAACAACGCGGTTCACGCCACCAACAACATCACGGTGGACGACTGGCTTCCGGCGGGGATCGAGTACCTGCTCTGCGGGCAGACCGACAATACCTCGGACGCCCCCACCAACCCTGGCAGCCGGGACGAGTACCCTGGCAGCCCGCTGATCTCCCATCAGATCTCATCGCCTGCCCACTGCCTGACGCCGACGACGGTGGTCACCGTCAGCACCGACCCGGATGGCTCCGGACCGCTGCCAACGGCCGTCTACACCCATGTGGACTGGAGCAACGTGACCAGCCTGGAGCCCTCGGCGACTGAGATCATCGAGTTCGTCGCCGCCATCCCCATCCGCGAGAACACCCTGACGTGGTCGTCGGGGTCGGCGCCGACCGCGGCAAGCCTCGGCCAGGCCGCCAATCTCGACAACAACAGCGGGCCGGAGACGACCAACGGCGAGGACCTCACCGCCTACGCCACCGCCACCGGCGCCTACCAGGGGACGCTCGGCAGCGGCAGCAACCCGGTCGAGGCCACGGGCTACGATGACATCGTCGCCCGCGACCTCGTCACCAGCAAGACGGTCTCAGACGGCGCCTTCTCGCAGGGTCAGGATGTCACCTACACGATCGCGGTGAGCACTTCCGAGTACCGCTACTCGGACTTGACCACGGTGACCGACACGCTGCCCAGTGGGCTGTGCCCGCTGGGTGAGAGCAACTACGACGCCCACGGCGCCCCCGAGTGCGACACGACGGGCGCCGAGCCGGACCCCGCCTACAACTCCGTGGTGGAGAACACCGACGGCACCTTCACCCTGGTCTGGGCCCTCGGGCACATGGCGCCGTCGACGACGGACACGATCACCTTCCCCGCCGCCGACCGCATCTCCTACCAGGACCACGACGTGGACACCACACCGACCGTCGGCAACGACACTCTGACCAACACCGAGACCGTCGTGGGCAACCTGTCCGTGCGCTGCGGCGAGGGGGATCCCAACTGCACGGGGGCGGGGGCGCCCATCTCCCACGACGGGCCGCTCACAGTGGACGGCGTCACCGCCACCGCCACCGCGTCGCAGGCGGCGGCCGGACCCACCCTCACCGTGTACGTGTCGCAGAACGTCCCAGCCGGCGATCCCCTGGACTGCTCCACGGCGACCTACCTGGACGCCGGGTCATCCGGCTACCCGCCCACCTACCAGAAGGGCGATCGCGTCTGCTTCCAGGTCGATGCCAGCTATCCGCCAGGCACCGACTTCAAGAACCCGACGGTCACCGACTTCATCCCGCCCAACACCACCTACGAGTCCGGATCGGCGACGCTGACCGGAAACAGCACGGCCAGCAACGTCGTCTTCACTCAGACGTCGTCGGCGGAGCTCACCTGGACGATGGGCAGCCCGCTGCCCTCCTCTGACGGCAACCTTTACGAGGACCCGGAGACCCTGTTCGAGGCGCAGTTCTCCGTCATCGCCAGCGCCGACCCCACTGTCGGCAACACATTCAATCTGACCCAGGACCTGGCCAAGCTGGTCACCTCCAACACCCAAGGCACGACGTTCACCGCCCGCGACCTGGTGACCTACCAGCTGGCGGCGCCCATCGTCACGCTCACCAAGGCCGTGTCGACGATCAACACCCTGACCGCCCCCCAGCCGAAGAATGACACGGTGAGGGGTGCCGACAGCATCGGCTACACCTTGACGGTCGAGGACACGGGCATCGTCGATGCCCATGACGTCGAGGTGTGGGACGTCCTCCCGGCACAGGAGAACTGCACCGAGGTGAGCGCCATCGACCCACCGTCGGGGAGCTGCGCGTCGGGGATCGTCGAGTGGCCACCGTCGGCCGTGCCCGATCTCGCTCCGAATGCCACCGCGCAGCTCACCTTCACCATGGAGATCCGCCCCGACGCGGGCGCCGGAGAGACCTTCGCCAATGCCGCCGGAGTGCGCAGCTTCGTGGGGTTGCACAACGCCTCGGGGCAGCCCGACAACCTCTACTACCCGCAGATCAACATCGATCCGACCGTGACCTCGGGCGAACAGAACACGTCGCCCGCGAATGACAGCGCCGACGTCATCACCGCCGGGGCCACGGTGACGAAGACCGAGCTGAGCTCGATCACAACGCCCGGGAACACCAATGCCGACGCCACCATCGGGGAGACGATCGCTTACACCGTCGACGTGACGGTGCCCCACAACACCACCTTCTACACGGCGTCGCTGGCCGACCCCCTCGGCACGCAGCAGACGTATGTCGCCGGGAGTGGTGTCGTGACGCTGCCCGACCTCACCACGTTTGACGAGGGATCCTCGGCGGAGGGCTTCACGTACGCCCACACATTGGGGACCAACACCGTCAGCCTGACCTTCCCCACGCCGTACGCGAACCTGACCTCCAGCGACGAGACCGTGTCCGTCGCCTTCAGCATCCTGGTGGCGAACGTCGTCGGCAACGCGCGCAACGACGACGTCACCAACACCGCCACGCTGACTGACCATTCCTCCACCGGTACCGTGACCACGGCGGCCAACACGCCGCTCAAGACCCTGGTGGTGGAGCCGGACGTCACCATCGCCAAGTCCGTGAACCCGACCAAGATCCAGCCGGGTGGGACCAGCACCTTCACCATCACCGTCACCAATCACAACCTGGCCGGGGTGAGCAGCGCCTTCAACCTGAGCGGGACGGACACGATCCCCGCCCACCTCTTCTACGTTGCGGGAACTGTGGCCACCTCGGGACCGGGGACTGGAGTGAGTGCCTCCAAGTCCGGCGGCATCATCACCTGGAGCATCGCCGAGCTCGACCCGGGTCCGGCCGAGATCATCACCTACGAGGTGAATCCAGACCTGCCCGGGAATTTGACCACCGGGCAGACATTCCTCAACACGGCGACGCTGAGTTCGTGGCAGGGGGTCGACGGCGGGGGGCCCGGCACGAGGCCGTACGGCTCCGCGTCGGCCATTGCCACGCTGACCGCGGAGTTCCCGACCCTGGTGACCACAAAGAGCATGCCCGACGGCAGCGCCGCCTTCGCCAATGACGCGTTCCCCTGGCAGATCGTCGTCAAGAACAACGCCAGCGTGGCGGTCGCCTACACGGTGGCCGTGACCGACACACTCCCCGCCGACTGGTCGTATGACCCGAGCAGCACGACGATCACCTTCCCCTCGGGGCCACCATCGACCGCCGACCCCACGATCACCCCCGAGGCGGGCGGTGACATCCTGAGCTGGACGGGGCTGGGGACGCTGCAGCCGGGGCAGTCGCTCACCGTCATCTACTCCGCGACCCCGCCCATGGCGCTGGAGACGCCCGCCACGACCGGACCGACGTACCCGTACCCCAACTCGGCCTCGGCCTCGGCGACGGACAAGACCGGGGCGACCGGCAACGGGTCCGGCGACTACGTGAGCAACACCTCGACCGTCGACGCCTACATCGGCCGTGCCGACCTGCAGATCACCAAGAGCCACGCCGGCGACTTCATTGCCGGCGCGGACGGGACCTACACGCTGACGGTCACCAATAACGGACCCTCGAAGGTCACGGCGCCGATCACGACGCCGGCCACGGCGCCGATCACGGTGACGGACACCATGGTGTCGCCCGAGGAGTTCGGGTCGGCCAGCGGGTCCGGATGGACCTGCGCGGAGATTGGGACGCCGCTGACGATCACGTGCACTTCGTCCACTGACCTTGCCAGCGGGGCAAGCGCCCCTCCCATCACCGTCGTGGTGACGACACCGTCGAGCACTCCTGACGGGACGATCGTCACCAATACCGCCTCGGTGACCTCGCCGACATACGACGACATCCCCACCAACAACTCCGCGAGCGACCCCACCACCATCGACACCGACGCGGACCTGGCGATCACGAAGTCGCACAGCGGCGATTTCACCGCCGGCAGCCAGGGGACCTACACCGTCAGTGTCGAGAACCTCGGCCCGTCGGATGCTGCCGGGCCCCTAACGGTGACCGACACCATGCCGGCCGGCGAGACGCTGTTCTCGACCACGGGGACGGGATGGACGTGCGGCCCGGAATCGGGCGGGGTCTTCACCTGCACGACCCCGTCCGCCTCCGTTCTCCCCAGCGGGATATATGCCCAGCCCATCACGGTCATCGTCAACGTGGCCGCCTCCCAGGCTCCCGGGACGCTCACGAACTCGGCTTCGGTGACATCGGGGACCACAGACCCGCACCTCACCAACAACACGGCGAACGACCCGACGACGACCGTCACATCGGCGGATCTCGCTCTGAGCAAGGTGCACTCGGGCTCGTTCGTGGCGGGTGAACCCGGGATATACGACTTCACCGTCACGAATGCCGATGGCCCGTCGGATGCCGCCGGACCGCTGCAGGTTGTCGACACCCTGCCCAGTGGCGAGACATTCTCCAGCGGTGGCGGGGGTGACACCGGCTGGACCTGCACGGCGTCCTCGGGGACGGTGACCTGCACCGACCTGTCGGACCTCGACGTGGGGGACACGACGTCCTTCTCCATGACCGTCGACATCGCTTCCGGCGTGACAGCGTCGTCCCTGACCAACATGGCCACCGTCAGTTCCGCCACCAGCGATCTGGTCACCTCCAACAACAGCAGCACCGACAACGCCGGGACGACCCAGTCGGCCGACCTGCGCGTGGCTAAGACCCTGATCGGTCCCCTCGTCGCCGGCCAGGACGCAACCTATTCTCTGGCGGTGAGCGATGGCGGCCCCTCGGACGCTGCGGGCGTCCACCTCTCCGACACCCTGCCCAGCGGCGAGAGCTACGTGAGTGCCGTCGGGACGAACTGGACCTGCAATGACCCGTCTGGAACGGTGACATGCTCCGATTCCCAGCCCATCGTGGCGGGGGCGCCGGCGGTTGTCATCACCCTCACCGTGGGTCTGGCGAGCGACGTTCAGCCGACCTCGTTCAGCAACACGGCGACGGTGACCACGTCGACAACCGACCAGGACCCGGCCGACGAGACCAGCACGGTGACGGACACGTCGACCACCAGCGCCGACCTCAGCATCTCCAAGATCGACAACGGCCCCTTCACCGCCGGGGCGAACGGAGAGTACTTCATCAACGTCAGCAACGCCGGGCCCTCCGACGCTTTGGGAACGATCGTCGTCACCGACACGCTGCCGTCGGGCGAGACCTATGAGAGCTTCTCCGGAGACGGCTGGTCGTGCTCCGCGAGCGACCAGGTGGTCACCTGCAGCGATGACGCCGCCCTGGTGGCGCACACCTCGGAGAACTGGCGTAGTGGCACTCATCTGACCATTGGCATTGCCATCTACTGTGCCGGAATAATTCTCCCCGGTGGTGAGCCAAGTGGCAGGCAAGCTGCTGGCTGTTGGTGCTGGCTGACCTTTGGCAATCCCGCCAGTATTGCTGAGGATGAGCGTGTAGTTTTGGTTGGCAGCAAGGCCACCCAAAGCCCATATACCATTGCTAGGCACGACAACAGAGGCAACCACATTACCGCCGCTGACGGCGTAAACTGTAAGCGTGGCACTACCGGCATTCGTGCCGACTTCACTGCCGTTTTGCAATTGGTTATTATTCAAGTCACTGAAGACAGTGCCGCTAAGGCTCACCGAACCAATCGTGAAACTAGCGCTACTGGGGTTGTCACCGGCCAATCGGTTGGTACCGCCATTGCTGTCGTTACTGGCAGTTGTGCCACCGAAGACTGTGACTGTGCCGCTGTTGGGGGCGGTGAAGCTCACTGTGCATGTAAGTGTTCCACCGGAAGCAAGTGCACCACTCGAACTGCACGTTGGAACTGGGCTGCCCGGCAAGCTAGTGGCATTAAGTATACTGCAGGTCGCAGCCGCAGCAGTGCCTGGGCCATTGTTGGTGCAGGTGGCCGTACAGAGGGTGGTTTGTCCGCCCGTCGGGGTGGTTGGTAAACAAACAGTGATGCTGCTCATGTTGGCGTTTTGCCGAATGCCAAAGTCTACATTGATGACATTCACGGTGGCGACTGCAAATGGCGGAGATATGCCATTGGCAATGTTCGTGCCTGTTTCTGTATTCGGCGTGGTGGTGTCACCGATGACTTCACCGGTATTCTGCCAACTTGGCGGCAATGCAGTGGATAGGTTTGACGCTGCATCTGTTACACCTTGTTGATTGCTCAATACCACCGTGTAACCCGTCCCCGGTGTTACGTTGGTAAAATTATATGCGCCTGCGGCCGATATGTCGCTGCTAGCAATGATGTTGCCAGTGTTACCCACCAAGTAAGCGGTTAACGTGGTAAAGGGGAAGGCGTCCCCATCAACAGATGTGCCATTGACAAAAGTATCCGCCAATCCGTTGATGTCATCGAACACATTGCCGCTAACATTGACAAAAACCGTCAATGTAGCCGAAGTAGCAACCGCATTATTGCCTACGGATGTTTGCAGGCTGTTTATGTCAATCGAATTCGTATATGTTCCACTTGTATTGGATAAAACATCGACCGCTATCACACAGCCACCGTTGGCAGGAATAGTGGTAGGGTTATTAATAGTGCCACTGTGGTAAGTCACTGAAGTACCGCCCGGACTGGCAATTACCTTGCTTACATCACATCCTGTAGTGGCTTGAATATGCAAGGGAGTCGCCACAACCATATTGGTCGGTAGTGTATCGACCATATCTGCGGTTAACGTTGCGGCTGCCGCATTGGGATTGGACATCGAAATGCTTAGGGTCGAAACCGCCCCTGCGCTGACCGTTGTGGGCGCAAAGGACTTAACAATCGACGGTGGCTGTAGCGGATTGACAAACAAGACTGCATTGGCATCAGCGCCATTGGATAACCCGCCGTTCACTTGTAAATCACCTGCTTTAATTGTATTGGTGTAACTGTTAGGTGTAGTAGAGGTTACATCGACCTTAATCGTACAACCTCCAGATGGAATCGTAGCAGGAATCGCATTAGTGCCCACATAAGTAATCGTTCCGGCAGTCGTGGCGATTAAATCAGTATTACAAGTACCGCCAATGTTTGGATTAGCCGCAACAGTCACATTTGTGGGCAACGTATCTATCAGGGCATTGCTTAACGTCAAAGCCGTCGGATTAGGGTTACTTAAACTGATCGTCAAGGTCGTGCTGCCACCCGGATTAATGGTATTCAACGCATAAGATTTTTGCACGTTCGGTGGTTGCAACCCGCTAACCACCAGACCTGCCGTTGCAGGATCCAAGTTACTCAGTGTGCCGCCATTGCCGATGACTTTCAAAGCGCCTGCAGGAATGGTATTGGTATAGCCCCCCGCCACTCCGGTAGTCACATCTACGGTAATCGTACAGCCACCAGCAGGTATGCTCGCACCATTCGCGTAACTAACACTACCCGCAGTAGTCGTAACTGGATTAGGGGGATTAGTGAGGATAGCGGCACAAGTGCCACCAATATTCGGTGGCGTCGCAACGAATAGATTGTTAGGTAAAGTGTCCGTAAACACGGAATTTAGCGTCAATGCGCTGGCATTCAAATTGCCAAGGCTAATGGTGAGCTGCGTTACACCATTGGGTGCGAGGGAAGAGGCTGCAAATGCTTTCGAAACGGTCGGAGGCACCAAGGTGCTGCTACCTACAGCCAAACTGGCACTCGCAGGGAATGGGTTGTTGCCCACACTGGTTTGCAACTGGCCCGCTGCAATGGTATTGGTCACCACGCCATCGGTTGATGAGGTGACATCCACTTGAATCGTACAGCCTCCGCTCGGAATGCTGGCGTATTTCGCATAAGTGATCGAATTGGCGTTGGGATTAGCGGTGACCGAAGTTTTCGTGCAAGTACCCCCTTTATTCGGCGTATTCGCAACCAACAAATTCGCAGGCAAGGCATCCACGAAATCCGATGATAGACTAATTGAATTGCTATTGGGATTACCCAGCGTAATGGTCAAAGCTGATGTTCCGCCATTAACAATTGTCACTGGGTTAAAGGCTTTGCTTACTGCCGATGAGGTCAATACGGTCATACTGGCATTGGCAGGCCGGCATTAGTCAAGCCTTGGTCACTGCTCAATGCATTTGCTGTGATTTGATTATTATAAGTGTTTGCCGCAATGCCAACCACATTGGCTGTGAAAGTACAACTTGCATTGGCAGCGATGGTTGCCCCATTCAAACCCAACGCAGTGCCACTGCCGACGGCAGTTACGGTGCCATTGCTGCAAGTGGTGCTGGCATTCGGTGCCGAAGCAATGAACAATCCAGCGGGTAAGGTGTCAACTAAAGAAACACCGGTCAATGGTATTGACGCGTTATTGTTGATGGTAATGGTCAACGCATTAGGTTGGTTGACGTTCGTTGTCGCTGCGGCAAAACTTTTGGCAATGGTTGGGGAATTCACCACATTCAACGTTGCTAAGGCTGACGCTTGATTTTTTATGCCTTCATTCGAGGTCACGGCAAGCGCTGGAATGGTATTGTTGTAAACCCCTAAAGCCGTGGCTGTTACATTGACAGCAACTTTACAACTGGCGCCTGGCTAGAGTGTCACTCCACTCACCGTCACCAAACCAGTGCCCCCAGTAGCGACAATCGCACCGTTCGGGCAGTCAGTCACCGCGTTTGGAATTGCCGCAACCACTAAACCTGCTTGCAGGGCATCGGTATAGCTAACCGTCAATATCGTCGGACTGAAGCATCGGATAAAAACATACTCACTATCGTAATATTTAAGCGCGAGGTCAGTTCCTGCCCGAATAAAAGGGTCAAAGCCTTTCATGACCCTAGACCTTGCAAAGTTGACAATGATGCGGTGGTTCCTTGCGTATTGGTGATTCCTTGATCACTCGTGATGGCGCAGGGATGGTGTTGGTCAAGTCTAAAAATTTGACCGAGGTCGTGGTCACCAAAAGTTTACAGCCACCATTGGGTATCGTGGCGCTCGGGTCTAACTTCTCCCGTCTCCCGGAATTGCAGTCACTACGCCGCCTGGGCAGGTGGTACTGGCATTCAGGCACCGCGAAAATTTGGATACCAGTAGGAAAGGTATCTGTAAAGCTGGTGCCCGTCACCGCCACACCAGACGAATTACCCACATCAATTTCCAAAACGGACGGCACCCCACCAGTCACCAACACGGGATTGAAGGACTTGTTTAAGCTGATATTGGGGGAAATTTTCGACAAGCTGGCGGTCACCGTAGCCGTATTGCTCAATCCTTGGTCGCTGTTGATATTGCCCACCGGAATGGCATTGCTCCAAGGCCCAGTGCCGCTTAGTGATGACATCAAAAGCAAATTCACAACTGCCGCCTGAGGCCAGAGACACACCTAAAGCTGTGCGCCTGCCGCCCCAGGGTTAGCCACTATATTCGGTGTCCCGCTACAATTGGTCGTGGCGTTGGCTGGGTTTGCGACGGTCAGTCCGGTACTGAAACCGCTGTCATTCAAGGCAACATTCGTCAATAAACCAGTCGAAGTGTTGCTCAAGGTCAGTTGCACCGTGCTTTGCCACCCGAACTACTTGGGTAGGGTAAGGTTTTAGTCGCCGATAAGCCAGAGGAAATGGTCAAGTTTGCGGTAACCTTGGCTGGCAACGTGACATTTTGATCGTTTGCGAAGTCACCGGGATTGATCGTATTGACATAAGTGTTTAATGTCGTGCCAGTCACTTTTGCAGTAATGATACAGGTCGATTCTTGACTGGCTGCAGGTCGGCTAGCGACGGTACCGGCCACTTAAACTAATTTGATTATTCAAAGGAAATGCTTTCAGGGTTCCACCGCAACTATTGGTAGCAGCAGGATTCGCCGCCAAAGTGATGCCGCTCGGGAAATTATCCGTCAAATTAACGCCAGTAGCGGATTCACCGTGCGATTGTAGACGGTGAGTGTCAAAGTTGACGTGCCGCCTTGCGGTATGGAGCTAGGGCTAAAGCTTTTAGTCACTGCGCCAGAGGAAATTGACACCACATTGGCAGCAGAGGGGTTGGTGTTTGTCACTACATTATTTTGCCCGTTGTAGCCTGAAATAGAATTAAGGGGAATGCTATTGTTAAAATTCAACCCAGTTGTGGCAGTTACGGGCAATTGGGCGTAGATGGTAATGGTGCACAAGCCGGCCGTTGTGCCAGAGCCTGCGGCAATCGTGCCTCCCGTCCATTTGATTCCCGCGTCCGTTGCCGCAGGGACACCCGTTCCAGTACCTGCAGCGTTTTCCCTTGCCAAGTGCCGCCGCTACAACCAGTATCAGTGCTATATATCCCTGTGCCAGGGTTATATAAAGTCATCTGATTGCCGCCACTGGCTGGCAATAAATCAGTAAAATTGACGCCCGTCACTGCGCCGCCGGAATAGTTCTGGATCGCTATCGTAAACGCTGTCCACTGCCCGGGGGCTACGTTGTCCACTGAAACAGTTTTAGTGACGCTCAACTGTGCATTGGCCGTCAAGGTTGCGCTTGCGGCAGGGCTAGCGTAGTTATTGGGATTGGTCACGGCATTGGCGGAAATATTATTGGTATGCCCCCCATCCACGGTTGAAGTTACGTGAGCAGAGATAACGCAGAGCACCATTTTTTCCCGCTATGGCATTAGCCAGCTTTATGCCCGTACTGCCATTGGCCAACGCAGCACCGTTTTGATCCGTTAATGTCCCATTATTAAAACCAGTACCCGTACAAGCCACTTCCGGACTGGTGACACCCGTGCCGCTAATCAACACGGTAACGCCTATTGTTGACATATCGTCAACAAAATTGGTGATGGGAAGGGTATTCGTCAGGCTATTATTGCTGATCGTCAAAGTCATCAGCGATGGCTGACCAGCGGGAATTAAGGTTGGATTGAAACTTTTAGCGACACCAATCGGCGAGTTGACATTCAACACCTGACTAAACGCCAGACTGCTCAATCCCCGGGTATTACCGATCGCGCCATCGGGCGGATTGTTATTAAAAGGCTGCGTAAGGACTGGTTGTCCATTGACTGAGATCGTGGAGACCAAGACATTGGCCGTTAAGGTCAGAGCTGCTGCCCACGCCAATTGTGCCGCCAGTCAATGTTATGCTTCCATCGCCAGGGGTCGCTGTCAGCGTACCATTTACAGCGCCTGTGCCGCTACAAGTTGTACTGGCATTGGCTGGATTCGCCACCACCATGCCAGTTGGCAGGGGATCGACAAAACTGGTCAACGGCATTGTGGCGTTGGTATTGGGGTTGGTCAGCGTTATGGTTAACGTGGTAGGGTCACCGATTATCGCAGGTGACGGCGAAAAACTTTTGCTGCCAGTCGGAGGATTAACGGAATTGACTAGAAGTGTTGCGTTTGCGGGGGTTGTATTCTTGACTGTAACAGAGTTTTCGCGCGCCGCATATCCACTAATCGTAATGGAGGGGGAGGTATTGGCAGGAAGGGCAGGAATGTTCGCGACATGGTTCCCTGGCACAATTGAACTGACGTTTATTTGCCAAGTACATTTCCCATCCACAGTGCCAGTACCCGCAGGTATAGTGCCATTGGTTAACGAAATGACGGAGGTGCCGATGACTGCAGCATTCTCTGTGAATCCGCAACTGTCTACGATATTGGTGGGGGAGTTGATGGTGATTTCAGGTGGCAAGATAACGGTTACAGCAGCACTGGTCAGTGGCACCAAAGAAGTATTGGCTATGGTGATGGTGTAAATCGAATTGTCACCTTGATTTATAGTCGCTGGGGAAAATTGTTCATTGATGGTGGTAGTGGCGGAAGCAGTCCCTGCATAGCCGACCGATAAAACCATAAACAAGACCAAAGGGATTCCGAAAATGCTTGTAAATTGAGCTTTTAGTGCAGTTGAAGTAAATTCAGTAACGCCCCACAAGCGAACTTTAAATAACTTAATGGACAAACCAAAAAAAACCAAACCTAAAATTAAATTCATTCCCAAAATTCCCCACACAAAATAATCAACGTCTACGAAATATAGTTCAACTTGAAAATTTGTGTGACGACCATCTAAAAAATAAAATATTTTTTATTGGGTATTTGAAAAGTTGGCAAGGTATGCTCGCCAGCCTACTCTAACTTAAGGTTGCTCGCCGTTAAGGTCAGGCTTGCATGAAGGGTTGGTTATAGTTAGCCCAAAGCACGATGGGCGCCACCGAAGGCAAAACCAAGTAACTGAGCTGATACCCTAGCCCCAACAGATTGAGTTGCCAAGCGGAAAAGCCGGTCGCATACGCCATGCCTGCGGGTGCCAAATCGAAAGCGATGCTTTTTAATGCTTCGCAGCAAACACCTACAACAATCAACCCCGTTAGCACACCCATGCCTATCAGCCATGCTTTAAGCTTAAAATTCTGGGCGGCGAGCAATAAAGCTGCATACAATGCCAAACAATATCCATACGCCAAGGGGTTAATGGGGAACACCAAGGCAGCCATTTTTTGATGTTGCGTGTATTGCTCCAAATCGCCCAGATTCGTGACAATTTCTAACTGTGAACCTACTTTGCCAACCCCTGCAATTAAGCTTGGAAACAGCTCATGCAAAGCGATGTTGGCTAATGTCGCTACCAGCCATGTCCAAATAGTTGCCAAGTAAAACCAAGCAAAAAAACATAACGGCATGAATACCAGAATGCTATAAACAAATTTTCTCAGTGAGATGCTCGAACTCATAAATGGAGATAATGCTTGCTTAATTTTAGCCAGATTAAAAACACCACCAATACATCGACCATAATCAACGCCTGCCAAATATACAGGTGCGCCCATTCAAACACCGCCAAGTTCCATTGCCCTAGATAAAACAAGCTGATGATACGCAGGATATTTAAAACTTGTACGCACAAAAAACCCATCACAATGCCAATGAGTTTCGCTTTCCAAGCCGCAGGGAATGCCAAGATGGCGGCAATCAAGACCAATGATGCCTCGACCCCGTTACAACCTGCTTGAATTGAAACTGCAAAACCACTCGTAGAATCGATTATTTCGATGCCTTTAAAAACGGCCCGCTTGTCAAAGAAGTGTATTAGCCAAGCCGTCACATGTGCTATGGCTTCCGTATAAGGAATGATGATGGCATTTTGCACAGGATTGTATAGTTCAATAAAGAACAAGGAGACAAGCAACAGCATGAAATGAATAAAAAATTGCTTCATTAGGGGCAATAATACTGATGAACAGTGCTTGGTTGGAAATTTAAACCGTTTTGGCTGGTTTTTTGAGGAGGTAAGTATTTAAGCAAAAGTTTTCAAGGAGAACGGTGCAGGCTTAACCGTTCGTCCTGAGCTTGTCGAAGGATGGGCGGTTAAGCCGATCATGGTTCGACAGGCTCACCACGAACGGCTTAACCACTTTCTTGGCTTGAAGCAAATGCTTGAAAACTTTGGCCTAGCTACTTACTCGACTTATTTTAAAATAGGCGCGCCACAGCGCGCCTCATGGAAGATTTTTGGACTCCATGTCACCAAAATCGATTCGCCGCGCGGCGAATCGATCCAGCCCCGATTCGTCCTGCGTCCGCCTCAACTTCGCACTACGCTCCGCTACTTGCTTCGTTAAGGCTCCCACAATGACTCTACGGCCCTTCGGGAAAAAATGTTTGCCTCCCTCGCGCGCTATCGCGCACTTCGGATTGGCACATTTCCCTTCGCCTACCGCGGACTAAAAATCATCACTTCGCTAGCGCTCCGTTTCCATGATTTTCAGCGTAAGCCAAGTACTTAGGTGGATTATAAAGTAGCATCGATAATTGGGGCAATTATCGTCCGTCCATTGCAATTATGAAATTGCTCGGCCTGCTATAACCCATGGCAGAAAACCTAATTATATTCAACGCTTAAACGCATTTCTTGAGCGTGATGCTGCTTGACCATTATCACGATGGCCTGCAGGTGCATAATTATTTCGCCGCTGTTCCTGCGGTTTAGGCTTCACTTTGTGCGCTGGTAAGACGGTTTTTTTAGGCATATCACCTATCGATAAGGATTCTGCTTCATACCCTGTATCAGCAATGCGTGGTATGGATATTTTGAGCAATTTTTCAATGGCTTGCAATAACTTGGCCTCATCAGATGACACCAATGAAATGGCTTCGCCGCTGGCCCCTGCGCGCCCAGTCCGCCCTATACGATGTACGTAATCTTCAGGGACTGCTGGTAAGTCATAGTTGACCACGTGCGGCAACTGGTCAATATCCAGCCCTCTCGCGGCAATGTCGGTCGCAACCAAAGCCGTCACTTTGCCATGCTTGAACATTTCCAACGCTTTAACCCTTGCGCCCTGGGTTTTGTCACCATGCAATGCGGCGGTGCGGATACCATCTAGCGCCAATTGCTTAGCCAAACGATCTGCACCATGTTTCGTGCGTACGAAGATTAAAACTTGCTGCCAATTGCCATTGCCAATCAAAAAAGACAGCAATTCCCGCTTGTATTCGCGTTTAATGGGATACAAGCATTGAGCTATGGCATCAACAGTCGCATTGCTGCGCGCCACTTCTACTTGGGCAGGATTGTTCAGCAGTTGGCTCGCCAAGGTTTTTATTTCCGGCGAAAATGTCGCAGAAAATAATAAAGTTTGGCGCTGACGGGGGATTAAGGCAATCACTTTGCGTATGTCTTGAATAAACCCCATGTCCAACATGCGATCTGCTTCATCGAGTATCAAGACTTTAACATGCGATAAATCAATGGTTTTTTGCTGGGCATGATCCAGCAAGCGTCCCGGCGTTGCCACCACAATGTCACACCCCCGGCGAAGGTTGCGGATTTGATTATTGATGCTTACACCACCATAGACGGCTTCTGTAAATAACGACAAATGTTTTCCATATGCCCTAATGCTTTCATAGACTTGCAGCGCCAATTCACGCGTCGGCACTAATACCAAACCGCGAATGGGGCGCGGTCGTTGGGCAGATGGGGAATCCAGCAATAATTGCAACAATGGCAAGGTGAAGCTGGCGGTTTTGCCAGTGCCCGTTTGAGCGCCTGCCAATATATCCCGTCCCGCCATCACCACTGGGATAGCTTGTTGTTGGATAGGCGTTGGGGTTTTATAACCCTGTTCGGTTATCGCCTGCAAGATTTCGGCGGATAAGCCGAATTGAGTAAATGACATAATATCCTTGAATGTAATCGTTATAAAAAGCTAAGAAAAAAGCACAGGACACCATCATAGCAACAACCTTAGTTGCCATGATGGTGCGCGATCATGCTTGAAAAGTTGGTAATGTATCGAAATGAATCGCATGAAAGGCCCACAAGGTTTGCATAACCTCATGGGGCTTGTGAGCGGGACTTACTGACAAACCTAATGTCAACTGGTCACGATAAAACGCACAGCATCCAAACGAATCTGCGCTTCTTGAATATTGCTGTACGACAAGCGCACCACATCTTTTAACTGCTCGACTTCATCTTCCTTAATGCTGGCATTCACCTTCCTTAGCCTCGCCAAGCGTTTAATTTCAGCACCTAAGGCGTCCAACATGACTTTATTGGCTTGGAGGGTGATGGCCTCCATCTCCAATTTAGCCTTTTGCCGCGCCATTTCCAGTATTTTTGTGATCTGCCGCCGTTGGGTATTTAAAAACGCACTAACCTGATGGCCTTCAAAACTATCGCCTGTGCTAAGCAAGCTGGCATGGCTGATGGTCTCGGTCAGATCGCGAAGATTTTGGTCTATCAATACCCGTATGGGCGTATGGGGTAAAAAGCGGTAATTTGTAACTCGACCGGCGCACTGCATTCCACAATAAATAACAACTCCAATAAAAATTGGCCTTCCGCCAATTTGTGTGTGTAACGGCAGAAACCGAGGCATTGCCTGTATCGCTGGACAACACTAAGTCCATGGCCGCAGCAACCATAGGATGTTCTTGCGTCAAAAATTGCATGTCCTCACGCAATAATGCAATATCCCGCTTGACAGTGACGGTCAAACCATCCTCAGTCAATAACGGAAAATGTGCAATCCTTAAATGTTCACTGGGACATAAGATATAACAGTCCGGTGAATGTACTTCGACATCCACGCCATAGCAATCCAGCAGGCTTTCAAAATAAGGCCACAAAGTGGACGCTTTCTCATCTTGCTCAATTTGCTGGATTAATGCCCCTGCCATTTCGGTGCGACAAGAATTTAACTCCAGCAACTGATCCCGTCCCTGATGCAGTTGCGCTTCAATGGTTGCACTCAAGGCTTGGGTTTTTAGGATAAAGCTATCCAGCGCCTTTTGATCCGTGCTGTGCAATATTTTGGCAAGCAGCTCTTTTTGCTCTTCCGCCAAACGTTGTGCGCCAGAACAATTGACCCTGAACGCATTCATCCCTTCGTGATACCAGCGGAACAGCACTTCCTGCGGAGATTTCTGCAAATACGGCACATGGATTTGAATGATATGTTGCTGCCCAATACGGTCTAAACGTCCAATCCGTTGTTGTAATAAATCAGGGTTTTCAGGCAAATCAAACAAAATCAGATGCTGCACAAATTGAAAATTGCGCCCTTCACTCCCAATTTCAGAACAAATCAAAATCCTGGCCGAACCTTCGTGATCCGCAAAAAAGGCCGCCGCCCGATCCCGCTCAATAATGCTCATGCCTTCATGAAACACGCTGGCAGGCACATTGGTGCGATTTTTAATGGCCTGTTCCAAAGCAATGGCTTGTTCGGCAAGATGACAAATCAACAGGACTTTTTGCTTTTTAAGTTGCTTTAATTTATCGACCAACCAGAGAAAACGCGGGTCATTGGTGACATCTTCACTCACGTTGCCCGTTAAAGGATAACCATGGCACTCGCGGGCCGGAAAACCTTGCACGGTATGCCGGGAATTTCGGAATAAAATACGCCCAGTGCCGTGGTGATCCAATAAAATGTTCAGCAATGCATCCCGCGCGGCAACTGCTTTTTCAGGGTCGTTAATTTGCGCCAATAAGGCATCGACATTATCGTCTTTCAGCAGTTTTTTTAATTCATTCTGCGCCTTGCGTTCTAGTTTTTGTCCCGCCAGCAAAGATTTTGCAGCCTCAGCCACTGGCTCAAACTGTTGCTCTTGTTGCAAAAAGTCTTTAAAACTATAAAAACGGTCAGGATCAAGCAACCTTAAGCGTGCAAAATGGCTTTCCTTCCCCAATTGTTCCGGCGTCGCCGTCAATAAAATCAACCCTGGTGAGCGGTCACTCAATTGTTCCACAAATTGATACCCCACGCTGGGCGTTTGTTCATGCCATTGCAGATGATGCGCTTCATCCACCACCACCATATCCCATTGGGCATTGATGGCCTGTTCTTGCCATTGCGGATAGCGTTCGAAGAAATTTTGGCTGCACAACACGAGTTGTTCAGTCATAAATGGGTTTTCATCTTGCACCTCGATGCACCGCTCTGCATCGAACACACTAAAGCGCAGGTTAAAGCGCCGCAACATCTCTACCAACCATTGATGCAATAAGCTTTCCGGTACAATGACCAATACCCGTTTGGTTAAATTGTTCAACAAACGATGATGCAAAATCAAGCCAGCCTCAATGGTTTTACCCAAGCCCACTTCATCTGCCAACATGATTCTGGGTGTCAATCGGTTCGCAGCCTCGTGAGCAATAAATAATTGATGCGCCAGCAACGAAGTGCGGCCACCTTGCAACCCCTTGAAAGAGGCTTGTTGATGGCGTTGCAGCCGCAGCCACGTTTCATAGCGTAACAAAAACCACGCATCAGGATCCACTTGCCCCGCAAATAAACGATCATACGGTTTATTAAACTGGATATGATGGTTTAGCGCCATTTCTTCGAGTTGCAGGGTATTGCCTTCCTTATCTACACATAAATAAGTCAATAGGCCAGACTCTTCAATCACATCCTGCACCAGCAACTGCTCGCCTTCAGCAGACTCAATCGCATCCCCTTCGACAAACCTAACCCTGGTCAAGGGCGCATTGTCTGCTGCATATAGGCGCTTTTCGCCGCACGCCAAAAACAACATACTGACACGGTTAAACTCAACATCCAAAACCAGACCTAACCCAAGTTCTGATTCAGTGTTACTAATCCAGCGTTGGCCGGGGATAAAATCACTCATTTATTGACATGCCTGTTTAAATAATTGCACAACACACAGATAAAAAACCTAGCACAGGTTATCGAATGGGAAATGGGACTGAATTTTTATATTTCAATGGAAAACAGCTTAAAAACTGCAGGTGGCAAAAATTCATAAAAAAACCGCGCCTAAATTGCAACCCATGACGATGCCGCCTAGCCTCTCTGGCTTACCTCACCCTCATCAACTGGCATATTCAGACCAAATACGCTGCCTCTCCAAGCTGTAACGGGCAATTGCGGCAATCTCTTCATCCCTGTCCTCCACAAATTGCTCCAAGGCATGCCCACGCTTTACCACCACAAAACGGACGAATTCATGGCTATCCTGTGCCAGAATATCCAGAAACTTACTTTCACTACAATATTTGGCAACGGTTGCCCGAACTTGCCAATCAACATCTTTTACCAACACTTCATGGCCGATTTTTTTTCGCGCCACCGTGCTCCTAACCAACATCGAACGGTCATTGACCAGTGCCGCCAGCGCAAAACACTGCTCCGCCGCCTCCAGACGTATGTAATCATCAGGCTCTTTCAGTAGCTCGGCAACGGAATATTCTTTTCCGGCAAGGGTTATTTTGTCTTCGCTGGCTTCGGACATATTTTATTTATCTTAAAAAAGTCTTGTAAACCTGAATAGTTTAGATAAAAGCAAATCCTAAGTACAATATTTATTCAATTTTATGTTTAAATCCGCGCGGCAATGGCCTTTACATCCCATTGCCCTGTTTAAATTCTGGTTAATAATGCGGAGGGGTTTGGTCGATATTTTCTTCAGGCATTTGCATTTGCATACCTTTCAAGCGCTCAAGCAACACCCGGCTCGTTGCCTCCAACTGGTCAATCTGCCGTTGTTGCTTGCTGATGACCATGTTCAGTGCTTGCAGCAAATCTTCTTGATAGGCGACCTTAATTTCTAACTCGACAAATCGTTGTTCACTCATTATTTTTCACTGAAAGTGCCTGTGGCTTTGCCACTGCCAGTGGCGGCAGGAAAGGGGGACGTAGCTTCATCACTTGCGTGTTCATCATCCAGCCACTGCAAAGTATTCCAAACTTTACTCTTGGAAAGGCTATTGGCTTTAACAATGGCTGCATAACGGGACGCAATCAAGTCTTTACCATAACGCCGCTCCAAACGGCGTACGGTAAAATGCGCTTTGGCCATTTGCTGAAAATGCTCGATAAACAATACATTCACCGCCGCCCCGCCCAAAGCCCCTGCACCGGCAACACCTGCACCATGAACTTTTGGGAAACGGGCACATTGAACCGTGTAGAAACCACGCTGATAAACCTAACCAGTACAGGTGCGCCTTTTTTGGAAAGGCCACGTTTAGCAATATGTTGCGTGGTATCACAGACGGCTTTGGACAAAAAAGAACGCGCTGCATAATAACTGGTGTCCGCACTTTCGGCGGTCGCAGAACCGCCACTCAAAGCAAATACTGTCAAACACTCCAGCTTTGCTTCCAAAGTATTGATATCTTCCCCTTCATGCCGTGCGATTTCAGCAATAGAGCGCAACATCAGCGTTGCTGAAATGGGCAGTTCCACAGCCAGCGCCATAATGCCAAAACTTCCGCCGACTGCCCCGCTTAAACCCACTAGAAACTTATGCGCTTTATTACTCGGCTTACGTTTTTTCCGTGGCATAGTCCGCAATGCGCCATCCAATGCGCGAGTAAGCGCCGCTTTAGTAATACGCGCCACGATGGTCGACCAATGTCCCGGAAACGCCGCCATCGCCTTTTCAATCGGCATGCCAACCAATTGACTTAAGTGCGTGGCAAGGTTAATGGTTTCCAAACGCTGGGCGGCACGGGTCAGTGCAACCATGTCAACTTGTTGCATAAGATTCCTGTCTGTTACATGCCCTGAATATTGGCGATTAAACCAGTAAAATAAACAATCAACTCATTCAGCAGCACAATCCAGCCATCCAGCTGTGCCTTGAGCATGTGCCAAAAATTATGCTGCTTAAAGTTTGCGTTGTCGTAAAAACTCAACCCCCGATAAAAAGTTTGCGAACCCATGTAAACCATGATCAAGGCGGCCGCTTTCAGCATTAAGCCGCGAAAATGCGCACTCATTTTGCCAAACGCCACACTCACAAATAGCATCATTGGCAAGGTGCCTGCACCAAAAACCAACATTAGCAAACCACCTTCCGCAATACTCACTGCCGAAGTCGCTTTGACCGCCATCGCAAAGGTCAGCGGACAGGGCATCAGGCCATTCAAAAAGCCCGCCCACATCGCACCGATAAGCGGCCCTTTGGTACGTGAACTCGCATAGCCTTTGCGGAGTAAATTCATCGGCAGCAAGCGAATAGAACCTTGCCATGGAATCCAGCCCAAAATCCCCAAAGCGAGCACAATCACCGTGACTCCAATCAACATCTGCAACAAACTTTGGAATTTACCAAATAGGCCGCTAGACACCAGCACCACGCCTAAAGCCGCCGCCGCAAACCCCACACAGGTATACACTGAAATCCGTGTCAGTTGATAGATCAGATAGGGCCAATAAGAACGATTCGGACCAGAACTCATAAAATAACCGGACACCAAAGCGCCACACATCCCCAAACAATGCCCGCTGCCTAAAAAACCTGCGATAAACGCCAAGGTATAATCAAAGCCACCCGCCGCATTGGCCACTTCCGCCATGCCCGCCATATTGCCGTGATCCATCGCGCCATGGCCCATCATGCTGTGATCCATCATTGAATGATCCATAACGCTAATCCTGCCGCATCCGGTTAAGTCGCAAGGAATTCAGTATCACCGAAACTGAACTCAACGCCATCGCCGCAGAAGCAATCATCGGGATTTAACAGGCCCATTGCCGCTACGGGGATCGCTATCGTGTTATAGCCAAATGCCCAAAATAAATTTTGTTTAATGATGGGATCGTATCCGTGCTGAGCTGGATGGTTTCGTGACTTTACTGATATCACCCTGCACCAGCGTCAAATCTGCGGCTTCAATTGCAATATCCGTTCCACTCCCAATCGCAAAGCCCACATCCGCTGCAGCCAGTGCGGGCGCATCGTTTATGCCATCGCCGATCATGCCCACAAATTTTCCTTCCGTTTGAAATTGCTTAATAATCGCCAATTTTTGCTCCGGCTTGGCATTGGCATCCCGTTTCAATACCAACCTTAGCCGCAATATACTGGGCGGTATTTTCGGTGTCGCCCGTCACCATCAGGGTTTTAATGCCCAGCTTATGCAAATGCTTAATGGCTTGGGCAGCAAGAGGCCTTGGCTTTGTCTGCAATGCCAAATATCGCCGCCTCTTTGCCGTTAATGGCCATGAAAACCGCCGTCTTCCCTTGCAAAGAAAACTGCTCAGCGGTTTTTAGCAGTTTTTGAACGGTTATGCCTTGTTCCTGCAACCATGCCCTCCTGCCCAATAACACTTTTATGCTATTCACTTCTGCCGCGATCCCACAGCCAGTGACACTGTTAAAGTCATTGCAGGGCTGCAACTCCAACTGCTTTTCACGGGCATATTCGACAATGGCTTTGCCAAAAAATGTCTGAACCATGTTCGGCGGAAGCCGCGAGGCTAATGATTGATACTTCACTTAAAGTGGAAAATCTCACAAAATCGCTGACTTTCGGCTTGCCCTCAGTAATCGTCTTGTCAAACACCACTACATTAGGGCTTCGACAGATCTTCCAAGCTCTCTCCATTACGAATATAAACGCCCCGATGAGCCGCTTGGCCTGCCCCAACCATAATCACCACCAGGTGTCGCCAAGCCTAAAGCGCAAGGGCAAGCAATCAACAGCACAGTAATGGCACTGCCAAATGCAAATGAAAACAAGCCAAGTATACAGCCAACCGACAGGCCATAGTCAAAACTGAAACACCCACGACTGCTGGCACAAACACGGAAGAAATTCTATCCACCTGTTTTTGAATCGGTAGCTTCGTCGCTTGCGCCTGTTCTACCATCTGTACAATACCCGCGAGTACAGTATCCATGCCCACCGCCGTGGCCTTCACTTGCAACACGCCATTGCCGTTGACGCGCCAATCACCACATGATTGACCTCTTTCACCACTGGCAGACTCTCACCTGTGACCATCGACTCATCAACAGTCGAAACACCTGCAATCACTACACCGTCGGTGGGAATCCTTTCGCCTGGCAAGAGATTAACGGTTATTGTCCCAATCACCACTGCGTCAACATCCAACAACAACCCTACACCATCACGAATAACTGTTGCAGTCTGCGGCTGTAAATCAACCAGCTTGCGGATTGCAGCGCCTGCTTGGCCTTTGCCACGTCTCCAAATAACGCCCCAGCAATACAAAAGTAATGATCGCCGCCGCCGCTTCAAAGTACAGATGCCCACGACCTTTAATAATACCAGGCAAGCTATGCCATAAGCGGCACCTACGCCCAGCGCAATCAAGGATCCATTTGGCAGCTCGTTGCCTTGCCAAACGCCAAGCTTTAACAAAAAATTGCCCACCGCAAAACACACGGGTTGAGTCAACAAAAACTGCAAGCCATGCAACCAAGGCGCACGTGGCATTGCCATCCCAATCGCGACCACTGGCATACTTAAAACGCTCGACCAGAGAAAGCGGTTGCGCGCTTTTTGCAGGTTGATTTTTGTTTCAATCAATGCCTTCCGTTGCGATAAGGTATCCGTCGATTCGTTTGATACCAAACTTGCCACTTTGGCACTCACGGCGTCCTTAGTTTAACACCCGAGCTGACAAAGTTTCGGTACCAAAGTTTACGCTACTTGCTTAACCAGTGGATCGCGCTTTAAGACCATTTCAATCAATAGGGCACAGAAGAGACGCAAGTCATGCCTTTACCCACGCCCAACTCGACCATTTGTAGGGCAGTTTCATCAAATAATTTCTTGCCGATGTCGCGTTTAGCCGAGGTAGGCTTTAGCAATTTTGCCAAAAAAGATGTATCAACATCTTCAATAAATTTTTTGGCAACGCTTGTGGCGTAAACCAATACGCCACCGAGCCTATCCCAAAAATCGAACGCACCTGCTTAATTTCCGGCCTTTTCTTTAGCAAAATTTCCAAAATATAAGCACGTTCGGCGTTGTTTTTAAAGACGGTGCCATGATCCTCAATCGTGAAGGCAATTGATGCACCAATTGGAAGTTTTTATAGGGGGCAGTTTCTGTATTCATAGTAGACCCAAAGTCAGCAATAGATCAAATTGGAAATTATTACAATCGGGACGCCAACCGCCAATCATTTCAGAACAACATCTGACGGCAAGCAGGGATGGCATGACAGCTAACGTGCCGTATTGCGCGAACGCACCCACAGATGAAACAGATAGGATGCTGTTAACCATTCATAACGATACTTTAAGGGGTTGGGAATCCATAAACTAACTACACGTTTCCAATGCAACTTAATCAAGTACAACACCAAAATATCATTCAAAAAATTAATGACCGCTTTTTCAGGATTCTGTATCAAGCCATTTTTCTTTTCAAACCCAATTTGGTGATAACCTTGACCGCTTGCACAGTTTCTTTGGCGTCGTTGTATTTGCCGTGCAGCCATTGGCTGGCTTTTAGGCTTTTGAAGAAGTTGCTGACCTACCTTCGTCAACAATTTCAGGTTTTAGCCCAACTTTAGACAAGGCTTTCTCAACCTTGATATTTGGCAGCCAAATCGTTCAACAAAACCGATAGCTCGACAGCCAAAGCTTTGAAGCTGCACAATGCCTCATCGAATCGAATCGATAATTTACCTTGGCGGTCATAAACCCGCACCCGCTTCACGCCAGGGATAGCTGCAATGCCAGTGGTTAAGGCCGAAGCTAGGAACGGCGTACATGCCCGTGCTGAATTGAAACCGGACATGCCCGATGGCGCGGTAACGCACAACAAATTCTCGCTGAATAGCCATAACTGCCTAAAATCCCCAGTTCAAAAAACAAAGCGGTCGTGGTGCCGTCCCCCGTCATCGCCACCAGGTGACCCTCCGCCTGTTCCGCCCGGATCCGGTCGATCTTGTCCTCGGGCTTCGCCTGCGCGATGAGTCCCCACCCAGGCCTCGGCGGCAATGGTCTTTGCGGTCAGCGGGTTGTCCCGGTGACCATGATCGTCCAGGATCCCCATCCGGCGCACGCTGGCGAACCGTTCCCCCGCAGGCCGGGCTTCGCGGCGTCCTTAGCTCGATGATGCCGAGGGCGCGGCCATGGCGCCGGATGGCGAGCGGCGTGGCGCCCGGGCCGGCGATCTCGTCGCTGAGTGACCGGCGAGCTCTGCCGGTGGCTTCGCCGTCGAGCGCCGCGCGGATGGCGTCCACGGCGCCCTTGGGGAGTCGTCGTGCCGTCGATCGAGGATCACGCCGCTCGTGCGTGACTCCGCCGAGAAGGGGACCACCTCGGCGATCGTCGGAACCGCGTATGCCGTCCCGGGGACCAGCCTCCTGCGAAGCGGGCGTGCGCGAGCTCGACGATCGAGCGCCCCTCGGGCGTCTCGTCCTGGAGCGACGAGATGCAGCGCGGCCTCTATAGCCTCGCGCTCGTCTGTCCCCGGGCAGCGCCACGATCCGTGCCGCAAGGCGGTTGCCGAACGTGATGGTGCCGGTCTTGTCCGCGGTCAGGCAGGGCGTCGACGGCACCGGAGGCCTCCCGGCGCGACCGCTCATCGCGAGAGCGTTAAATCGCGCCACGCGATCCACGTACCAGCGATGCCGATGGTCGAGAGCAGCCCGCCGACGTCGTGGGGATCGAGGCAGCGCGAGGAGTGCCACGAGCCACGATCCCGAGCGGGGCGCATTCAGCGTACACCCCGAAACGAGTCGGAGCGTCGCGGTCGCGCGGCAGGAAGACGAGCGTAGGCCCGAGAGGAGGATTGACGAGCGCATCTCGTTGGGTGTGCGCTGGAGTTTCGCACCCTCGACGAGCGCGATCATGCGGTAGAGGAACGTCTCGCGGGTTCGCCGTGATCCGGATCGACCAGGTGTTCGCTGGGGATCGTCCGCCGGTAACCGTCCTGCGGATGTCGGTACCCGGTTCCTTGAGGACCGGCGCGGATTCGCCGGTGATCACCGCCTCGTTCACGTAGGCCACGCCCTAGATGACGTCGCCGTCGCCCCGGATCGTCTCGGCCTGGCGGACGACGATGACGTCGCCCGCGCGAAGGGCCAGGACCAGCCACGTCCTCGAGGCGACCCGTCGTCGCGGCGGCGGTGGGCAGTCGTCTCGGAGCGGGTCCCGCGCAGCGACCCGCCTGTGCTTGCCTCGCGCCTCGGCGAGCGCGTCCACGTCGCGAAGAACCGGTGAACCAGAGCCAGATCGCGATCTGCACACTCGAAGCCGGTGGAGCGTCGATCTCGTGCGCGGCCGCCTTGGTCAGCCCTGTGGCGTCCGCGACGCACACGAGGGTCACCGAGGGCCGCCGTGACCTCGACCACGAACATGACCGGGTTCTTGAACGGCTGCGCCGCAGTTCGAGCTTCCGGACGGCGGGCCCAAGGGCGGACCGGAGCAGCACCGGGTCGAAGACGCCGCGCGGGGTGTGCCGACGTACTGCCAGCTCCCGATCCTCACGCTCGTCCCGCTGGCAGCGCTCTCGGCTGCCGCGGGAGCCTCGCGCTGTCTGTCGACGACCGAACGGAGAGCGGTCGGCCCGCGACGCTGGCGACGGAGACTGAATGGGTTCGTGCTAGAACGCCTTCCCGGCATGCATCTGAGGAGCTCCTCGACGACCGGAGCCAGGGCGAGCCGCGGGAAGAAGGTGCGCGCGCCCACGATGACGATCACCCCGAGGAGGAGTCCGACGAACAGGACGCCCGTCGTGGGGAACTGTGCCAGCGACGGCGCCACGGCTCGCTTGGGGGCCATCGAGCCGGCGATGGCGAGGGATGATCTCGGCGAACCGTCCGAGGAACATGGCGAACGCGCCAGCCAGGTTGCTGAAGAGCGTGTTGCCGGCGAGCCAGGCGAACGCGGAGCCGTTGTTCCCGGTAGTCCTTCAGAACGCATAGAGGATC